>CAXXET010000005.1:0-38976 GCA_963666115.2 Dehalococcoidia bacterium | reverse complement strand
CCATGGCGCGTTGGAGTTCCGTGTACTGCATGGTGATGTTGCGGATGGGATCAAAGAACCGCTGCACCCACAAGGTGAACGCGACCAGGAAACCCACCGTCAGCGCGCCCTGCAGGACCTGCCATCCGCCGTAGATGATTACCACCGCCATGGAGATGCCGACCATGATCTCGACCAATGGGAACATGCCGGCGGTCAGCCGTGAGGCGCGCAGGTTGGCGTCAAGGTGGTCGTGGTTGATCCGGTCAAAGCGGCGCATGTTCTCGTCCTCGCGGTTCATGCTCTGAACGACGCGCACGCCGGACACGTTCTCCTGCAGGCTCCCGTTCACGACGGAAATGGCGCGGCGCACGCGCAGGAACGCCACCCGGGCGCGCCTCTGCCAGAAGATGGAGATGATGATCAGGGCGGGGACGACGCTGAGCGTGACCGACGCAAGCGACCAGTCCATGACGAACATGATGACGACGATGCCGACCAGGGTGAGAACATCGCTGAGCGTGCCGATGACGCCGCCCGTCATGACCTGCTGGATCTGCTCGACGTCGCTCACGACGCGGGACATGAGCCGCCCCACCTGCTGCTTGTCATAGAAGCCAAGCGATTGCTTTTGGAGGTGGCCGAAGAGCTGCGTGCGGATGTTGACCAGCATCGCGTGCGGCCACCTTGGCCATGTAGCGGGGACTGGAGCCACAGGCCGATGGCATTGATGACGACAAGCACGAAGAACAGCCCCGCCATCCATGCCAGCCGCGCCGTGTTGCCGGTGGCGATGGCCGTGTCAACGGTGAGGCCGATGAACAGGGGCATTGCGACGCTGCTGAACGTCGCGGCCAACATGCCGACGACGGCAATCGCGGCCCAGAGCTTGAATTGCGCGATGTACGGGATCAGCCTTATGGCAATGCGCCGGTCATAGACCGCGCCGAGATTCTCGTCGTCCCAGCCGTCGTAGCTGCCGAATCCGCCGCCCCCGCCGCCCATCATGGCCGCGCCCCCCCGACTGGCATCCCATCCGGCGCGGCCTCATATGCCTCTTCCTGGTGGCGAAGCTGCAGCTCGTAGATCTGCCGGTAGTGCCCCGGATATGCGATAAGTTCGGCGTGCGTGCCGCGCTGCACGATGCGGCCCTCGTCCAGCACGAGTATCTGGTCGGCGCGCAGAACGCTGGCCAACCGCTGGGCGACGACAATCGTGGTGCGCCCTTCCATCACGCGGTCGAGCGCCTGCTGGATCAGTCGCTCTGTTTCCGCGTCCACGCTGGATAAGGAGTCGTCCAGGATCAGGATGCGCGGGTCGAGCAGCAGGGTGCGGGCGATGGCGAGCCGCTGCCGCTGCCCGCCGGAGAGGTTGATGCCGCGCTCGCCGACCCACGTGTCGTATTGGTCCGGCAGGCTGCGGATGAAGCTGTCGAGGCGCGCGGCGCTTGCCGCAGCGATGATCTCCTCATCCGGCGCCCCGGGCGCTCCGTAGGCGATGTTGTCGCGAATGGTTGCGGAGAACAGGAAAACGTCCTGCTGCACGAGGCCGATCGAGCCGCGCAGGTGATCCAGCGTCATGTTGCGCACGTCCACGCCGTCGATGACGACCGCCCCGCGCGTCGGGTCGTAGAATCTCGGAATGAGGCTGACGAGGGTTGTCTTGCCGCTTCCCGTCGCTCCGACCACAGCGATGACCTGCCCCGGCTCGGCCATGAACGTTACGTCCTGGAGCACGTCATCCCGCCCGCCGTACCCGAACGACACGGTGTTGAACGCGATCCGGCCGGCGACGACGGTGTTGTCCGCGGCGTCCGGCTTCTCGCGCACCTCCGGGCGGGCATCCAGTATCTCGAAGATGCGCTCGCCGGAGGCGACGGCGCGGGAAAGCTGGTTGCCTAGCCAGCCGATCATGCGGATGTAGACGGTAATGGTCAGCAGGTAGAAGAGGAAGGCGGTCAGGTCGCCGGGCGTGATGTCGCCCTGCATGACCATGTACCCGCCGAACAGGAGCTGGATGCCGGCGGCAAAGTACACGGAGAACGTCATCAGCGACGTGTTGAGGGCCTGCTCGTCGTTGGCCGTGATGTTGCGCTCGTAGAGCACGTGCGCCTGCTTGTTGAAACGCTCCGTCTCCTCTTTTTCGCGCCCGAACGCCTTGACCACGCGCATTCCGGAGAGGCTTTCCTGGAGGACGGTGCTCAGGTGCGCCATTTCCTGCTGGACGGAGAGCCAGACGGGGCGGAGGCGGCGGCTTGTCCGCGTTGTGCGGTAGGCGATGAACGGCAGGACGGCCAGCGTGACAAGCGCAAGCTGCCAGTTTGATTGTAGGAGGACGACGGTGACCATCAGGAGGAGGACGGCGATCTGCACGATGCGAACCAGGGCGAAACTCATCAGCATCCGCACGGACTCCACGTCCGCCGTCGCCCGCGACATTAGTTCCGCTGTCCGTGACGTATCGAAGAACGAGAAGCTCTGCCGCTGGAACCGGTCGTACATAGCGTTGCGCAGGTCGTAGGCCACGTGCTGGGAGACGGCCTGGCTGAAATAGCTCTGGCCGTAGGACGTGGCGCCGCGGATGACGGCGGCAACCAGGATCCAGCCTGCGACTGTGAGGATCGTGCCGACGGACGCCTGCTCGACGAGTCGGTCGACTGCCTGTCCAAAGAGCCACGGGATGACGAGGGCGCTGGCGCTGGAGATGAACAGCAGGACGTACGTGAGCGCTGCCCGACGCCAATACGGCAGGAGGAACGTCTGCAGTCGCAGGAAGATCCGAACGTTATACCAAACGCCCGACTTTTGGGCGGGACGGTTCATAACATCAAAGTATAACGCGAGTTGGGGTTAGGGCGGGGGAAGATTCTTCGCTGCGCTCAGAATGACAGATGGGGGTTAGGGCAGGGGGAATGTGGTGGGGCCGTTGCCGATGAGGTGGACGTCTTCGCCGGCGACTGCGCCGTTGTCTGTGAGCGTTCCGTAGACGTAGAGCCAGCGGCCGTCCTGGTTTGAGGGCTGGCTGATCTGAGACCAATCGTGGGGGGTGACGTTGAATCCCGGTATGAAGATGTGCTCGTCGCTGCGTCCGAGTGTTTCCGCCTGGAGCCAGATACGGTCTTCGGCCACCCCGTCCACTTCAAGCGCGTAGAGGCGCAGCACGAGCAGTACGCCGTCATCTCGCACGTAGCCGCCGACGGTTGCAAAGTCGCCGTCGTGCGGCGGGCGGTTGCCAAGGGCATTGCGCGCGATTTCGAAAGCCAGGCTGCCGCCCATCGTCATCACGCCATCGTTGATCCGCACGATTCCCTGGGCGAAGACGGTGCGCGAGATTGGCGCGGGCTCGCCGGGGTAGCGTGTTTGGCGGTACCGCTGCTCCGCCAGCGTGAGCGCGTTCAGGACGTGGGCGCGCCCCTCCGGCGGCGCAAGCTGGTGCGCGATCTGGAGGGTGGCGTAGGCGCGGGCGGCGGTGGCTCGTTCTGCCTCGATATAGGCGCGCAGCCGGGGATTATCCGCGGTTTCCACGATCTCCAGCGAGGGGGAGGCAGGGCCGGGTTCGCCGTCGACCGTTGGCTGCGATTGGGGCGCCATTTCTATTTCGATTGATTCGATGGCGATTTCGGCTTGCGGCGCCGCGTCCTGCTGTTGGAGCGAATCAGCGGAGGTATCGACTCCAGCCTCAACGCGCGCGAATTCGATGTTCTTGAGCACGTCGCGGCTTATCTTGGCAACCTGTTCCGTATCGCCGGTCTCGGCCACGGCGGCCAGTTCCAGCGTGCGCCTCTCAATGAGTTCCAGGTGGTAGATGGCGCGGCTGTCGTCCGAGAACGTGATGGCGAGGCGGGCGTGCTCCGTGGCGCGTTTGACGGGGTAGAGGGGGCTGTCCGGCATTGCGTTGGTGGAGGCGTAGGCCGCGCCCGTGCTGAGGACGGCGAACAGCGCGACAGCGGTAAATCCAACGGCCCACACGCGCGACCAGCCGGAGGCACGGCTGTTCCACCAATCGCGGAACGAGAATCGACCGGATGCGCCACGGCGGTTTGTGGAAAGGTGATGCCGCACTGCGCCCTCAAAGCGCGCGTGGGCAATGCGCCGCGCGGCGTCGTCACGGATTGGCGCCACGCCCGCCATTGCGGTTGCGGCGGCGAGCAGTGGGCGCAGTTCGTCCGCGATGTCCGGGTAACGGCCCAGGCAGTTATCTATGGAGTCGCCCTGGCGGAGCGCGTCAAGGCAGTCATTCACGGCGTCCGAAAGGGCAGGGTCGTCAGGCGGCTGCGGCATGTTCATTTTTGCGTCCCGCCTTGTGAATCTCGCGGCGGCATCAGGCGGCGGAGCGCGCGAATGGCGCTGTGCTGGAGCGCCTTGACCGCACCCTCATTGCGGCTCATCGCTTTCGCCGTCTCAGCGATTGACAGGTCCGAGCCGAACCGGAGGGAGATCACCTGCCGCTGCAGGTCTGTCAGTCCGGCCATCGCCGCTCGCAGCTCTTGGAGGTCCGAGAAGACGTCCACCCTTTCCTGCGGGTCTCGATCACGGGAGGGAAGCGGCGGCGCGTCATCGAGAGGCCGTGCCGTGCGGAGGCGGCTGCGGCGGTAGTGGTCGATGACCCGGTTGTGGGCGATGCGCATGAGCCATGCGGAGAAGGGCACGTCGCGCCACTTGAATGAGCCGATTGCCTCTAACATGCGAATGAACACATCCTCGGTGATGTCTTCCGCGTCCGCGTCGCTGTCTACGCGGTAGGCGATGTATCGAAAGACCCTGTCGGAATAGATTTCATAGAGCTGCCCAAACGCCGCCGCCTCTCCGTTCTGCGCCTGGCGGACGATGGCCGCAACGTCATCGTTCGCCGGTGGCGTTTCCGCCCCCGAGTGAATGCGCGCCGGTTCCTGATTCATCCACTACATCCAGATAACGATTGGGTTCCTCTGCAGGTTAGCTGCCCGCTGTGGGCTGTTTCACTTTATCCTCTTTGCAGGCGACGAGAGACCAATGACGGACAACAACGCGTTCGATGCAATGCCCTGGCTGCTTCGCCCCATGCATGAGGGCGACATCATTCAGGCCGCCCAAATAGACCGCGACGCATTCCCGGAGAACAGGCACACGCCGCCGTTCCGGCGCGACCTCCGTGAACGCCGGTACGCGCATTACCTGGTGGCGGCCTCCCCTGACGCGGCATATGACGATTATGCCCGCAAGAATGATTTGCCGCCCACGGAGAGGACGGGAGGCGGCGGGCGGCGGCGCGGCGGAGGGATCACCGGCGCGGTCAGGCGGCTCTTCGGCGGGGACGCGGACGCGACGCCCCCAACCGGGGAACTGATCGCCGGGTATCTCGGCCTGTGGGCCGTCATCGACGAGGGGCACGTGACGAGCGTGGGCGTGCGCCAATCCCATCGCGGGCAGGGGATCGGGGAACTGCTCATCATCGGCGCGGTGGAGGCAAGCAAGCTGCTGAACTGCCGCGCCGTGACGTTGGAGGTCCGTGTGTCCAATGAAATCGCGCAGAATCTCTACAAGAAGTACGGGTTCAAGATCGTTGGGCGGCGCAAACGGTATTACTCGGACAACGGGGAGGACGCTTACGTGATGACGACTGATGCTATTGATACGCCGGAGTTTTCGGGGAATTTTGAGGGGCTGACGCAGCGACATTCTGAGCGGTGGGGGGCGAGTTGCCGGGCGTATGGAGTGGAGGACGAATAGACGTCGAGGGATTCTTCGCTGCGCTCAGAATGTAATTCATGTCGTGGGGGGCGGGATGTAGCCTACGAGCTCTACGTAGCCGTAGTTGCTTCCGTTTAGGGGGGCTCCTTCGAAGATGATTGCGGTTTCTACTAGGCCCTCCCAGTAGATGGTGTTGGGTGGGAATGCGAGCGTGAACTCCTGGTCGTCCAGCATGGGCGTCAGCGTCATTGCGATCTCGTGGCGAGGGATTTGGATTTCCCATCCGGCGGGGTATTCGCCGCCTGTGTGCGGGCTGCTCCAACTGCCCAGCACGTCTATGGTGATGTCCTCGTCGTCGATGTGCGTTGTCACCCCTTCAGGGTCGATGAGCGTGCCGTAGACGACGGTTTCACCGTCGGCCTCCCGCGCCTCTGCCACCATCAACTCATGGCCGTTTGCCATCACGACGGAGAACCACTGCCAGCCGCTCGGGTATCCGCTGACGACAAAGTCGCCCCACTGGTGATCCATCCACGCGTGGCCCGTCACGTCGTGCTCGTTACCGCCCACGCGCAGCGTCCCGGACACGCGCATCGACGTCCAACTGTAGTAGTACGTCCACCCGTTCAGCGCCTCAAGGTAGCCTGTGCCCTCGTTGTGCAAGGCGGCGGGTTTCATGGCCTCCACGGTGAGATCGAACGCGTATGACTCCGTGGACGCCGCGAACGTGTGCGTGCCGTCGCCGCCGCTCGCCGTCCAGTCGCTAAATGTGAACGCGAATCCCGCTTCCGGCTGCGGCTGGGGCTCGAGGCCGAACCGCACGTCCTGCTCCCGCTCTCCCGCGTCCACCTCAAACACGGAGGCGTGCGCCATGTATCCGACGTTGCCCGTCTCCGGGTCGCGCGCCTGGAAGACGACGAAGTGGAATCCGTAGCCGGCGTCATTCTCGTCTTCCAGCGCGCCGCTGTAGTACCACCACTCGACGGCATTGTCATGGGAGGCTTCGTCCGCAGGCAGACTGATTGGGCGGGGCGTGTGCGAGGACGCGATAAACGGGGTTGCGGTTGGGGCGGGCGTCGCCGTCGGCGTGCTTGTCGCCGTGGGTTCGGGTGTGGGAGTCGGCGTTGGCTCGGCGGCGCAGGCGGTTACGAGCACGACCGCAATGACCGCCGCGAACAGGGCGGCTGCTAAAGGCCGAGCGGCAACCGGGGAAAGAGTTGGAGCGTGCATGTGCTCTCAATTGTACGGACGAACTCGCCCCGTGACATACGATATAGTTTAAGGGAATCCACAGAGCAGGGAATGGACGGTCTTATCGAATGAGCGCAATGCACGTACTGTCACTCACGCCAACGGGCCCCATGCTTGCCGCGTCCTCCGGCGCTGAGGCGGCGGCCCGATTCTTCCGCGGACTTGGAGACCCGACGCGGCTCCGGATCCTCCACATCCTGCTGGAGTCGGAGCGCAGCGTCTCGGAACTCGTGGAGATGCTGGGAGCGCCGCAGGGCCGCGTTTCCAGCCACCTTGCCTGTCTCCGCTGGTGCGGTTTCGTGGACGCGGACCGGCGGGGCCGCAACGTCTTCTATTCGGTGACGGACCAGCGCGTGCGGGACATCCTGTCACTCGGTGACGCGATGCTGACGGAAACCGCGGAGCGGCTGCTGTCGTGCGCCGTCATCGACCAGGAGGCCGCAACCGCCTAGCCTCACCGTCCCGGCTGCAACCGCCGAGAACGGCCGGCGCCAACCACGATGCTCAGTCTTCCGTTTGCCTTTGCGTTCAGCGCCGGTTTCGTCGCGCTGGCCAGCCCGTGCGGCGTGGCAATGCTGCCCGCGTACATCGGCTACTACATCGGCTCGCGCGAGGAGGGGTACGAGGAGCGGCGCATTGCGCTGCGGCTCGGCCAGGCGATGCTCGTCGGAGGCACGGCGGCGCTCGCGTTCCTGTTCCTGTTCGGCGCGTTCGGCGTGGTGTGGAGCGCGGTGGGAACCATCCTGCGCGACGTCATTCCCTATGCCGCAAGCATCGTCGGCATCGCGCTCATCCTGCTGGGCGCGTACATGGTCGTGTTCATGCTGGTCAACAAGCGCTCAATCTCACTCATACCGGCCATTGGCGTGAACTGGGGGACTGGGAGCAGGGGGTTGGCGTCCGTCTTCCTGTTCGGGCTGGCGTACGCGCTGGCAACGCTGAGCTGCACGTTTCCCATTTTCCTGGCGATTCTCGCGCAGGGGCAGGTCATCGGCGGCTATGCGGCGTTCATCATGTTCCTGATCTACGGCGCGGGGATGGGCGTGGGACTGATTGGGCTGACGCTGGGGGCGGCGGTCTTCAAGGACCTTATCCGCGTGGTGATCCGGCGGGCGATGCCGGTTGTGGAGTGGGCGAGTCCGGTGATGCTGATTGGCGCGGGGGGGTATATCACCTGGTATTGGTGGGTGAACTGGTTCGCGTTCAACGCGAGTCTTTAGCCGCCGGCTTGCGCGCATCGATTGGCAGAGCGCGCGGCGCGTCCGGGAGGAGAGAAAGGCGGGCATAGGCGCGGGCGGGCTGTGAGAGCAGATAGGTGTCCTCGATCTGCCCGATGCCGCGCGATACCAGCAGGAAATGGCGGCGATAAAGGGAACGCATCGCCTCGTGCAAGTCTTCGTCCGGGGTCTCAAGGCGCGCCGACAATTCCGGCAGAGTCAGGGAGCGGTCCGCTTGTGCCAGGACGAGGATCACGCGCTCCTCGTCTGGGGTAAACGGGCTGACGCCCGCCGTCGCCTCGCTCGCCTGCGTCATGCTTGCGTTCTTCCTAGAGCAGATTGGAGACGTTGACGCTGCTCAGCCGTTCCAGCGCGCGGTCGAGGGCGTCGTCCCCGACGGTGAGCGAGCAGCGGATGTATCCTTCGCCCGCCTCGCCGTAGCCGCGCCCGGGGGTCACAACCACGTTCGCCTCTTCGATGAGACGCGATGCGAAATCCCCGGACAGCGCGCCGTCCGGCAGTTTGGCCCAGACGTACAGGCTCGCCTTGGGCGGATCGACCTCCAGCCCCAATTGGCGCAGCACGGGAATCAGCTTGTCGCGGCGCGCCTGGTAGACGGCGTTATGGTGGTCAATAATGTCCTGCGGGCCCTCGATCGCGGCGATGCCCGCAAGCTGCACGGCCTGGAACACGCCGGAGTCAACGTTCGACTTTATGCGCATGAGGGCGTTGGTGACCTCTGCGTTGCCAACGGTCATGCCGATGCGCCAGCCGGTCATGTTGTACGACTTGGACAGGGAGTGGAACTCGATGCCCACGTCCTTTGCGCCCTCCACCTGCATGAAGCTCACGGGCTTGTAGCCGTCAAACGCGACCTCCGTGTAGGGGCCGTCATGGCAGACGACGATGTCATATTTCTTGGCGAACTCCACGACGCGCTCGTAGAAATCAAGCTCTGCGACGGCAGCCGTGGGGTTGTTCGGGTAGTTGATCCACAGCAGCTTGGCCTTTCGGGCGATGTCCTCCGGGATGGCGTCGAGGTCCGGCAGGAAGCCGGTCTCGCGGTGGAGCGGCATGTAGTACGACTCGCCGCCCGCAAGCATCGTGCCGACGCTGTAGACGGGGTAGCCGGGGTCGGGCACGAGGGCGATGTCGCCGGGATCCAGGTAGCACCACGCGATGTGGGCGATGCCCTCCTTGGAGCCGATGGTGGGGAGAACCTCCGTATCGGGGTCGAACTCTACGCCGAACCTTTTCTCGTACCAGCCCGCGACGGAGCGGCGGAAGGCGGGCAGGCCGTCGGATTCCGGGTAGCGGTGATTCGCCACATCCTCCAGCGACGTGACGAGCGCGCTGATCACGTGGGGCGCGGAGGGGAGGTCGGGATCGCCGATGGCGAGCGAGATAACGTCCTCGCCTTGTGCGCGTTTCTCATTGATCTTGCGCGTGACTTCCACGAAGAGGTACGGGGGCAGTTGGGCGACGCGGCGAGCCTGCTCTGGTAGTGGCATATTCGGCTGGGTCTCCTCCGTGCAATACGGTGAACGCTGGGCAACCTGACACGCCCATTGTAGCAACCCGCCGCCTGCGGGGGAGACTATTCGACGACGTACTCGCCCGATTTGTTGATGGACTTGAACATGACCTGGCCGGGAGCCTCGGCCACGATTTTCACAATCGACCGTTTGCGCGATCGATGCGCCTCATCGGCACGGGCTATCGTGATGTCCACGACGTCGCCTGCCGTCAAATCGGGGCTTGCCACCTCGATTTTCCCACCCGGCAGAACTTCCGTCGTGAGACGCAGTTCTTGCTGCATGACTGTTAACTCCCCCCCGAGTCTCACATCCTCCGCATTCTATTTTAATGGGTAAGGGCAAGTAGGGCGGTTCGCGAACCGCCCTTACGTTTGTGTTTGGTGCGCGCTCGCGCCTAGCATGGGGCATGAATGAGCAAGACAGAGAGCCGTCCGCGCCGCTGATACCGCGCCAGATTTACTACGGGTGGTGGATCGTGCTGGCGGGGTTTCTTTTGATTCTTATTGCGACTGCTCTGCAAGGAGACACCAGATTCATTCTAGAGTTGGAGTTGGCACGCCTTGAAGGCTTTTCTCGAACGTTCAGTGTCTATCTTTACGGCGGCCTGATAGTCGTACTGGCCCCTGTGGTCGGCCATCTTGTAGACCGATTCCCTGTCCCAGCCATCGTTGTGCCAGTTCTTGTGGCACTGCCGCTCCTGCTGGTGTTGGCGACGTTCTCCAGCCAGATATGGTCTTTGTATCTTGCCTGGATCGTGATACTGGCAGTCTTGCCCGGCGTACTGCACATTACGTTTGCGAAGGCTGCTACAGCGTGGTTCAAGCGACATCTGGGCATTGTGTACGGCCTGCTGTTCGCAGCCCTGTCCCTCGCTCAACTGGTTGCTGACGTGAGCGGATCCGGACTTATCCAGAGATTCACTTGGCCGTTCACGGTCGACCTGGAAAGAGGCGCCCCCCTGTCTCCGGATCTCGCACTGGCTCTGCCGATGCTAGGTGTTCTACTTTTCTTCCTACTGAGGAGTCAGGCGTTTGTTCTTGACGCATGGTTGCCGCTGCACTCCATCCTGCTTCACCGGTCGTACCTCGCCCTCCTTGCGGCATGCGTTTGCCAAGCGAGCGCCGTCCTATTGCTGCATCTTGCCGTCAATGGGCTGTCCTGGAGCTACTTTCCGCTGTTCTCTCCATTGCGATTGGCGGCCGTGCCGTTCAGCGAGACACCACTGGGGGTCGTATTGCCCGGTGTAGCCGCCTTGTTGCTGACGGGAGTGCTAGCTGACCGCTTTGGGGGGCGGCGAGTGGCGCTTGGCACAATCGTTGCCCAGGCAGCCTGTGTAGTCATCGTGGCCATTGACGTCGAGGGTTGGAACGTTGTGGCGTTTTCTGTTGCGGCGGGTACTGGTGTTGGAACTCTCTGTGTTCCGATCGTCCTCCTGTTGACCGAGTACTATGGTAGGCGCCACTTCGGATTGATGCTGGGCGCTTTGACAGGCGGCACACTTTGCGGATATATCCTGATGACCAGCTTGATCCACTTCATGTTCGAGGAATCCTCCCTCAATTGGCCACCATTCCTTGCAGTGTTTCTGCTCGCCATCGCCCTCCTCCTCATCTTCCTGATGAAGCGCCCCCAACACCAAAACGCTCCTGCTGAGAGCGCCCCGCAGGCCGTGTCATGACTGCCGATGTTTCAGGGACGCGGCGGCGGCGTCCGCGGCTTTTTTATGGGTGGTGGATGGCGCTGTCCGGGCTTTATTTGATGTTCTATACGACGGGCGTCAGCTTCTTTGGGTTCAGCGCGTTCTTCGACAGCATCCGACTCGATCTGAACTGGACGCGCGAGCAGGTCTCACGCGGCCCCGCAATGATGGCCGTGTTTACGGCGATCCTGAGTCCGACTATCGGGGCGCTCACGGACCGATTCGGGCCCCGCCTGGTGACGGCGGCGGCGATGTTCAGCGGCGGGGCGGGATTCATCGTGCTGAGCCGCGTCGAGCACGCCTGGCACTACTACGTTGCGTTCATCCTCATCGGCAGCGGCATGGGCGCGACATCCTACGTGATGGTGGCGACTGCCGTCAGCAACTGGTTCCTGCGCAACCGCGGCAAGGCGCTGGGCCTGACGTTCATGGGCCCGGGCTTTGCGGGCATCATCACGGCGCTGCTTGTTGTCCTGATACGCGAGTACGGCTGGCGCGACGCCGCGCTGTTCACCGGCATCGGCACGTGGATAACGTGCATCCCGCTCGCGATGGTTCTCAGGCGGCGACCGGAGCACTACGGCCTGCGTATGGACGGCGATCCGCCGGAGGCGGACAGCGCTGAACCAGGGCAACCCGGAGAGACGGCCGAGCCTTCCCCCGGAGCGGTGCGCTCAATCCTGCTGAGTCGGTCATACTTGCTGTATGTCGCCGCTCTCTCAATGCAGCAAGTGGCCATCACGGCGATGGTCGTGCATCATATTCCCGCGCTCGTCAGCTACGGCTTTTCCATGGAGACGGCGGGCGCGATGGTCGTTGTCTTCACGGTCGCGAGCATCCCGATGCGTTTCTTTTCCGGCGCGCTGGCCGATAGATTCGACAAGAGGCTTGTCGTGGCGACGATGCTGAGCTTTCAACTGGCGGGGGGCATCCTGTTCGTCTTCATCGCCAACATCTGGGTGGCGATCATCTTCGAGGTGATCTACGGCACGGGATGGGGAGGCAGCAACGCGGCGCGGCTGTCATTGCAGGGGGACTACTGGGGGCGCGGCATCTTCGGCTCACTGATGGGCTTGCAGGTTGGGGCAGGGGCGATTGGCGGCCTCATCTCTCCCGTGGTGGTGGGTTGGCTCGCAGACACGTACGATTACCGCATCGCGTTCATGACGGTTGTCATTCCCCTGGCGCTTGCCGTCATCATGGTGCTCCTGATGACACGACCGACAAGCGGCGCCCCTGAAGAAGTGAGGCTCGCGGCGGCATGATGGCGCAGAAGGTGGTTATGACGGCGTGGATGTTCGCGCGGCATCCGCGGCAGGTCTTCTACGGCTGGTGGGTGACGCTGGCGGGGACGGGCCTCGCCGCGTACACGGACGGCATCGGTTTCTGGGGCTTCTCCAACTTCTTCGCCGCGATGGTCAGGCATTTTGGGTGGTCTCAAGCATTGGCCGGCATCGGGCCGTCGCTCCAGCGGCTGGAGTCCGGCATCAGCGCGCCGCTCACGGGCTATCTCGTGGACAGGTTTGGGGCGCGCAAGGTGCTCGCCATCGGATATTTCGTTGCGGGCGGCGGCTGCATGTTGATGAGCCAGATCGAGAATATCTGGCAGTACTACGGCGTCTTCATCGTCTTTGCGTTCGGCCTCAGCGCGGGCTCGTTCACCGTGACGGCGGCGGCCATCAACGCGTGGTTCCGCCGGTACCGGGGCCGCGCGAACGGCATCATGCTGGTGGGGCCGGGGATGTCCGGCCTGTTGGCGGGCGTGTGGGCATGGATCATCCCGGAATTCGGGTGGCGCTCCGTTCTGTTTGGCGCGGGCGTGGGGTTCTGGGTGGTGGGCATGCTGCTGATTCCCCTCATCCGCAACAGGCCGCAGGACTACGGCATGGCCCCCGACGGCGGCGACCCTGCGGGAAGCGAAACCGCGCCGTCGTCCCGCGCCGCCGTTCTCCCGGAGGCGGATTTTTCACTGCGGGATGTTCTCCGCAGCCGCGGCTATTGGCAGTACGTCATCGCCAGCGCGCTGCTCGGCGCGTCCTGGTCCATCATCACGTTCGAGGCGCTCATCCTCCAGGAAAACGGCTATTCCAAGCAGTTCATCGCCTTCATGTTTGCCTGGCAAACGTCGTCCAGCATTCCCATTCGCGTCATCGCCGGAACGGTGGCCGACTACGTGGACAAGCGCGTGGTGCTGGCCGTGGGCATCACCGTTCAGGGGATCGCGATTGTGCTGATCCCCGTGTCCACCGTGCCCTGGCTGACGATTCTTGCCGGGTTCCTGCTGGGCAGCGCCATCGGCTCGCAATCCTCCGTGAGGCTCGCGCTCCAGGCGGAGTACTGGGGACTGGCGATATTCGGGCGCGTGGCGGGCATCCAGCAGGGGCTCGCCTCGCTGCCCGCCATCGCGTCGCCAATTGCCATCGGCTGGCTCTACGACCACACCGAAAGCTACGTCGTCGGGTTCCTGGTGGTTGCGGCGATACTGAGCATCTCCGTGCCGCTCACGCTGACCGTCACGCGCCCCAGGCCGCAGACGCCCGCCGCGCCATAAGCCGCACAACGCGGGCGGCGGGGCTATACTGACAATCAATCGCCCCGCCCGTTCGCGGGTGAAGACTCGTCCGCCCGGAGGTTGCCGTCAACGCTGCATTATCGGTCCTGATTCACCCCAACCGCGTCTTCTACGGGTGGTGGCTGGCGATTGCCAGTTTCGGGGTGCTGTTCTACACGGCGGGCGTGTTCTTCTACGGATTCTCACCGTTCTTTGCGGAGATCCTGGACGAGTTCGGCTGGCCCGCGTGGGTAGCGTCGCTCGCCTTCGCGTTCCAGCGCATGGAGCAGGGCCTCTTTGGCCCCATTGTCGGCTATGCGGCAGACCGCTTCGGGCCGCGCAAGTCCGTGCTGGGCGGGATGTTCATTCTGGGCTGCGGATTCATCGGACTGAGCTTCGTGCAGGAGCTCTGGCACTTCTTCGTCGCCTTCGCGGTGATGGCGCTCGGCCTTGCGTTCGGATCGTTCCTCACGGTCAACACCGCCGTGAACGCCTGGTTCATCCGGCGGCGCGGCACGGCCATGGCCATCGTGTCCTATGGAGCGGGGGTCAGCGCCCTGATTGTGCCGCTCATCGTGGGCCTCATCGCCCTCTTCGAGTGGAGGGATGCGCTGTTCTACCTGGGGATCACGACGTTCATCGTGGGACTGCCGCTCGGCCTCATGATGCGCGACGCTCCCGAGAAATACGGCCTAAGGCCGGACGGCATGAGCGAGGAAGAGGCGGCGCGATACGCTGACATGGACCAAGACGACCGCTATGCGGATACCACGTTCACGGTGCGGGAGGCGGTTCGGACAACGACGTACTGGAAGTACGTTGTGGCGAATATGTTTGGCTTTATCTTCTTCGGCGCGTTCATCATTCACCAGTTCGTGCTGTGGGACTCGTTTGGCTTCTCCAGGTGGTGGGTGACGGTTCTGGTGACGGTCCTCCCCCTGTCCAGTTTCCCGGCGCGCATCCTTGGCGGCATCCTTGCCGACATGTATGACAAGCGCAAGATCGTTTCCGTCTCGTTCTCAATGCAGATCATCGGCGCCATACTGCTCTTCCTGGCGCGAGACCCAATCACGGCCCTTCTCTTCGCCATCTTCTTCGGCTTGGGCTTTGGCCTGGGGAACCCGCCCCGATCCGCCCTGCTTGGCGAACTCTTTGGTCGGCAGGTTTACGGGCAGCTCCTTGGCCTGCAATTCACGTTTACGGCGTTGGGCGGCATATTCGCGCCCGTCTTTGCCGGTTACATGTATGACGTGTACGGCGGGGAAGGATACCGCTGGGCGTTCCTCGCTCTTGGCCTGCTCGCGAGTATCTCCCTGTACATGTACCTGACCATGAAGCGGCCGGCGCTGCCCCCGCGGCTCGCGGGAACCTACACGCGCGCGGAGAGCGCGAAGCGCCCTAGCCCGTGAGCAGCCGCCCGGCATAGACGGTTGCGGCGGGGCCGGTCATGTAGACCTGGCTGTCCGCGCCGCCGTCCCACTCGATGGTGAGCGGGCCGCCGGGGAGGTCCACGGTCACGCAGTCGTCTACGAATCCTGCCAGCTTGGCCGCAACGACTGTCGCGCAGGCGCCGGTGCCGCAGGCCATGGTGAGGCCCGCGCCGCGCTCCCACACGCGGACGTTGATGGATTCGCGCGAGTTGACGTTGACGATTTCAAAGTTGACGCGCTCCGGGAAGAGCGGGTGGTTCTCCACCAGCGGGCCGACGGTCTCAAGCGGGAAGTCCGCGACGGGCGTGTCGATGAACGCGATGGCGTGCGGGTTGCCCATGGAAACGAAAGACAGGCTCAGGGTGTGCCCGCGAACCTCAAGGGTGTGTTCCTGGACGGGCGCGGGGGCGTCAAGGGCGACGGGGATGTCGCGGGGTTCAAGTATCGGGGCGCCCATTCCGACGCGCACCGCCTCGATCCCGCCCGATGCGCCGCCGTTCTGTGGCCACACGGTCATCAGCCCGCCGAGCGTCTCAATGGGCAAACCGGCCTCGTTGCGCAGGGCTGAACTGTCAACGATCCCGCGCTCCACCGCGTACTTGGTGACGCAGCGGATGCCGTTGCCGCACATCTCCGCCTCAGAGCCGTCCGGGTTGAATATCTGCATCCGGAGGGCGGCGTCATCCGAGGGGCGAATGACGAGGATGCCGTCCGCGCCAACGCCAAACCGGCGGCTGCACGCCTCCTGCGCCACCGCCGTCCAGTCGGTGCGGTCTGCGTCCGCCGGACCACCCTCGACGACGATGAAATCGTTGCCCGTGCCGTGCATCTTCGTGAAATTCATAACCAGAGTATACCTCGTTATCCCCTCTCCCACTGTATCCGCTCATCATCCGCGCGGAACCACGCAAACTGCGTCCGCGCAAACCGGCGCGTCTTGCTGACGATGGCTTGCCGCATCTCATCAAATGACATTCGACCGTCAATATGCGCGGCTATCTCCCGGTAGCCGATGCTGCGGAATGACGACAGCGACGGCAAATAGCCCTGCTCCAGCAGTTTTTTGACCTCGTCGATCCAGCCGGACTCCAATTGGCGGTCGGCGCGCCGCTCGATGCGCGCGTCCAGATCCCCGCGCTCCATGCTGATGCCGATGATGCGGATGTCCCAGGGCGGCGCGGTTTGCGTGCGCTGCTCAGAGAACGGGCGCCCTGTTGTCTGAATTACCTCGAGCGCGCGCACGGTGCGGATGAGGTTGTTGGGGTGGATGAGTTCTGCGGCGGTGGGGTCCAGGCCGAGGAGTTCCTCGTACAGTGCGTCGCGCCCGTCGGTTTCGGCCCGCTCCATCAGCTCCTGGCGCAGGTCCGGGTTTGGCGCGACCTCGGGAACGTTCCATCCCTCAAGCAATGCCCAGACATACTGCCCCGTGCCTCCGACGATCACCGGCGTCTTTCCGCGTCCATGAATGTCGCTTATGGCGCGCGTGGCGGCGGCGAGAAAGCGTCCCAGCGAAAAATCGTCATCAGGCTCGGATATGCCGTAGAGATGGTGCGGCACGCCGCCGCGTTCTTGCTCGGACGGCACGCCCGTGCCAATCGCCATGCCGCGGTAGACCTGGCGGCTGTCGGCGTTGATGATTTCACCGCCAATGCGTTTCGCGAGCGCTGTTGCGGCAGCCGATTTTCCAACCGCCGTTGCCCCGACAAGCGCAATGACCGGCGAGCCCATGCGAGAAACCGGGCCTAGTCCTGCGGCAGCTCCATCCATGCGCCGCCCTGCCGCATGGAGGCGACGAATGCCTCCGCAGCGTCAATGGATTGCAGGCCCTGCTGCAAGGTCAGGAGGAGCGGGGTCGGTTCCGCGCCGCCCATCACCCATCCGAGGAACTGCTCTTCGATATTGACGCGCCGCTCTTCCTCATACGCCTGCCGCAGGTCATCCGGCACCGGCACGACCTCAGCCTCGCCGTCGCCGGACGCGATGCGCACGGATGACAGCGGGTCGGCAGGATACCCTTCAACCAGGATCGTGCCCTCTTCGCCGTGGAGGGCGATGTGGGCGTTCTGCGCGGCTTTCGGCGCGAGGTTGTCATGCACGTAGCGCACGGCGGCGTCATCATCCAACTCCGCGACGATCGCGGAGAAGCCGAGTCGCCGGTTGTCCACCTCGTGCTGCTTGCGGACGACCAGCAGGCGACGGTGCGGCCCAAGCCAGCGATTCAGGATGTCAAAGTAGCTGCCAAAGGCGAGGAACGGGGTATGCCAGCGCATCTCCGCGCTCAGCACGCGCCCGATGCGCCCGGCAGCCAGCAGCCGCAGGACAAGAGCATCCTCACGGTCGTAGGGGCCGCCGGGAAACGCCGGATACTGCCGCGCCTTGAGCTGCGGGCGCGCCTCGAGCGCGGCCACGATTTCACGCCCCTCCGCGCCCGTCATGGCCAACGGATTCATCGTCAGCAGATGCTTGTCGTTCTCCAGCGCGCCAAGCAGGATATCGCGGTGCTGCGGGGCCTGAGTGCCGTTGAAAATGAGGTCGACGTCCGGGGAGGAAACGACGTCCTGCCACGAGGAGACCTGGGTGGGGACGTTGAATTGTTCGGCGACGCGGGCGGTGGATTCTGCGCTGTTGTTGGCGACGGCGACGAATTCGATGCCCGGAACCTTTGCGAGTTCCGGCACGACGCGCCGTTGGGAAAACCGGCCTGCGCCGACGAGACCGATACGAAGGGTAGAACCGTTGGACATGCTGTTATGCTCCGTTCGCGTTTGTCATGGAATCAGTATAGCCGTAAGGAGCGGCCACCCCGCGTTATTCGCGCTCGCGTTGTTCCGCCGCGCGCACGAGCGCGATGAACTGGTCTGCGTTGAGGGACGCGCCGCCTATCAGCCCGCCGTCGATGCCCGGCTCCGCTAGCAGGGATTCGACGTTCTCCGGGTTCATCGAGCCGCCGTAGAGGATGCGAACGGAGTCGGCGGCGTCCTGCCCACGGGCGTCTGCAATCGTGTTGCGGATGACGGCGATGCCCTCTCGCGCGTCGTCCGGGGTTGCCGCGACGCCCGTGCCGATAGCCCACACGGGCTCATACGCAATGACGACGGTTGACACGTCATCCATGTCCGCCAGCCCGCCGGCTGTTTGCGTCCTGAGCACCTCTTCGGTTGCGCCTGCTTCCCGCTGCTGCAGGGTTTCGCCGACGCACATGATCGGGGTGAGGTCGTATTCGAGGGCTGTGCGGACCTTGGCATTGACGAACTCATCGGCCTCCGCGAAATAGGCGCGGCGCTCGGAGTGGCCGACGATCACGTAGCGGCACAGCCCTTGCAGCATATTCGGCGCAACCTCTCCCGTGTACGCGCCGGACTCCGCCGGGTACAGGTTCTGCGCGCCAAGCGCGACGGGCGATCCGCGCAACGCCTCGGCAACGATGGGGAGGGAGACGAAGGGCGGGCAAACGGCCACGTCCACGCCCCTGGGAACGCCGACCATGTGGACGACGTTGTAGGCGAGAATGCGCGCCTCCGCGAGCGTGGTGTTCATCTTCCAGTTGCCCGCGATCAGCGGCGTTCGATCGGATGGCATAGGTACTGTCTCTCCTGGGTGGCGCTACGCGCCGAACTTGTCCAGCTTGCCGGCATTGGCGAGCGCGAGCGGCATGATATCCGTCGCCGCCATGGTTCCCAACATTCCCTTCGCGCACTCGCGCTCCGTGAACGAGTCCGCGAAACCGGCGGCGATGTGGGGCGCCCTGATCATGACGGGAACCGGATGCCAACTATGGGCCGCCATTGCTGTTGGCGTTGAGTGGTCGCCCGCCACGACCAGCACGTCGGGCTCCAGGTCCAGCAGGGCGGGCAGGGCGCGGTCAAGCCGTTCAATGGCGGCCACCTTGGCGTCGTAGTCGCCGTCCTCGCCCGCGCTGTCCGTGTACTTGTAGTGGATGAAAAAGAAATCGTGGTCGTTCCAGAGGTCGCGGGCGGTCTGGAACTCGTCGTCGATTGTCTCGCCCGTCTTGACGACGTTCATGCCTACGAGTTTGGCCAGGCCGCGGTACATGGGATAGGCGGCGATGGCGGCGGGGTTCAGGGCGTACACGTCGGACATCTGCGGGAGGTCCGGCGTCTTGGAGAACCCGCGCAGCACGATGCCGTTGGCGGGGCGGCTGTCCGCAAGGGCGCGCTCCGCCGCTTCGAGGAATGTGTTGATGATGGCGGCCGTGTTTTCGGCGCCGGGCTCCGCGGCCCGGACTTTCAGCGGCGCCAGCCCCTCGCGCTGCGGGTCGCTGTCCGTCAGGGCGTCGCTGAGCTCAGGGCCTCCGTCCTCGGGGCGGAAGAGCATGGCAATGCGGTGCTCGCGCCCGGGGTCGATGATTGGCTGCGCGCCGTCGAGGGAAATCTCGCTGAGGCGGGCGGTGAGTTCGCGGTTGACGTCGGTGGAGATGCGTCCGGCGCGGCGGTCGGTGATCGTGCCGTCGTCGCCGAGCGTGCAGTAGTTGCCGCGCGCGGCAACGTCGCCGTCGCGGACGTCCATTTCCAGCCCCAGGGCTTCGAGGATGCCGCGCCCGATGAGGTACTTGATTGGGTCGTAGCCGAAGAGGGAGAGGTGGCCGGGGCCGCTGCCGGGCGTGATGCCGCGCGCGACGGGGATGGAGAGGCCGGTCTGGGAGGCGCGGGCGAGGCGGTCAAGGTTGTCCGTCTGCGCGTCCTCAAGCTCCGTGCGGAGGGTCCGGGGGTGCGGGATGCCCCCGAGGCCGTCCATGACGAGCAGGACGATCTTCGTGTCGGTCGTGCGGGCGAGGCTCTTGATGAGGTCAAAGTCAGCCATGGCAGTGTGGATAGTATAGCGGGATTCAGTCGGCGTCCTGGAGGGCGGCTATGCCGGGGAGGGCGCGGCCTTCAAGGAACTCGAGGGCTGCGCCCCCGCCGGTGGAGACGTGGGTCATGGCATCGGCGAGGCCGAGGGAATCGACTGATTCGGCGGTGGAGCCGCCGCCGACGATAACGGTCGCGCCGGCGCGGGCGTGCTGGGCGAGGCTCTCGCCGACGGCGCGGGTGCCGCCCGCGAACTGCTCATATTCAAAGACGCCCATCGGGCCGTTCCAGAGGACGGTCTGGCAGAGGCGCATCGCACGGGTGTAGGCATCGCGGGTTTCGGGGCCGATGTCCAACAGCATGGCGTCGTCCGGGATAGCCGAGCTGCTGACGACGGACGCCTCGGCGCCTGCGGAGAGTTCGGCGGCGACCACGACGTCGGTGGGGATCAACATCTGGATGCCGCGGGCCTTGGCGGCGCTTTCGATGCGCGCGGCCATCTGCGGCCCGTCGTCTTCGAGCAGGCTCTTGCCGGTTCGCAGTCCGCGCGCCTCCAGGAATGCTGCGGCCATGCCGCCGCCGACGATGAGCATATCCGCGTTCTCGATCAGCCGCTCCATGACGGCCATCTTGTCGCCAACCTTTGCGCCGCCCATGAGGGTTGCCAGCGGGCGGCGGGGCGACTCCAGGATGCCGCCCAACATGCGGATTTCCTTATCGAGCAGGAATCCGGCGACGGCGGGCAGGACGTGGGCGACGCCCTCCGTGGAGGCGTGGGCGCGGTGGGCGGTTCCGAAGGCATCGTTCACGAAGATGTCCGCGAGGCGGGCCAGGGCGGCGGCGTGGGCGGGGTCGTTCTGTTCCTCTTGCGGATGGAACCGCGTGTTTTCCAGCATGAGGACATCGCCGGGGCCAAGCGCGGCGGCCACGCTTTCAGCCTGCTCGCCAACGGAATCGGGTGCGACGGTGACAGGGGACGCGAGAAATTCGGACAGCCGCTCAGCGAGCGGCGCAACGCGGAGTGAATCATCTACGCCCCTGGGCCTGCCAACGTGAGTGGCGAGGATGACGCGGGCGCCGCGCTCACGCAGGTAGTTGATGGTGGGCAGCGCGGCGCGGATACGGGAATCATCGGAGATGGTGGTGGTTCCGGGCTCAAAGGGGACGTTGAAATCGACGCGCACGAGGCAGCGCGCGTCGGAGACATTGATATTGCTGACGGTCTTTTTCATGGCGGCAACCCAAGGATGATGATAGCAAAGGGTGCCGGGTGAGTGAGGGTTCACCCTTCAACTGGGCTCAGGGTGAACGGGGGTGTTCTGCTTGACGCTGAATCGGGGGGTATGCTACCGTCCGCGCAATGTCCATGACGCTTGGAGGCGTGGTGGCGTCGGTGTTATGGACGCATGGGGAGGAGAAGATTCCGAGGCGGACTGTCGTCATTCGCGTGAAACGCGCATACAATAGGTATTCGCTGAGGCCCGCTAGCTCAATTTGGCAGAGCAGCTGACTCTTAATCAGCGGGTTCCAGGTTCGAGTCCTGGGCGGGTCACACGGTGAACGAAGAGGGGAAGTGTCGGAACTGGCAGACGAGCATGATTTAGGATCATGTGCCGCAAGGCGTAGGAGTTCGAGTCTCCTCTTCCCCACGACAACGACGACGGCGGCAGGATCGTCCGGCAGGACAGGAAGCAATGGGCATGCGTGCCCCGGGGAGTGCAGCGAGGAGGCTCTGTGGCAACCGAGACATCCCAGGCCAAGGTCCTGGAGATCAAGGACCTGGTCACGAGGTTTTATACGACGGACGGCATCGTCAAGGCCGTCGATGGCGTGAGCTATGACGTGCATGAAGGCGAGATCGTCGGCGTCGTCGGCGAGAGCGGCTCCGGCAAGAGCGTCACCGCGCTTTCCGTCATGAGGCTGATTCCGCCTCCCGGCGGGCAGATCGAGGGCGGGGAGGCTCTTCTTGACGGCGAGGACATGCTCAAGATGAGCGAGGAGCGCGTGCTGGAGGTGCGCGGCGCGAAGATCGCCATGATCTTCCAGGAGCCGATGACCTCCCTGAATCCCGTTCTCACCATCGGACGCCAGTTGACGGAGGCGCTCGAAACGCACCTGGGCATGAGCCGGGAGCAGGCGGCGAACCGCGCGGGCGACCTGCTGGATATGGTCGGCATCCCGGACGGGCGCAATCGACTGGGCGACTATCCGCACCAGTTCAGCGGCGGAATGCGGCAGCGCGTGATGATCGCGATGGGGCTGAGCTGCGAGCCGCGCCTGCTGATTGCGGATGAACCGACAACGGCGCTGGACGTGACGATCCAGGCGCAGATCCTGGAACTGATGCAGCGCCTGAACGAGGAGTTGAACACGGCCGTTATCATCATCACGCACAACCTTGGCGTCGTGGCGCGGTACGCGCACTGGATCAACGTGATGTACGCGGGCAAGATCGTGGAGTCCGGCCCCGCTCAAACGATATTCAAGGATCCACGGCATCCGTACACCATCGGGCTGCTGTCGTCGGTTCCGCGGCTTGATGAGCCGCGCAGGGCGAAGCTCGATCCGATCGAGGGGATGCCCCCCGATTTGATGAATCTTCCGGGCGGATGCGCATTCCGCCCGCGGTGCCCGTATGCAATCGATCGCTGCGCCGAGTATCCACCCTTCGAACTGGTGGAGGGAACGACCGATCAACACAAGGCGTGCTGGGTGGACGTGACGCAGGTGTCCGCCGCGCAGGCAGGGAGCAACTAATGACGCAGACAAACGAAGTGGTGGCCGCTGAGGGGACGGATGGCGCGGAGGAGAATCTTCTTGAAGTCAACAACCTGAAGATGTACTTCCCGGTCAACTCCCGGGGAGTCATTCCCCGCCACGTGGCCGACGTGAAGGCCGTGGATGACATCAGCTTCTTCGTCCGCAAGGGCGAGACGCTGGGTGTTGTCGGCGAGTCCGGCTGCGGCAAGACGACGGTTGGACGCTGCATCATGCAGGTCTACGACATCACGCAAGGAGAGGTCATCTTCGAGGGGATCGACCTAGCCAAGCTGAGTCCGGGCCGGATGCGCCGGATGCGCCGCCGCCTCCAGATGATCTTCCAGGACCCGTACAGCTCCCTGAACCCCCGCATGACCGCCGGCTCCATCATCGGCGAGCCGATCCGCATCCATAACATGTCGAGCGGGCGCGGCGATTACGTTGACCAGGTGGAGGAGCTGCTGCGCGTCGTGGGGCTGAATCCCTACATGCGCGACCGCTACCCCCATGAGTTCTCCGGCGGACAGCGCCAGCGCATCGGCATCGCGCGCGCCCTGGCGGTGCGGCCCAGCCTGATCATCTGCGACGAGCCGGTGTCCGCGCTCGACGTGTCCATCCAGGCGCAGGTCATCAACCTGCTGGAGGAGCTGCAGGAGCAGTTCGACCTGACGTACATCTTCATCGCGCACGATCTGTCCGTGGTGCGGCACATCAGCGACCGCGTCGCGGTGATGTACCTGGGCAAGATCGTTGAGATCGCGACGCGCGAGGAGCTGTATGAGAACCCGCTCCACCCGTACACGCGGGCGCTCCTCTCCGCCGTGCCGATTCCCGATCCGATTGTCGAGCGTCAGCGGGAGCGCATCGTGCTGGCAGGCGACGTGCCGAGCCCGATTCGCCCGCCGTCCGGCTGCCGGTTCCACACACGCTGCCCCATCGCCATCGACGTGTGCAGCGAAGAGGACCCGGAGTTCCGCGAGATGGGCGGAGACCACTGGGTGGCGTGCCATCGGGTGTAGGGCGTCCACGTCTCGCACCGCGAAACGAAAACCCCGCCGCAGGCTATAGCCTGCGGCGGGTGACTTTTTGGGGTCGACATCCCGCAGAATAGCCATCTTCAAACAAGGGTTGACAGCAGGCTTCACTGGCCTGTAGTGTGGCCGCCGTCGGTAGGGATCAGCGCGGAACGGAGACGCTTGCTCGACGGGGCAGAGGGCCGAGATTCCACCGCCGCACCTACAGCGCGTCTCCAGGTGCGGATTCAGCGGGGCAGTCGCGACTGCCCCGCGTTTCTTTTTTGGCTTGTGAATCACGGGAAATGATCCTCCTGATCGAAACAAGACCCGAACGGTGAAAGCGTCCCTCAGCCTACATACTGAGGGCGCGGTTTTTGGAAGGGAGGAGTAAACCCGCCCAGTAGTTGTATACCCGGCTGGTATAGCATACTGTTGTACTAGCAGCGAACATGGGGAGGGAGTGGCAGCGTGGCGACAGTCAGTGATGCTAGGAAACTCCGAACGGGTGCGAAGAAGCGGACGACAAAGGAGAAGAGCAAGGCGACTGAGCATGATGCGCTGACAACTGCCGAGGCGAGTGATTGGGCCAGTCAGCACGTCGGATACAACGTTACACCGTCCAACATTGCTTACCTGGTCAACTACGGCTTGATACCGCCTGCGCCGACTTCAAACGGCGAACTCAAGGTCATCAAGGACGATCTCGTAACCTACTATGCTGCTCGCAATGGCCACCGAGAGGCGGCGTTCAAACGGCAACTAGGGCAGGATATCGACTGGAATCTGTCGTTTGAGCAGTACAAGGAATCCGAGACCACGAAACACGTTCACCGCCTGCACCCATACAAGGGCAAGTTCATTCCGCAGCTCGTTGAGTACTTCCTTGATTCTCATACGGATGACTCAAAGACGTATCCGATTTTCGCGCCGGGCGACGTGATTCTGGACCCGTTCTGCGGTAGTGGCACGACGTTGGTTCAAGCCAATGAATTGGGCATGCACGCGGTCGGCGTGGATGTATCTCAATTCAACGCTATGATCAGCAACCTCAAGCTTACTGAAGTGGATTTGGCGGCTCTGGAAGAAGGCGCTGCCATGGTCACGACCGCGATCCAGGCTGATGAGCTAGGCCAGCGCGCGCGACAGTTTGAAGAGGCTCTGCTCGGAGAGCTGAGTGAATTCAACGCCGTTCATTTCCCACGTGGCAAGTTTCGTATGGACGTTCGCAGTGGCACTGTTGATGAGGACAGCTATGGCGCGACGAAACAACTAGAGTTTCTCTGGCGTTACTACGCATTGGCTGCGGAGCATGGCGTGACCCAGACAATCCCCGACGACGCCGACAACTTCATGGAATCCTGGTATCACCGGTCGGAATTGAGTGAGATTCGGGCCGCCGAGTCTTGCATTGCTTCTATTGAAAACCCTTCCATCCAGGAGGTACTGCGGCTGATATTGAGTCGGACTGTCCGCTCGTGTCGAGCAACGACCCACTCTGATCTGGCGACTCTCGTCAAGCCCGTCACAGAAACCTACTACTGCGGCAAGCACAGTCAGATTTGCAAGCCCCTGTTTTCGATCCTTAGCTGGTGGAATAGGTATTCCAAAGACACCGTCAAGCGGCTCACTGAATTTGCTGGCCTCCGTAGCGATACTCGGCAGTACTGCCTCACCGGCGACTCAAGGACGCTGGACATTTTGGAGGGGCTAAAGCAAACGGCCCCTAAGCTGGCCGACACTGCAAGAAAGCAGGGTGTCGCCGGCGTATTTTCCAGCCCTCCGTATGTAGGCATGATTGACTACCACGAGCAACACGCTTACGCCTACGAGCTCTTTGGTCTGCCCCGGAACGATGATGCTGAGATCGGTCCCCTCAGTGGAGGCAGAGGCAAGGCCGCCAGGGATGCCTACGTGCAAGGCATCGCCGACGTACTGCTCAACTGCCGCAGGGTGATGCGGGATGACTTCGATGTGTTCCTCGTGGCAAATGACAAGTTCGGCCTCTACCCGCTGATCGCGGAGCAGGCGGGCATGGAGATCGTCAAGGAGTACCGGCGGCCGGTGCTGAACCGCGCTGAGGGGGACAAGGGCGCTTACGGTGAGTCCATCTTCCACATGAAGGAGAGGAAACTGGTCGATGTTCAATGAAACGAAGATTGAGGAGATGATCGTTGGTACGATACGTGACAGAATAAAGGCCAAGAGCGAGGAACCAGATGCGAAACCCCTCTATGAGCCACTATTTGGTGAAGAGCGTCTTCGCACCCATTCGATAATTCAGTCGTTCTTTACGAGTTTCGGAATGAAAATACTTGAAAATATCGCCGAGATTGTGGCTGAATCTGCTCAGTGGATGCGGCAGAAGGATGGAACGCCAGGTAACATCGTTACTAGCCTTGCTCAAACGAAGATCGATGAGATAATGAATCGTCTCGAAACGCGAGTGGCTTCTCCTAATATGGTGATGGAGCTTTCTGAGCTGCGAGAAGTTGCCACACAAGGAGTCACACAGAACCGCAGTTTGACCGGAGTGGATCTGTATTTGACACGCGGTCGCGACCTCTTGCTTATTGACGTAAAGACCGTTAAACCCAACTCGGGAAACTTTAAGGGGTTCAAGCGTCAGTTGCTGGAGTGGGCGGCCGCTGCATATTATCGGGACTCGGAGGCTAACGTGACACCGTTCCTCGGAATGCCCTACAACCCTTTCGAGCCGAATGAATATGAATTTATGACCTCCAAACGTTACTTCAATTCGGGTAGAGACGGACAGCTGAAAGTTGGGCCGGACTTCTGGAATTTCTTGGGTGACGATGAGAGTGCGTATGGGCGATTGGTGGCGTGCTTCCAGCGAGCTGGAGACGAAGTTCGTGACGAGTTAGAAGAGTACATCAAGAGCTACACAGAGAATCCTTAAGGATAAGGCTATAGGTGGCCCCGCTCTCGCACCGCTATCTCTGCTTCACGTTTCCTCTTCAGTGCCGCGTTCCGTACCGCGTTCACATAGCTTTTGCCGCTTACTCCCATTTTGCGGGCTCGGCGGCGTTTTTCCTGGCGTTTCTCGCCGCGTGTGGGGCGATCCGAATCGTCTCGGTCGGTCATGGCGTATGAAAGCTATGCCAGGCCGATGCGGCGGAATGATTCGTCTACGTAGCGGGTGTAGTAGGTGTAGTCGAAGAGGGATTCGAGTTCGTTGGGGGGTAGGTGTTGGGCGATGTTGGGGTTGCTGCGGAGGAGGTCTCGAAAGTCCTGGCCTGTGCTCCAGCTTTCCATGGACGTGCCCTGGGTGATTTTGTAGGCTTCGTCGCGGGTTAGGCCCTTGTCGATGAGGGCGAGCATGACGCGCTGGGAGAAGACGAGGCCGCGCGTCTTTTCGACGTTGGCCATCATGTTGTCGGGGTACACGACCATCCCGCCGATCACGTACGTTGCGATGTCCAGGATGTAGTCCAGCGCCATCGTGGCGTCGGGCAGGATGATGCGCTCTGCGGAGGAGTGCGAGATGTCGCGCTCATGCCAGAGGGCGACGTTTTCAAGGGCGGTGACGGCGTGGCCGCGGATGAGCCGCGCAAGGCCGCAGATGCGCTCCGACAGTTCCGGGTTGCGCTTGTGGGGCATGGCGGATGAGCCGGTTTGGCCCGCGTGGAACGGCTCTTCAAGCTCCAGAACCTCCGTGCGCTGGAGGCTGCGAATCTCGGTGGCGAATTTCTCAAGAGAGGCGGCGCAGAGGGCGAGCGCAGTGACGAATTCGGCGTGCCGGTCGCGCGGCACGATCTGGCTGGAGATATTTTCAACCTCAAGCCCCAGGAACCGGCACGCGGTCTCCTCAACCTCCGGGGGCAGCGTGGCGTGGGTGCCGACAGCGCCGGAAAACTTGCCGACGCTCACGGCGCGCGCAGCCTGCTCAAGCCGCTGCCTCATGCGCCGCGTCTCCTCCACCCACAGCGCGAGTTTGAGGCCGAGGGTCGTTGGCTCCGCGTGGACGCCGTGCGTGCGCCCCATCATCAGGGTGTCCTTGTGCTCGATGGCGCGTCGCTTGATCGCCTCCTCCAGCTTGTCGATGTCCTCTAGCAGGATGTTTGCGGCGGCGCGGAGTTGCAGTGCAGTGGCCGTGTCCCACACGTCGTTTGACGTGAGGCCCTTGTGGATGTGACGGCTTTCCGGGCCGAGGTCGCGTGAGATAGATGACAGGAACGCGGTCACGTCGTGCCGCGTCGTCGCAAACGCCTCCTCCCAGTGGGGCATGTCAAACGTGGCGCGTTCCAGCAAAGGGATATCCTCCGCCGGAATCTGGCCGTGCTCCGCCCACGCCTTGCAGACGGCAAGCTCCACCTCAAGCCACGTCTCGAACTTGAATTGGTCTTGCCAGACGGCTTTCATTGCCTCGCGGGCGTAGCGGTCAATCATGTTGTTAACCTTGCGACTGCTTTTGGCGGAATGCGGTGTAGCTTTCGCGGACGTGGGGGTGCTTGAGGGCGAGGATGGACGCGGCGAGATAGGCGGCGTTGCGCGCGCCCATGGAGCCGACGGCGACGGACGCGACGGGGACGCCGGGGGGCATCTGGACGATGGAATAGAGCGCGTCCAGGCCGTTTAGGGCGCTGCCTGTTGCGGGAACGCCGATGACGGGCAGGGTGGTGTACGCCGACATGACGCCGGGCAGGTGCGCGGCTGCGCCCGCGACGCCGATCAGCACGTCGATGCCGCGCTCCTGCGCGGTGCGGGCGTATTCCGCCGTCTTGTCCGGCGTGCGGTGGGCGGAGAGGACGTTCGTCTCGTACTCGATGCCCAGGTCTTCGAGGACCTTTTGTGTTGCTTGCACGAGCTCCTCATCGGAGCGGCTGCCCATTACTATTCCTACGATAGCGGCCATCTTGCCTGCCTTTCTCAGTGGGTTTTTGGATTCTTCACTCCGCTGCGCTCTGTTCAGAATGACATATTACGTGGCGCGGAGGGCTATGTCTTTGCGGTAGTGGGCTCCCTCGAATTGGACGCGGTCTACGTTGGTGTAGGCCTTTTCGCGGGCCTGGGCGATTGTGTCGCCGAGCGCGGTGACGGTTAAGACGCGGCCACCGGCGGTTAGGAGTTTGCCAGTGGCGGGGTCGATGCGCGTGCCGGCGTGGAAAGCCATGGCGTCAAGATCGAGGAATCCGAGTCCGGTGATTTCTCGCCCGACCGGATAATCGCCGGGGTAGCCCTCGGACGCGATGGCGACACCGACGGCGGGCTGGGGCGTCCATGCGAGATGCGCGTCGTCCAGCCTGCCCGCCGCCGTGGCTGTTGCGAGTTGGAGGAAATCCGACGTGATGCGCGGCAGGACGACCTGCGCCTCCGGGTCGCCCATGCGGGAGTTGAATTCGATGACCTTGGGGCCGTCGTCGGTGAGCATCAGGCCGGCGTAGAGGATGCCGCTGTAGGGCGCGCCGATCTCAACCATGCGGCGCAGGACGGGTTGAATGATGGTATCGCGGATGTCCGCCATGAGCTTGTCCGTGACGAATTCCGGCGGGCTGTAGGACCCCATGCCGCCTGTGTTCGGCCCGTTATCGCCGTCAAATATGCGCTTGTAGTCGGAGGCCGGAGGCACGAGGAGCATCTGCTCGCCGTCGCAGAACGCGAAGACGGAGAGTTCCACGCCCGACAGCGCCTCCTCGATGATGACCGTTGCGCCCGCTTCGCCAAAATCACGGAGTCGCATGACGTGGTGCAGGAACGTGAGAGCCTCCTGCTGCGTTTCGCATACGGCGACGCCCTTGCCGGCAGCGAGGCCGTCCGCCTTGACGACGAGCGGGGCAGGGTGGGCACGGACGTATTCGGCGGCCAGCGAATAGTCGTCGAACCGAATCCATGCGGCTGTGGGCACGCCGGCGTCATCCATGACCTGCTTGGCGAACGACTTGCTCCATTCCAGCCGCGCCGCCTCGCGCGTCGGGCCGAGGCAGAGGATGCCGGCATCGCGGAGGGCGTCGCCGAGTCCACGGGCGAGCGGGTCTTCGGGACCGATGATGACAAGCTCGACGTTTCGTTCACGCGCCGCCTGCACGATGGCGTCAACGTCGGATGCCGGAATCGGGAGATTCTCGGCGATTAGCGCCGTGCCGCCGTTGCCGGGCGCGACGTAGAGCTCTTCGAGGCCGGCGCTCTGCCGGAGCTTGACCGCGATTGCGTGTTCGCGCGCGCCGCTGCCAACCACCATGACGCGTGACGGGTTGCTGACGGGGGCGGGGTGGGAGCGGTGGTGGGTGTCAGGCATGGCAGGCTCGCGCGGGAGTCGGATGATATAAGGGTTGAACGCGCCGCCGCGCCGCCGCACGAAGAGGCCGCCGTTGTCCACGTCCGTGAACAGCACGCCGTCCGGGGAGCGAACGCGGATGGAGGCGAAACGCGGCGCGCGGGGGAAGAGGATGAGCAGGAGCACGCCGGGGACGATAACCAGAGCCGCGAGGATGATTGCGGTATCGCGCGAGATGCCGCCGCCCCAGTACACCAGCCCGGCGTAGACGGCAATGCCGAAGAGAAAGATGATCAGGAGCCGCAGCCAGAGGATATGCCGCAGGGGGTTGCGCTGCGCGAGGAATGACCCAACGCCAAGCACGGCGAGCATGACGCCGCAGAGTCCCAGCAGGATGACGTTGACCTGCTCCAGTCCGAGGAGTTCGAGGATTGGGCGGGGGAAGAGGGCGGAGACGACGCCGATGATGATGGACGCGACGCCAAGCACGAGGAGGGTGAGGCGCAGGAGGATAGTTCTTAGCATGGGGTCACCGAGCGCTTACCGGCATGGCAAATGAGTCGTTAGATTCTTCGCTGCGCTCAGAATGACAGGTAGGTTTGGTTATTCCCACTCTATTGTTCCCGGGGGTTTGCTCGTGATGTCGTAGACGACGCGGTTGACGTTGGGGGCCTCGTTGGCAATGCGGGATGAGATGCGCGCCAGGAGATCGTAGGGCAGCCGCGCCCAATCGGCGGTCATGGCGTCTTCGGACGTGACGGCGCGGATGGCAATGACGTTTCCATACGTCCGAAAGTCGCCCTGCACGCCGACGGTGCGGGACGCCGTCAGCACGGCAAATGACTGCCATAGCTCCCGCGTCAGGTTGGCGTTGCGGATTTCCTCAGTGACGATGGCGTCCGCCTCGCGGAGCGTGTGCAGGCCCTCGCGCGTCACCTCGCCGAGGATGCGGATGGCCAGACCCGGCCCGGGAAACGGCTGCCGCCACACGATCTCCTCCGGGAGGCCGAGTTCCGAACCGACAGCGCGAACCTCATCCTTAAAGAGATAGCGCAGCGGCTCAACCAGCTCCAGGCGCATCTCCTCCGGCAGGCCGCCGACGTTGTGGTGCGTCTTGATTACGGCGGACGTGGTGTTCTCCGCCGTCAGGCTCTCGATGACGTCGGGGTAGGTCGTGCCCTGCACGAGGAAATCAACTTCGCCGAGCTTGCCGGCTTCCTCTTCAAAGACCCAGATAAACTCCTCGCCGATGGTCTTGCGCTTTGTTTCAGGGTCGGTGATTCCCTCCAGGCGCTCCAGGAATCGATCCGTGGACTCGCTGACGATGAGATTCATGTGGAGGCTGTGTCCGAACGTCTCACGCAGTTGCTCCGGCTCGTCCTTGCGGAGCAGGCCGTTGTTGACGAAGATGCAGGTGAGCCGGTCTCCAATAGCGCGGTGGACGAGGGCGGCGGCCACCGCCGAATCAACCCCGCCGGACAAGGCGCAGATCGCGTGGCCGTCTCCCACCTGCTCGCGGACGCGCGCCACCGTCGCCTCCACGAAATTGGCCGCGGTCCACGTCGGCTCGCACTTGCACACCCTGAACAGGAAATTCTCCAGAAGCTGCTTGCCGTTGGGCGTATGCACGACTTCCGGGTGAAATTGCAGCCCGTAGCAGCCGGAATCGTTGGCCATTGCGGCGATGGGGGAGTTGTCCGTGAACGCCAGCGTGTGGAAACCCGCCGGCGGGGTCGTCACGTGGTCGCCGTGGCTCATCCAGACCGGCATCGTCGACGGCAGGCCCTCCAGCAGCGGATCGGCAATCGCGTCTGCGTGATTCAGCATGGCGTGACCGTATTCGCGCCGCGTGGTGTTCTCGACGGCGCCGCCAAGCTGGTGTGCAAGGAGCTGCATCCCGTAGCAGATGCCGAGAATCGGCACGCCCGCCTCATAGACCTCTGCGGGCGCCATGGGCGCGTCCGGCTCATAGACGCTGGCCGGTCCGCCGGAGAAGATGAATCCCCTGGGCCGCAGCCGGGCGATGTCATCCCAGGGCATCGTTGCGGGCACGACCTCGCAATAGACGTTCAACTCACGGATGCGGCGCGCGATAAGGAGGCTGTATTGTGAGCCAAAGTCGATGACGACGATCATGTGCGCTGCCAGTCCCCCACAGACATCCCATTGACGCTCAGCCTACTAACCGGTGCTATACTTGGTCAAGGAGTCACCGCGTGACCAATCAAACCGTCGTTGACGAGGCAGCAGTCCAGGCAAGCGACCCAGAGCTTCAGATTCGCGCAGCAGTCGTGATGCTTCGGGTTGGCGGGATTGTGTGCTTTCCGACGGACACCCTGTTCGCGCTTGGCGCCGACGCTTTCAATGCCGAGGCCGTCGAACGGGTCTACCGCGCGAAAGGGCGCGACCACGGGCAGGGCTTGCCCGTCCTGCTGGCGGACGCGCAGCAGCTCAGCAAGGTGGCCATCGACTTGCCGGACAGCGCATCGACACTGGCGAACCGGTATTGGCCGGGCGCGTTGACGATGGTGGTCAAGCGCTCGCCGGACCTGCCGGACATCGTCAGCGGCGGGGCAACCACCATCGCCGTGCGCGTTCCGGATCATCCCGTCGCGCGAGACCTGATCCGGGAATTCGGGCGGCCCGTCATTGGCACGAGCGCCAACCGCTCCGGCTCGTCCGACGCCCGCTCACTCGATGACGTGTTGGAGGAACTGGGCCCGTGGCTGGACTATGCGGTGGGGGAGGGAACGCTGCCGGCTGGGCAGCCGTCCACCATCGTCGACCTCACAACCAGCAGGCCGCAGGTGCTGCGCGAGGGCGCGATCCCGTCCAGCGAAGTCATTGCCGCCATCGCCGATTCCGACTCCAAAGGGCAGAATCCGCGCGGCAGGCGCACGCGCGTCCGCTAGGCACCGGCGGGCCGATGCAAGCCCCGGCGTCCCTCGACCGTTTCCGCTCCACAATCGATGAAGCCATCACCCGTATTCTGGCCGGCCGCCAGGGCCGCCTGTTTGACATGATGCGCCACCACCTTGGGTGGGAGGGCGGCGCGCTGACGCAGGGCGGCAAGTACCTCCGCCCCACACTCGCTTTGGTGACGGCGGAGGCGTGCGGCGGGAAATGGGAAGACGCTCTCCCCGCCGCCGTGGGGCTGGAACTACTGCATAACTTCTCCCTGATCCACGACGACATCCAGGACGAAAGCTCGTACCGCCGCAACCGCCCGACGGTGTGGAGCGCGTGGGGGACGTCCCAGGCAATCAACGCGGGAGACGCGATGCACGCGCTCTCACAGCTTGTCGTATTACGGATGGCGGCGGACGGCGCGCCGCCGCACAGCGTTCTCCACGCGGTTCGGATGTTGGACGAGACGTGCCTTGCGCTCTGCGAGGGGCAGACGCTGGACATCGAGTTCGAGAGCCGCGCCGACGTGACGATTTCGGACTACAAGACGATGATCGGCAACAAGACGTCGGAGGCGTTCCGGTGCGCGCTGGAGATCGGCAGCGTGTTTGCGGGCGGATCGGCAGAGCAGGGCAGGCTGCTGGGGGAAGCAGGTTTCGAGATGGGCATCGCGTTCCAGATTCACGACGACGTGCTCGATATCTGGGGCGGGGAGATCATCGGCAAGGAGACCGCGCTGGATATCCGCGACGGCAAGAAGAGCTTGCCCGTCGTCTACGGCCTCACGCAGGATGACTCGCCGGATGCTGAGAGGCTGCGTGACATGTACCGCAGCGGCTTTGGCCCGGATGACGTGGATGAGGTGGTCGGCCTTTTGGAGTCTGTTGGGGCGCGGGAGTTTTGCGCGGCTGAGGCGCAGGCGCACTGGGCAAAGGCCCGCAGCATGATTGAACAGGCCGGCTTGCCGGACGCCGGAACCGCCGCGCTAACGGAAATCGGCGATTACCTGATCAACAGAGAAACGTAGGGGCGGTTCGCGAACCGCCCCTACACAGGATTCGTGCGTGCCGCGTGGCTGTTACGCCGGGACGTTTGCCTTGAGGAAGGCGAGGGTCTTCTCCCATGCGTCGGCGGAGGCGTCGGCGTGGTAGCCCTGGCCGGAATCATTGAAGAAGCCGTGCGTCGCGCCGTCGTAGATGTGCTTCTCGACGGACTTGCCGCGCGCGTTCAACTCGCTCTCCAACTGGTTGGCGCGATCCGCCTCGTCGCTGCCGTAGACGGCAAGCACGGGGGAGTTCACGTTGTCCAGCGCATCGGCGGGATCGGGGATGCCGCCGTAGTAGACGACGGTCGCTGAGACGCCGTCGTCCTCCGTCGCGGTCAGCAGGGAAACGCCGCCGCCGAGGCAGTAGCCGATGACGGCCACGCTGCCGTTTGAGGAGTCGCAGCTCTTGATGTAGTCGATGGCTGCGCGCGTGTCGCGAACTGCGCGTCCGCGATCAAGGCCCATCGCGAGCTTCTGCGCCTCGGACGGCTCGTTGACGACATCGCCGTGGAACAGGTCAGGCGCGATGGCCGTGTAGCCCTGCCGCGCGAACCGGCGGGTCACGTCCCGGATGTGCTCATCGAGGCCCCACCACTCCTGGATCACGACAATGCCCGGGTACTTGCCTTCCGCCATCGGATAGGCGGCATACCCCTTCACCAGGTCAACGTCGTGAGAGACAATCGTATCCGGCATCTCTTCCTCCCAGAATCTTTGCCGCGTTCTCGTGCGTATCGGACGCCGCGCCGCGCGCGGACATTCCCCTACCACTACCACTGTAGCCGTTCATGGTGAGCCTGTCGAACCATGAACGGGGGTGGTTCGACAGGCTCACCATGACAGGAGGGGGTGTATAGACGGGGGGCAGGGCAGCCCGTAGACTTGTGGGAATCAACGTGAGGGAGCCCCATAATCGCTAACCAATCCTTAACTGTTCAAGAGGCCGGGCGGCGTGTGGCAGAAAGCGTGGCCTCCGTCATCGTCGGCAAGGATGACGTCATTGAGTTGGCCGTCACGGCGCTCCTGTGCCGCGGCCACCTTCTCTTCGAGGACGTGCCGGGGAGCGGCAAGACGACGCTGGCCAAGGCGTTGTCCGCCTCGTTGGGCTGCACGTTCAGCCGCGTGCAATTCACGCCGGACCTCATGCCGGCGGACATCACGGGCATCAACTACTACAATCAGCGGTCCGGCGAATTTGAACTGCGGCAGGGGCCGATCTTCTCGCAGGTCCTCCTGGCCGATGAGGTGAACCGCGCAACGCCGCGCACGCAGTCGGCCCTCCTGGAGGCCATGCAGGAGGGGCAGGTGACCATCGAGGGCGAAACCCTCCCGCTGCCCGCGCCGTTCATGGTCATGGCCACGCAGAACCCCATCGAACTCGAAGGAACGTTCCCGCTGCCGGAGGCGCAGTTGGATCGTTTTCTCATGCGGTTGAGCCTTGGCCTTCCCTCGGCAGAGGAAGAGGCGCGGATGATTCACCGGTTCAACGCGGACGACCCGCTGGAGCGCGTGCGGCCGGTTCTCTTGGCGCAGGAGCTGCTGTCCTTGCAGGATCAGATTGCGGCGGCGCGGGTGGAGCCGGCGCTGGAGGAGTACATCATCGGCATCGTTCACTCCACGCGCGGCCATCCGTCGCTGGACCTCGGCGCAAGCCCGCGGGCATCACTGGCGCTTCACCACACGTCGCAGGCGTTGGCGCTCCAGCAGGGGCGCGACTACGTGACGCCGGACGACGTAAAGCGTCTCGCGCCATACGTGCTGACCCATCGTGTGATTTTGAATGCGCAGGCGCGGCTGCGCGGCCTCACATCCCTTGACGTCGTGGACGATGTTCTCCGCACCGTGCCCGTGCCGATCAGCGGGCAGCCGGAGGATGATGCCGTGGCCGAAGGGGTCGCCGCGGACCACTAGAGATGCTCACGCTCACGGGCGGCTGGGTAGCCACGTTCGGCCTGCTGATGGTCGTCGGCCTTGCGACCGGGCAGGGCCTTCTTGTCGGATTGGGCGCGCTCATCATCCTGACGTACCTGGTCGCGTATGGATGGAACCGCGTTTCCCTGGGGCGGGTGACGTTTGAACGGTCGCTCTCCGAGACGCGGGCGTTCGTCGGCGACAATGTGAACGTTCACCTGCGTGTGACCAACCGCAAGGCGATTCCCATGCCGTGGGTTACGCTCGAGGACCAGTTTCCATCCGGCCTGGAGGAGGCGGACAAGCCGCGTACGATTCGCGTGGAGCAGGGGACATACACGACGACACGCTCTACCTCGCTGGCGCGGTACGAACGGGTGACGTGGCGTTTCACGATGGAGTGCAGGAAGCGGGGGCTGTATCGATTCGGCCCGGCAAGCGTGACGAGCGGGGACGTGTTTGGCTTCTTCTTCTCAGAGCGCCTTGAGCCGCAGTGGGATCACCTCATCGTCTATCCGCAGACGCTGCCGCTGCCCGCGTTGGGCATCCCGGCGCGGCGTCCGTTCGGCGAACAGCGCGGGGGGCAGCCGTACCACGAAGACCCGAGCAGGCTGCGCGGCCTGCGGCCGTATGAGCCCGGCGACGCGCTGCGGCGCGTGGACTGGAAGGCGACGGCGCGTTCCCAGTCTCTGACCGTGCGGCTCTTCTCGCCGTCCGTCTCGGAGACGATGATTCTCGCGTTGAACGCGCAGACGCTGACGGCCAGTGAAGGGCAGTGGGGCTATTCGCCCCTGTTGCTGGAGCGAGGAGTGACGGCGGCGGCGTCCATTGCCGAATGGGCGTATGCGCGAAAGATGTCATTCGGACTGATGACGAACAGCGTCTCGCCGCTGACGGACGAGCCGATCCGCGTGCTGCCGAATCGCGCGCGCGAGCAGTTGACGACTGTGCTGGAGAGCCTTGCGGTGGTGACTCCGCTTGGGCGGCAGGCGATGGGGCAGTTCCTGATGGAGCAGACGCGGCGGCTGCCGGTGGGCGCGACGATTGTGCTCGTGACGAGCGTGATGGATGAGGACACCATCGACGCGCTGCACAGCCTGCGGCGGGCAGGAGCCAAGCCGACCGTGGTCTGGACGTCCGAAACGCCCTCGCCGCTGCTGTCCGATCCCGACATCACCGTGCATGAAATCGGGCATCAGATGGCGCAGTTGGAGCACGAGGCGGTCTTCCGTCCGGGGGTGACCCGCCGCGTGGAGCGCGCCGCGCCGCCGCAGGGGGCGACGCCATGAGGTGGGCGCCGCTGGCCCTAGAGGGCGCGCGCCTCACGATGGAGGTGGCGTGGATCACCATTGCGGGCGCGCTTGCGCTGCTGCTGATCGGCGCAGGAGAGAGCCTCGTGCCCGTGTGGCTGGCGTTGATCGTGACGGCGTCCGGCTATATCCTCACACGCTGGGTCGTTCCCGCAGACGCGCCCATCGCGGCGGCGCGGGGCATCGTGGCGGGGGGCGGCGCCATCGTCATCTATCTCGGCATCGCCATGCTGCCGCAGGTGGGGTGGGATTTCTCATGGCCGCTGTGGTTCTGGCAGGACTGGCAGGAGGGGCGCCACCCAATCGTCGGCGGCATCATGCTCGGCGTGTTCTGGTGGCGCGGCACGCACCTGGGGCAGGAAATCGTCTGGGTCACCACGCTCGCGCAGTCGTTCCGCATCGGCGTTGCGGTCGTCGTGGTGGGAGTGGTTGTTGACGTCCTGATCGACGGCTACTCCGGCACGCCAATCCCCACGTTCCTCTTCTTTGGGATGGGCATCGCATCGTTCGCCCTGATTCACATCACGTCGATGGACCCGGAGCAGAGCGCCGGCCTGCGCGACTGGCCCCGCATGATGGCGCTGACCGTCGGCGGCATCCTCATCGGCAGCGTCCTGCTGGCCGTCCTGGCAGAGGGAGAGCTGGGACGCGTTGCGGGCACGGTGTTCGCATTCGCGGGGCGGCTGTTCCTGCCCGTCCTGGCCGTCATCGGCTGGCTCTTTGAGATTGTCATCCAGGCCTTTGTCTGGGCGTTCTTTGAAGTGATTCGCCTCTTCGCCACCGAGGGTGAAAGCGTCGAGTTCCGATTGCCGTCCGCCCCGGACTACGAGCAGATATTTACGCGTGACGAGACGGAGAACAGGCTGCTGTACTGGCTGTCCCGGCTCCTGGGCTGGACTGCCGTCACGGCGGCTGTTGTTGGCGTCGCGTGGTTCCTGTGGAGGCTGTTCAGCGGGTTCCGCGGACGCCGCTCGCAGCAGGAGATGGACGAGGAGCGCGAGCGGCTGCAGGGCGAGACGACGATTGTCGAAGACCTTTCGTCCGCGTTGTCGGCGCTGGCTGCGCGATTTCGCAGACCGCCCCGGCATGATGAGGTAACAACCGATCTGGACCCCAACAATCCCGTCTCCGTCGCGCTCGGAGCATACCGGGGACTGGTGGCGCTGGCGGACGATCATGGAGTGTCACGTGAGGGGTGGGAGACGCCGGAGGAGTTTCATCCGGAACTCAGCCGCCTGTTTGTGGGGCAGGATATCGGCATCTTCACGGATTCCTTTGTGCGGGCGCGGTATGGGGGCATCCCGCCGTCACGGGAGGACGTGGGGCAGATACGCGCCATCTGGGCCAGCATAAGAGAGTTGTACCCGCCGCCGCGCCGCAAGCCGGAGACGACGACTGCGGCTCCCACAACGGAGGAACGCCCCGTCCGCGCCCCGCTCCCCCGCTGGATGCGCGTCCGCTCAGACCTGCGCCCGCATGAGGAGAGTCCGCCGCCAGGGATGGGGCCTGATGACGCGCGGATGATGTGAGCTACCTATGCCCATAAATGAGTAGCCGGTGAACAGTCTTATGTGGCAGTTGGCCGTTCTGGCGATTATCGTGTCGCCGATGCTCATATTGGTGGCGCTTGGCCTCTTGTGGGCTCCTGTGGCA
>CAXXET010000004.1:0-536711 GCA_963666115.2 Dehalococcoidia bacterium | reverse complement strand
CGCGGCACGCCGTATCGATAGCCGTACACGGTCGCCGACTCAAGAAGCCGGTCTGACTCTTCCAGCGCCGCGAACGCCTCGGGCGTCATGAAGTGATAGTGAACGCCGTCTATTTCGCCGGGCCGCGGCGGGCGGGTCGTCGCCGTAATGGCGGGGGAAATATCGTCAGGGTGTTCGCCAAGAATGCGATCTGCGACGGCGTCCTTGCCGGACGCGGATGGGCCGGACCGGAGGACTAGCATCAGCCTCTGGATTCTTCGCTGCGCTCAGAATGACAGTTGCGGTCTGAATGGCAGTGGGACGTTAGTCCTCGTAGGCGCCATTTTGGGCGACTCCCTTGTTTGAGGAGACGCGGCCGGCAACGGTTTCCGGGTTGATGGGCGCGAGGACGACGTGTCCGCTGTCCGTGATGAGGACGGCCTTGGTGCGGCGTCCGTTGGTCATGTCAATGACGGCGTTGCGGCTGCGGGATTCCTGGATGAGCCGGCGCGTTGGGGCGGAGCCCGGTGAGACTATCGCGATGATTCGGTTCATGATGACGTGATTGCCGAAACCGATATGGAGCACTTCCGGGCCTAACACTTCTCCCCCGTTCCCTCTAGCGTGGAGGGCGCGATCATGTTACGGCGGCGCCCAGTTGTTCCCAGAACGCCGGGTATGAGACATCGACCGCGTCCGCCCCCTCGATAATCGTTTCACCCCGGGCCGCCATTGCCGCGATAGCTGCCGTCATCGCCACTCGGTGGTCACCGTGGCTGCGAACGACCGCCCCCACCGGTCTGCTGCCGCCATAGATTACCATTCCGTCCGGCATTTCCTCAATGCTTCCGCCCATCTTTCCAAGCTCTCCGGCGGTGGCGGCGATGCGGTCGGATTCCTTGACGCGCAGTTCGGCGGCGTCGCGGAACCGGCTGACGCCGTTGGCGTGGAGCGCCGCGACGGTCAGGACGGGGAGTTCATCGATCAGGCGGGGAATGATCGCGCCGCCGACCTCGACGGGGCGGAGATCGCTTGATTCGACGGTAATGTCCGCAATCGGTTCGCCGCCCACCTCCTGCTCGTTGGAAATCGTCATAGTTGCATCCATCTCGCGCAGCACGTCGAGGATGCCGGTGCGGGTGGGGTTGATGCCGACGGCGCGGATGGTGATTCGCGCGTTGGGATGGACGAGACCGGCGACGAGCCAGGGGGCGGCGGAACTGATGTCGCCGGGAACGACGACGTCCGTGGCGGTCATTTCGGACTGTTCGATCTGTATCGTGTTTCCCTCGCTGCGGATGCGCGCGCCCATGGCGGACACCATGCGCTCCGTGTGGTCACGGGAGGGAGCGGGTTCGATGACGGTTGTTGTGCCGGATGCGGAGAGTCCCGCGATGAGCAAGCACGACTTGAGTTGTGCGCTTGCGACAGGCATCTCGTAAGTGAAGCCGGTGAGATCGGCGCCGCGCACGGTGAGGGGGGCGAGCGCGCCGTCGCGTCGTCCCCAGATAGTCGCGCCCATCATGCGGAGCGGCTCAACGACGCGCCCCATCGGCCTGCCGCGCAGGGAACGGTCGCCCGTCATGACGGCGGTAAGGGGGGCGGTGGCGAGGAGGCCGAGCATGAGGCGCATGGTGGTGCCGCTGTTGCGGGCGTTCAGGACACGATCAGGCTCCGCAAGGCCTGCCACGCCGTTTGAGCGGACGTGGAGCGTAGCCGAGTGGCCGTCCGCAGAGCGTTCAAGTTCGCGGACGCGGACGCCGAGGGCGCGAACGATGGCCAGGGAGGCGAGCGTGTCCGCGCCGCGCGGGAATCGCGTGACAGTGGCCTCGCCGGCGGCGGCAGCGTTCAGGATGAGGGAACGGTGACCGATGGACTTGTCGCCGGGCGACTCGATATCGAGTTCAAGGCGCGGCGGAGCGGTGAGGCGAACGGTGTCCATAATGCGAATCTAGCGTCGTCCGCCGCGGCGGAACCGACTCGCAATGCGGGCGAGGCGTTCGCCGCCGAACACGCCGAGCGCGCTTTCGCTGGCGGTCGGCACCTCGTCGTAGAGGCGGTCTTGCTCGGTCTCGCCGACGCGCCCGCGGAGCCAGGCGTCACGGGCGTTGTACGCCTCCTGCAGCGCCTCTTTCAACTCATCGCCGCCCTGATCGACCAGGCCGCGCAGTTCTTGCAGCTGCTCGACGTAGGTATCGATCCAGTGGAGCACGAAATCCTTGTTGGTGGCGAAGATGGCGTGGTGCATGTCAACTGAGCCGGAGGCAAGGCGTGAGACATCGCGGAAGCTGCCTGCGGCCATGCGGGCCATCTCGCGCCAACTGGGGGAGGAGACGGCGGTCCGCATGAGGTTGATGGAAAGGGTAATGGGGAGGTGGCTGATGGCGGCGACGAGGCTGTCGTGTTCCACGGAGTCGGCGAAGTACGGCTCGCCGCCCAGGGTCTTGATGAGGTTGACGATGGTGTCGATAGACTTGGGCTGTGAGCGGGGCAGGGGGATGACGGCCCAGGTCGCGCCCTGGAACATGCCGGACTGCGCGCCCTCGATGCCGGGTGTTTCGACGCCGGCCATGGGGTGGCCGCCGACGAACTCGACGCTCTGGGGCAGGATTTCCTCCGCCCACTGGAGGACGTTCATCTTGGTGGAGGCGGTGTCCGTGACAATTGCGCCGTCGGAGAGATTGGGACTGATGACGGTGAACACCTCGCGGACGGCGGTGACGGGCACGGCGACGATGACGATGGCGGCGTCCTCAACAGCGCCTGGGAGAGTGTAGGCGACCTCATCCACCGCGCCGCGCCTGCGGGCAAGGCCGGAGGTCTCCGGGTCCTTGTCATGGCCGATGATGTCCACGCCCTTGAAGGACCCGCGCATGTCCATGCCGATGGACGCGCCGATCTGCCCCAATCCAATGATGGCTATGCGATGCCGTTCTGCGGCCATAGTCTTCTCCCTCGTGCTGTCCTACAGCAGGTCCTGTCCCAGCAGCAGCCGCCCAATCAGTTGGACGGGCGGGATCAGGATGCTGCTGAGGATCCCCACTCCAAGGATAAGGTCAATGCCAATTATTCCAAAGAGGACGGTGGGGGCGTAGGGCTGGAATCTGAGCAGTTGACGCGCGATTTCGCGCGGTGCGAGTCCGAACGCGACCTGGGAGCCGTCCAGCGGGGCAAGCGGGATCAGGTTGAACAAACCGAGAATCAGATTGTAGAAGACAATCAGGGTAAGGGCGACCCTTAGCCACAGCGAAAGCGTCAGGTCAAGTGTCAGAAACTGCCCCAATAGTGAAGGCGAGAAGGGGTCGACGCCGTAGAGGCGCATGAAGAGGCCGAACGCGGCGGCGGTGAGGAAGTTGGAGGCGGGGCCGGCGAAGCTGACGTAGGCAACATCGCGCCGCCCGCCGCGCAGCATCGCGGAGTTGACGGGCACGGGCCTGCCCCAGCCGAACCCGACGACGAGGAACATGAACGTTCCCGCCGGCTCGAGGTGCTTGAGGGGGTTGAGCGTGACGCGCCCCATCTCCCGCGCCGTCTGGTCTCCGAGCCGGCTCGCGACCCAGGCGTGGCCGAACTCGTGGACGCTGAGCGCGATGAGCAGCCCCACGCCAAGCGCGGTCATCAGGAACGGGGCGACACGCAAGGCCGCGCCGACATCCTGCCGAAAGAGGTCAAACAGAAAGAAGAGCATGACAGTCTGCCCTTAGTATAGGGCGCGATGCTTGACACGTTCGCCGCGCCGCGTCCACACTCGCGTTGTCCGGTGGCAATCAGTGGGGAGGGAAAGACGATGGCTGATTACGAGAACATCATCTATGAGACAAAGGACGCGGCGGAGGGGCAGGTCGCGTATATCACGCTGAACAGGCCGGAACGCCTGAACGCGCTGAGCCGCCCACTGCTCGCCGAGCTTGAGCTGGCCCTGAACGAAGGGGCGGAGGACGACAACGTCCGCTGCATCGTCATCAAGGGCGCGGGGCGCGGCTTCTCCGCAGGCTACGACATGAACGTCCAGACGACGGGCCGCGGCGGACCCCGCCCGGCGCTGGATGCAGTCCTGGAGGACGGCCCGGCGAATATGTACCGCCGCGCCATCTGGAACAACCCCAAGCCTGTCATCGCGCAGGTGCATTCGTTCACGCTGGCCGGCGGCGGACAGCTTGCCTGCCACTGCGACATCACCATCGCGGCGGATAATGCACTGTTCGGCTATCCGCCCGTGCGCTACGCCAGCATGATGATGCCGATGGTGTGGCCGGAGCTGGTCGGCATGAAGAAGGCCAAGCTGATGGCGTTCACAGGCTCCATGATCACGGCGGACGACGCGCTGCGGCACGGTCTGGTCAGCGACGTTGTGCCGACGGACGAACTGGATGAGCACGTGTGGCAGTTGGCGAATACGATCTCCAAGCTGCCGCCCGCGTCCACGAAGCTGAACAAGAAGGCTATCAACTACTACTACGACCGGCAGGGCCTGTTCGAGGCGATGGAGTTCGCCTCGATGTACACGTCCATCACCTACGCGTCGTCCCCGGAGGACCTGCCGCGCGGCCTGCAGGACGTGAACCGCGTGACGGCGGAGCAGGGGATGCGCGCGGGGTTCCAGTACATGAATGACCGCTTCGTCGAGGAGGACAAGGTCGCCCAGGAGCAGATGGCGCGGCCAAGCCGGGCGCCGTAGTCTACGCGAACGAGGATATGATGGGGCTCGCCGCCTAGGCGGCGAGCCCCGGTTTTTGTTGAGGTGTTGCCATGACAACAACAAGGGATGACAACAATAACTTTCAGAGGAGGGGTTCGGCCTCCAATGCTCACGCCGGACGTGAGTTCGAGCTAGAGGCGCAGGAATACTTTAGGAAGAAGAAGACTATCCTCCAGAGAGGATTTGTAGTACCCATAGGGCTGTCTGGGAGTAAGGATAAGGAGTTTGATCTGGGGTCTGTAGAGCCACCGATTTTGGTCGAATGCAAGCGGCACACTTGGACAAAGAGTGGACATGTCCCCAGTGCCAAGATAACCATCTGGAATGAGACGATGTACTATTTCCACTTGGCTCCCAAAGACTTCCGCAAGGTACTGTTCGTACTGCATGCTTGCAACAACAAGCGGGATGGTAAGACCTTGGCTGAGTACTATGTTGAAAATCATAGGCACTTGATACCTGACGGCGTTGAAATACTCGAATGTAAAGATGGAAAGGTGAATCCGGTTTGGCCGAAGTGATGACTGACTCAAGGACAACCAATGCCGGCCCGCCTCTCCGTCCTTCGCGTGTTGGACTTGACCTTGTACCTGACGCAACATTGTGCTCGGGCCTTGGAGGATACCGGCGCGGGCTGTTTTCCGACTACAGTCTCTCTGGGTAGTAGGGGCGGTTCGCGAACCGCCTAGCAGGTAGCATACAATGGGTTGAGGGAGAGACGCGCCCATTGGAAGGGACGAGGTTTGTGAGTACGTTCGCGTGGCCAATTCGATTGGCGAGCCTGGGTGGTGAGCTGGCGCTGGATATTGACGCCATTGTGGACACCGGCGCGTTTATGACAACGCTGCCTGAATCACTGCTGCGCCAGGTCGGCGTTGAACCGGTTGGCAAGAGGCAGTTCCTGATTGCCGATGGCAGCAGAATCGAGCGGGATTGGGGCTACGCGGTGCTGACCATACGAGACCAGAGCCAGATCACGTATGTTGCGTTTGGCGCTGATGACGGCCCATACCTGCTTGGCGCGCTCACGCTTGAGGAGTTTGGGCTAGCCGTCGATCCGCAAGAGGAGAATCTCATCCCGCGTGAACTCATCATGTACTGATTGGAGAGAGAATGAGCAACGGCGCCAATCATCCCGGCCCCCTCTCCGGCCTTCGCGTTCTGGACCTGACCTCGTACCTGGCGGCGCACTGCGCGCGGGCGTTGGGGGACATGGGCGCGGACGTTATCAAGGTGGAGCCGCCGGACGGCGATCCGGCTCGGATGCTGCCGCCGTTCGCGGGAAATATCGAGCATCCTGAGCGCAGCCTTCGGTTCATTCATGCCAACCGTTCCAAGCGCGGTGTGACGCTCGATATCAATACGGAGTCAGATCGAGAGGCTATCGCCAATCTGGCTGCGCGGTCAGACATCCTCGTTGAGGACTTTAAACCGGGTGTCTTAGCGGCTATCGGTCTTGGCTATGACGATCTGAAAGTGGCCAATCCGAATCTGGTCTATGTGTCCATCACGCCGTTTGGTCAGAACGGGCCTCATGCCGGATATGAGGGCGGTGATCTTATCGCGCAGGCGAGCGCGGGCATGATGTTCGCGAACGGCGACGATACCCGTCCGCCGGTCATGGCCCCGTTTGAGATGGTCACGCAGTTGGCGTGCATACACGCGGCATACGGGGCGGTGCTGGCAATCCGGGCACGCCGTGTCATTGGCCACGGCCAGCACGTGGATGTCTCACAGCAGGAGGCCAGTCTGTGGGCGCAGCACAGCTACATCTCGCGCTATTCGTATATCAACCAGATCACGCGGCGGGAGGGGCACCACTCAGCGTTCGGCGCGGTCAACACGTTCCGCACCCGCGACGACGGCTACGTGAACCTGTCCATCTACATGCGCCACCACTTCGAGCGCATGGCGACGGAACTCATGGGCAACCATCCCGTGCTGTCCGATGAGATGTGGTGGGAGCGAGAGGTGCGGCAGGAGAACCGCGAGGTCATCGACCAGTTCGTCCAGGAGTACATGGAAACGGTCGATAGGGATGATGTCGCGGAGCGCGGGCAGGCCATCGGAATGCCCATCGTGCCGGTGCTGACGCCCGGAGAATTTGCGGACAGCGCCCATGCCAAAGAGCGCGAATTCTTCATCGACATGGAGCATCCCGTCATAGGGCCGTACAAGACGGCGGGGCCGCCGCTCAAGTTCAGCAAGACGCCGTGGCAGCCCAGCCGCACTGCGCCGCTGTTGGGGCAGCATACGGATGAGGTGCTGGCGGAGTTGGGGGCGGGGGACATGGATTCCCACTTTCGCGGGAATGACGGACAGGATGGCTCTCTCCCAAGGGGAGAGGCAGCTGTCAGTGTCAAGCCGCTAGACGGGATCCGGGTTGTGGACTTTACGCGGGCGTTCGCGGGGCCGTTGGCGACGATGTTCCTCGGCTTCTTCGGCGCGGAGGTCATCAAGATTGAGTCGGAGGACCTGGACGACAACCGCGCTCCGGGCCAAACGACGTTCCAGGACCTGAATCGTGCCAAGATCAGCGCGACCATCGACATGCGGACCCCGGAGGGCCAGCAGTTGATCCGGGAGCTGGCCGCCAAGAGCGATGCGGTCATCGAGAATTTCAGGCCGACCGTCATGGATCGGCAGAACGTGGGCTATGACGAACTGATCAAGGTCAAGCCGGACATCATCATGCTGGCGATGCCGGGGATGGGCAATACGGGGCCGCTCAGCACGTATTTCTGCTACGGGCAGCAGATCATGGGCGTGTCCGGCATCACGAACCTGTGGGGGCACCCGGACGCGCCGATGGACACGCGCATCAAGATGCCGTTCCCGGACTATATCGCGGGCATCTTTGGCGCGCTGTCCGTTGCCGCCGCGCTGGAGCACCGCGACCGCACGGGCGAAGGGCAGTATATCGAGCTTGCGCAGGTGGAGGGCGGGGCGCACCTGCTGACCGTCGCGTACATGGACTATATGATCAACGGCCACAACCCGCCGCCCGCAGGCAATCGCAGCGAGTTCTACGCGCCGCACGACGTGTATCCGTGCATCGGCTTCGATGAATGGTGCGCGATCGAGGTTCAGACAGAGGAGCAGTGGCAGGCGCTTGTCGGGGCGATGGGGAGCCCGGGATGGGCCAACGATGATCGATTCGCCACGATGAAGGCGCGCATCGCCAACAAGGAAGAGTTGGACGCCAATATCGGCGAGTGGACGAAGCAGTACACGCCGCGCGTCGCGATGCGGATATTGCAGCAGGCCGGGGTTCCGGCCACATATGTTGCCAACGGCGAGACGCTCTACGTTGATCCGCACTTGCGAGGTCGGCCGGCGGCTATCGTGGAGGCCAATCACGCGGACGCAGGGCTGATGGAGCACCAGGGCATCGACGTCAATCTCCCGGATACCCCCGGCAACGCGGGCCAGCCATGCCCAACAAAGGGCCAACAGAACGATTACGTGTTTGACACGGTGCTGGGGTTGTCCGTAGAACGGCGGGGAGAGTTGGAGAGGATGGGGGTTTTGCGGTAGAGAGGCGCGTGCCTCTGCATTTGCAGCGAGTTCATTTGACTGTCTGGCGCTGCGTCCATAGAGTGGTAGCGCGCCCGCGCTCCGCCCGCTCCGAATGGCGCAGTTGGGTGGGGGAGCGCGTTAGGGAGGGCCTCAGCAGGTGGTGGGGCCCTCCAAGTGGTTTTGGGCTGCATTGCGGGAACACATATTCTATACTACTGGAATGCCTCCATCACTGAACGGAACAAGGAGAAGTTGCTGATGCTAGTTTACCTAGATGAGAGCGGACACCCGCACCCTAACGATCCTGCTACGCGCCCCGTAGTTGTGGCCGTCTGCGTGCAAGATGACGACGCGCGGACGGTTGCAGGGCGAATACACGCTCTCAAGCGGGATGTACTGGGTAAGGAGCGGATGGAAATGAAGGGCGCAAGGCTTATCACCCGTCCGACCTTCCGTAGACGTCCGATGGAAGTAGCATTCGTAGAGGAATTCTTCGGCACTCTGCTCAACCTGCCGGTAACGATTTTTGCGGTGATTATGGAGAGGCCTGCGACTGCGCCAGACAAGTCATCCAACCTCTTGCCAAATCAGTATCGTTTCCTGACGCAGCGCGTACAGCTCTTGGCTGAGGCCAAGGACGAGATGGCGGCCATGTTGATAGATGGTTCCCCTAGCCAAGTTGGCGGGTTGTCTTTCAAGTTCGAGTCGTTTCTGTATCGTTCCGAAGAGGGCCGCGCCTGTTCAAATATTTCGGAAGCGCCCTTCTTCGGGGATTCACGTGCTTCGGCGGGGGTACAGATAGCCGACATGGTGGCATCAGTGGTGCGTTTGTACGAGGAGGCTCAACTCTTCAGTAGTGTCCCATCGGGCGATCCGTTTCTGCTTGCGATACGTCGCTTCTATCGTGTCATTGAGCAGAAGACCGTAGATCAGACTAGTCACGAAGGGCAACCGCGCCCTGGCTTGTATCGAATGCGACTCGTTGAAGAATCGGCCGACGTCGACTAGAAGTGAGGCACAAAGAGAGGGTCAGTCGTCACCTCCGCAGGAGGAAACACCCGACCCTCGCGCAACCAGAATATGCATATATTTGCACATTGTCAATACGGGTCAACGGTGGCGCGTTCCTCATGGATGATGTCTGCGGGATTGCCGGGGACTTGCTTACCGCCCCCGGGTGAAAGCCCCGCGCAGGATTACTGCCGCCAGGGTTGCGGCGACGGCCCAGGCGGTGGCTATCCAGAAGAGTTGGCGGGCGTGCTCTATGTCCTCGTTCTCGATGCTGCGCCCCTCGGGGTTTGTAGGGCTTTGCCAGTCGGTGACATCCGGCTCCGCGTCCAGCTTGACGCCCAGCGCGCCTGCCATCGCCGCCTCCGTCCAGCCGCCTTCGAGCACGTTGCCGCGCGCGCGAGCCTCTGCACGGCTCGTCTCCCATGCTGCCTGTCCGCGCTGTGACGTCAACTGCGCTCCGGCGGACAGGATCAGCCCGGACGCCACTGACGGCACGATTGTAGCCGCGCTGTCGACGCGCCTGGCCGCCACTGCAAGAGGATCGTCGCCGTGCCTCTGCCACCTCGCAGCGAGAGTCTTGACTACCCGATAGGCCACGGCTCCGGGGATGCCGAAAACCGCAAAGTACATGAGAGGGCCCACGACACCGTCGCGGAAATCGTTGCCCAGCTTGCGCAGCGCGTGTGAACGCTGCCGCTGGAGGGCATCCGCCGAGACCTCCTGCGCGGTTCCCGTCACGGACTCGCTCATGCCCGCTTCGCGCATCAGCCGCTCAACGTCGTCTGTGGCGCCCTCCTGGGCGGCCTCCTGGTTGTCATCGTGTTGAAGTTCGTTCAGGGCATTCAGGCCGCCCCGGATGGAGATTGCGCCCTTGAGCAGCGCCGTGGCGGCCTCGCGGTAGACGGCGCGGTGGACGAGGCCCGCCGCGCCAAGCGCCCACTTGGAACCGAGCCACGCGGCGTAGGGCAGGGCGAACGCCGCTCCCATGGCGTACACGGTGCGGGCAACGTATGAGTTCTGGGGCGCGCGCGCCTCCAGCGCATCCGCAGCCCGTGTGGCGATGCCGACGGGATCGGCCTCTTCAGGAATATCGCCCAGAAGGACGTCCCAACCGACTGCCAAAGAAGTGTCCCCGGCTCCTGTCCACGCGGCATTGGCATCCTCCACTCTGCGGCGCGCTGCGCCATCGATGTCAGGCTGCCTTTATTGTGCCATCAAACGGGTTGCTTATCGACTGTACCGCCTGCGTTCGATCATGTAACGAATGATGATGACGGCGAGAACGGCCATCGCGATGGCGATGAACAGCAGGATGGCGCGCGGCCCGAGAATCCGCACGGCGATGAATGCGAACGCCAACGCGACGGCGAGCCGCAGGAGAAGGAGCAGGATTGTGGTTCTCATGAACATCCCGGCCATCCTGTTGATGGGGCCGCCGTCTCGCGCTCTCGGCGGGCGCGGCATGACGGGCTTTTCGCCCTGCTCTCGCAGGATCTCCTCAATCTCATCGCGGAGGCCGTCATTCTGTGATTCCGCCTCACTGTCCTGGTTATCCCGGGGTGTGCTCATCATGCTTCCCCTTGCCCGCCCACCCTTCCCTGACCATCAGGGCGGGCAGCTCATTCACGCTGTCCAGAAAGTAGTCCGGCGCCGGTTCATCGTCCATTGGGAAAGGGTACGACTTTCTGATGCGGATAGCGACTATTCCCATGTTACGCGCGCCGACAACATCTGCCTCCGTGCGGTCGCCGACGTAGATGCACTCATCCGCCGTGACGTCCAGTTCCGTCATGCACTGCTCGAATATCTTTGGCTCCGGCTTGTAGGCGCCAACCTCGCCGCCAATGGCGATGCTCTTGAAGTACGGGCCTATTTCAAGGACGTCGATTTTGCCGCGCTGCAGGTCGGAGGGGCCGTTGGTGACGAGGCCGAGCGAGAACCGGTCGCGCAGCCAGCGCAGGGTGTCCTCGACGCCGTCATAGAGACGCAGATTGTCCATCAGGATTCCGTTATACACGCTTCGCATGAATTGCGTGCCCTCTTCGTCCAGTTCAAGCTGCTCCGCGATGCGGGACATGCGGTTGAGGAACCGCCCGGGGACACCCACCGAATCCCAACTGAGCGCCTCCTCCATCACGCGGGCGAGCAGCGCCGGCTCAACAGAATCTGCGAGCGCCTCCTGCACGGCCTGTAGGCGAATAGGCGTCAGGCCCTCTGAGTCGCAGAGGGTATCGTCCATGTCCAGCAGGACGGCGCGGATGGATGCCATGTATGAAATCTACCGCGATTCGGGGCGGATGAGAATAACGGCGCGCCAGTCGCCGCTCTCGTCCGATACGGCGTCGATGAGACGCAGCCCGGCGTCCATGAGGGCGTAGGCGGCGAGGTCAAACTTCTCGGTGATGATGCCGGAGCCGATAAGCATTCCTCCGGGGCGTGCTGCGGCGGCAAGCGGCTCGGCCAGCTCCTCCAAAACCTCCGCCGTCAGATTGGCCGCCACGATGTCCCAACCGCCTTTTGCCGCGACAGGCCCCGGCCAATCCTGCCGGGCGGCTGAAAACGGGTCCTGGCCGGCGCGGGGCAGCGTGCCTTCGCGTATCTCGATGACGTTCGAGAGGCCGTTGTGCTCTACGTTGTCGCGGGCGGCGGCAACAGCGACGGGGTCGATGTCGATGCCGAGCGCGCGCGACGCGCCAAGCCTCGCGGCGATGATGGAGAGGATGCCGGAGCCGCAGCCCACGTCCAACACGGTTGGTCCTGCCTCCACGCGCTTTTCCAATTCGCGGGCGCAGAGCTGGGTCGTCGGGTGGAGCCCGGTGCCGAATGCCATGCCGGGATCGAGGCGAACCACGATGTCGTCCGGCTCAGGGTCATAGTCGCGCCACGTCGGAACGACAACGGATCGATGGCCGACGCGGTGCGGGTGAAAGTGTTCGCGCCACGCGGATTCCCAGTCCTCGTCCGCGATCGTCCGTTCGTGGAGTTCGCCGACGGGCGTGATCATGCCCAGGTAGGACAGGCCGTCGCGCAGCCCTTGCCGCGCTGCCACAATCGCGCTGTCATCGCCGTTATCGGGGATAGGGGCGTAGGCGGCCACGCGGACGCGGCGGGTTTGGGTGAGGGACTGCGGGCCGGTTCGAGTCTCTTCAGGTTCAGATAGTTCTTGTATCGCGACGCCGCCTGAGTGGGCGTACTGGGAGAAGAGGTCGGTGACGGCCTCCGCCGTCTCACCGCTGACGATGACGCTGAATTCGATCCATTTCATGGAGTTGGCGTGGCGTTCGGGTCCGGCGTCGGTGTTGGAGTGCTGACGAAGATGGAGTTCTCCGTGATGAGGCGCGCGAAATGCTCGCCCCACGCGCGGTCCAGGAGATAGACACGGTCAATGCCGTCAATTCGCGCGTAGTTCGTGATGCGGTCCGGGGTCAGATCACCCACGTAAACGGTGTAGGCCTGCCCGTCCTCCATGTAGAAGCGCAGGGTAATTTGCGGGTCGTCGAGTCCATAGAGCGCGAGGTCTGCGTCATCCGGATTCTCCGTGATCAGGCGGGGAGAGCGCGCGCCGCCCGCGAGGAATGGTGTGCCCGCAAACTCCTCGCTGACCGGCGGGCCGTCCAGGCTCCCATAGTGCCAGACGCGCTCGCTGTCTCGAATGAATATGGCGGGCGTGCCGAAATACGTGACGTCAAGGCGATTGATCAGGGAGTCGTCGACAAGATAGAACCAATCCTGTGAGGTTGGGCTGTCGTCCTCCTCCGGCTCGGTCAGGGGCGGCCCGAGCCACAGGTAGCCGCCCATGAGGATTGCCACCACCACGAGGAGGAGTGTGATTCTGAAGTTCATGGAACGCGCCGTTCCCCTGCGGCGCTGACTGGGAGGACGTGACTCAGCGCCGCCGCCACCACGTCCACCCCGCGACCAGGATCATGAAGGCCGGAAAGACGCCGACGGATGAGTAGAGAATCCAGTTCGCCTGCCGCTGCGTGAGCGTAAGGATGCGCGGCACGTTCAGCCGTGCCCGCACGCCGATGAGCCCTTCCTGTTCCGTGAGCCAGTTGACGGAATTCATCATCAAGTCCAGGTTGCCGACGGAGTTGATGAACTGGTTTGTGGCGAATGCGGAATTGCCGACAGCGACGATGCGTCCCGCCGTATCCTCCGGGAAGCGGGGGTCGGCCGGGAACTCAACTGCCGACGCAATCGAGAGAGGACCGCGCGTGTCCTGGTCAGCGTCGAATCGCGGTTCTGTCAGGCTTGCCTCGTCGCGCTCCAGCCAGCTCCGGTCTGTTGTGAATGCCAGGGGATAGACGGTCAAGCCGGAGCCTTCCAGCGCCTCCTGAGGCAGCGGCGCTACACGTGTAACCAGGGGGAAGAACGTCACAAGAGACCGGTCGATCATCGGGGCGGTTATCGGGTGGTCGGGCAGGTACGCATCCGCGCGGATCGTCGGTGTCGTGATGTCGGGCTGCGCATAGCTGGCCGGGTCGACGATCGTGCCGCCGCCGGCGGCAATGCCCGCCAGGAAGAGCAGTTCCAGCCAGGAATCCGGCGTCTTATCGGAGAGAAGGAACAGGACGTTTCCGCCGCGGGCCAGGTAGTTGCCAAGCAGGTCTCGATCAACACGCCCCTCTTCCGCGACAAGGTCGCGGTCCGGGCCCGCGACGATGACGACGGAGCATTCGTCCGGCACCTGGCCGGCGGACGCAAACCCAAAGTCACGCACCACGTACAGTTCGCGTTCCATCGCCTCCTTGGCGCGGCTCATGCCGATGTCCGTCGTGCTCAGGATGCTGTGCTCGCCGTGGCCCGTCAGGAAACAGACGGTCCGGAGCTGCGTCCCCGTCGCCAGGAGGAGATTCGACGTAAAGTCCTGCTCGGAAATCTGGCGTGTCTGCGTCACACGGTCGCGCGATGCAAAGACGACCACGCCGTTCTGATCGACGTTGAACCTGCTGGCCTTGGCCGGGTCCGTCTCCGGATCGACGATCTCATACGTGAAGTTGTCGCTCAGCAGGTCGTATTCACGGAGCAGTTGTTCCGTTGCGGCGGCGGCCTCGTCGCCCGGCGTGAAGAAGCCGTAAGCCTCCACCGGCTGGTCAAGGCTTCTCAGGACTTCCTGCGTCTGCGTTGCGAGCGTAAAGCCGCGGTTTGCCGTCAAGTCCACGCGGGCGTTCACTGCGGCGCCGACGATGTTGACGAGCGCAAGGATGACGGTGAAAGCGATGATCATCACGAGCGTGTTGACGCCGTATCGCCCCTGCCGCGTCGACATGATGCGGACGACCTGCTCGCGGCTGAGGAACGCGCCAACGACCAGCGCGAGCGCGCCGACACCCGTGAGCACAAGCGCCCAGGTTCTTAGCTCAGCGACGATGGCGTACAGGAGCGCGCCGCTGATGAGGGCAACCGCGCCGACGACAAGCAGCGCAATGCCGATGTCTTCGGCTGCGCGCTCCCCGCGGAGGGACAAACGCTCACGCATTAACGGGTCACCGCCAGCGGCGGGTCTCAACGGCCCGCACCGTCAGGAAGAGGAAGAACACAATCAACGAGAGGAAATAGATGATGTCCCTCGTGTCGAACACCCCGAACGCCATGTCCCGGACGTGCTCGCTCATCGCAAGGAACGTCACCACGTCCGTCCATGCGTGATCAGGATTGCCCAGCGCTGCCGTCGCATTGAACAGCCAGAGGATGAGCAGGATTGCAAGCGAGAATATTGCGGCGACGATCTGATTGGCGGTGAGGGCAGAGCCCAGCATCCCCACCGCGATAGCCACGGCGCCCACGAGCAAGAGGACGACGTACCCCGTGATGAGGGGAATGACGTCCGGGCTGCCGAAGAAGAAGAGCAGCAGCGGGAAATAGAGGGTGAGGGAGTACATGCCCGTGAGGATTGTCAACGCGGCGAGATACTTCCCGAAGACGATCTCGATATCCCTCACGGGGGCGGTCAGGAGAAGCTCGATCGTGCCCAGCTTCTGCTCCTCCGCCAGCAGCCGCATGGTGAGCGCGGGCGCGATGAGGATTGTCAGGAAGAACGCGCCAATGGGGCCGATGGGGCCGAAGAGGAACCCGCGAATCGTCGCCTCCGGGTAGCGGCCGGTGACGCTCAGGGCAAACGAGAGGCCGGTCAGGCCGAGAAAGATGGCGGCAATGACCCAGGCGTTGGGCGAGTTCGCGTAGGAACGCAGTTCACGCAACCAGATGGTGCGGATTGTCCGCGCGTTCATGCGGCGGCCTCCTCATCCTCGGTGGTGAGCCGCAGGAAAATTTCCTCAAGCGAAAGTCCCATCGCGCGGAGTTCCACGAGACCCCAACCGTGATCCGCCACGGAGCGCGCAAGTTCGATTCGGATGTCGCGGCTCGGCGCGCACTCCACGACGAACTGCTGGCGCCCGCCCGCGTCTGACAGCGTTACCTCCGTAACGCCGTCCACCTGGGAGAGGGCCTGCCTGATCTGCTCGCGCGGGCCGCGCACGTCCATGACGACGCGGGAGACTCCGCCGAGCCGCGCGGACAGCCGCTCCGCCGTGTCCATGACCACGATCCGTCCTTCATGAATGATCAGCACGCGGTCACAGACCATGCTGACCTCCGGCAGGATGTGCGTTGACAGGATGACGGTATGCTCGCCGCCGAGCCCCCGGATGATCTGCCGTGTCTCGACGACCTGCCGCGGGTCGATGCCGATCGTCGGCTCGTCGAGCACGAGCACCGGCGGCTCGTGGAGGATAGCCTGGGCGATGCCGACGCGCTGGCGGTAGCCCTTGGAGAGCTTGCTGACGAGGGAGTCCGTGTACTCCTCCAGCCGGCAGAGGCCGAACACGTCGTCAACGCGGCCCCGGATGCGGGACTTGCTCATGCCGCGAAGCTCGCCCATGTAATGCAGGTACTCGCGGACGGTCATGTCCGTGTAGAGGGGCACGGTTTCGGGCAGGTAGCCGATGGACGCGCGGGCGGCGAGCGGCTCTTCCTGCACGTCGTGGCCTGCCACAACGGCTGTGCCGGCGGTGGGCGGCGTGAAGCCCGTGATGATGCGCATGGTGGTCGTCTTCCCCGCCCCGTTCGGGCCGAGGAAACCGATCACCTCGCCCGGCTCGGCGGCAAAGGACACATCCTCGATTGCCGGAAAATCCCCGTAGAACTTTGTTAGGCTACGCGCCTCGATCATCGCCCCGCGCCCTTATGGTGGTTGGACAGTGCCAGTGAGTATACGAGTATCTAGTGTAACGCACGGCGTCCAATAGGGGTTAGGCGCCAGCGGCCTGCGCCGTTTCCACGTCATGCACGATGCGGCGGGTGTGGTTGATGACGTCCGGGGAGACGCTCACGGAGGTGATGCCCCACTCAACCAGCTTGGCGGTCAGGTCCGGGAAGAAGCTCGGCGCCTGCCCGCAGATGCCGCACGTGACCCCCAGCCGCGCAGCCGTCGTGACGATGGTCTCCAACGCCCGCATGACCGCCTCGTTCCGCTCATCGAAATCGTCGGCCAGGATGGCGCTGTCACGGTCCACGCCCAGCACAAGCTGGGTCAGGTCGTTGGAGCCGATGGACACGCCGTCGATGCCGACCTTGATGAACTCCTCCAGCAGGATGACGTTTGAGGGAACCTCCGCCATCATCCACAGCTTGAAGCCGTTGTCGCCGCGCCGCAGCCCGTACTGCTCCAGCAGCGACTTGGTATGGACAAGCTCATCCACGGTGCGGACGAACGGGATCATCACGTGGAGGTTGGGGTGCTCGGCCCGCACCCGGCGCACGGCTTCGATCTCAAGCGCGAAGATATCCGGCTCCTTGACGTAGCGCCCCGCGCCCCGGTACCCGATCATCGGGTTCTCTTCCTCCGGCTCGTAGCGGTCGCCCCCGCGCAGGTTGCGGTACTCATTCGTCTTGAAGTCGGTCGTGCGGTAGATGACAGGGCGGGGGTCAAAGGCGGCAGCGAACTTCATCAGGCCGTCCACCACCTTCTGCGTGTATTCCTCGCCGCGCCCCTCTTCGATCATCAGGCGGGGATGCTCACCGATGCGCGCAACGATGAACTCGGCGCGCAGCAGCCCCACGCCGTCCACGTTGCGGGCGGCGATGACATCCGCCAGGTCAGGCTCTGCGAGATTGACGTAGACGTTCGTCTTCGTCCGTAGATTCGCCGCCGCGTCATCCTCGCTAACGTCCTGGCCCGCGCCGGGAACCGCGCCCTCGTAGACGCGGCCGGTTGACCCGTCCACCGTCACGATCTGCCCGTCCGTCAGCGTGGTCGTCGCCGCGCCGGTGCCGACCGCGCACGGGATGCTCAGTTCGCGGGAGATGATGGCCGCGTGGGCGGTACGGCCACCGTGATCCGTGATGATGGCGGTGGCGCGCTTCATGGCCGGCACGTAGTCGGGCGTCGTCATCTCCGTCACGAGAACGTCGCCGTCCTTGACGCGCTCCAGCTGGTCAAGCGAGGTCTCGTCGATCTTTGGGAGGACGACGACCGTGCCGGTCGCGCTGCCGGGGCTGGCGGGCGTGCCTTGCAGGAGCAGGGGATACGTTGATTCGTCCACCTCCAGCCCTTCGGACTCGCCGACGCTGCCGAGCGTGGTGATAGGGCGCGTCTGCGTGATGTAGAATTCGTTGCCCTCGATGGCCCACTCGATGTCCTGCGGGTGGCTGTATGCCTCCTCGAGGTTGAGTCCGTGCTGCGCGATCTCCGCAATCAGGCTGTCCGTGAGCTTGTACGTCCGCGACATCTCGATGGGGACTTCGACCTCGTGGTTGAGGTCGTCTGCGCCGGCGGCGTTCGGATTGCGCGTGAGCATCCTGCTCTGCGGCACCAGCCGCTTCTCCAGGATCTCCATGCCGTCCTTCTGGATTAAATAAGAATCCGGCGTCACTGCGCCGGATACAACAGACTCGCCGAGGCCGTAAACGGCCTCGATAAGCACCTTCGAGCGGTCGCTGCGGTTCGGCTCCGCCGTGAACATCACGCCCGAAATCTCGGACTGCACCATCCGCTGGACGGGCACGGCGATTCCGACGCCAAGCTGATTAAAATTCTGCTCCGCGCGATAGAAGATAGCCCGCGCCTCGAACAGGCTCGCCCAGCAGCCCTTGACGGTCTCCAGCACCTGGTCGATGCCCTCAACGTTCAGATACGTGCGCTGCTGTCCCGCGAATGAGGCGTCCGGCAAGTCTTCCGCCGTCGCGGACGAGCGGACGGCGACGGGCCCCTCGCCGAGTTCGCGGTAGGCATCCGCAATCTCTGTGGCGAGACCGGCGGGCATGGGCGCGGAGAGGATCGCCTGCTGCGCCTGCGCGGCGACCTCAACGAGGTTCGAGGAATGGTAGACGTCGACGCCGCCGAGAATCTCGCCCAGCCTGGCGTCCAGGCCGTTGTCGGTGAGGAATTGCTGGTAGGAGACGACGCTGACGACGAAACCGGGCGGCACCGGCGCGCCCCTGCGCGTCATCTCGCCGAGGTTGGCCCCCTTGCCGCCGGCAAGCGCCAGATCGCCGGAATCGACCTCTGAGAACCACAGCAGGGACGCCTGCCGCTTCTGTATGTCCGTGAGTTCGCGCATCGGCATCTGCCGAACGCCAACAACCCCTTCCGACATGCCTGTACCCCCTCAGGACTCATCTGCGTCCGCCCCACCCGGGGACGCCGGACGGCCCCACAAGCGGGGCGCGTCATGCCGTTGGGATTATACCACTGGGGGCGGGGGTTCCGCGTGGGGATGGGAGGGAGTGGCGGCGATATACGGCTAAAGCGGAGGGAGTATAGTGTGCGGTAGCGAGCCCGGCGTATTCTGCCGGATCGGGGAGCATTCGTGAACGAGATTCGTTGCGCGGTCTGCAACACGGCCAACCCCGCAGGAACCGTCTACTGCGAGAATTGCGGCGCTCAAATCGGGTTTCCCGCCGGTGAGGATACCGGGGAGCGTCGATATGCGGCAGAATTGTCGCAGATGCGCCGGGACGTCGAGGCAATTGCCAGGCGCCTGGACCGACTACAGGCGGAAATAGCACGCGAATCGCAGGAACCGCCGGCTACTGCTGTCGATAGGCCGCCGCCGGGGCCGCAGCAGAGGAGCGCGCCACCGAGGCCACAGCAGAGAAATGCGCCGCCACGGCCGCAGCGGAGGAGCACGCCGGGGCAACCAGACCTGTCCTTGCCGTCCATTGATTGGGATAGAGTTCTGGGACGGAATTGGCTGGCAATCATTGGCGCGTTGACGCTGGCGCTCGGCATTGGGTTCTTCCTGAAGCTCTCTTTCGATAACAACTGGATCGGGGAGACGGGACGTATCGCTCTTGGACTTGCTGCGGGCGCGGGTCTTCTGGCGCTGGGGGAATATACACGGCAACGCGCGGCGGTATGGGCGCAAGCAGTCACTGCGGGCGGCGCGGCGACGCTCTACATGTCCATCTACGCGGCCTATGTGCTGTATGAGTTGATCCGCCCCGACCTGGCATTCCTCGCGCTTGGCGGTGTGGTGGCGCTGGCGGGCGCATTGGCCATCCGCCTGGATTCCCGCGTGATTGGCTTCCTGGGCATCGTCGGAGCGTTCATCGCGCCAATCCTGTTGGGACCGGAGCTGCCGGACGTGCGGCTCGTGCTGCCGTACATCGCCATCGTCGATCTTGGGATACTCGGCGTGGCGTCCGTGCGGAACTGGCGATGGTTCACGATTGCGGGGTGGATAGGCTCATACGGCCTGTTCGCGGCGGGGTATAACCAGTATCCGGAGACTGACCCGCTGTTGTTCCAGGCGGGGCTGACGGTCATCTTCCTGATATTCGTGGGGGCGACGACCCTGTTCCACATCATCTGGCGGCGGGTGCCCGGCTCGCTCGATATGGCCCTGGTGGCTGTCAATGCGACTGCGTACCTGGCGCTGACGGCCATGGTGTTGTCGGATGCGTACAGTGACTGGCTGTGGGTCATTGCATCCGCAATGGCGATTCTGTACGGGGCGATTTCTTTCGTCGCGTATACGCGGCCCGGCGCGCCACCACAGACCGCGATGATTACACTGCCTATCGCGCTGGTCTTCCTGACGCTCTCGATTCCGTTGGCGTTAACGGGCGTGTGGCTGATGACGGCGTGGGCCGCCCAGGGCGTGGTGCTGGTGTGGAGCGGCTTCGTGCTGGGACGGCTGCCGATGCGGGTGTTCGGGCTGGGCGCGTTGGCGCTGTCCGCAATGCACTTGCTGAATCTCCCTCCGGACGTAGAAATTGACGACTTCAGCGTTCTCCTGAATGAGCACTTCGGCGTGGCGGTGTTCGTCATTGGGGCGGTCTATGCCGCAGCCTACCTCTACCACCGCAACCGCGACTCTTCACACGAGAAGGAACTTCCGGCTGCGGCGACATTGATGGCCGCCGCGAGCGTTTTGACCCTCGTCACGCTTAGCCGTGAGGCAGTGTTCTTCTACGGCCTTGTGCCTGAGGCAATCGCCGACTGGCAAGTAGAGCGGAATGAGGTGAGCCCGCTGCTGATAACGCTGACGTGGATATGGGCAGTGTACGCTGCGGGGCTGCTTGTACTGGGACTGGCGCGGAACAAGCCATTGGCGCGATGGGGCGGGCTCGCTCTGGTCGGCCTCGTTTTCGTGAAGCTTGTGCTGGTGGATAGCTTCATCATCTTGCCCGAGGTCGATTCGCATATTCCCGTTCTCAATTCCAAGTTCCTGTCGTTTGTCGTTGCCGCCGCGCCCGTTGCGGCGATTGGCTATGTGTATCGGGATGTTATCCGCAATCTCGTGGAGCAAGAGACTGCCGCGTTCAGGGCGCTGTTTGCCGCGACGAATGTGCTGGCTGTCTGGGCGCTCACCGTAGAGATCGTGCATTTCTTCTCCGTACGGGAAGAGAGGCTGGATATCGACCAAGGCGTGGCGATAATGCTCGCGCTGACGGTGATTTGGGCGCTGTATGGAACGGCATTGTTGGCCGCGGGGCTATGGAAGAATCTCGCGCTGGCCCGGCAAGGCGGACTTGGCCTGCTTGGACTGGCAATCGTCAAGATTGTCCTCCTGGACACGTTTGCCCTGCTCCCGGATGCCGCGACGTATACCCTCGTTCTCAATTGGCATTTCGGCGCCAACGTTGTCACGGTCGCCGCGATTGCAGTCGTCGCATTCGCGTTCAGGGAACGCATTCGGAATCTGTCCTATCGGGAAGGTCAGATTATGCGCTGGCTGCCGGTTGCAGCGGGGGGCCTCGCCCTATGGTCAATGAGCCTGGAGGCGATTCACTATTTCTCCGTGCAGGAGGAATTGCTGGGGACGGAGCAGGACAGCGCGATGCACTTGACGTTGACCGTCTTGTGGGCGGTCTACGGTGTGGTCGTCATAGCGGCAGGCTTCCTGCGGGATGAATCGCGTATTCGCTTGGCCGGAATGGCTCTGCTTGCCGTGCCGGTGATCAAGCTGTTCGTGTTCGACGTGTTCCTGCTGGAACAGGTTTACCGCGTGGCCGCGTTTGTGACCCTCGGCGCGCTGCTCCTGGGCGCCGGCCTCGCCTACCAGCGGTACAGCGCGGAGTTCAAGGGCTTCCTGCTGGGGCGGCAAGATGAACGGGGATAGCGGCCCAGGCCAGTGGAACGGGCGGGGTCTATGTCTTAGACAATTCCCTGCCTATTCCGTTCTCACGAGCTTCAGTTCGCCCACCGTCCCTCTGCCGCGGCCCGTATAATAATTGCCCTCTAGACGGCCAGCTGCCAGCCGGAGAGTACAGGTCCCCCGGTGGGATTGCATGGCGTCCGTCGCCCTCGCGCGCGGTTCGTTTGCGTACGTATACGTGAGTTCAGGGCTGTCTATGTCGCGGGCTCTTAGTGCCGCCATTGTGCTGTGTGAACTCGACTCGTCTGCCTGGAGCGTGATCAGCATTGACGACCACCTTTGCAGGATGTTCACCTTGACGTTTCTCTTCGTGCCTTCGTCACCGAAGGACGAATCTATTTCGCCTGACCATTGTCCGTTCAGGTCAGGTACCGACAGCAGGCCGAGTCGCCGTATGAGTCTCCACCGCCAAACATGCCGGTCGAACAGCCAATAGAGTATCGCGTACGCGCCCGCAACGGACGGAGCGCTCAGCCACCATGGCGGATCAATGCTGGTAACGTTGAGGCCTCTATCGATCGCCCAGACTAGACCCACGCTTAGCACCGCCATTCCCGCGTATATTCGCCCGCGCCCCTCAGCATCGTATGAGTGCATCAAGGCCGCTTATCTCCAGTTGTTCCAAAGGTCTACGAGGGCGTTGCCGAAACTCTGCGCATCCCGCAGCGACCACTGATCGGGTGAATCGCTGAAGAGGGGAACTTGCCCGTTCTGGCACATGAGTCGGCTCATGTCGTTCTGAACCATCCAGTTGACGATGTCGCTATACGTGGCCTGAAATCCAGTCTTGAACATCCAGTCGGGGGCGTTGTACAGCAAGCACTCGATGAAGTATGACGGGGCTAGTTCTCGCCGGATTCGGCCATTTGATACGAGATAATTTCGCGCCTTCTTGAACATCCGAACCGTCCGCTTGAAGCGGTCACTGGTCCGACGATTCTTGGCGGCACCGTTCTCGTCGTGGAGTTTCGGGAAGTTGACGATCCATCGCTTGTCCCGCCGCGCATAAAAATTGATACCGTCGACGAAGTGGTAGGTGCTCGCGTATTTTCTGTAGCCCTTACATACCAACACGTCGGCTCGCAGCCTCGTCGAGGCCTCCTTGACCTTGATGGTCTTATTCCCTTGGCTTACTGCCTGTTTGCCGAAGCCATTCTCCAACGCCTTCAAAGTCTCCCGGCGAAAGTCGTTCCACGTCCACTGTGGGTCGACTAGTCCAGAAAGGATCGGCTGTTGCGTCCACTCACTGAGCCCCGAGACGTCCGCGTAGAACGTCGAAGTAAGCTCTAATACAACATCCACATCGCTGCCACTGGGCAGGTTGGTGTCGCTGCTGTAAGAGCCTTGCAGGCTGAATTCCCTCGTCATGCCATCCGGCCAATTGTGGTTATCGAGCACATTTCTGATCTTCTCATGTGTGCTGATCGCCTTCCTCTGAGAGCCATGGTCAGACCACCTGCTCAGCTGCGACTCCGGTATTGGCATAACAACCCTCAAATCAATCTGGCTGGTGGAGCTGAGGGGAGTCGAACCCCTGACCTCTTCAATGCCATTGAAGCGCTCTCCCAACTGAGCTACAGCCCCACCGCGTCCTCCAATTGTACCGCCCATACGCGCGACACACTACAATGGATGGATGGAGATCAACACGACAGATAACAGGGAGGCGCGGGTGGCGCGCCTGCGGGAGTTGCTGGCCGAGCGCGTCCTCGTCGTGGACGGCGCGATGGGCACGCGCATCCAGTCGCTTGGCCTCACTGCCGAGGACTTCGGCGGCGCCGAGCTTGAGGGCTGCAACGAGTATCTGAATATCACGCGCCCCGATGCCATCGCCGGGATTCACCGCGACTTCCTGGACGCCGGCGCGGACATCATTGAGACGAACACGTTCGGCTCCACGCCGCTCGTGCTCGGCGAGTACGGGCTTGCGGACAGGGCGGAGGAGATCAGCCGCGTCGGCGCGGAGATTGCGCGGACGGCGGCGGACGACGCCTCCACCGACGAGCATCCCCGTTTCGTCGCTGGCTCCATGGGCCCCACAACGCGCTCCATTTCCGTCACGGCCAATGTCACGTTTGATGAACTGGTTGAGCACTTCCGTGTGCAGGCACGGGGGCTGATCACGGGCGGCGTCGACGTGCTGCTGGTCGAAACCTCGCAGGACGCCCTCAACATCAAGGCCGCGCTGGAGGGCATCGACCGCGCCAATGACGACCTCGGCGTCAACGTTCCCGCCGCTGTGCAATGCACGATCGAGACGATGGGCACGCTGCTTGCGGGGCAGGACATCGAGGCGTTCTACACGTCGTTCGCGCACCGCGACCTGCTGTGGATCGGCATGAACTGCGCGACGGGGCCGGAGTTCATGCGCGACTACGTTCGCACGCTCTCGCAGATATCACGCTTTCCTGTGGCGGTGATTCCGAACGCCGGCCTGCCGGATGAGGACGGCAACTACCACGAAACGCCCGAGGACATAGCGGCCGCTCTCGGCTCCTTCATGGATGCCGGTTGGGTCAACATCATCGGCGGATGCTGCGGGACGGTGAACGAACACACTGAGCGAATGTGCGCGGTGGCGCTGAATCGTCCCGCACGAGCACCTGTCGATCCGACTGCGACCGTCGTGTCCGGTCTTGAGACGCTGACGATTGACGAGGACACCAAGCCGGTTCTGATCGGCGAGCGGACGAACGTGCTTGGCAGCCGCCGTTTCAAGCGCCTCATCGGTGACGGCAGCATCGAGGAGGCGTCCGAGATTGGGCGTGACCAGATTCGCAACGGCGCGCACGCGCTGGACGTCTGCCTACAGGACCCGGATCGCGATGAAATCGCGGACATGAACGTGTTCCTGGAGCGGCTCGTTCGCAAGACGCGCGCGCCTCTGGTCATTGATTCAACGGATGTCAGCGTCATCGAGGAGGCGCTGAAGCGCACGCAGGGCAAATCAATCATCAACTCCATCAACCTGGAGGATGGCGAGGAGCGCTTTGCCGCCGTCGCGCCGCTTGCCCGCCGCTACGGCGCGGCGGTCATCGTTGGCTGCATCGACGATGACCGGGAGCAGGCGCAGGCAATTACGCGCGAGCGCAAGCTGGAAATCGCGCAACGCTCGTACCGGCTGCTCACGGAGAAGTACGGCTTGCGCGGTGAAGACATCATCTTTGACGCGCTGACGTTTCCCGTCGGCACCGGCGACGAGAACTACATCGGCTCGGCGGTTGAGACCATTGAGGGCATCCGGCTGATCAAGCAAGAGCTACCGCTTGCCAAGACGACGCTCGGCATCTCCAACGTCTCGTTCGGGCTGCCGCAGGCAGGCCGTGAGGCGCTGAACGCGGTCATGCTGTACCACTGCGTGCAGGCGGGACTTGACAGCGCAATCGTGAATACGGGCGGCCTGGTACGTTATGCGGCGCTCTCGGACGAAGAGCGTGAGTTGTGCGACGACCTAATCTTCTGGCGAGGCGATGATCCCATCGCCGCCTTTGCCGCCCACTTCCGCGAGCAGCGTGCATCCGCCGCCGAGCAGGGCGTTGACCGCATGGAAGGGTTGTCCCTGGATGAGCGCATTGCGAGGCGCGTTGTTGAGGGCACGCGCGAAGGTATGACGCCGGATCTCGACACGGCCCTTGAGGGACGCCCGCCGCTGGAAATCATCAACGGCCCCCTGATGGACGGCATGGACGAGGTCGGGCGGCTGTTTGCGGCCAACGAACTCATTGTCGCGGAAGTGCTTGAATCGGCGGAGGTGATGAAAGCCGCCGTCGCGCATCTTGAGCCGCACATGGAAACGACGGAGACGAGTTCTCGCGGCAAGGTGCTGCTCGCCACCGTCAAGGGCGACGTGCATGACATCGGCAAGAACCTCGTGGATATCATCCTGTCCAACAACGGCTACCGCGTGATCAACCGCGGCATCAAGGTGCCGCCGGGCGAATTGATCGAGGCGTTTCACGAGCACAGGCCGGACATGATCGGCCTGTCCGGCCTCCTGGTGAAGTCCGCGCAGATGATGGTTGAGACTGTGCGTGATTTCACGGAGGCGGGTGTTGATGTGCCTATCCTTGTCGGCGGCGCGGCGTTGAGCAACCGGTTTACACGGCTGCGCATCGCGCCTGAATATGAGGGGCTTGTCGCGTATGCACAGGACGCCATGACGGGGCTCGACCTTGCCAACCGCATCCGCTCGCGGGAGGACAGGAACCGGCTTGAGGATGCGCTGCGGGTGGAGACGGATACCCTGCGCGACCAGGACGCGGCTCGTTCCGCCGCGCCGTCGCCTGACGGCCGCGCGCCCGCAGTCATCGCGCCCGTCGATGCGCCCCCCCGCCCGCCGGACCTGATCGAGCACGCAGTGTTGGATCACGACCTGGACGAAATCTTCTCGTACATCAACCCGACCATGCTCTATGTCCGGCACCTGGGATACCGGGGCCGCTTCCTCGATGACCTGGAAGGCGGCAACGAGCGGGCGGTTGAGCTGCATGAGCGTGTCATCCGTGTTCAGAGGGAGATGGCGTCACGCGGCGATATCCGCGCATCTGCGGTGTTCAGGTTCTTCCGCGCCGTGCGTGACGGCGATGATGTCCTGATCCTGTCGCCGGACGGGGGGCACGCGCTGGAAAGGCTGCAATTCGGCAGACAGGCCGCCGGGGAGGGCCTGAGCCTCGCGGACTATGTGCGCCCGGACGGCGCGCCGGACTACCTGGGCGCGTTTGTCACGACGGTTGGGCCGGGCGTCCGCGCCCTGGCCGACGAGTGGAAGAACACGGGCGAGTACCTCGATTCACACATCCTGCAGGTGCTGGCGCTGGAGGGCGCAGAGGGTTTCGCAGAGTTGCTCCACCAGCGAATGCGCGCCATGTGGGGATTCGCTGATCCGGAAGACATCACGAAGCCGGACTTGTTCCGCGCCGCCTACCGGGGCAAGCGATACTCGTTCGGGTATCCTGCCTGTCCCAGGCTGGAGGACCAGGAAATCCTGTGGCGGCTCCTCAATCCGGCAGAAACGCTTGGGGTCAACCTCACAGAGGAGATGATGATGGAACCGGAGGGCTCGGTCAGCGCGCTCGTCTTCCACCACCCGCAGGCGAAGTACTTTAACCTGTCAGAGCAGGACACCGAACGGCTGGAGCAGCGGATCAATCAGTCGGCAGCGCGCGTCTAGCACGCCTATAATCACTGGACAGCCCCCAAGAGAACGGTGTGATCACATGACGCTTTCTGACTCGGTGCGAGCCGCCCTGGAGGACGCCGCGCAGACCATTGTGGAGGCCACGTACGTTACCGCGCTTGCCGGCGCGGGCATGTCCGCCGAGAGCGGCATCCCGACGTTTCGCGGCCCCGGCGGCCTCTGGAAGAAGTACGGCGAGCCGGACAACCTCGGCTATCAACGGTTCCTCCGGGACCCGCAGCAGTGGTGGGAGGAGCGGCTGAACGACAACCAGATGCCGGAAATGCGCGAGGCGCTGGAGTCTGCCCAGCCGAATCCCGGCCATTACGCGCTGGTCGACCTGGAGCGCATGGGCGCGCTGCGCCACCTTGTGACGCAGAACGTCGACAACCTCCACCGCGCCGCCGGCAGCGAGAACATCTCCGAGATCCACGGCAACCACACGTTGATCCGCTGCATTGAGTGCGTGAAACGCTATACACGTGAGGAGATTCCGCTGGATAGGCTGCCGCCCCGGTGCCCGGACTCGGATTGTGAAGGTTTCCTCAAGACGGACACGGTCATGTTCGGTGAGCCGATCCCGCCGGACGTTCTCCGGCGCTGCCAGGAGGAGGCCGCGCTGAGCGACTGCGTCCTGATCCTGGGCACGTCGGCGGTCGTGTACCCCGCCGCCGCCCTCCCGGAAGTGGCGCGGCGGCTGAACGGCGCGACGCTCATTGAGATCAACCCGGAAGAGACGGCTCTCACGGAGGCGTGCGACATCGTCGTCCGCGCTCCGACCGGAGAGGCCCTGCCGGAACTTGTGTCGGCGGTGCTGCGGGCAAAGGGGCAGGATGAGGTCTCCGGCGGCATCCTGGAGGCGACATAGGGTGGCAGGAGCTCTCTTTCGTCCTTTTCGCGGCTGGCGCTACGATACAACCCGCGCGGGGGGGCTGGACGCTCTTGCCGCGCCGCCCTATGACGTCATCGCCCCGTCTGACGTCGAACGCCTGCTTGACGCCAGCCCGCACAACGTCATCCGGCTCGAACTGCCGTCCGCCGTGGACCCGGCCGATCCGTACGGTTCGGCGAGCAGGACGTGGAATGAGTGGACGGCAAGCGGATTCCTACAGCGCGATGAGACTGCGCATTTCTATCTGGTTCGCCACACGTTCACGCTCGGCGGCGCAAAGACCCGTCGCTTCGAAATCCTGGGCGCGGTCCGGTTGGCGCAATGGGAGCACGGCTCCGCGCTGCCGCATGAGCACACGCATGAGGCCGCCAAGCGCGACCGCCTCATGCTGATGGATGCGCTTCACGCAAACATCAGCCCAATCATGGCGTTGTATGAGGACGATGGCGGCGCGGTTCGAATGCTGCTCCGGGCCATATCGTCGCGCCCGCCGGACACGTCGTTCACAGACCTTGCCGGGGACGAGTATGACATCTGGCACGTGTCTGACCCGGGAGAGGTTGGGGGAATCAGGCTTGGAGTGTCCGGCCCCCTGTTCGTCGCGGACGGCCATCACCGCTATGAGACGGCGCTAACGTACCGTGGCCGGCAGCCCGGCGGGGCGGAGGACGGCGAGGACGCCGCCGCGTACATCCTGGCCGCGCTGACGTCCCTCGATGACCCGGGCCTGGTCAGCCTTCCCTACCATCGTCTGGTCCAGGGGCTGCCGGACGATGCCCGGTCGCGGCTGATGCGGCAGGTGGAAACGTATTTCAGCGCGGAAAAAATCACCATCGCCGGCCTGTCCGATGCCGCAGCGGCTGAGAGATTCGCGTCGGCAATCGAGGCGGACGATGCGCCGATCATGGCGCTGCTTGAGCCGCCCGGCGATGTCCTCAAACTGCTCCGCCCCCTGGAGCCCGGCATCTTCGAGGGGCTGCTGTCGGGAGAATCGGAGGCGTGGGGACGGCTTGGCCCCTGTGTTTTCCTGGACGTGCTGCTCACGCACGGGGTGGGCGCAGACCAGCATGAGGCGGAGGATCGCGGTTGGCTGTCCTACCCGCGTGACGCTGCGGAGGGCATACGCGTCGTTCGCGCGGGCGGCTGTGACGCCGGCTTTCTCCTGCAGGCGGTGAGCATGGCGGATATGACAGAGGCGGCGGAGGCCGGCGAGCGCCTGCCGCCCAAGTCAACCTACTTCTTCCCGAAGGTTGCCACTGGAATCGTGCTCAACTCTCTGGCAGGACAGCTTGAAGACTAGTACACTGTATAGCCAACTCTCAGAATGGAGTTTGATATGACTACTGACAGCGCATCGACAGACAACAGCGTGTATATCAGCGCCGAGGGACTGGAGCGGATGAAGGAGGAGCTTGAAGAGCTCCGCACCATTCGCCGGCCCGAGGTTGCGGAGATGATCCAGCGCGCCAAGGAGCTTGGCGACATCACAGACAGCGCGCAGTACGACGCCGCAAAGAATGAGCAGGCCTTTCTCGAGGGGCGCATCCGCCAGCTTGAAGACAACGTGCGGCGGGCCGTCATCATCGAGGATCAGGGTGATCAGGATGACGGCCAGGTTCGCGTCGGCTCAACCGTGGTGGTTGTCGATTCCGACGGCCAGGAGGAGCGCTGGACCATCGTTGGCCGGGCGGAGGCGGACGCCGCGCGCGGCCGCATCTCCAATGAGTCGCCCGTCGGCGGCGCGCTGATCGGCAAGAAGAAGGGCGATACCTTCGAGATCGACATCCCCGCCGGCAAGCTGGGCTTCACCGTCAACGCAGTCGAGTAAAAGCCCGCCTACACCTGGCCCGCCAGCCAACCCGTCATTCCCGCGAAAGCGGGAATCTCCACCTACACCTGGCCTGCCATCTGTAGCTGCTTGCCCTCCGTCTTGATGGCGGGGGCGACAATCATCTCCGCCTGTTGCAGTTCGCGGATGGTCTCCGCGCCGCACATGCCCATAGCGGTGTGGATTGCGCCGACGAGGTTCTCCGTGCCGTCCGTGCGGTCCGTCGGGCCAAAGAGGAGTCGGTTCAGCGTTGCCCGGACGCCCACGCGCACCCGTGTGCCGCGCGGCAGGGCGGGGTGCGGCGTCGCCATTCCCCAGTGATAGCCCTTGCCCGGCGCCTCTTCCGCCGAGGCGAAGATGGAACCAAGCATCACGGCGTCCGCGCCCGCCACAAGCGCCTTGCATAGATCGCCGCCTGAGCGAATGCCGCCGTCGGTGATGATCGGAACGTAGCGTCCCGTGCGGCGGTGGTATTCGTCGCGCGCGGCGGCGGTCTCAATGGTCGCCGTGACCTGCGGCACGCCGATGCCAAGAACCTCGCGGCTGGTGCAGGCCGCGCCCGGGCCGACGCCGACCAGGACGCCGGCGACGCCGGTGTGCAGCAGCTCCATCGTCTGGTGATAACCGACGACGTTGCCGACGATGACGGGGATATGAATGCGGCCCACGAGATCGTCGAAATGCAGCCCAACCGGGCTGGACGAGATATGCCGCGCGGTCGTGACCGTGGATTGGCAGACGTAATAGTCCGCCCCAGCCTCAACGACGGCGCCGACGAATTGCTTGGTGTTGGCAGGGGTGGCGGCAACGGCAACGGTCGCGCCGAGCGCCTTCATCTTCTCGATGGTCATGCCGACGTATTCTTCCCTGAGCGGGGCGGAGTAGATGCGCTGGAGGGTGGCCGTAACGGAGTCGGCGGGGGCTTCGACTACCTCTTGCAGAACCTCCTCGGGGTTGGGGTAGCGCCCGTGAACGCCCTCCAGGTTCAGCACGGCAAGCCCGCCCAGGCGGGAGTACGTGGCAGCAAAGGCGGGGTCAACCACGCCGTCCATCGCTGCTGCGAGTATCGGCAGCTCGAAAATGCGGTCTCCCATCGAGAGCCTGATATCCGTTTGCTCCGGGTTGACGGTGACCTGCCCCGGGACGATGGCTACCTCTTCAAACCCGTATGCGCGCCGCAACGGCTTGAATTCCGGCGCTTCGTCTTCAAAGCCCAGGCCCATTCCCCGCTCGGCGATTTCCGTTGCGATCATTTCGACCTACCCCCTTAAACGACGCGGCGCCGCAACGCGGCGCCGTTCAGCCCTGCCCCGTGTGCCGCAAAAAGCACAAGGGCACGCGCAAACGTGCCCTTGACGTAAACCCCTGTGGATCGCTCAGCGTCCATGAACCATTGTTGTCCTGCCCGCGCTGAGCGTCAAGCATTTTTGAGGGACTTTATCCGCCAAATCCCCCTGACGCGACGAAGCCCGGATACTCGCCGCCGACGCGGTCCTTGATGGAGCCGCGGAGCAGCCCAAGCTGCTCCGGCGTCGGAACAGTTGTCACCGGCACGTCGTCGGGAATGAGAAACTCGAACCCGGTGTTGTCCTTCACCTCATCGACGGTGACGCCGGGGTGGACGGACTCAAGCCGGAACTTCTTGTCATCACTCTGGTACATCATCACGCAGATGTTGGTGATGAGCATATGAGGGCCGCCGGGGCGCTCAATTCGTTCCCCGCTGGAGCCGGCGGACGTGATGAAGTCCACGTTCTCCACGAAGACGCGCGGCGTGTGCTCCAGGCGGAACAGGATGATGCGATTCGTCATGAAGTAGAGCATCCCGGAGCCCGCCGCGCCCGGGAGGCGCACGTCCGGCCTGTCATGGTCGCCGATGGTGGTCAGGTTGATGTTGCCGTGGCCGTCAATCTGCGCTCCGCCGAGAAAGAAGATGTCCAGCCTGCCACGCTGGGCGAGGTCAAAGACTTCCTTTCCGCTGATGAGGTTGAGTTCAGGGTTAGACGCGCCAATGGGGACGTAAATCATGTCCGGGGCGTGCGTCTCCTGCGCCAGGAGAACACCCGCCATCGGCACGGGCGATGCCGCGCCGGAGCTAACGTATGTGTCGTCTCGAACCTCCCGCGCGATGCGGGTGGCCATCAACTCGCCGATGGTGTAGTCGTCCGACTGAAACGGCATCGAGTTTGTGCGGCTCTGTCCGTCTGCTTAGGCAGGCACGGCGACGCGCGCCGCCATCTCGCGGTATTCGTCCTCGGTGTGCCGGCGCACGAACTCGTCGAGGTACGCGTTGAACCCGTCTGCAGTTCTGGACGCCTCCATGTACCGGTCGAAGTGCTCGTTGTCCGCCTCGTAGTACGGCTGCATGCCGCCGGGGTGGGACCCCTGTGGCGCGTGGACGACGAGGCTGACGAACGGCCACGGAACCAGGAAGCCGCCGCGCGGGTCTTCGGAGAGGTCATAGTCGACGATCTCCTCGACGGTCACGAGCACCTTGTCACTTGCCTGCGCAACCATGCGATCCTCGTGGCTCGGCGCAAGGACGTTGCCGTTCCGGTCCGCCTTGAAGGCGTGGATCATGGCGATGTCCGGGCGGATAGCCGGAACCAGCAGGATGTCATGGCCCTCGTTGTAGGGGTCTTCGATGATCTTCCAGTTGGGATGGAGGTTGACCAGATCGGTGCCGATCACGCCGCGGGACGGGATGAACGGCACGCCGTTGGCTCCAGCCTGGAGCCCTGTGAGCGTGACGGGTCAGGTGCTGTCCAGCGCGGCGATGCCTCCCTCTTTGGCAACACGGCGGTAGTTCGGCGCAAAGCCGCGCTCGCCGAAGGTGAGGGAGCCGGTGTCGATGGCCGTGACGGCGCCCGCGCCGATGAGCATGTCGCCCTGGAGACCGCCCGCAGGTGTGAAAACGAGGGTGAGATCCTTGATGCCCCGCCGCACGATTTCCCGCGTCAGCGCCATCGAGGAGCGGTCATTGCCGCCCGTGGTGGCGATGAGCATCCCGTCCCTGAATCGATTTCCCGCCTCTTCAATACTGACGATCCTCGTCATGACGTTCCTCCAATCGGCCGCGCAGCGTTTCAGCAGCGCCGCCCACGTATAGAGTGGACGCTACGCCGAACGGGGCAAAAGGTCAAGTTTGTGCGCAAGTCCGGCCATCACGCTAGGCGCCGGTTCGTCCTATCCGCACTCTGTCAGGGTCAATGACAACCATGGCCCGTCTATGGAGTACATCTGCGGATTCTTCCAGCAGCCGCGCCATCGCGCTTGCCTGTTGCTCCGCGTCCCCGTCGAAAAGCCGAACGATGCCCCGATGATCGAACCCACGGGCAAAGACCAGATCGCCGAAATCTTTGTCCAGGGTGATGAGGATGCGGTCTTCGGCTACCGCAATCTCCAGGATATGCTCGTCCTGCGCGTGACGGTCGAAATCCACTACGGCTTTCACGTCGTGCCCAAGGCCCTCGAGTAGAGGACGCAATAGTCGGGCAGACGTTGAGGCGTCAAGGAGAAAGCGCACGTTGCTACGCTATTGGCTGTTTCGCGGGGTCTGCGGCTTTGATGAGCGCGAAAACCTGCTCACCCTTGAGTGAGCGGTGGGCGTACACCAGGCAGGCCTGAATGTCCTCCGGTTCCAGGATTTCATAGTCTCGAAGAATGTCGTCCGGGGACATGCCGGCCGCAAGAAGGCCGAGAACGTGCTCAACGGCGATGCGCATTCCTCGAATGATTGGCTTGCCGCCCAGTATGTCCGGATTGAAGCCGATTCGCTCCAACAGTTCATCTTGCGTTGTCATAGCGCCCCTCCACATGCCGCCTCTCCATCCTAACGCAATACCATTAGCTGGGCGTCACAGTTCCGCCGCGCACGGCAAACGTGGCGGCCTGAGCGCGGATGTCTGCGGGGATAAGTTCCGGATCAGCGGTCGTGATCAGAACCTGGCGGCCCGGCGCCAGGCAGTGGCGCAGGACGCGCTCGCGGCGGTCGGCATCGAGCTCCGATAGCGGATCGTCCAGCAGGATGACCGGTTCATCGCCAAGCCGTTGGCCGACATACGCCGATTGCGCGATGACCAGCGCAAGGGCGGCCGTCCGCTGCTGCCCGCGAGAGCCGTACACGCCAAGGTCAATATCGCCGGATACAACTCGCAGATCGTCGCGGTGCGGCCCAACAGATGTCGTAGCCGTGGCTGAATCGCGGGCCCACGCGCCCTCCAAAGCATCGGCGAATCCCTGCTGCAGGTCATGTGATGCTCCGGCGCTCTCGCCAACAGCGACCGTTGAACGGTACTCAAGCGCAAGGTGGCCGGCGCGGCCCGTGAACTCGGCGTGCGCGGTTAGCATCTCGCGCTGCAAGACGTCGATCATCGCCGTCCGATGGCCGAGGAGGAACGCGCCCGCGCGGATCAGCTCCTGCTCCCAGAGCCGCATTTCCTCGGTCCTCTGCGCCGCGCCGCGCTCACGGGCCTCCCGAAGCGCCGCATTGCGCTGGGTGACGAGGCGATCGTATCTCCTGAGCGTCTGCGCGTACTCCGCGTCCGTCTGAACCGCCGTTGAATCAAGCGCGCGGCGTCGTTCAGCCGGAGGGCCTGCGAAAAGATCGACCTCCTCCGGCCCTGCAAGAACGACCGCCAGGTCGCCGACGCTGCTCGCCGAACGCTGCCGAACGCCGTTGACCTTGTAGCCCTTCTGCAGCGTGCCCCCCCTCAGCCCTGATGGGCCAATCGTTCTCTCGGCAGGGGCGGTGGGCTCGCCTCCTTGCCCCCGCGGCGCCAACTGCATGACGAGTTCCAGCTTTCGCTCCGAGCCGTCGCCCGCCGTCACGTCCGCTGCGATGCGGGAGTACGGTATCGGCTCCCGCGCCGCGCTCCAGCCGATGACCTCCCGGTCCGTGTCGGCGCGGTGGGAATGGCCGGTTGCGAGAATGAACAGCGATTCGAGAAGGTTCGTCTTGCCCTGCCCGTTGCTGCCCGTCAACAGCGTCACGCCGTCCGCCGGCGCAAAGTCCTGCGCGGCGTAATTCCGGAAATGGGTCAATGAGAGTCTCGTGACGCGAATGGCGCTCACCTGCCCGGCGCTCAAATCGCCGCCGTCATCCGGCGGCAAGCCGATTGTAGCAGTGACCGCGCGTATCGCGGCGATATACTTGTAACACCGTGGCCAATCACACCGAATCAGACACGCATCAGAACGCGGCGCTGCCGCGCAACCGGTTGATCATCGCCAAGCTCGGCACCGGCGTGCTGACCGGGGGCGGCGATCAACTTGATGAAGGCCTGATCGCGTCCATCGCGAAACAGGTCGCGGACATCGTGGCCGCCCAATCGCAGGTGATCGTTGTCACGTCTGCGGCAGTCGCCCTTGGACGCAGCATCATCGGCCTGGAGGGCAGGGGACGGGGCGTCGCGACGCTGCAGGCCCTCGCGGCGATTGGCCAGCACCGCCTCATGCGTTCGTGGGAGGCTGCATTCGCGGATCAGGGGCTCATCGTCGGCCAGGCTCTTATTACCCGCGCAGACTTCACCGCCGGCCGTTCCGCCGTCAATATTCGCCGCACCCTGCGTGAGCTGCTGGGATTCGGCGTGATTCCCATCATCAATGAGAACGACGTCGTCGCCTCGGAGGAACTGAGCGAAACGCTCGGCGACAACGACACCCTTTCAGCCGCCCTCACGAATCTCATGGCGGCGGATATGCTCGTTCTCCTCACGGATCGCGACGGCCTCTACGACAGTGATCCCCGCAGCAACCCCAACGCGGCGCTCATTCATCACGTCGACCGCGTGACGGACGAGACGCTGGCCATGGCCGCCGAGATGCCGGGTGAACAGGGGCGCGGCGGCATGGCGTCAAAGGTACGGGCGGCGGCGGAGGCCACGTCCTGGGGCACGTCGGTGGTGATTGCGAACGGCCATGCCCCGGATGCGCTGCTGCGAATCGTGCGCGGCGAGGAGATCGGGACGCGGTTTGCGGCATGGGGACGGCGGCGTCCGTCTGCCCGCAGGCGTTCCCTCGGCCCCCTCTTCGTGCGCGGACAGGTCGTCGTGGATGAGGGCGCCGCAAAGGCGCTGCGGCGGGGCACGTCGAGCCTCCTCGCTGTCGGCGTGCGGGAGGTGCGCGGCGATTTCACCACAGGAGACATCGTCGAAATCGTCGCCCCCGATGACACGAGCGTCGCGCGTGGCGCGGTCTCCTATCCCGCAGACCTCATGCGCCGCCTCGCCGGCCTCCACAACGCAGAGGTCCGCCAATTCTTCCAGTCTGAAGACAACGCCAACACCGCCGCCTACCACGGCGAAGAAATGATCCACCGCGACCACCTGACGCTGTTGTGAGATTAGTGGCGGGTTAGACAGGTTAGAATAGTTGGGCGGTGCGGTCATGGCGCCTGCAACCGATGAGACGCGATGAGAGGAGGCAAGGTCGTTGGCTGACAACAGGCTGATTAGCGCGCTGCGGCTGAGCGGCATCCTCTCGTTCGGGCCGGAAGAAACGGCCATCGACCTGGAGCCGCTCAACGTCCTCATCGGACCGAACGCGACAGGCAAGTCCAACTTCATCCACGCCGTTGGCCTGCTAAAGGCGGCGGCTACTGATTTGGACAAGGCGATACATGATGGTGGGGGAATTGATGAGTGGCTCTGGAAGGGGCAGGGTCGTACAGGAGTGGCGACAATAGGAGTCAATCCTCCGTATATTGGCGGCATACGGTACGAGTTGTCCTTGGTGAAGGCGTTGCTTTCTCTCGGAGTGGATATAGCCAGTGAGCGCATATGGATCAAGCGGAAGGGCAGCCGCTCTACGGCATATTGGGAGACTCTCTACGAGTATAGAAGGGACAAGCGTGCCGCAACGGCGGTTCGAACGGACTGGGACTCCCAATCACGAGAGACAACCGAATTGACGGCGCCTCACTTCGATTCGGACAAGTCGATACTTGTCCAACTTCGTGAGTCAATCGCTTATCCGGAGATATTTTTGCTGTCCGACGAATTTATGGGTATTCGATCTTACGGGTCATTTGACACTGGGCGGTTCTCTGAAATCCGGCGCCCCCAAACCCCGGGCATGCCTGGTTCGCTGATGGAGAGCGGTGCCAATCTAAGCACGGTACTCAACAGCATGGAGAGCAGCCCGAAAGCGAAAGATGAGATCGTTGGGCGGTTGCGTGAGTTCTATCCGCGGATAAAGGACATTCGCACCGTTGTGACGGGATCATTCATCCACACGGCATTTCACGAGGATGGCCTGGATGCTCCAATCCCCGCTATGCGGATGTCAGACGGGAGCCTCCAGTACCTGTGCCTCTTAGCGATCCTCTGTCAACCGGAACTGCCGCCCCTCATCTGCCTTGAAGAGCCGGAGAAGGGCCTGCACCCCGACATCATCCCTGAAATCGCCAAGCTCCTGCGCGAAACCTCAGAGCGTACTCAACTAGTCGTCACGACACACTCAGACATCCTCGTCGATGCCCTGTCTGACACCCCTGAGTCCGTCATTGTCACGGAAAGGGGTGACAACGGTACTGAGCTACGACGGCTTGATAAGGATGATCTCAAGGACTGGCTTGAGAAATACAGCCTGGGCGAGTTGTGGAGCCGCGGTCACATCGGGGGCAACCGCTGGTGAGTGCGACGATCTTCGTAGAGGGCGGCAGCAGTCGCAGGCGAGTCAATTCAGCTGAGCGGCAGGCGTTTCAAAAGTTCTTTGAGAAGGCTAACCTGCAGGGCAGGATGCCACGAGTCAATCTGTGTGGCAGCCGGGAAAGCGCTTACGACGATTTTTCGAACGCCGTTGACAGGGACAATAGCGACGCAATGCTGCTTGTCGATGCAGAGGGGCCGGTAACAGCCGCTGACCCATGGCAGCACCTTCGCGAACAGGACGGATGGCAGCGGCCACAGGGGTCGGCGGGCGACGACTGCCACCTCATGGTTCAAGTGATGGAATCGTGGTTTCTCGCCGATCGTGACGCCCTTAGCACTTTCTTCGGCAACGAGTTCCGGCCGAACAGCTTGCCTGGCAATCCGGCTGCCATAGAGGAAATCCCAAAGGATGACGTGCTCAGCGGTTTGGCCAATGCCACCCGACGCACGGCAAGGGGCGAATATCGCAAGGGTAGGGATGGCTTTGAGTTGATCGGAGTAATCGACCCGGACAAGGTGGCCGCCGCGTCGCCCCACGCCAAGCGGCTGCTCGATAACCTGCGCGAAGCATAAGGCAGTCGCCGGTTCCCACGTTTGAACGCCTCCGCTTTGCGCCACTACAATTGAATGAGCGGCAACATAACGGATGAGTGAGTGAACCCGATGACGGCAACTGCGGTACGAACAACGGAAACAGGCGAGCTTTCCGAGGAGCTTGTCAGCAAGGCGCAGGCGGCGCGCACGGCGAGCCGCCCTCTTTCGCGGGCGTCCACCGGGCAGAAGGACGCCGCGCTTGAGCGTATTGCGGCCCTGCTGGAGGAGCGTTCCGGCGAGATCGTCGCGGCCAACTCGCGGGACTATGAGGCGGCACAGGCAGACGGCATGTCGGACGTCCTGCTGGATCGTCTCCTTCTGAACGAGGAGCGCGTGCGGGGAATGGCCGCCGACGTGCGCGCTACGATCAACTTGCCCGACCCCATCGGCGAGGAGTTCGATGCATCGACTCTGGCGAACGGCCTCCGCGTCTGCCGCCGGCGCGTGCCGCTCGGCGTCATCGCCGCCGTCTATGAGAGCCGCCCGAACGTCACCATCGACATCGCCGCCCTCTGCATCAAGTCCGGCAACGCCGTCATCCTGCGGGGCGGCAAAGAGGCCATCAACTCCACGACGACGCTCGCGGGTATCGTGCGCGAGGCATTGGAGGATGCCGGGCTGCCGCGCGACGCCGCGCAGATCATCGAGTCCACGGACCGGGCCATTGTCGGCCAGATGCTGGTGTACGAGGGCGGGATAGACCTTTTGATCCCGCGCGGCAGCGACACGCTCATCCGCTTCGTGCGTGACAACGCGCGGATACCCGTCGTGACCGGCGGCATCGGCGTATGCCACACGTACGTTGACGCCGGCGCCGATGTTGAGCAGGCCGTTGCCATCGCCTACAACGCCAAGGTGCAGCGTCCCACGGTGTGCAATGCGCTGGACACGCTGCTCGTCCATGCGCAGGCCGCCCCGCAGGTCTTGCCTGCGATCGTGAGCGCATGGGCGCGGGATAACGTGGAGGTTCACGCGGACAGGCGCGCTCTCTCGCTGATCGGGCCCGAGCCTCCCACGCGGGTCATCACCGCCGTCGAGGACGATTGGGGCCGCGAGTTCCTCTCCCTCACCGCCGCTGTCAAGGTGGTCGATTCCATCGACGAGGCGCTTGAGCACATCGCAGAATACGGCTCCGGCCACACGGAGGCGATCCTGACGACGAGCGACGAGAACGCAGCGCGGTTTCTGGACGAGGTGGACGCGGCGGCGGTGATCGTCAACGCGTCAAGCAGGTTCACGGACGGCGGGCAGCTGGGGCTGGGCGCGGAGGTTGCCATCAGCACCAACAAGCTGCACGCGCGCGGGCCGATGGGGCTGCGGGAGTTGACGTCCTACAAGTGGACCATTGTCGGAGACGGCCAGACCAGGAGTTGAACACGTGCGCTACACTCCTGTTATGCGCGGGATTGATGCAGCAACAGGTATCAGGCAGTCCGTCAGGTTCGTTGTTCGCGACGGGGCGGCTCATTATGCCGCCAGCGCGTCCGGGACGCCGGGTGGCTGGCCAAGCGAGAAACACCTCTGCGACGCATGGCAGGCCGGCGCGGGGAACGGGCGGGGACGCCGCCTGAGAACGGTCACGGGTTCGAAAGTCGATGTCATTCACGCCGGCGCCCGCAATTCAGGAGACGGCCCGGACTTCCTCGGCGCGGTCATCGCGATGGATGCCCCCGGCCGGCCGCGCCGCATCATCCGCGGCGACGTTGAGATGCACCTGCGCGCCTCAGACTGGTTCGCGCATGGACACGAGCCGAACCCGGCCTTTGCCAGCGTCGTCCTGCACGTCGTTGAGGACGCGCAGGGCATGACGGAGATAGCCGGAGCGCCCGTGCTTGAAATGCGTCAAGGCGCGCGCCGGCGGAAGCGCGCGGCCACGGCAGCCACAGCCTCATCGCCCGGTCTGTTGCTTACCGGCATGGGAAAGCCGCGCGATGCAGCCGCGATGCTCGATGCGCTGGGCGACGCGCGGCTCGAGGAGCGGGCGGCGTCCATGGAGGGCGATATCGCTGTCGTCGGGCAAGAGCAGGTTCTCTACGAGGCCATTTTCAGGGGGCTGGGGTACATCCGCAATATGACCGCGTTCCAGGAAGTCGCGCGGCTCATGCCGATTGACACGCTGCGCGGCTTGACAGTCGGCGCGGGTGACGAGGATGCGCGCCTGGCGCGCCTGGCAGGCCTCCTGTTCGGGACGGCGGGGCTGCTGCCGTCGCGCGCCCATGACCGGTTCACGGCGGCGGCGGAGACGGAATGGGCGCAACACCCGGGGCTGGAATCGCTGCCGCGCCGGTCGTGGCAGACGTTTCGCGTCAGGCCGGACAACCACCCGGCTAGGCGGATGGCCGCTGCGGTCGAACTCATGCGGCGCTGGCTGGATGGGCCGGGGCTGCTCAGCGATCTGAGGGGCGCGGTTGTCGAGGCCGAAAGCCCGCGAGACGCGGCAGCGCGGTTGACCGGTGCGCTCGTCATCCCCAACAAGCCGTCCGCGCTCATCGGCCGGGGGCGGGCATTGGACATGCTGGCAACGGCCGTCCTGCCGTTCCTGCTTGCCGTGGCGGATTATGAATCGGACACTGACCTGGAACGGAGGACGCGGCAGGTCTACGCCGTCTTGCCGAACCCGGGAGAATCTGAGGCCGCCCGCCGCGCGCGGCATTTCATCGCGGACAGCTCCGGAAATCCCGCGCCGCGCCTGTCCGCCCGCCGCTACCAGGGATTCTTGAGCGTGACGGCCTCTTCACTGACCGGGGCGCGGGAATCTCTTTCGCCGGACCACATGACAACAGGAGGATAATCACCCGATGCGCATCGAACGTGACTCAATGGGCGAGATGGAGGTGCCGGACGATGCCCTGTGGGGCGCGCAGACGCAGCGCGCCGTCCGCAACTTTCCCATCAGCGACCTGCGCTTCTCCCGCAGCTTCATCCGCGCCCTCGCGCTGATCAAGCGCTCCGCCGCGGAGGTCAACGAACAGATGGGCGGCATCGCGCCGGAGATGGCCGCCGCCGTCAAATCGGCGGCGCAGGAGGTCATGGACGGGGAGCACGACGCCCACTTCGTCCTGGATATTTTTCAAACAGGCTCTGGCACCTCCACGAATATGAACGCAAACGAGGTCATCGCCAACCGCGCGGCGCAGATCCTCGGCGGCGACGCCGGTTCCCGCATGGTTCACCCAAACGACCACGTCAACCGCGGCCAATCCTCCAACGATGTCATCCCGACGGCGATACAGGTCGCCGCCGCGCACGGCATCGCCATTGAACTCGTGCCTGCGTTGGAGCGCCTGCAGCAGGCGTTGGCGGACAAATCGGCGGCGTTTTGGGACGTTATCAAGACCGGCAGGACGCACCTGCAGGACGCCACGCCCATCCGCCTCGGCCAGGAGTTTTTGGGCCATGCGGGCCAGATGGAGCGGGCCGTCCGTCGTTTGCGCCACGCCGTCGATGAGTTGTGCGAGGTTCCGCTCGGCGGCACGGCGGTTGGGACGGGCATCGGTCGAGACGTGGAGTTCTCCGGGATGGTCTGCGCGCGCCTCGCGTCCGCCACCGGCCTCGACATCCGCGAGACGGAGAACCACTTCCAGGCGCAGAGCACGCTGAACGCCGTCACGGAGGCGAGCGGCGTCCTGAACACCGTCGCCGTCAGCATGTTGAAGATCGCCAATGACGTGCGCTGGCTCGGCTCGGGCCCGCGCGCTGGATTCGCGGAGATCGCCTTGCCGGAGGTTCAGCCCGGCTCGTCCATCATGCCCGGCAAGATCAACCCCGTTATCGCGGAGTCCGTCGCGCAGGCCGTCGCGCAGGTCATGGGCAACCACGTGACAGTCACGATAGCGGACGCGCAGGGCAGCAACTTTGAACTGAACGTCATGATGCCCGTCGCCGCGCACAACCTCCTCCAGTCCATCGACCTGCTCGCCGCTGAGGCGGACAATTTCCGTGAGCAGTGCATCGAGGGACTGGTCGCGACGGAGCGCGGCCCGGAGACCGTGGAACAGGGGCTGGCCATCTGCACGGCGCTCGCGCCGGTGATCGGCTACGATGCCGCTGCCGCAATCGCGCATGAGGCGTCGGAAACGGGCGAGACCGTGCGGCAGGTGGCGCTGCGCACAACCGAACTCGGCGAAGCCGCCCTCGAAGACATCCTGGACGCCGCCAAGATGACCGAACCCGGCTTCTCCGGCGGTGGAGGCGGGTAGGAGACGGGTAGGAGGCGAGCGCCTGCGCCATTTGCGGCCATCGCGCACCGTCTGTACAGTGGATAGCGTGCTACAATTGTTTAGTACTAATGAATTGGAGATTTGTGCAGAGGTGAATGCCGTGGTGGCCAAGGTCAGGCGAGCGCCGAAGAACAAGGATGAGACCCCGTCGGAGAGGCTCGACAGGATCGTCAAGCAGGTCATGGCCCGGCAACAGCGCGCGAAGGAGCGCAAGACCAGGGAAGCTGCGGGTCAGGCTGCCTCAAGCGTATCGTGAAGCAACTCTAGGAACGCTTGAATATCGGTGAAGTAGTTCGGGTACGCCTTCTGCAAATCTCGCACCGAATCCGCAGAGACGAGGACGACATCGACTTTCCGATTCCCCCTGTTCTCGACCTCCTTGTCCCGGTAGAGCGACGAGGCTACATCAAGCCCTGACTGCCCGAACGAAAACCCCCTGATTTGCAGGGCCTCCATATCCAACTCCAAGACGTGCCAGTAGCCCGTGTCCTTTCGGAAACGAGGCAGTTGACGGGTCACCTCCTGAAACGCGTTGACGCGTTCCAGGACGTTCATGCGCCCGGCGATTTCCTGGACGGCGCCTACCAGTTCTCGATGATCTGACGGCGTATTGGGAACTCCGGGCTTGCCCTCCCGATGCGCGATCACTGCGCTCATCAACTCAAAGAAGCGGAGCCAGTCAGGGTCGCCCCTCCCGGACTTGAGATCCTCCCCAATGTACGTTCCCACAGTTTCGACAGCGGTAGCCCATTGATGCTGGAGTTGGGAACGGAGTTGAATCTCAACGCCCAGGCCATTGAGATCATCCCGCCGCTCGCTGCGATAGGAATAAATCAGGTGAATGCCGCGATACCCGGTCTTCCTGGGTTCGTTGATGTAGTCCTGGCTCCTCACCAGTTCGTGGCGGATGCGGCTTCCCGCGAAGTCTCCGGCTAGATGGAGCGCTTCATCCGCAGTGGGCATGATGACGCGGCATCCGCCAATGTCCTGCATCCGGGAGAGTCGAATCCTCGAAAGCCGTTGGAGTTTCCCAATGATGGACGGGAGGCGCTTGAGCCGCTGGGCAACGATTGCCCTGCTTCCTGCCCTGTTCCGCAGGTTCGCTCTGAAGGTCTGCAATGGGATGCTGTGAGAGCGTCGCCATGCGTCAACCAGCACAGCCGCATCGATCCACTGCTGGTCGTCGGCAGGCGTATCCAAACGCTCCACCAGCGCCCGTCCGGCGGCGTCTATGTCCTTGTCAGATGGTCGGTAGATTTCGGAGGCCATGATCCAGTGTATCCATTCCCCGCCTTGCCACGCCTTGCCGCCGTTCCGTAGAATGACTGCACAGCGTGAATTGTCCGCATCTTTCGCCAACAGCCGCGCGCAGGGAGCCTTAGCCAGTGTCCACCACTACCACGAGCAGCAACGGAAATGCCGTCATGGTCGTGGAGGATCTCCGCGTCGAGGTGGACGGCAAGGAGATTCTCAAGGGCGTCAACCTGGAGATTCCCACCGGCAAGGTCAACACCGTCATGGGGCCCAACGGCTCCGGCAAGAGCACCCTCGCCAATACCCTCATGGGCAACCCTCGCTACGTCGTCACCGGCGGCCGCATCCTCTACAAGGGCAAGGACATCACGCTAGACCTGCCCGACCAGCGTTCGCTTGACGGCATCTTTTTGGCATCGCAGTACCCCGTGGAGATCGCCGGTGTCACGTTGATCAACTTCCTGCGGCAGATGGTGAACGCCCACCGCGACGACGAGATGCCGCTGGTCGAGTTCCGGCAGATGGTGAATGAGAAGATGGACACGCTCGGCATGGATCGTTCGTTTGCCGTGCGCTACGTCAACTCCGGCTTCTCCGGCGGTGAGAAGAAGCGCAGCGAGATTCTTCAACTCGCCGTCCTCGATCCCACCCTCGCCATCCTCGATGAGACGGACTCCGGCCTGGACATCGACGCGCTGCGAACGGTCTCGCACGGCGTCAACCAACTGCGGCATGAGGAAATGGGCATCCTGCTCATCACCCACTACACGCGCATCTTCAACTACATCGAGCCGGACACCGTTCACGTCATGCTGGACGGCGCAATCGTCAGGTCGGGAGGCCCGGAACTCGCCCATGACCTTGAGGAACACGGCTATGACCTCATCCGGTCCGGCGCAGGCAGCGCGGTCGCGCCGGCGTCGCAATAGCGCGGCGGCGCTGCGCAAGGCCGGCCCCCGTGCCTGATCACCCATCTCAACTGGACGTCGAAGCCGTTCGCGGCGACTTTCCGATACTGTCCCGCGTCATCAACGGCAACCCTGTCGTCTACCTGGACAGCACGGCCACGTCGCAGAAGCCGAAGCAGGTCATCGACGCGCTGGCCGATTTCTACCGCACCTCCAACGCGAACGTCCACCGCGGCATCTACACCCTCTCGGAGGAATCGACCGCAGCCTACGAGGGCGCGCGCGAGAAGACCGCCGCGTTCATCAACGCCGAATCCTCAAGCGAGATCGTTTTTACCCGCAACACGACGGAATCCCTGAACCTCCTCGCCTATGCGTGGGGACGCGCCAACCTGGACGAGGGCGACGAAGTCCTCGTCACCCTCATGGAGCACCACTCGAACATCGTGCCGTGGCACATGATTTGCGAAGAGCGCGGCGCGGTTCTCCGCTTCATCCCCGTCACGGACGACGGCTACCTTGACCTGTCCGACCTGGATACCCTCATCACGGAGCGCACGAAGGCCGTCTCCTTCACGCACGTCTCAAACGTGCTCGGCACCGTGAATCCCGTCCGCGAACTGGTGGACAAGGCCCATGCCGTGGGCGCAATCGCTATCGTGGACGGCGCGCAGGGAGCGCCTCACATGGCCGTGGACGTCCGCGAAATGGACGCTGATTTCTACGTCTTTTCGTCCCACAAGATGCTGGGGCCGACGGGCGTCGGCGTGCTCTACGGCAAGGCGGCGCTCCTTGATGAGATGCCCCCGTTCCTGGGCGGCGGCGAGATGATCATGGAGGTGCGCGAGGACGGCTTCACGTGGAAAGACCCGCCCTGGAAGTTCGAGGCCGGCACGCCGAACTTTGCCGACGTCGTCGCGTTCGGCGCGGCAATTGATTATCTGACCGCGCTCGGCATGGATGCCGTCCGCCAACACGAGATCGAAATCACGGATTACGCGCTCCGGCAAATGCGCTCGCTCGGCGAGGGTGTCTCGCTGCACGGCCCGCCGGACGCGGAGCAGCGCGGCGGCGTCGTGTCGTTCGCCATTGAGTCCATCCACCCGCATGACATCGCCCAGACGCTGGACTGGGAGGGCGTGCAGATTCGCGCCGGGCATCACTGCGCACAGCCGCTCATGCGCCGCCTCAACGTCCCCGCCACCGCCCGCGCCAGCTTCTACGTTTACAATACGAACGACGACGTTGACCGACTCATCGATGCCCTCAAGAAGGCTGGTGAACTCTTTGGCAGGCAGTGAGCCCGAGCCGTATTTCGACGATCTGTACCGGGAGCTGATCCTGGACCACTACCGGCTGCCTCGAAACAACCGCGTGCTGGAATCCCCGGACGCTGACCTGACGCAGTTCAACCCGGTGTGCGGGGATGAGGTTCGCCTGACCGCCCGCATCAAGGATGGCGCGATCGAGGACATCGGCTTTGTGGGGCAGGGCTGCTCCATCTCCCAGTCGTCCGCGTCGATGATGACGGAGGCCATGCGGGGGCGTTCCATTGAGGACGCGAACGCGCTTGCCAGCGGCTTCCGCGCCATGATCCTTGGCGAAGAGGTTGATGAGGCTGCGATGGGCGACCTGATGTCCCTGCAGGGCACGTCCCGCTATCCGGCCCGCGTCAAGTGCGCCGTCCTCGCGTGGGACACCCTTCAAAAAGCCCTCGGCGGCGCATCGGGCCGCGAAGACGTCGGCTCGTCAGACCCCGACTCCGCCGGTTAGGTCCGCATCCGCGCATTCGCTCACAAGGCATAATAGAGGGGCGGCGCGGGAACAAAGCGAGGTGAGAGCATGGACGAGGATCGTGGGGGCGAAAGAAAGCGCCGGCGTGGGTTCGGCCTGCTTGAACTGAGCATCCTGGCGGCGGCCGTCTGCGTATCCGGGGCGATCATCACCCTCGCCATCGCCGGCGCATCGGCGGGATAGAAGAGACGCCCGCCGCTCAATCGTGGGGTCGTAGCTCAGTCGGGAGAGCGCCTGCTTTGCAAGCAGGAGGTCAGGGGTTCGAATCCCCTCGGCTCCACCAAAACCGCCTCCGTCATTCCTGCGAAAGCAGGAATCCAGCAGGCGGGAACCCGCTTACCCTAGCCCCCGTCGTCCGACTCATAACAAGCGGTCGTATACGCGCCATACTCCTTCAGCCCGCACGTGTAGCCTATCCCGGTGACGGCGGATGTGAACTCCTGGGTTTGTTGCATCGCGCCCACGCCTGTGGTGTTCCCCCAGCAGGTCACGGCGCCATCATCTGTCAGGCCGCAGGAGTGCTTCTCCCCCGTCTCGATGGCCGTCAACTCCTCCTCCGGCCCCCATGTCTCGCCCCGGCGGTGTTCGCCCCAGCAGGCAATAGAGCCGTCCGTCCTCACCCCGCAGGTGTGTTCCCGCCCCGCGCCGACGTATGAGAAATCCCCCTCCGGCGGTGACGCTTGGGCGTATTCGTCAAGGCCCCAGCAGGCCACTGCGCCATCCGTCTTCACCCCGCAGGAATGGAACATCCCGGCGCTGACCACGTCAAACGTTCCGTCCGGCGGCGTAGCCTGACCTTCCCACTCGTTCGACCCCCAGCAGTCGACTGAGCCGTCCGTTCTCAGCCCACAGGTGTGTTCCCACCCGCCGCTGACGGACGTGAATGTTCCCTCCGGCGGCGTGGCCTGGCCGAGTTCGTTCGCGCCCCAGCACTCAACCGAGCCGTCGGGCCTCACTCCACACGTGTGGTGGGACCCGGCGCTGATGGTCGTGAACTCCCCGTCGGGCGGTGTCGCCTGACCTGCGTGGTCTTTGCCCCAGCACTGTGCCGAGCCGTCCGGCGTCAGCCCGCAGGCGTGAGTACCTCCGGCGCTCACGGACGTGAACTCCACGTCCGGTCGATCATCCACGACCTCATCGGTGAAGCCCCAGCAGACAACGATGCCGCCGCTCAACAGGCCGCACGTATTTCGGTACCCGGCGCTGACGGACATGAAGGCCACCTGCGCCTCTGCCCGCTCATCCTCCCATGATCCCGCGTCGCGGGTTGCGATGGCCTCCACCACGGCCGTCGCGGCTTCCGCCACAACGGTGCCGGAGTCCACGGTCCCCGCAGGCTGCGGCTGATCCGCCGGCGCGGAATCCGCAGAATCGCCCCCGCCGCCGCACCCCGCCGCCAGCAACAGCGCAAGGGCAAACGCGCCAATCGAGAGAAAGAGAGTCTTCATCGAACGTCCTCCTTGCCCTGACAGGTGTTTGTGTAGCCCTCACCCTCAAGGACCCCCCAGCAGGTGTAATGAACCCCGGTGATGTCGGAAGTGAACTCCCGGGGAGGATTTATCGAGAACCCGGTCGGCCAGCAGATCACGGAGCCGTCCGTGTTCACGCTGCACGCTTGGTACAATCCGGAGGCCATGGCGGCGAATTCCCCCGTCCACACACGGGTGAAGTCTTTATAGCCCCAGCACTCCAACGAGCCGTCCGACCTCAGCCCGCATGTTGCGCTGACGGCGGTGAACTCCCCATCCGGCGGCGCGGCCAGGTCCCAGTCGTTCCCACCCCAGCACTCTGCTGAGCCGTCCGGCCTCTGCCCGCAGGTGTGAAACTGGCCTCCGCTGACGGAGACGAATTCCCCCTCCGGCGGCGACGCCTGGCCGGACTCGTTCTTGCCCCAGCACTCTACCAGGCCGTCCGGCCTCAGTCCGCAGGTGTGATCCTCTCCGGCGCTGACGGCGGTGAACTCCCCCTCTGGCGGCGACGCCTGGCCGAAATCGTCCTTGCCCCAGCATTCGACTGAGCCGTCCGGCCTCAGTCCGCAGGTGTGAAAATTGCCGCCGCTGAGGGCGGTGAACTCCCCCTCCGGCGGCGCGGCCTGGCCTTCGATGTCTCTGCCCCAGCACTCCGCCGAGCCGTCCGGCCTCAGCCCGCAGGAGTGTAGGCGCCCGGAGATTACGGACGCGAATATCCCCTCCGGCGGCGCAACCCGGCCTGTTCCGGAACCCCAACACATGATTAGGCCGTCAATCAACAGGGCGCAGGCGTGATCCAATCCTGCGCTGACGGACACGAAGGCCACCTGCGCCTCTGCCCGCTCATCCTCCCATGATCCCGCGTCGCGGGTTGCGATGGCCTCCACCACGGCGGTCGCGGCTTCCGCCACAACGGTGCCGGAGTCCACGGTCCCCGCAGGCTCCGGCGAATCAGCCGGGGCAGTATCCGCAGAATCGCCGTCCCCGCCGCAGCCCGCCAACACCAACAGCGCAAGGGCAAACGCGCCAAGCAGCAGAAAACGAGCTTTCATCGAACGTCCTCCCCTCAAGCGCCGGACAACCGTATGCGACATTGTACTCTACAGGCGCCGCCCGCCACGAAACCGCCAAACAGCCCCGACGCTCCCGCGCCCGGAAATGACCAACCCGCCGTCATTCCTGCGAAAGCAGGAATCCAGCGCACCCGCTCGTCACAAGGCGCGTACAATGCAAGCACACATGGATGAGGGGGGCGCAAAGATGCCAGGAACAAGGAGAGAATTCACGATCAATCGTCGTGGAGAATGGGAGCTAACGATTGTGGAGGCAGACGGGCGGACACGCACCGCTCCTGTCCAAGTAGTAAATGGCTCCAACGTCTATGGTAGAGACGGCCACTTCAGGCGCGAAGGCCCATACCGTGAGGCAATTGAGGCGGCAGCGGAACGGAACAGGCGGGCGTGAATGGGTTCGAATCGTCCGGTTCCGCCAAGGTACCGTCTGTACGACAAACTCGCTCGTTCGGGGCGGGTTCAAGTTGGTGCTCCCCATCTGAGAGCATCCTCATCTGGCTCAGCCGGCCGCAATTATACGCTGAACCTGTCCAGCCATCGACGCCACAACTCGTAGTACAGGGGGTTAGTGCAGGTCGTCATTGCCTTATCGCAAATGTCCCACCATTTGTGCCTGCGAGCCGCTTCGCTGACAAGAACAGCCAACATATTCCTGTACGATTCCGCTCCTTCATCCCAGAGCATGATTCGCTCCAGGGCAGCGTGTGTGAGATTAGGCGCAATCATGAGTTCGATCCGGTTGGCCAGGTTCCCAAATGCGGCCTCCGACACCTCCCTTGGCAAAGCAAGCGAATCCGTACTTGAGGGCAGATCCGGTACCGGCGCCGAAGTGAGCACGCTCTCCTCGTCATGGTCGTAAATGTGGAGACTGTCGCTCACTTGGTGGTAGGCACCACAGTCGATTCCGAGCCATCCGGCCATGATCTCTTGGAGAGAAGTGAACTGGACAAAGTTGTACGGAGCTCCGCGGAATAGATCGTTGCTTCTGATTACCTGAAGCCACTCGAGCCTTTCTTCCCGTACCTTCAAAAGCGAAAGTACGTTGCAGGGAATGTCCTTGTCAGTAGGCGCTCCGTCAGAATGCGGCAAGTCAATCGACGAATCCCAGATTTGCAGTGCCACCTGCCGCGAATCTGGGTTACCTCTCAGTGCCTGATATGCTCTCTCAAGTTGATCGACGCCGAAATGGTGGCGGAGCCGGTACCCATACGCCCCATGTAGTGCAGGCCCCGTTCCCACATAGTCGGGAAGTCTGCTGTTCCATGGCTCCAAGAAAGCTAGGTCGTTACGACCAGTCATGATCCAGACGACCTCGGCGAGGGCGAAGGCGATGTTCAGTGGAGGCTGTCGAGATATAACCCATCGCTGCCGCGGGTCACTTATCGTGATGGTCGCGTGTAGCATCTCTCTGGTTGCTCCGCCCTTGCTCGGCTGCGCGAATACACCTTCATCCGCCCGGAATGCCTCCACAACTTGCTGCCAGACATGATCTGCCGTTTGTCCCTCAAACAAGCTAAACATCAGTGGCTCCTTGAGAAGGCATTAAGCTGTTGATGCCCCACTTAGGTGGGTACCAATATTCGACCGGCTCCGCTGTAGGACGATAAATTTGCTTTATGCGCGAACGATTGCCAACCCCCCTGGAGGCAGGGTGCTTGACACGGGCATACTTCGAGACCTCACAAAAGAGGTTCTGGCAGTCAATGAGCTGAAGTCTCCTTCCCCAAAGGTCACGGAACCGCAAGCCAAGTCGCTCGAACTCTTCCTCCTGGCGTTCAGTGACGACCCTGATAATGTCTGCCTCGGTCAAACCGCCGAGGTCAGCGAAGCATTTGCGGATGCCGTCAAGGGCACCTGGGCCTGGCACAACGAACTCCATCTCTGAGAAGTCGGTAATCTCACTGTAGTTCAGGTCGGTTACGAACTGATAGGCGAGGAAATCTCCGATGGAGGGATAGGACCGCAGCATTTCGAAGGCGTCCCGCATGGTGAGTGCCTTTGCGATCCTGTGCGGGAGCCCATCCTCCATCATCCTCTCCAAAAGCTTGAGATGATTACGGTGCTTTCGGGAATAACCGAAGACGCGGCCCACTGAAGGCATGATGTAGGCTGCGGAGTAGATGGTTCGACCATTAGTGAGCGCATTGGAGAGAACCTTATCGTACGCGCCGAACGAATACGATGAATATTCGACCTCGCCAAGGGCAGCCGTGAGAAGCTCCCATGTCTCAATCCTGTTGAACATCTTGAACAGTAACGTTCGGAAGAAAACCTCCTCAACGCCCTGTGCCCCTGCGTAGATGACGTCGCGGATGAGGTACTGGCTAACCCTGTCGGAGGCGCGGTAGGCGTTCGTGAATTTGAAGCGAGCCAATATGGAGTCATTAGTCCAGGGAGGTGGAGAACCATCAAGTCTGCGGAAGAAGACCTCTTGCCGCTCGGCAGCGAAGCGCCAATACGTGTCATATACGGCAGTGGGCTTGGCTGGCGACAGGTGCGACACACCTCGCGACCATCGGCGTTTGTCGTCAGGCAGTTCGGCTTGAAGGGCCTCCTCCGCGTCGGCAGCGACGGCCGTTTTCTGTCTGAAGCCTTGATCGACAGTCGCTATCGTTTTCCACGCGGCGTCTAATGCGTCCTCGACTGAAGAATCATTGCGGAGCGTTTCCACGCGCGAGCGAAGTCGTTCACGACTCGCAAGTTGACGATAGCCGTCCAATATCTGACTGTGTTGTTTCCCGCCATCATCCGGGATTCCATGCTCGCGCTCAACCAAAAACACCACGTCCGGCTTGAATGATCCCCAATGGAGTTCCTCTAGGTGGATCATCGCCTGCAAAGATTGCTCCGGGACTCCGTACGCTGCACCATAGACCCAAGTGGACCACCAGAACCGATCCAGGACTACCCATGTCCCTGCATGAAGGGCGGGCAGTATCTCTCTTTCTACCGCGTCCACATGGGCTGCAATGTGCAGGACTTGAAGACTAGTTTCATTGACTTTGCTGAGGCCAAGGCTCGGAGGGTCGTGGTGCAGGTCATACACCAGACGGCCCAGAGAGCCGTACTGCCTCCCAGGAAACGCCCAGTATCTACAAGGAACGCCCGCCTCACCCAGGCGGTTCGTGAGTTGTTGCGCTAGGGTGCTCTTGCCCACGCCATCCGGCCCCTCAAAGACGATGAGCCTACCCAGAGCTTCTTGCTCTGTCACCTGTCCTCCCGCAAGTCCTTCAAGATTCCCTCGACACCACGTGCCACTTCCCCAAGATAACCTTTAGTCCTGTCGCGTTTTGCTGGACTGGCCACGCAAACCACCCCGCTAAGTTTCCTGCCCATTTCTTGGGCCATGAAACGGCCGAGGCGGTACAACCCCAGATAGTTTCCGTACGCCCGTTCAAAGATGAACTGCGTGGCATAGAATCCTGTGACCATCAGTCCGTCGGAACCTTCCTGTGCAAATGCGACCTGTTGCAGGCAGGGAAAGCCTCTCCTAGGCTGATTGATGTTGTCCTTCCTGGGGTCAAAAATCGCTGCCTGCAATGCGGATCTGCGGTGATTGCCGGCATGCCACGTTTGGATGATCTGCTCCAATTGGTTTATGCCGCCCTCGTAGGCGGAGTCTTGGCCATAGGACATAAGGCGCTGGAAATAGACCCCATACCTGTTGCGACGGTTCTTCAGCACACGCGGCATGATCCGTCGGTACCTCTCGTAGAGTTGCTGACGGTCGGCGCGTGGGTTCCAGAGCGAGTCAGGGAACAAAGTGTTGGCGACCTCATTACAAGATAGTCCCTTTGCATCCGCAGCAAGCGCACCATCAAGGAGCTGGCGTATCGCTTCCACTTCCGGGGGCCTTCCACCGTCGAATCCCCGGATGACTACCGTAAGGGGCGAAAGTTCGTTCTCCTTCACTACCCCGAGAAGTGCCTTCGCCCAAGCAACTGACAGATTGTCTTCTTCTATCATAAGGGGCCTATTCATCCTCTACCTCTTCCCAGTGCCGGTACAGAGCCCGCCCAACATAGGCGCGTCGGGAGACTCGCACGAATGCGGACCAAGCGGCACCACATTCCAGGCGCCCAATTCCAGGCTTGGTTGCGCGGAAGACGCGCCCGTGGGCCACGTCTGAAGACAGTTCAATGCAGGTGCCATCCACCTCCGCTCCGCCTTCGACAAATATGAGGTCGCCCACTTCCGCATCGATGGGTCTTCCAATCCAGTGCGCGTCCACCGCTATAACCGTGTCCGGAGTCTGCCATCCCAAGAAAAGGGCCTGTGCCTTGCGAGGATTCATCTTCAGCAGCGCCTGCGCCCTTGTATCTGGTAGAAGATGGAGTGCGCTTCTCATGTGGTGTACCAGCGTTGCGTATCCTACGCCGAAGTAGCTTGCGACCATGTAGGCTTGTTCAGGAGTGCACTCCTCCATGGCCCATCCTCGGACCGCAAACGCCTTGGAAACGGCCATCTTTGGCATTAGAAGCGCGCCTGCATAGCAGTCCGCAGCGAATTCCCTGGGGTTTCGACTGGTTCTGTCCTGTTGATCGATTAGCTCATCAATCTCTGCTCCATCGCTCCGGCTGTGGTGCCCCAGTTCGTGGGCGCAAGTAAATGTTTGGCGGCCTGCTGGGCGCAATGACGAGACGAAGATAGTCGGAACTGGGTTAGACAAATACATGCCCTCCATGCTGGGGAGGTCAAGAAAACGAACGCCAACGCCGAGCTTCTCGGCGACATCGTAAATGCAGACGGCATGGTCGAGGCCGTAGCCGGCAGAAAGCCGGGTACGAAGAGCGGCTGCCATCGCTTGCCGGGCTATTGCCCGCTGACTGTTCACTCGGTGTCACTCCTCGATGTGCGTAGTGCTTGGACAACCTGGATGACCCGATCTAGATCTTCCTCTCGCAATTTGCTCAACTCCCTCGCTGCCAGCTTCACTCGGTCGACGGCGGGATTCGAACCTTCGCCCTGTTCGCCCACAATCCAAGGGATATTCACCCCATACATTGCGGCCAATGCGGAGAGTTCTTCCGCGGACACTCTTCTACGTCCGGCCTCAATTTCGGAGATCGTCGGACGGTGCCAACCCAAGCTCTTGGCTACCTGACTCTGGGTCAAGCCAGCCAACTCCCTGGACAGACGCAGGCGAGACGCGACCGCCTTCCGCTGCTCCTCGTGTTCTGTCATCTGGATACAACCTCCGGCTTCAGGTAGGCACTCAGACTGTCAGCAATCTCACTAATCGTCAGCGCTCGCCTCCCGTCGTTGGAGACGAAAGGGTTATAGTCATCAGGCAGATCAACCCCGAAGGCCCCCGAGAGCATGACGGTTGCCTCCACTCCATTGAGGCTGTCGAAGCCCTCTACTCCTCCGATCGGGCACGTAGATGCATCTATGCCTGCGCTGGGCCGTCCACCGACTGTCTGCACATCGGCCACAGTCTCGATTACTTTGCTGACGATTTCTTGCTTGTCCATGAGCACGTCCTTACCAATGGTAAGAATATCTTACCCTCTCGACCTGAACGTGTCAATAGGTCGCGGGAACCCGTTGTCTTGGGCAAACCCTGGAAAGGTATAGGGAGTTGCGTCCCCCCCTCAGTGCAAAATCTGTGACAAAAACAGCTTCGCCCGCTCACTCTTCGGGTTGGTGAAGAACTCGTTGGGCGGGCCTTCTTCCGCGATCATGCCCTCATCGAACATGATCACCCGGTCCGCCACCTCCCGCGCGAACCCCACCTCGTGCGTCACCACCAGCATCGTCATGCCGGAGTGCGCCAGTTCCCGCATCACGTCCAGCACGTCCTTGATCATCTCCGGATCGAGCGCGGACGTCGGCTCATCGAACAGCATGATCCGCGGCTGCATCGCCAGCGCCCGCGCAATCGCCACGCGCTGCTGCTGGCCGCCGGACAACTCCGCCGGGTACTTCAGCGCCTGCTCTGGGATGCCCACGCGCTCCAGCAGGCCCATCGCCGTCTCCTCCGCCTCCGCGCGCGGCGTGTGCCGCACCTTCATCGGCGCGAGCGTGATGTTGTTCAGCACCGTCAGGTGTGGGAACAGGTTGAACGACTGGAACACCATCCCCACCTCGCTGCGAATGGCGTCGATGTTGCGGATGTCGTTCGAGAGCGTGATGCCGTCCACGATGATCTCGCCGCGCTGGTGCTCCTCCAGCCGGTTGATCGTGCGGATGAACGTCGACTTTCCCGAGCCGGACGGGCCGAGGATGACGACGATTTCCGCGCGTTTCACCGTCGTGGACACCCCGCGCAGGGCATGGAACGAGCCGAACCACTTATGCACGTCGCGCGCGATGATGATGTCCTCAACCTCGCCGTTCGCCTGCGCGTCCCCGTTGGTGGTCATCTGTCTCGCCTCCCTCTCGCCGGCGTCGCCGCGCCTACCTGCGTCCCACGCCGAGGGTCTCTTCAACCCGCCGGCTCACGTATGACATGCCGTAATTGATCGTCCAGAAGACCAGCGCGATGAACAGGAAGAGCTCGCGGCTGTTGTCCAGGAACTCCCGGTTGCTGCCGATGAACGAGTTTCCGATCTGCAGGATGTCGAACATACCGATGATGAAGACCAGCGTCGTGTCCTTGAACAGGCTGATGAACTGCCCGACGATGGCCGGCACCACGTTGCGGAGCGCCTGCGGCAGCGTGATGAAGATCGTCGTGTTCCACGGCGGCATGCCCAGCGCGCGCGCCGCCTCCGTCTGCCCCCGGTGCAGGCTTTGCAGCCCGCCCCGGATGTTCTCCGCCATGTACGCGGAGCTGAACACGGTGATGACGATTCCCGCCCGCATCACCTCGTCCAGCGGGAAATCGCGCGGGAATGCCAGCGGCAGGAGCGTCTGCGACATGAAGAGCAGGGTGATGAGCGGCACGCCCCGGAAGAACTCGATGACGCCCACGCACGTGAACTTGACGAACGGCAGGTTGCTGCGCCGCCCAAGCGCCAGGAGGATGCCGAGCGGCAGGCTTGCCGTGATGCCGCCCGCCGCCAGCAGCAGGTTCAGCGTCAACCCGCCCCAGTACCGCGACGGCACAACCTGGAGACCGGGAACGTCGAAGAAACCGAAAACTGTGCCGCCCAACAGGATGTATACCAACAGGAAACCGGCAAACGCGATGATGATCAGGTTCCTGGTGGAACTGACCGGCGTGTGCTTGCCCAGCCAGTAGCCCAGGAAGACGGCGGGGATGTTCAGCAGTAGCAGCAGCCGCACGTCCATGCCCATCTCGCTGAAGGGCAGGGGCATCAACGCCATTCCCGCCGAGACGAACGCCACCGTCAGCGCCACGCCCCGCACCAGCGCCGTCGCCGCCACTGCCCACAGGATGCCGAAGAACGTCACCCCGATGAGCAGTGACACCTGCGGGCGCCAGAAGCAGTCCTGCGAGGGGCACACCGTCTCCGAGTTGTACTGGCCGATGATGAGCGTGCCGCCCAGCGTCGGGATGACAGACCAGTCCGCCGGGCCAAGCGCCCACCCCAGGAACTGCCAGATCAGGTACAGGCTCACCGCTCCCACGAGGATGGTCGTGGCGCTGTTGCCTGGCGAGCTGAACAGGTTAGCCCTGGCCCAGCCGGCCGGCCCCGTCGTCATGCGCGGCGGAGGCAGGTCCGCGCCAGGTGTCATTCGTGCGGTCGCCATCGTCTACGTCCCCACTATCCGCGTGCGCCAGTTGTACAGGTTGCCCACCGCCGACCACGCCAGGCTCATCAGCAGGTACGCCAGCATGATGATCAGGAAGATGGAGATCGCGGGCGCGGTCTGCGTCATCGTAATCGCCACGTTCGTCAGGTCGGCAAAGCCGATTGCCGCCGCCAGGCTGCTGTTCTTCGTCAGGTTCAGGCACTGGCTGATGAGCGGGGGAACGATGACCCGCAGCGCCTGCGGGAACGTGATGTTGCGGAGCACGCCGACCGGCCTGAGGCCCAGCGCGGACGCCGCCTCCGTTTGGCCCCGCCCCACGGACTGGATGCCCGCCCGCACGATCTCCGCAATGAACGACGCCGTGTACATGACCAGCCCGATCAGCATCACGATCGCCCCGGACCGGACGCGCAGACCGCCCTCGATCCTGCCGAATCGCCCCTCGGGCTCGGGCGTGCTGATTGCAAGCGGCGCCTCCCCGGCGAGCGCCCAAATCGCGAGCCACGCTGCAAACGCGATGCCGGCGGCCACAGCGATGCCCGCCGTCAACGGATAGGACACCCGCCCCGTCAGCGTCTCCCGCCGTGAGAGGGACCTGTGCGCAGCGAACCCCGCCGCGATGCCGACCAGTGCCACGACGCCCCACGCAATCGCGAATGCCGTTTCGCCCGCGGGCATGGGCGACGGCACGGCAAAGCCCGCGTTGTTGATGTACATGACGCCGAACGGGTTGTAGCTCTCCGCAAGCGGCGGCAGGAGCAGGATGAAGTAGAAGAAGAAAAGAAGCTGCACCAGCAGCGGCACGTTGCGGAAGAACTCCACGTAGGCGAGGGCGAGGCGCGAGACCAGCCAGTTGGAGGAGATGCGCGCAATGCCGATGAGCGTGCCGAGAAGAATTGCCAGGATCACGCCCGCAATTGCCAACACGATTGTGTTGACGGCGGCGACGATAAGGGCGTAGCCGTAGCTGTCCGTCGATTCATACGGCAGCACGTGCTCCGGAACCGGCGTGCCGTACGCGCGGCTCAGGAACGAGAACCCGAAGGGAATCTCGCGGTCATTGATCGCGAACGCGATGTTGGAGAAGAACCAGAAGACCAGCGTGACGACGGCGACAGCCGATACCATCTGCAGCGCCCACTTGATGATGACCGCGTGGCGCCAGACAGGGATGCCCTGGTAGGTCAGGAAGCTTCGTGTTGGTTCCGCCATCTCGCCAATAGAATAGCGGGGAACCGAATGCCGTGCATTCGGCCCCCCGCTTTATTCGCTCCTGTCGCGTCCGTCAGGACGCCGTCAGAACGCGCTTGTCCCGCTGTCTATCGGAGCGGAGCGGCGTAGATCTCTCCGCCGTTCAGCCACAGCGCGTTGCGGCTGCCCTCACGGGTGACGCCCAGCGGCGTCAGGTGCCGGTCGTAGATCTCGCCGTAGTTGCCAACCTGCCGGATGACCTTCTGTCCCACGTCCTGCTCCAGGCCCAGCGCTTCCTGGCCCCAGCTCGTGTCGCCCAGGCCAAGCAGCCGGTCAACTGCTGTGTCGCCCGTCGCTGCCGTCGGCACGCTCATCGAATCGATCCCGAATGCCTCCGCGTAGATCAGGATGGCGATGACGGACTTCACGATGTCGTACCACTGGTCGTCGCCGTGCGGCACGACGGGGCCAAGAGGCTCCTCGGAAATCGTGGCGCCCAGGATGACGTGGTCATTGGGGTTGTCATACGTCGTGCGGAGCGAGACGAGGCCGGACTTGTCGGTCGTCTCACCCTGGCACTGTCCCGCCAGGTATGCCTCCGTCAGCGGCGGCTGCTCGCTGAACGTGAGAACCTCGATGTCCAGGCCGTTCTGGTTGATGAAGTCCTGGAGGTTCTGCTCCGTCGTCGTGCCCTGGAGCACGCAGATGCTGGAGCCGTCCAGCTCAACCGGATCGCTCACGCCCAGGTCTGCCGGGACCATGAATCCCTGCCCGTCGTAGAACGTCGTCTGGGCAAAGTTGCCCCACGTCGCGTCGCGGGAAGTCGTCCACGTTGTATTCCGAACCATCAGATCGACTTCGCCGGACTGCATGACCGGCCCGCGCTGCGCGGCGGTGGTCTGTCGATACTCAACCGCGTTGGCGTCGCCAAGAACGGCGGCTGCAACGGCGCGGCACTGATCGATGTCAAAGCCCACGTTGTTTCCGTTCGCGTCCAGCGCGCCGAATCCGGGAAGCACCGTGTTGATCGCGCAGATGACCTTGCCACGCTGTATGACGGTGGCGAGCCTGCTCATCTCCTCTTCCACCGGCGCCGCTGTTGGCTCGTCGGCCGGCACAGGTGTGTCTTCCTCGGTTGTGCAGGCCGCAAAGATCATCAGGCCTGCCACGACGGCTAGCGCAAGTAGCATAAGTCTGCTCGTCATGTGTCCCTCCTGGTTATTCCTATAAGACTCACCGTATAGTTTGCCATGAATCGGATGAAGACGCCAATAGTTGCTCTCCGGCGCGCGATTGGACGGTTGCGGGCTAATCCGTTACAGTATGTTGTCGCAATCAGGGGGGGAGGATAGTTGGCGCGCCAACGTTATGATCGAAACTGAACGTCAGATAGACGCGAAGAATCTATGGAAAGTGTTTGGGGACAATCCCGAACGGGCTCTCGATCCTGAGCACACCGAAAAGTCACGGGCGGAGATACAGGAGGAGTTGGGACTCGTCACCGCGCTGCGCGACGTGTCCTTCAGCGTTGACCGCGGCCAGGTCTACGTCCTGATGGGACTCTCCGGGAGCGGCAAGTCCACTCTTGCCAGGGCGCTCATCAGGTTGAGCGACCCCACCGCCGGTGAGCTCCTCTATGAGGGCGAGGACATCCTCCAGCTCTCGCAGGATCGACTCATGGAGTTCAGGCGGTCGACCGTCGCGATGGTCTTCCAGAACTACGCCCTTCTGCCGCATCGCCGCGTCCTGGAGAACGTCGCCTACGGCCTTGAGGTCAGGGGCGTTGACAAGGATGAGCGGCTCCGCGTCGCCCATGAAACGGTTGAGAAGGTCGGCCTCAGCGGCTGGGAACGCTATTTCCCGCGTGAGATGAGCGGCGGAATGCAGCAGCGCGTCGGCCTTGCCCGCGCCCTTGCCGTCGATCCCTCCGTCCTCATCATGGATGAGCCGTTCAGCGGACTCGACCCCCTCATCCGCCGCCAGATGCAGGATGAACTGCTCACGCTCCAGGAAGACCTGCACAAGACCATCATCTTCATCACCCATGATCTCAATGAGGCCATCAAGCTCGGAAACCGCATTGCCATCATGCGCGACGGCGAGATCATCCAGGAGGGAACGCCGGATGAGATCGTCTCCATGCCGAGCGACGACTACGTGACCGAATTCGTCCGCGATGTCTCCTCGACGCGCCTCATCCAGGCCCGCACCGTGATGAGCGAGGCGACGGACGCGATCCACACGCGGCAGGGCCCCGGCGCGGCGCTCGTCATCATGGAGAACATGAACACCGACGCCCTTTTCGTGGTGGACGCAGGCTCCAGGCTGAAGGGGATGCTCACCAAGCAGGAAGTGGAATCGCTCGCCGACCGCCATAAGGAGACCCTGGAAGACGCCGCGCTGCAGGACCCCGTCATCGTTGACCCGGATACATCGCTCGATGAACTCCTCCCGATTGTCGAGGATGCGCCGTATCCTCTGGCCGTCGTTGAAGACGGCGTCCTCGTCGGCGCAATCCGGCGCGACGAGCTTCTGTCCGGCGGGGTAGAAAACGGAGACGACAGTGGCTAGCACAGACGACGTCGCCGTTGACAAGGCCGCGTCAACGACCGAAGAGACTGACGCGCGGCCACAGGCGCCCGCCGGCCGGGATTTGCCCAGTTGGCAGTGGTTCGGCGCGGCATTCGTCCTCCTCGTTCTGATTATTTCCCTCGCTGTATGGGGCCCGGGCATGGATTTCCCGACCACCGTGAGCAGCGAACTGTCTACCGACGGCTCATTCATGCTGGAGACCACCGTGCGCGAGGTCGTGGCAGACGGTATCGACAGCGGCGTGGGCTGGCTGACGACGACGGCCTCGTTCGCCTTTGACACCATGGCCACCGGCGTCACGTATTCGCTCGTCTACATCGAGCGCGTCCTGAAGTGGTTCCCGTGGCCCGCCGTCGTTGCGGGCATTGGCCTCCTGGCCTATGCGGTAGGGCGCAAGCCGCTCCTCGCGTTCAGCGTGCTCGCGCTCCTGTTCGTGGGGTTCATGGACCTGTGGAACAACACCATGGACACCCTCGCCCTCATGGTTGTGGCCGTGGCGATCTCAGTCTCAATCGGCCTGCCCGTCGGCATCATCGGCGCGCGCAGCCGCGTCATCGAGGGGTTCCTGCGTCCAATCCTTGATGGGATGCAGACGATGCCGAGCTTTGTCTATCTCCTGCCGGGAATCCTGTTCTTCGGGCTGGGCAAGCCCGCCGGCGTGTTCGCCACCATCCTCTATGCCGCGCCGCCCGTTATCCGCCTCACCATTCTTGGCATCCGCCAGGTCTCGCCGGAAGTTGTGGACGCGGCGCGCGCATTCGGCTCATCGCCGCGCCAGATACTGCTCAAGGTGCAGATTCCCATGGCCCTGCCCACTATCATGGCCGGTATCAACCAGACCACGATGATGGCGCTCGCCATGGTCACCATCGCAAGCCTCGTGGCCGCCGGCGGACTCGGCGACAACGTCAACAGGGCATTGCAGAGGAATGAGCCCGGCAACGGACTCCTTGCCGGGCTCGCCATCGTCTTTCTTGCCATCATCATCGACCGTCTTACACAGGCCGTTGCCGCCCGCAGGGCAGAGGCCATGACCGCCGGTTAGAGGGCCTAAACCTGCTCACTCTGAAATGCTTGCAAGGATTCGCTAAAATAAACTCCGGAAAGGGAGGGGAGGAACACATGAGGAAGTTTGCCGTTCTTGCGATTGCGATCGCCGCGCTTGCCGTTGCAGCCGTGGCGGGATGCACGCAGGAAGAAGAAAAGGATCCGATCGTCTTTAGCGATCTGAACTGGCCCAGCGCCCAGATTCAGAACCGCATCGCCCAGTACATCGTGGAAGAGGGCTATGGCTATCCCACGGACGTCGTATTCGGCGCAACGCTCCCGCTGCTGCAGGGCCTGCGCGCCGGTGATACGCACGTGACCATGGAAATCTGGCTGCCCAACCAGGACGCCGCCTGGGTTGACGCGCTTGCCGAGGGAACGGTGCAGGAAGTCGGCTTTAGCCTCGGGGCGGACTGGCAGTCGGCCTTCGTGATCCCGAAGTATCTCCAGGACCAACACCCGGACCTGGACAACATCGAGGATCTGAAGGACCCGCAGTACAAGGAACTGTTCGCCACGCCGGACTCGGACGGCAAGGCGCGCCTGGTGTCCTGCGTTATCGGATGGGCCTGCGAGGGCGTGAATGACGCGCAGATCATAGCCTATGGCCTGACTGACCACGTCCACGTCATCAAGCCCGGTGACGGCGCAGCCGCAAACGCGGACCTCTACGGCGCCTACGACCGCCAGGAGCCGTGGCTTGGCTTCCAGTGGGGCACCAACGACCCGGCGCTCCTCCTTGACCTTGTCAGGCTGGATGAACCCGCGTACACGGACGACTGCTGGTCCGGCATGCAGGCCTTCATTGACGGCGGACCCGAGCCGACGGTGGGCTGCGCCTACCGCGACGCCGAGATCAAGATTGCCGTCCGCACCGACCTCGCGGAGCGAGCTCCTGAAGTCATCGACATGTTCGAGAAGTGGGGCTTTGACATCCCTGAATTCGGCACGGTTGTCGCGTGGCAGCAGGACAACGAGGGCGCGGACATCGCCGACTCCGCTATGTGGTGGCTCAACAACAACGTAGACCTCTGGACCCAGTGGGTCACGAGTGATGCTGCGGACGCCATCCAGGAGTCCCTTGACGAGGGCGTCGTCCCCGCCGGCTGGCCAACCGAGTAAACCCGAATCCTTGGCGTCTCCCGCTGCTGACTGCTTACGAGTCGGCAGCGGGAGACGCTTTGTGCTACTCTCCGCGCAGCGCGGCAGCGAGCCGCGTCATGGGGAATGAGAGGCGGAGGGCGTAATGGGCAGCATCGACTATTCCCGTTTTTGGACGGTTCCTGAGAAGCCCGTTCCCACGTGGCAGGAAGAAGTCTTCCGGTACGATTTTGGCGGCGCCAATCCCGGCCCGGACGTCATGCCCATCGAAGAACTGGCGGAAGCCGCGCGGGCGGTCATCCATGAAGAGAAGGAGATCATCGCCCGCTACCCGCCCACCTACGGCCCCGTTCGCACGCGCGAGATCATCCTCCACAAGATGGCCGCCCACCGCGGCATGACGTGGCCCGCCATCAATGAAGTGCTCACCACCAACGGCTCCGCGCAGGGCATCACCCTCTGCCTGGAAACGCTCACCACCCGGGGCGACACCATCATCACCGACCGATTCTTCTACCAGGGCGCAGTGCGCGCCTTCATCGCCAGCGGACTCCGCATCGTCACCATCGACAGGGACGACGACGGGATGCGGATGGACCTTCTTGAACAGAAGCTCGCCGAACTCAAGGCTGAGCGCGTCACGCCCAAGTTCATTTACACCATCCCCAGCCCGCAGAACCCGGACGGCTCCATCATGCCGTCCGACCGCCGCGAGAAAATGCTCGCCCTCGCGCAGGAATACGACACGCTGATCATCGAGGACGACTGCTACGTGGATCAGACGCTGGACGTCGATGAGATGCCGCCCGCCATCGCGTCGCTGGACGGAGCGCAGGAGCGCGTCATCTACATCGCCACGTTCTCCAAGATTCTCTCGCCCGGCGTCCGTGTCGCGTGGGTGGCCGCGGATGAGCGTCTTGTTGAGCGGATGGCGGCGTACAAGCAGGACGTCGGCAACGACTATCTCTCCGGCCTCATCGTCGCCAAGTTCATGGAAGACCACATGGATGCCCGCATCAGCCACCTCAACATGCGGATGCGCCACAAGCGTGACACCATGATCGCCGCGCTCGGAGAGAACTTCGGCCCGCTCGTTTCGATGACCGTCCCCAAGGCCGGCATGTTCGTCTGGGCGGAGTTCCCGGAGAATACCGATATGCAGGCGCTTGAACCGATCACGCAGGAGCGCGGCGTCCGCTACCTCGGCGGCCACCAGTTCTCCCCCGTCGGCGAAGGCCCCAACCGCGCCCGCCTCAACTACAGCTTCCCCACCCCGGACGAAATCCAGGAAGGCGTCGGCCTCCTCGCCACCGTCATGCGGGAGCAGAACGCAATCTAGATTCTGCCCCCCCGCGCCCGGACGCGACGGAATTCTGCCGGATGCCGTAACGTTTTGCCACTGGCGAGCGTTATCATGGGCAGATAGAGATGCGCCCGGTAGGGAAAGGAAACGGCCATGAAACTCGCGGCGATTCTGCTTCTTGCGCTTATCCTGTCGATTTCCGCCCTGGCCGCGTGTACCAACGGAGAAAGCAGCGAGGACTCCGACTCAGATTCCGCCGCGAGCTCGTCCTCGACCGATTCTGGCGATTCCGGCGCGGGTTCATCCTCGTCCTCATCGGATTCGGGTGATTCCGGCGCGTCGTCGTCCGGTTCGGGCGATGATGGCACGGTCAGCAACACAAACCAAAACCCCGACGGCCTCGGCCCGGCGCTCAACTACGATGCCAACCTCGCCCTCGCCGGTGATTCGCCGGCCGGCCTGATCACGTGGAGCGAGCCGCCGACGCTCGCCCCGGGAGAGTTGAGCGGCGCCGGAATCGTGACCGGCGGCGGCCAGCTATTCCTCCCGCCCGGCGAAGATGACGGCGCGATGTTCCTCGTCTTCTACAAGGGCCACGATGAGCCGATGGTCGCCCTCCTCCCGGACCTTGGCCCAATGGAGCAGTGGAATACGAACCTCACCGTCGCGCCGATGGACTTTGAATATGAGGCCGGCACGTTCAGCTTCCGCGCGTACTCGCCCCTGTTCATGGACACCGATCCCACAGATCTCGAACTCAGGTCGTACGGCTACGGCTCCGACGGCTCACCGGCAGTCCTGGACGTCACGGACCTCGCCGGACAGTAGGCTCAGCCACCCGCCCGCAAGCCGTTAGCCGCTACATCACCGGCCAATTGGGCTGGTATGACGTGTTGGTGCGCTCCAGCATGGACTCGCCGTGCCGTTGCACGCGCTGCGCCAGTTCCCACTCGTCCACGTACAGCGCCTGGCCGTTTTCCACAACCGTGCGCCCGTCAACCATGACCGTGTGAACGCTGCGCCCGTCCGCGTTGTACACAAGGCTGTTCACCGGGTTGAAGAGTGTCCGCCACTCGGCCCGCCGCGTGTCGAACATTACGAGGTCGGCCTTCTTGCCCGGCTCGATGGAACCGATCTCATCGTCCATGCCAAGCGCCGTCGCGCCCCCGATCGTCGCCATCTCCAGCGCGCTCTCCGCCGGTATCATGCGCGTGTCCGTCCGCGCGTCCTTGAACAGGATGGCGATGAGGTACATGGAGCGCAGCGTCTCAACGAGATTCGAGTTGTTGCCCGCGTCCGTGCCCAGCCCAAGCGTCACACCGCTCCGCAGCATCTCCGGCGCCATGCCGTGCTGTGACAAGCCGGAGCCCATCTTCATGGCGGCAGTGGGGCACAGGATGCCGGAGGTGTGCGTCCGCGCCATCGACGCAACCTCTTTATCGTCCAGCCCAATCACATGGGACAGCACGACGTTCCTGCCCAAAATGTCCTGGTCCTCCAGCCACAGCGTCGGGCGGATGCTGTACCGCTCCAGGAATGACCGCACGGTGCCCGGCCCGTTCCCGTGGTGCAGCGTGAGCCGCGTGTTCATGGAGTCCGCCATCGCCTTGAGTTCCTTGAGCAAATCCGGCGAGCAGTAGTCCACGGAGAACGGCATCGCCCACGCGTGAACGCGCCCGTCAAGTCCGCCGTCATACGCATCGATGATCCGGCCGGTCAATGACACCGCGTCACGCGTCTCATAGACGGGCAGGTTCAGGGGATTCGTCCGGTCGGTGACCTGCCTGCCGACGACGATGCGGCATCCGGCCCGCTCATAGGCGTCCATGCACGCGTCGAGGAAGCGCGTGCTCCCCGGGTCCACGAATGTCGTCGTCCCCCCGCGAAGCAGCTCTGTGATCCCCAGGAGCGACGTGTCTCGCTCCTCCTCCTCGGTCATAGAGCTTTGCAGGGCAAACACGCCCGCCAAATAGTCGCGCGGGCTGAGATCGTCGGGAAAGATGCCGCGCGTCGCGTGCGCGTAGGAGATGTGCATGTGCCCGTTGACGAACCCCGGCGTTATCACCATCTCCGTCGCGTCGATAACGCGGTCTGCCGGCGCGTTGCCCAGGTCCGCCGCCTTGCCCACGTGCGTGATGCGGTCGTCGTCGAGGATGATCGTCCCGTCGCTGATGATGCGGCGCGACTCGTTCATCGTCATGATGAACCGGGCATTGTCGATCTTGACACGTGTCATTGAACTGGCCCTTACGGTATCAGTTGCTGTTCCTCGCCTCAAAGTCTGCGCGAACGGCCTGCATGAAATCCGCGTCGGTCAGCGCGTCGATCCCGGTCAGCGCAAGCGACTTTGCCACCCCCAGCGCGCTGTCGTGCGCCAGGTCGGACAGCGCCGCCTCCGTCATCTGTATCGAATGTGCCGCTATCGGCGTCTCGCTCACCGCAAAGTTCACTGCAAACGACGGCATCCGCTGGCTCACGTTTCCAAAGTCCGTCGATGCGCCTCCGCGAGAGCCGGGCCGCGGATCGTGAACGTGCATTCCCGCAGCCTCCGCGTACTGCCGCGCAGCGCGCGCAAGCGGTTCATTTGGCCGCACGTTCTCATACATCGGGTGGGCGTCCAGTATCTCCAGCGTCGCGCCCGTCAGCGTCGCCGCTCCTTCCGCCACCTGTTTCACCCGTTCGACGACCTCGCCGAGGTAGTCGCGGTCGCGTGACCGCAGCATGAAGTTCGCGGCGGCGAAGTCCGGCACGATGTTGGGAACGCGCCCCCCGTCCGTGATGACCCCGTGAATGCGGACGTCCTCCCGCAGGTGCTGCCTGAGCGCGTCGATTCCCGTGAACAGGTGAATGACGGAGTTGAGCGCGTTGATGCCGTGGTGGGGAGAGACCGCCGCGTGGGCGGCCTTGCCGTGGTACGCGTACCGGTAGCCCACCATCGCGAGGCTCCAGCTCTCCTCAATGGGAATCGAGGTGGGGATGACGGTGCGGTTGGCCGCCGGATGCGACGAAAGCGCAACGTCCACGTCGCCGAAGGAGCCTGCGTCGATCATGCGAATCTTGCCGCCCCCGCCTTCCTCCGCCGGCGTTCCAAGCACCTGTATCGTGCCCGGCAGACGCGGCATCAGCGCCTTGAGGGCAAGGGCCGCGCCGATATTCGAGATTGCGATGAGGTTGTGCCCGCAGCCGTGTCCGATCTCCGGCAGCGCGTCGTATTCCGCCAGGAACGCGACTGTCGGCCCGTCTCCCGCGCCGCCCGCCAGCGTGGCGCTGAATGCGGTTTCAACGCCTCCGGTTGCCCGCTCAACCGCGAAGCCGTGCCGTTCCATCGCATCCGCCAGCAGCGCCGACGAATAGAACTCCTCGTAGTTGAGTTCAGGATGCGCGTGAATGTCCTTGCTGATGCGGACAAGCTCATCACTCAACTCATCGACGGCTGCGGATACTGCGTCGACGAACTCGTTCGGTTTCAAATCCGGCGTTGCCACGCCAACACCCCCTCGGATTCCCTCGCGTGTCTCCGTCTATTGTGGCACGCCGCGCGCAGCCTCGATTGCCCTGACCTTTTCCAGCCGCCGCGCGTGCCGCTCCTCGCCGCTGAAAGCGGCCCCGATAAATGCATCGACGACGGCCTCGGCTAGGGACGATCCGATGATGCGCGCGCCGATGCACAGCACGTTCATGTCGTCGTGCTCAACACCCTGCCGCGCCGAATACGTGTCATGGCAAACGGCGGCGCGAACGCCGGCGGCCTTGTTGGCCACGATGCTCGCCCCCACGCCGCTCCCGCACAGCAAAACGCCCCGGTCCGCGCGGCCCTCCGCGACCTCCGTGGCAACGGCGAGAGCGTAGTCCGGGTAGTCGTCATTCGCGTCGTACTCGTGCGCGCCGAGATCGATTGGCGTGTGCTCCAGCGCGGACACCCGCGCGATGACCGTGTCCTTGAGAGGCAGGCCCGCATGATCGGTCCCGATGGCGATTCGCACGGAATGACGCTCCTCTTTAGCCCAGGAAAGTCCCTGCGATGTCCGGCGCAATGCGCCCAAGCCATGACAGCGCAATCATCTTGATGATTGAGGCAATGATGACGTAGATGAAAAAGGCAATCAACGGGAAGCGCGAGATGCCCGCGATGGCGCTGATTGCGTCCCCGGGCGCAAAGGGTATCAGGTTGCCGAGGAAGAGAAGAACCGGTCCCCACTTGCTGTTGAAGAGGTCCGTCATGCGCTGCTTGATCCTGCTTGATTCCCCCATCGCGTTGCGGCCAAGCGCCCCGGCCAGGTACGCCGTGCCGCCGCCAAGCCCCCCGCCGATGCCGGTAACAATCCCCAGCCGCCACGGATCGATGATCTCCGCCATGCTCAGGATGATCAGGATGCCGGGCGCGGGCAGAACGACCGTCGCGCTTGATGTCAGGCTGATCACGAAAGCGCCGATCAAGCCGAATTGCTCAACGCGCGCCTCGTCTGCGTTCAGGTATGCGACGAATAGGCCGCCCGCGACAAGAAACGTGCCGAAAAACAGGCCGCTCAGGGCGAGCTTCATCTGCATCGTCAGCCGGAACTGTGTCGGGCTGAACCTGCTCAGGCGGTCGCGCAAATGCTCATGCTCATCCGGGCGGCGCACGCCGGCGCGTCCGCGCCGCCGGCCTGCGGTGCGTGCCGGCGCAACGCGATTCGGATCCATCTGCGGCGCGTCCGGAGCGCGCCGTGTCACGGGCGATTGCCCTGTCCAACGCGTGGCCACTATCAACTTTCCCCTTGCGCTTGCTTGGTGAGGCGCTGCCGCCCGGTGGCGGCATCCACTCCCAACCCGCTCTATTCTATGACATGCCCGCTAGGGGCTCATTAGAGGGCAAATACTTCATCCGCTTTCTCCAACAGTCCCACCGGCTCGATGCCGAATGCCGCGCTCATCACGGAGGGGTCGGTCCGGTTATCCCGCGTGAGCTGCCGCAGCTCGGACGCAGTGACCAGCGCTCTCCTTCCTGCCACCCGCGGCAAGGCTGCCCCGGCCAGCAACAGGAAGGACGGGAGGGGCAGCACGATTCGCCTGAGCCGGAGTTGGCGCAGCGCCAGCCGGACCAGGTCCCTGTACGCCCACGTGTCCGGCCCGCCGAGTTCGTACGTGCCGCCCAGCAGACTGTCGTCTCGCAGCGCGGCGGCGACGCACAGCGCGGCATCATCGCGCCACACGGGCTGGTACAACCCGTCCCGTCGCGGCACGAATGCGAATGGCCATGTTACCCTCAAACTCCGTTCCATGCGGTCGAACATGCTGCCGCGCACGCCGAAAATCACCGATGGCCGCAAAATAACCCAGTCAAGGCCTGACTCCCGCGTTTCACGTTCGGCCAACCCCCGCGTTCGCTCAAAGGCATCGGCGGAGTCCGGGTTCGCGCCCATTCCCGTCACGTGGATGAACCGCCGGATACCCGCTTGGCGAGCCGCCTCGATGACGGCCCGCGTCCCCTCCAGGAAAACCCCGCCAAAAGTCTGCGCGCGTCCGGTCTCGCGCAGGATGCCCGCAAGGTGGACCACGGCATCCGCACCCGTGAGCGCCGGCGCCAGCGCATTGGTATCGCGAATATCGCCGTCGAACGGCTCAATCCCTGGCGAGACGCCCGCCTGCGTTGCCCGGCGCGAGTACGCGCGAACGGCGTGCCCGTCCGCAAGGAGACGATTTGCCACGATCGTTCCCATCACTCCCGTCCCGCCCGTCACAAGTACGGTAGAATGGGTAGCAACGCGGGGAGGCTGGGTGGAGCGGTTGCCTGTTTCGACCATTGCAAAAGTATAGCTGTCAGCATGTGGGGCATAGAGGAGTACGTGGATTGCTGAGACGTGTGCCGCTCGGCGTCATCATTGCGGTGGGCATCGCGCTTGCCATCGGGCTAAGCGGCGCCTGTGACGGGGAGCCGGCGCCCGTCGCTACGGCAACGCCCATCCCGACGTATACTCCCCTCCCAACCCACACCGCGACCGTTACACCGACGCCAACCATCACGCCGACCCCAACCGCGACGCCGCGCCCCCCTCTGCCCACGGCGACGCCCCGGCCGACTGCAACGGCCACTCCACGGCCGATTCGGACGCCGGAAGAAGTGGTCGCAGAGGTCCAGGGTTCGACTGTTCGCGTCAACGTCGGCAACTTGCAGGGAACGGGATTCGTTCTCGATGACGAGGGGTACATCGTCACCAGTTCTGAGCTCATTCCGTTGGATGCCTCGCTAATCTACGTGACGCATGCGACGACCGGTTCGGTTCCCGCCGCTCTTGTCGGCCGGGACGAACTTAAAGACGTGGCCATTCTGCGGCTCACCGTCGATACCGACATTCCGCCGCTCAACCTGGTGGGGGAGGCATATGTCCCCTCCGGTGAGAGCGTTGTCGGCATTGGGTACCAGGGCGGGGCCGCCGGACAGGCGCCCATTGGGGTGGCTGGCAGGATTCAGTCCCGGCACGAAGTGGACGCAACCGTGTTCTTCCGGCTCGACAGGGTATTTGCGGAAGGCTTTAGCGGAGCGCCCCTCTTCAACCTGAACGCGGACGTTGTCGGCATCATCTCGGCAAGGACCGTGGACGTGCTTGGGCCCAGCGCCGCCGGCTCCGGCCTGGGCGTTTCCATTCGATCGATCATGTCCAACGTGGAAGACCTCAAGCAGGGCGCGTCCTGCTTCGGCGCCCATAATCCGCTCCCCAAGGGTGTCAATCCGCTCCACCCCTTCCCGCGGATTTACCAGGGCGCTGTCATCGTCAATGGCCAGCCGGCGCCCGTCGGCACCAGGGTTCAGGCAAGGATTGCGGGCTACATCACAGGGATCAAGAGAGTCGTTGAACCCGGCGTGCTCCCGTTCATGACCGTGCAGCCGCCTGAAGAGACAGGGTACGTGGGACAGGAAGTGAGATTCTACGTCAACTGCTTCGAAATCTCGATTGATGATCCGGAGAAGAATGTCTACGTCTCCGATCTCTCCAACCCACTGGTGACCATTGATTTGATCCTCACGACGACTTGACCCCGTGTCCTGCCCGGTGACAGTCCTCGATTGGGCCGGGGTCATAATTTGATTGGCGCATGATTGTCCACTTGACCGGCGTCCATAACGCGGAATCGTCCGCAACGAGGCTTGCGGGCGTCGTCATTGATGGTCGCCTTGCCCTGGATTGCCGGGAAGCCTGAACGCGATCCCTCCCCCGTGAGGAACTGCGAGCCCTCCGCCATGTCTTCCTCACGCACCGCCACTACGATCACATTCGCGATCTTCCCGCGCTGGCGTACGCGACCCCGTCAGCAGGCACGCTGCACGTCTATGGCATCCCGGACAACGCTGGATGCCCTCTCAACTCACCTGATGAACAACGTCATCTATTCCGCCTACCAGACGCGAACGGGCGAGGACGGCAAGCCCCGCGCCCAATTCCATCCGCTGGAGCCCGGCCGTTCGGTTGCGGTTGCCGGTCTTTCCGTGACGCCGTTGCCTGCCAATCACACCGCGCCCGCCGTCGGCTTTGTCGTCTCCAACGGCGCAAGAAGCCTCTACTACACCGGCGATACCGCGCCGGGCTTCTCCGCGCCCCTCGCAGAATCCCCGCCGGACATCCTCATTTCAGAGGTTACGTACTCGAACGCCGGCGCGGCAGACGCTGAGCGCAACGGCCACATGACTCCCGCGCTCCTGTGCGGCGAAATCGAGCGCATCGTTGCGGAATCCGGCTGGACACCCCGCGTCCTCGTCGTTCACCGCAACCCGGCCCATGACCAACAGATCGCCCATGAAATAGAAGCTGTCCGCGCCGAGACCGGTTGGAATATCGCGCTCGGCATGGCGGACATGACAATGACTGTCTAACCCGTCCGCCGCCCTGTACCATAGCGACAGGGGAAAGCAGGGGAAACGCGGTATTTTCGATGACGGCAGGATTCATGTACAGCCCGGAACTCACGCGGAACATTCTTCGCGAAGATCACGTGCTGCGCCCCCATGCGCCTGCGCCTCGTCTATGAGCTTCTACAGGCGTACGGCGTCTTTGAGAAGCCTGGCGCAGTCGTGATCGAGCCGCGCCTTGCCACCGAGCAGGAGCTGATGACGTTCCATGGCCGCGACTACGTGGAATCCGTGCAGGCGTTCAGCCGCGGCGAGGACCTCCATCGCCAGCACCGCTATGGCTTCAGTGATTGGGGCGACAACCCCATCTCGGAGGGCATGTACCAAGCCGCGGCGCTCGCCGCCGGCGCATCCCTCGTGGCGGCGGAAACGGTGTGGAACGGCCAGGCCGATGTCGTCTTCAACGCGGGCGGCGGCTACCACCACGCCGGCCCCGGATTTCGCCTCCGGGTTCTGCGTCTTCAATGACGCCGTTATTGCCATCCTGCGCCTGCTTGCGCTTGGCGCGAAGCGCGTCGCCTACATTGACATCGACGCCCACCATGGCGACGGCGTGCAGAACGCCTTTTACGCCAGCAACCGTGTGCTGACCGTCTCCATCCACCAGTCGGGGGACACTATCTTCCCTGGCACAGGACACACAACCGAGATGGGTGAAGAGGCGGGCATCGGCTACGCCGTCAATCTTCCGCTCGCGCCCGGCACGCACAATGAGGCGTACGCGCATGTCATCGAAAACGCCGTCGCGCCGCTCATCCGCGCCTTCCAACCCGACATCCTAGTCACGCAGCAGGGCATTGATACGCACGTGGACGACCCCGCTCACTCACCTGCGCCTCACCTCTGCAGGCCATACGTCAGCCGTCGCGGCTTTGGGTGCGCTCTCCCCCGGCAAATGGCTGGCCATGGGTGGCGGCGGGTATGATCTCTCCGCCGTCGCGCGCTGCTGGGCGATGGACTATGCTGTCATGGCGGGCGTGGAATTGCCTGATGACATACCCGGACTCGTACCAGGAGGCGTACGGACTCAAGCAGCTGCGGGACGCCCCCGCCCCCGATCTTCTCGAGGCAGACGAGGCGCGTGTGTGGCGGGAGGCGGAAGAGTCCGTCAAGCGCGTGCGAGAACTCATTTTTCCCATCCACGGAATGGAGGCCGCAGAATCGTGACCATTACGACAACTCAATCGCAGATCGCCTTTGGAACCGACGGCTGGCGGGCGGTCATCGCGGAGGAGTTCACGTTTGAAAACGTCCGCTATTGCGCGAAAGGCGTCGCGCAGTATCTGAAAGGGCGGGGCACGGCGGAACAGGGTGTCGTCGTCGGCTATGACACGCGATTCGGCTCGGAACGCTTTGCCGCCGCCGTCGCGGAGGGGCTGGCCGCCGAGGGCGTGCCGTCCTACCTGAGCCACACGTGGGCCCCCACGCCCACCGTCAGCTACAACGTCATTGCCCACAAGGCCGCCGGCGCGGTCATCGTCACCCGCCAGCCACAACCCTCCTGAATGGAACGGCTTCAAGTACAAGCCCGAATATGGCGGCTCCGCGTCGCCGGAGATTATCGCTGCCGTTGAGCGTGAGATTCACGCGGTTGAGGCAGGCGGGCCGCCTGCCGTGATGCCTCTCGATGACGCGCGGCGCGATGGCATCGTCACCATGATCGATCCCCGCCCCCTGTACATGGACCGGCTTCACTCGCTGGTGGATGTGGAGCGCATCAAGGCCGCCGGTCTGCGTGTCGTCATCGACCCCATGTACGGCGCGGGCATCGGCTATGTGGCGGACATGCTCAGTGGCGGCGCAAACGGAGTTGATGGAGATCCACAGCGAGCACCAACCCCGCCTTCCCCGGCATGAGACAGCCGGAGCCTATTTCTCACAACCTCGGCGACTTGCGTGAGGCCGTCGTTCGGTACGGATACACGGTTGGCCTGGCGACTGACGGCGATGCGGACCGTGTTGGCGGCGTGGACGAGCGAGGCCGTTTCCTGACCCCGCTGCAATTCTTTGCATTGCTCGCCTTTCTACCTGCTGGAGATCCGCGGCGAGCGCGGCCCGCTGGTGAAGTCCATCACCAGTTCGCGCATGATTGACATCCTCGGTGAGAGATACGATGTGCCGGTGTATGAAGAGCCGGTCGGCTTCAAGTACGTCGGGCCGCGCATGATGGAGACGGACAGCGCTGATTGGCGGCGAGGAGAGCGGCGGATTTGGTTTCCGGGGGCACGTTCCGGAGCGCGACGGCGTGCTTTCCTCGCTCTACGTCCTCGACGCGATGGCGCAGACAGGGCGCTCCCTGTCGAGTCTGATTGACTGGCTCTATGAAACCGTCGGGCCGCACCAGTATGACCGCCTTGACCTTGAGTTCCCGGCGGCTCTCCGCGCCGACGTCATGGGCAGGGTGTCGGAGAGTCAACCGGCAGAGCTTGCCGGCGTGGCCGTCACGGACATCTCAACGAGCGACGGCTACCGGTTCATGCTTGGAGGACGGCTCATGGCTCCTGATCCGCTTCTCCCGGCACGGGAGCCGCTGCTGAGAATCTACGCCGAGGCCCGCTCCATGGAGCGCGTCCAACGCCTCATAGGCGCAGGCCGCGCCCTAACCGGAATCTAGCCACCCCCACCCGCCGCGCCTGCCAATACCCGCCAATGTCATTCTGAGCGCAGCGAAGAATCCAAAGGCCTTAACCCGGCCCCCACTCCGTCATTCCCGTCCCAACTCCGTCATTCCCGCGAAAGCGGGAATCTACCGCTTCGAATACTGCTGCTTCTTCCGCGCCCGGAACAGGCCGTACTTCTTCCGCTCCTTCTCACGCGCGTCCCGCGTGAGAAAGCGGACTTTCTTGAGCACCGGCCGCATCGACTCATCGAGGCGCGAAAGCGCCCGCGCCAGGCCGTGACGGATCGCCTCAGCCTGCCCCGTTACCCCGCCCCCCGTGACCTTCACTGAAATCGCGAACCGGCGCAGCGAGTCCGTCGCGACCAGCGGCTGCAAGATCGAGCGGCGATGGATTTCCAGCGGGAATCGCTCCTCGAGCGGTTTGCCGTCCACCACAAACATGGACTCGCCCCCCGGCGTCACGCGCACACGCGCCACCGCGCGCTTGCGCCGCCCCGTCCCCTGGAAAAATCGACCTGCTGTCGTCATGCCTCTCCGCTATCCTCCCTGGGAGTCTTCCTTGGTCTCTTCCTGTTCCTTGTCCTCTTCGGTGTCATCTGCCGTCTCATCTGCTGAATCGGCCGTCTCTACTGTCTCGTCGGTTTCGGGCGCCTGATCATTCTCCGCGACGGCGTCCTCGTTCTCTGCCACGGACTCCTCAGCAGTCGGCGTCTCGGTGGCCTCTGCCTCCGGCGGCGCTGTTTCCTGTGATTCCTGCTCAGCGGCCCGCCGACGCCGTCGCCGTGTCGGCGGCACCACCGGCGCAGCCTCCTCGGGAGCGGCCTCCGGCGCGGGCGCGGCAGCCTGCGCCTCCAGCTCGGCCTGCTTGCGTCGGCCCGCAGCGCCCATGCCCGCGCGCACCTGCGCCTCGTGCGGATGCTCAGGCCCCGCGTAGACGTGCAGGCGGCGCAGATTCTGCCGACCAAGCCGGTTGTGCGGCAGCATCCCCTTCACCGCGTTCTGGATGATGCGCTCCGGGTGCTTCTCCCGCAGCGTGGACAGCGTCACCGCGCGCAGCCCGCCCGGGTACTGCGTGTGGCGATAGTACGTCTTCAGGTTCTCTTTCTGCCCCGTCACGCGCACCTTCTCCGCGTTGATCACAATCACGTTGTCGCCGACTGACATGTGCGTCGTATACGTCGGCTTGTCCTTGCCGCGCAGGACGGACGCGATGCGCGTCGCCAGGCGTCCGAGCGTCTCGCCGTCCGCGTCGATGACGTGCCACCCGCGCTCGATTTCGCTCTTCTTGGGGCTGTATGTGCGTATACGCGCCATGGAGATTGCCTCAGTCGTCCAGGATTCCGTCGTCATAGGTGACGCCCATCAGGCAAAGACCGGCGGCGGGCATTGTCCACGTCGCCTCCCCCGGCGCGCCCTCACGCGCAAGCCGGTGAAACTCGTCCGCGCTCATCTGACCTGCGCCCACCCGCGCGAGAGCGCCCGCGACCCGCCGCACCTGGTGGGGCAGGAAACCGCTCCCGCGCAGGTCAATCGTCACGATATCGCCGTCACGCGCCACGGCTGCGTAGTCGTAGCGGCGCAGCGGGTTGCGATCCGCAGGCAGCGGGCCCGTGAACGGGCGGGCGTCCAGCCAGCCGTCCAATGCTCGTATCGCCTCCGCCATCGCAGCCTCATCGAGAGGGTCCTTGACGTGCGCCGCCTGCTGTCGAAGAAGCGCGGACGGCGACGGGCGGTTGATGATGGTGTAGCGGTAGTGGCGAGAGCGGGCGTCCCGCGTGACGTCAAAGTTGCCGGGCGCCCGCTGCGCCCCGGTTACGCTGATGTCATTCGGCAGATAGTGGTTCAGTCCTGTCACATAGCGATCGAGAGGCAGTTCGGTCTCCAGTCGAAAGCTGATCACCTGCCCGCGCGCGCTCGCCCCTGAATCGGTGCGTCCTGCGGCGGCAATCCGGTAGCGCTGCCCCGTCAGCTTGAAGAGCGCGTCCTCGATCTCGCCCTGGACCGTCGGCACGCCCGGCTTCTGTAGCTGCATCCCTTGGTAGCGCGCCCCCGCGTATTCCACGGTGAGCACGACGAGACGATCCGCCGCGGCAGGCGCGTGGCCTGCGCCGGTGTCAGGTGTGCTGAGGGCGGCAGTCTGCATCGTTCGATGTCCTAGACGAGCTCCAGCCGCGCCATCGGCGCGGCGTCGCCCTGTCGCGGCCCGATCTTCGTGATTCGCGTGAACCCGCCGGGACGGTCCTGGTACCGCTCCCCGTATACCCGGAAGACCTTGTCCACAACGTCCTTGTCCGGGATGAACTTGAGCGCGCGCCGACGCGCGGGGAGTCCGCCGTCCTTGCCAAGCGTCACCATGCGCTCCGCGAAGCTGCGCGTCTCCTTGGCCTTGGCCTCGGTCGTCACGATGGCCTCGCGCAGGAACAGGTCCCGCGTCAGGTTGCGGTACATCAGCATCCGCGGTGCCGTCTTTCGGCCAAGCGTGCGGCCTGAAACTCGGTGTCTCATGTCTGCGGTATCCTATCCCTCGTCCTCGTCGTCCGGGGCGAATGAGCGGCGCGAGTAGTGTGTCAGGTCCACCTCGGACACACCGTCGTCTGGGCGCATCGAAAAGACCGCCCCCTCATCAGATTCCTCGGAGTCCCCATCGGCCCTCGGCTCGGATTCGGCGCCCGCGACACCCTCGGCGCTCGGAACAAGCGTCGCCAGCGGTATCCGCCGCCACGCGCGGTCCTCATCGTCACCGGGAATGGCCAGGCCCATATCGCGCAGCCGCTGGATCAGTTCGTTGAGAGACTGTTCGCCAAAGTTGCGCAGCTCAAGAAGCTCCTGCGCGGACTTCTCCAGCACGTGTCCCACTGTTGCCAGGTTGCCGCGGCGCAGGCTGTTCTGCGTTCGCGTCGAGAGGCGCAGGTCCTCGACGTTGATCGATGACAACGAAGGGGGAACGTTGAGGCCCGACTCCTGCTCCCCGGCGAGTTCATCCGGCTCCCCGAGGGCAGTGAACGGCTGCAGCTGCTCGATGATGATCTGTGTCGCCTTGCGGACGGCGTCCTCGGGCGTGATCGTGCCGTCGGTCCACACCTCCAGCACCAGCCGGTCGAAGTCCGTCACCTGGCCGACGCGCGTCGCCTCAACCTCGAAGTTTGCGCGCCGAATGGGCGTAAAGATGGCGTCCACGGGCAGGATGCCGATTGGGTCCTCCACGGAGGTCTCCGCCGCCCTGAAGCCGGTCCCCGGCTCGACGGTGAACTCGATTGACAGTTGGGCGTCCGTGCTGTCCGCATTCAGCAGCACGAGATCGGGATTCACGATCGTGTAATCGCCGTGCTTCTGCATATCGCCTGCCGTGATCGTTCCCGCCCGCCCGCTCACGTCAAGCCGCAGTGTGCCGGGGCGTCCCGTGATGGACTGGATGCGGATTTCCTTCACGTTCAGCAGAAAGTCCACCATGTCCTCGCGCACGTGCGGCAGGGTGGAGTACTCATGCTGCGCGCCCTCGATCCGCACCGCCGTAATCGCCACGCCGGGCAGCGAATTCAGCAGCACGCGCCGGATGGCGTTGCCAAGCGTCACCCCAAAACCCTGGGATAGCGGCTCGATGATGAACCGGCCGTACGAGTCCTGCGACCGGTCGGTCGTGATTTCCGGGGCCAGGCTCGCGCCCGACTCTAGCTGTAGCTCTGCCTCAGTCATCAAGGTCAAGAATTGGCCTCCCTACCGCGAATAGAACTCAACGATCAGGCGGTCGTCGATGCGGATGTCCATATCGGACCGCTCAGGCTGCCGCAGCATCCGCCCGACCATGTTGCGCGCGTCCATTTGCAGCCATTCCGGCGCCTGCCGCCGCTGTGCCTGGTACTGAACGATCTCATATTGCGTCGTGCTGGTGGAGCTGGGCACCCACGTAATCTCTGCCCCTTCCTTGATGCTGATGGACGGCGTGCGCGCCCGGCGGCCGTTCACTGCCAGGTGGCCGTGCGACACCATCTGACGCGCCTCCTTGCGCGAGTTGGCCCATCCGAGTCGATAAACCACGTTGTCCAGCCGCGTCTCCAGTATCTTGAGCAGGTTCTCGCCCGTCGCCCCCCGCTGCCGGGCCGCGACTGCATAATGCCTGCGGAATTGGCGTTCCAGCACGCCGTAGATGTGCCGCGCCTTCTGCTTCTCCCTCAGGTGGATGCCCCACTCCGAGAGCCGCCGCCGTCGACGGTTGCTCGTCGTCGATTCGCCGGGTGCGCTGCGCCGCCGTTCGATGGCGCATTTCGGCGTATAGCACCGCTCTCCCTTGAGAAAGAGCTTGATTCCCTGTCGCCGGCACAGCCGGCAGACCGGCCCCGTATATCGAGCCATCCCTTACGTGCTCCTCCTGGTTGCCCGCATGGCCGCTTCTGACAACTAAACGCGGCGGCGCTTTCGCGGTCGGCAGCCGTTGTGCGGTATCGGCGTGGTATCCCTGATGGCGGTGACGACGAGGCCGGTGGCCTGCAGGGAGCGGATCGCCGCCTCGCGGCCGCTGCCCGGGCCTTTCACGCGCACTTCCACGTGTTGCAGCCCGTGCTCCATGCCGCGCCGCGCGGTCTCTTCAGCGGCCCGCTGCGCCGCAAACGCCGTCCCCTTGCGAGAACCGCGGAATCCAACCGCGCCGCCGCTGCCGGACGCAATCACGTTCCCAACAGGGTCGGTCAGCGTGACAACCGTGTTGTTGAACGTGGCGTAGATGTACGCGCGCCCATAGGGCACGGACTTGCGCTCCCTGCGGCGCACGCGCTGGCGTCCTCGTCTCGCCATATGCTCTTATTGCTCCTTGATGGGCCGATTCTTACTTGCGGGCAGCCCGGCGCTTGCCGGCCACTGTGCGCTTGGGCCCCTTGCGAATGCGCGCGTTGGTGCGCGTCCGCTGGCCGCGCACAGGCAGCCCCATTCGATGCCTGACGCCGCGGTAGCTGCCAATCTCGATGAGCCTGCGGATGTTCATGGCGATCTCACGACGCAGATCGCCCTCGATCGGATACCCGCCCCGCTCGATGGCCTCGCGCAGCAACGCCATATCCTGCTCGGTCAGGTCGTGTACTCGGCGGTCGGGATCGACCCCGGACCGATCGAGGATTTCACTCGCTCGACGCGGACCGACGCCGTAGATGTAACGAAGTGAATAGGCAACCTTCTTGTTGTCAGGAATATCCGCCCCGGCTATTCGTACCATCAGTCCGTCCCGTGCTCCCCGTTCAGCCCTGTCGCTGCTTACACTTCGGATTCACGCAGATCACGAACAGGCGGCGCTTGCGCCGAACGATGCGGCACTTGTTGCACCGCACCTTGACGGACGCTGATACCTTCATGTCGCGCTGTCCCTTTTCCCTGCTCGTTCATCCCGTCGTCTGTGAAATCTAGCGGAACCGGTACGTCACCCGTCCCCGCTTCAGGTCATACGGCGAAAGCTCAACCAAAACGCGGTCCCCGGGCAGGATGCGAATGAAGTTAAGCCTGATCTTTCCGGAGGCATGCGCCAGCACGGAATGCTCATTCGGCAAGTCCACGCGGAACATGCCGTTCGGGAGAGCTTCCCGCACGGTGCCCTCAACCTCGATTGTTTCCTTCTTGTTCTTTTGAGTCATACCTCGCCCATCAGATGCGCCGCACGAACTAACAGTATGCCATAGCCCGAATACAAAATGCTACGTCACGGCTGCCCCGTTCGGCTGGTCAGAACCTCCGGGCCGTCCTCCGTCACGACGATCGTGTGCTCCCAGTGGGCGGACAGGCTCCCGTCCGCCGTCGAGACCGTCCAATCGTCTTCCTCCACGACCGTCTCCCAGCCGCCCCCCAGCGTCAGCATCGGCTCCAGCGCCACCGTCGACCCGGGGCGCAGCCGGAAGCGCCGCAGTCCCCGGCGGCCCGTGCTGTCGAAATCGGCCACGTTGTTGGGAATCCAGGGACTCTCGTGCATCTCCGTGCCGATCCCGTGCCCGCCGTACCCGCGAACGATGCCGTAGCCCCGTGGCTCCGCGTAGTCCCGAATCGCCTTCGTCAGGTCAAGCAGCCCGTTTCCCGGCCGGGCCGCGTTGATGCACGCGATTAATGACTGGCGCGTGTCCTCGATCAGTTTCTTGGTCTCGTCGGGAATGTCGCCCACCGCGAACGTAATCGCGGAATCGCCGTGATACCCGTCGTAAATTGCCCCGCAGTCGACGGACAGGATGTCCCCGTCCTTGATCGTGCGCGGACCGGGAATGCCGTGAACGACCTCCTCGTTGAAAGACGTGCAGATGTGAGCCGGAAAGCCCTGGTAGCCGAGAAACGACGGCACGCCGTTCCGCCCGCGTATCTCCCGCCCCGCGATCTCGTCCAACTGCGCCGTCGTCATGCCGGGCTTGGCCGCGTCGCGCACAATGTTCAGGACGTCGGCGACGATGTGCCCGGCCTTGCGCATGAGATCGATCTCACGCGCAGACTTTACCGTTGGAGATTGCTGGCCGCCGCCGAATACCATTGCGATGCCGGGAGGCGAGGCCTATTCCAGCGCTGCGAGCAGGTCCGCCCGCACGCCCTCGATATCCTGCTCGCCGTTGATGCTCGTCAAAATCTCTTGGGCCGTATAGTAGTCAATCAGCGGCGCGGTCTGATCCCGGTATACGCCCAGCCGATTCCGCACCGTCTCGGGCTTGTCGTCGTCCCTCTGGTAGAGTTTGCCCTCGTCCCCGTCGCACGTGTCGCACATGCCCTCCGTCTTTGGCGGCTTGTTGATGACGTGGTAGGGCGTTGGGCATCCGCGGCAGATCAGACGCCCGCTCAGGCGGCGAACCAGCTCATCCTCAGACACGTCGACCAATAGAACTTTGTCAATGTTCTCATGGCGGCTCGTGAGCGCCTCGTCCAACGCCTCCGCCTGCGCCAGGCTGCGCGGGAACCCGTCCAGGATGTACCCGTCCGCCGCGTCCGGCTCTGAAATGCGCTCCAGCAGCATCCGAACCGTCACGTCGTCCGGCACCAGCTCGCCGCGGTCCATATACGACTTGGCCTCCAGCCCAAGCGGCGTGCCCTCAGAGAGCGCGGCGCGGAACAGGTCGCCCGTCGCGATGTGCGGCGCGTCCAGTTGCTCATGGAGCGTCGCCGCTTGCGTGCCCTTGCCCGCGCCCGGCGCTCCAAGAAGAATGATTCGCATTAGTGAAGCCTCCCTACCGCAAGAATCCCTCGTATTGCCGCATCAGGAGCTGCGATTGCAGCTGGCGCATCGTGTCCAGCACAACTGCAACGACGATGAGCAGGGCAGTGCTGGAAATCGACAGCGTGCTCACACCCGTCGCCAACAGCAGGAAGAACGGCACGATCGAGACGATCCCCAAAAATATCGCGCCGCCCCACGTGATGCGCGTCAACACCCGGATGAGATAGTTGTGCGTCGGCTGCCCCGGTCTGATGCCCGGGATGAACCCCCCGTTGCGTTGTAAGGACTCCGCGAGATTCTGCTGCTGGAACGTGACCATCGTGTAGAAGAACGTGAACGCGACGACAAGCCAGAAGAGCAGCAGCCAGTACATGAACCCTTCGGGCCCCAGGTTCCGCGCGAAGAAGTCGCCGACCCCCGCCACAACGTTGTTGTCCGCCTCCTGGAAATAGCTCGCCACCGTCGGCGGGAAGATCAGGATGGAGAACGCGAAGATGAGCGGGATCATGCCCGCGGAGTTAACGCGCAGTGGGATGAACGTCGAGCCGCTCTGCCGGTACACCCGTCCTTGCCGCGTCACGCTTCGCCCATATTGAACCGGAATACGCCGCTGCGCCTCCGTGAAGACCACGATGAAATAGATGGTCGCCAGTCCGGCAAAGCCCACGAGCGCCAGTGCGATTGGATCGTTCGCGAACACGCCCTGCCCAAACAGTGTCGGCAGTCCGGCTACGATGCCCCCGAAGATGATGACGGAGATGCCGTTGCCGATGCCGCTCTCCGTGATCAACTCGCCCAGCCACACCAGCAGCATCGTCCCGCCTGTCATGCTCACGATCATCGCCAGCGTCGGCAGGAACTCGCCGCCCGGGTACGGCCACAGCGCCCCTAGGACGCCAAGCCTGTTCAGCAGCACAAGCTGCCCGTACGCGGACGCTGCGGCGATGGGCACCGTCATCCAGTGCGTGTACTGGTTGATCTTCTGCCGTCCGGCCTCCCCCTCCCGCGCCAGCGCGGACAGGCGCGGAATCACCGGAACCATGATCTGCAAGATAATGCTCGCCGTGATGTACGGGTACACGCCCATCGCGGCCACGGACAAGTTCCGCATCGCGCCGCCGCTGAAAATATCCAGGAACCCCAGGAGCTGGTTGCTCTGGAAAAGCTGCCGCAATGCGACAATGTCCGCCCCCGGCACCGGAACGTGCGCGATGAACCGGAAGATCACGAGGATTGCGAACGTGAAGAGAATGCGGCGGCGCAGATCCGGCTGGTACCAGGCATCGATCATCGCCTGGATCAGCGCCGGACGCGGCTGACGCCGTTCTGTCGTCGATGAGTAGCTCACGACGCGATTCGCTCCCTGCTAGCGGGGCCGGTGAATGACGGGCTTGGGCAGGGTATCAATACTGCCGCCCGCCGCCTCGATCTTCTCACGCGCCGTGCGCGACACGCGGTGCGCGCGAACGGTCAGCGGCTGCTCGATTTCCCCGTCCGCCAGGATGACGATGGGCTTCCTGACCGACCTGATGATTCCCTGCTCGCGCAGCGATTCCGGGCTGACCTCCGAACCGGCGGGCAGATCCATCAGGCTTGAAAGATTCACCGGCTCATACTCCACGCGGAACAGGTTCTTGAATCCCCGCTTGTGCGGGAGCCTCTTGACCAGTGATAGCTGCCCGCCCTCGAAACTCGCGCGCACCCCGCCGCCTGAACGGGATTTCTGCCCCTTCATACCCTTGCCGGCATAGGTGCCGCGGCCTGAAGAGTTTCCGCGTCCCACCCGCCGCCTGCGCTTGCGGGACCCCGCAGGCGCTCGCAGTTCATTCTCACGCATTGGCGCTCACGCCCCCTCGTCCCTGATTTCCGTCGTCACCAGGTGGCGCACCTTGATCAACATCCCGCGAATCGAGCGCGAGTAGTCGTGCTCCCGCTCATCGCCAATCCGCCGCAGGCCAAGCGCGCGCAGCGTCTTGACCTGGTCCGACTTCTGGTTGATCGGGCTCTTGGTGAGCGTCACACGCACCTTTGTCATGACCCTGCGCCCTCGTTCTCGTCCTCACTGTCGTCAGAGGTTTCCGCCTCTCCCGTCGCAGACTCCTCAGTGTCGGCGGCGGGCGCGTCCGTCTCCTCGGCAGAATCCGTCTCAGCGTCCGCGGTCTCCGTCTCGGCGTCGGCTTCTGCCTCAACCTCTATTGCCTCCGATTCCGTAGCCGTGGCCTGCTCCTCCTCTGCGTTCTCCGCGAGGATCTGGTCGCTGCTCACCGGCTGCGGATCGACGGGCGTCGGCCCGGCATAGTCGCTGGTCGCCTCGGCCTCCTTCTCGGGGAGAGGCTCCTCGCCACGCACCAGGCGGCGCAGTGAAATTGCCTGGCGCGGGTCGCGCATCATCTGCAAGCCCTTGATGGTGGCCTGGACAACGTTAATGGGGTTGTTGCTGCCCTGCGACTTCGTCAAAATATCGCGGACGCCGGCGGCCTGCACCACCGCGCGCACGGCGGCGCTGGCGCGGACGCCCGTGCCCGGCGCGGCGGGACGCAGAAGCACCTGCGCGCCTCCGAATCGGCTGACCACCTGCTGCGGAACGCTGCTCTCCAGCGTCGCGACCTCGATCAGCGAACGGCGGGCGATCGCGCCGCCCTTCTGCACCGCGAGCGGCACCTCCGCCGCCTTGCCGAGCCCGTAGCCGATCTTGCCCTTGCCGTCGCCAACGACGACGAGCGCGTTGAACGTGAAACGGCGCCCGCCCGCGACGGTCTTCGCCACGCGCCGGATCGACACCACGCTCTCGGTCAGGCCGTCCGATTCCCGGTCGGCGTCGCGCTGTCGTTCCCGTGTGCGTCCCCGCGCCCCGCGTGTGCGTCCTAGTGTCATCGTTTCTCCGTCCGCTCCTCGTCCCTAGAAAACAAGCCCGTTCTCGCGCGCCGCGTCCGCAACCGCCTTGATACGCCCATGATAGTGGTACCCGCCCCGGTCGAAAACCACGGTTGTGATGCCGCCTGCAATCGCCCGCTGAGCCACTGCCGCCCCCACCATCTTGGATCGGTCCGATTTGTTGCGCCCGTCCGCCTCGTCTCGAATGTCCTTGTCGCGCGTCGAGGCGGCGGCGAGAGTCACGCCCCGCGAATCGTCGACCACCTGCGCGTAGATATGGTTCAGGCTGCGGAACACGCACAGCCGGGGCCGCTGTTCCGTGCCGGAAACTCGTTGGCGCAGCCGTAGGTGGCGTCGGCTGCGTCCCTCTCTCGCTGTCTTGATCCGTGGCATGTCTGGTTAAACTCCGCCTATCTGCGTCCGGCGCCCTTGCCCGCCTTGCGCCTCACCTGCTCGCCCTGGTAGCGAATGCCCTTGCCGGTATAGACGCCCGGCTTGCGCACCTTGCGGATATTGGCCGCGACCTGCCCGACAAGCTCCTTGTCGATGCCGTCCACGTGCAGGCGCGTATTGCTCTCCGCCTCCAGCGTGACCCCCTCCGGCGGCTGAACCTCCACCGTGTGCGAGTATCCGACGCTCAGCGTGATGCCCTTGCCCGTCTGCTGCGCGCGGTAGCCCGCCCCCTGGATTTCCAGCGTCCGCCGGTATCCCTCGGATACGCCGATGACCATGTTGGCCAGCAGCGCGCGCGAAAGGCCGTGGAACGCTCCGGATGCGCGGTCATTCTCGTTCTTGCGGTGGACGGTGATCACGCCGTCCTCCTGCTCGAATCGCACCGTGGGGTGGAACCGGCGCGTCAGCTCGCCGCGCGGCCCCGTGACGGCAATAGTTGTGCCCTGCGCGCCCTCGGTCATCGTGACCTGCACGCCCCCCGGCACCGGTATCGGCATCCGTCCTACCCGTGACATCTCCTAAAACCTAACTCCCTCTCATTCCCATCTCATTCTGACCAAACCTGTCATTTCGACCAAATCTGTCATTCTGAGCGCAGCGAAGAATCTTCCCCTCACCACACATACGCCAAAAGCTCCCCTCCAATACCCTTCCGCCACGCCTCCCGGCCCGTCATCACGCCGCTCGACGTTGAAACAACCGCGATGCCGAGACCGCCGAAGATGCGCGGAATCTCGCCGCGCTGCACGTACACGCGCAGTCCCGGCTTGCTCACGCGCCGCAGCCCGTTGATCACGGGGCTGTTGCCCTCGCGGTACGCCATCTGCATCCGCACGATCTGCTGGGGCGTTGACCCCTTCAGGATCGAAAAGTCGCGGATGAACCCCTCCTGTTTGAGAATCTCTGCAATGGCGACCTTGGTCTTGGACGCCGGCACCGTGATGGTTTCGTGCCGCGCCATCAACCCGTTGCGGATGCGGGTGAGCATATCGCCAATGGGATCGCTAACGGTCATCTGCTTACGCTCTCCCCTCTACCAACTCGCCTTGCGCACGCCCGGAAGCTGCCCCGTGAGCGCCCGTTCCCGCAGGCAAATGCGGCACAGGCCGAACATGCGGTAATACGCGCGCGGCCTGCCGCACACGTAGCAGCGGTTGTACGCCCGCACCTTGTACTTGGGCTCTCGCTTCCAACTGGCAATCTTTGACTTCTTCGCCATTAGTTGGTGATCTCCTCACGCGCGAACGGCATCCCCAGCAGGGCCAGCAGCCTCCGCCCCTCGTCGTCCGTCTGCGCCGTCGTCACGATGTTCACTTGCAAGCCGCGAATCCTGTCAACGCGGTTGTAATCGATCTCCGGAAAGATGATCTGCTCCCGCAGCCCGACACTGTAGTTGCCGCGCCTGTCAAACGCCTTTGTTGAAACGCCCCGGAAGTCTCTCGTGCGCGGCAGCGCAACGTTCATCAGCCTGTCCAAAAAGTTCCACATGCGCGCGCCGCGCAGCGTCACGGACGCGCCGATGGTGTTCCCCTCGCGGATGTGGAATCCCGCGATGGAGTTCCGGGCCCGCGTGACCACCGGCTTCTGGCCGGAAATCGTCGTCAGGTCGCGTTGGATGCCCTCCAGCGCCCGCGCCTCATCGCGCGCGTCTCCCGCGCCGATATTCAGAACGATCTTGGTGATCTTCGGCACGCGCATCGTGTTCGTGATGTTGAACTCCTGCATCAGGGCAGGGGCCACCTCGTCGATATACATCTGCCGCAGGCGCGGAAGCTCCGCAGGCTGCGCGTCGTCCGTCGACGCCCCCGCCGGAACGGGGAACGGAACGCCGCGCTCCATGTCGTCGTTGTCTAGTCGATTGTCTCGTCGCATGCCTTGCACCGTCGAACCTTGCGTCCGTCTTCAAGTGTGCCAAAACTCACCCGCACAGCCTTGTCGCAGTGGGGGCATATCAGCAGCACGTTCGATATATGCAGTGGGTTGGGCATCTCGATGATGCCGCCCTGCCGCACGCCCGGCTGTGGGCGTTGATGCTTCTTGACGATATTCACGCCCTGCACGACCACGCGGTTCCTGGACGGAATCACGCGCTCGACCGTGCCGCGCTTGCCCCGGTCCTTGCCCGCGGCCACGTACACCATGTCGTTTCGCTTGATCTTTGCCGCCATCGCTACAAGACCTCCGGGGCGAGGGATATGATCCGCATGAAATTCTTGTCTCGCAGTTCTCGCGCGACGGGTCCGAAGATGCGGGTGCCGCGCGGCAGATCGCGCTCGGTCAGGATAACCGCCGCGTTCTCATCGAACCGGATATACGATCCGTCGGGCCGCCGATACGGCTTGACCACGCGCACGACCACCGCTCTCACCACGTCGCCCTTGCGCACGCCCGCGTTCGGCTGCGCCTCCTTGACGGACGCCACGATGATGTCCCCCACGGACGCATAGTGCCGCCGCGTGCCGCCCGGCACGTTGATGCACTGGATCTCGCGGGCGCCGGAATTGTCCGCGACGCGAAGGCGTGTCTGCACCTGGATCATTACGAACCTGCCCTCGCCTCATCCGGCAGCGCCGCAACGACGCCCCGCTCCAGCACGTCTGTCACGCGCCACCGCTTATCCCTGGACAACGGCCGCGTCTCCTGGATTCGCACCAGGTCGCCCTCGGCGCACACCCCGTTCTCATCGTGCGCCTTGAACCGTGTCTGGCGGCGCACCGCCTTCTTGTACAAGCGGTGCGTGCGCTGCCGCTCAACGGTCACCACGACCGTCTTCTCCATCTTCGTGCTCACCACGCGGCCCACGCGTGTCTTCTGACCGGGCATTTACGCTGTCTCCTCTACCGCGAAGGACGTCAACTGCCGCTCACGAATAACTGTCTTCATACGGGCGACGGTCTTGCGCGCCTTGCCAACCTCGCTCGTGTTGGCCAACTGCCGCGTGACCGCGCGAAAGCGCAGGTTGAACAACTCCCGATGCGCATTCTCCAGCTCCTCCTGGAGCTGGTCGTCATTCAGCGCTCGTATCTCGTCCATGTCCATCCTGCGCTACTCCATGTCACGGGTGACGATCTGCGTGCGGATGGGCAGCTTGTCCTGCGCAAGGCGCATCGCCCGCCGTGCTGCCTCTTCGGGAACCCCCGCAATCTCGAAGAGTATCTTGCCGGGGCGCACCACGGCCACCCAGCCGTCCACGTTGCCCTTGCCGGAACCCATCCGCGTCTCCAGCGGCTTCTTCGTGATCGACTTATGCGGGAACACGCGAATCCATATCTGCCCGCCGCGCCGGACGTGGCGCGTCATCGCCCGCCGTGCCGCCTCGATCTGGCGGCCCGTCAGCCAGACTGGCTCCATCGACTGGATGCCGAACTCGCCAAAAGCCACCGTGTTGCCCTTCTGCGCCATCCCGCGCATCCGGCCCCGGTGTTGCTTGCGGTATTTGACTCGTCGTGGTTGCAGCATGTCGGATAGCCCGGACTACTCGTTGTTCCCGTCAGTGTTTGATTCGTCGGCAGCCGCCGGCGCGTCCGTTTGGGCCGGAGCTTCGCTCTCTGAGGACGCCACCGGCGTGGACATCAGGGCGCTGCGCCGCGCCAGCTCCTCCGGCGTCGCCTCTGTCACAATATCGCCGCGATAGACCCAGACCTTCACGCCGATCTGCCCCATCTGCGTTCGCGCCTCCGCGGTGCCGAAGTCGATATCGGCGCGCAGCGTGTGGAGCGGAACCCGCCCGTCCATCGCCTTCTCCGTCCGCGCGATTTCCGCGCCCCCAAGCCGCCCCGATACCGCGACGCGGATTCCCTGCGCCCCGGCCTGCATGGATCGCTGGACGGCCTGCCGTGTGGCGCGCCGGAAAGAGACCTGCCGCTGTATCTGGTCCGCGATGCTCTGCGCGACCAGCGTCGCCTCGAGCTCCGGCTGACGAATCTCGTTGATGTCCACGCGCACGCGCTTGCCCGTCAGTGCCTCAAGCTCCTGCCGCAGCTCCTCGACGCGCTGCCCGCCGCGCCCAATGACCACGCCCGGACGCGCCGTATGAATTAGCGCCCGCACCTCGCTCGCCTTCCGCTCAAGTTCCACTTTCGCAACCGCGGCGTCGCGGTGCTTATCGATGATGTAATCGCGAATCTGCAGGTCCTCCAGCAGATTCGTCCGGTACTGCTCCGCCCGGTCCGCGAACCAATGTGTCTGCCAATCGCGGATGTACCCGAGGCGGAACCCAAACGGGTGAACCTTATGACCCATTAGCCGTTCTCCTCGTCATCCACGATGACCGTCAGATTGCTGTGCCTGCGAAAATGCTTGCCGGCCTGTCCCCGCGCCCTCGGCTTGTAGCGCCGCAGCGTCTCCGCCGGCCCGATGTCCATCCGCGTGATCCGCAGCATGCTCGGGTCCAGCTCGTAGTTGTTCTCCGCGTTCGCCGCTGCGGAGCGCACCACCTTCGCGACCTCCTTCGCCCACGGACTCGCCATGAACTGTAGCTGCGTCAGCGCGTCCTCCACGTACATGCCGGGCAGCATCTGCGTGATGACGTGCAGCTTCCGCACGGAGAGTGACATGCGGCGTGCCCGGGCTGTTACCTGCATCAGAGCGCCTCCCCGTCCTACCGCCTCGCCTGCCGCTCATTGCGAACGTGGCCGCGGAATGTCCGTGTTGGCGCGAACTCGCCCAGCTTGTGACCCACCATGTTCTCCGTGATGAACAGCGGAATATGCCGCCGGCCGTCATGCACCGCCATGTTCAGCCCCACCATCTCCGGCACGATGGTTGACGCGCGCGACCACGTGCGGATCACCGCCCGCGAGTTCGTCTGCTGCGCCACCGTCACCTTGCGCAAGAGCTTGGGCTCGATGTACGGCCCCTTCTTGACTGATCGCGACATTGTTCCTCAGCGTTCCTGTTCTCGTCCGTTCTCGTTCCGTCTGCCTAGCGGCGCGAGCCTCTGCGGCCGCCCCGTCGACGCACGATGAACACGTCCGTCTTCTTGTTCCTCCGTGTCCGCTTGCCGAGTGTCGGCTTGCCCCACGGCGATTTCGGTCCCGGCATCCCGATTGGCGAGCGTCCCTCGCCGCCGCCGTGCGGGTGATCCCGCGGCGACATTGCGGACCCGCGCACCGTCGGGCGCCATCCCTTGAGGCGCTTCCGTCCCGCCTTGCCCCAGGACAGGTTCTTGTGGTCGGGGTTTCCGACCTGCCCGATGGTCGCATAGCAGGCGGAGAGCACGCGCCGCAGTTCACCGGAGGGCAGCCGGATCAGCGTGTACTTGTCCTCATGCGCCATGACCTGCGCGCCCGTGCCCGCCCCGCGGACAAGCTGCCCGCCCTTGCCGAGATGAATCTCGATGTTGTGCACTGTCGTGCCCGTTGGGATCACTCCCAGCGGCAGGGCATTGCCGACGCGAACCTCGGCCTCCGGGCCGGACTGCAGCACGTCGCCGCGTTGCAGCCCAAGAGGGGCAATGATATAACGCTTTTCCCCGTCGTGGTAGTGCAGCAGCGCGATCCGCGACGAGCGGTTGGGGTCGTATTCGATCGTCTTGACGGACGCCGGAACGCCGTGCTTATTGCGCTTGAAATCGACAACGCGGTATGAACGCTTCACGCCGCCGCCCCGGTGGCGAACGGTAATGCGGCCCGAATGATTCCGCCCCGCGTTGCTCTTCAGCGGCTCCAGCAGCGTCTTCTCAGGCCGCACCTTGTCGATGTCGTCGAAGGCGTCCAGCACCATGCCGCGGCGGCCGGGCGATGTGGGTTTGACTGTCTTGACTGCCATCGCTCTCGCCTTACACGCCCTCGAAGACCTCGATGCGCTCGCCCGCCTGCAACGTCACCACCGCCTTCTTCCACGGCTTCGTCTGGTAAACCTTCAGTCCGGCGCGCTTGGTCTTGCCCTTCACGTTCATCACGTTCACGCTGGACACGCGCACGCGGAATGCAACCTCCACCGCCTCGCGTATCTGCTTCTTGTTGGCCTTGCGATGCACCTCAAATGCATACTTGCCCCGGTCTTGGAGCGACGTGTACTTCTCCGTGATCACGGGGCGGCGCAAGACTTCCAGCGGATGCAGATCCATGACTACCGCTCCGCCTTTCTGCCGCTCTTCGCCCACAGCTCTTCCGCGCTGCGGACACCGTCCAGCGTGATCACCAGCTTGCGATGCGCCAGCAAGTCTCCAATGTTCAAATACCGTGCCGGCAGCGTCTTCACCCGCGGCACGTTGTGCGCCGAGCGAATCAGGTTCTCCTCCGGCTCCGCCGTCACCAGCAGGGCAGGGGAACTGACCTCAAGACTCGCGAGCGCCGCCACGACGTCCTTCGTGCGCGGCCTCTCCAGCCCGAAGCTGTCGACGATGATCAGGTCGCCCTCCGCCAGCTTGCTCGTGAGCACGCTCCGCAGCGCCTGCCGCCTCATGCGAACCGGTAAATCCTGCCGGTAGTCGCGGGGCTTGGGGCCGAACGTCACGCCGCCGTGACGCCACAGGGGGGAGCGGATGCTGCCCTGCCGCGATCGGCCCGTATACTTCTGCCGCCACGGCTTGCGCCCCCCGCCGCGCGCCTCGGCGCGCGTCTTGGCGGAGTGCGTGCCCTGGCGGGCGTTTGCGTGCTGCCGCACGAGCGCCTGGTGAACCAGCGCCTCGTAGATCGGCGCATTGAAGAGCAGGTCGCTTACTTCCGCGCGCTCAACGACCTGCCCGCTTGTATTCAGGACGTCAACTTCCATATCAGCGGCTCGCCTTCTTGCGCACCAGGACGATTCCGTCCGGCGCCCCAGGCGCGGAGCCGCGCACAAACACCAGGTTGCGCTCCGCGTCCACGGCCACAACGAGACCGCTCTTCTGTGTCGTTCGTTTATTGCCCATCTGGCCGGCCATCTTCAAGCCCTTGCGAACCCGCCCCGGCGTCGTGCCCGCCCCAACCGAGCCCGGCGCTCGCCATCGGTCGCCCTGTCCGTGCGTCTTGGGGCCGCCGCGGAAATGCCAGCGCTTCACCCCGCCCGCGAAACCCTTGCCCTTGGACCGCGCCGTCAGGTCGACCTGCTCCCCGGCCTCAAAGACCTGGTCCGCCGTCACGACGGTTCCAACCTCGGGCATATCGCCCTGCGCCCGCACCTCCCGGAGGTGCCGCAGCGGGCTGATGTCATTCTTGGAAAGGTGGCCGAGACGCGGCCCGTTCAGCTTGCGTTCGGGAATCTCCCCGTAGCCGATCTGCACTGCGTCATAGCCGTCCGTCGCCGCCGTCTTGACCTGCGTCACCGTACACGGCCCCACCCGGATGGCAGTCACGGCGGACACCGTCCCATCCTCATGGATGTACTGCGTCATGCCGAGCTTGGTTCCTAAGAGTGCGGAGAGCATTGTCGAAAATACCTGGCGTGATTCCTATGAACTGATCTCGATACTGACGCCCGCCGGCAAATCCAGGTGCGTCAGCGAATCGATGGTGCGTGATGTCGGGTCGAGAATATCGACGATTCGCTTATGCGTCCGTATCTCGAACTGCTCGCGCGAATCCTTGTCCACGTGCGGGGAGCGAATCACGGTGAACCGCTTGATGCGCGTCGGCAGCGGAATCGGCCCGGACACCTGCGCGCCCGTCCCCTCCGCAGCCTCCACGATCTGCACGGCAGACGCATCCAGCAGGCGGTGGTCGAACGCCTTCAGCGTGATCCGTATCTTCTGCCGTTGCCGTACCGTCGTTGTCGTCATGTTTCTATCCAGTAGCCCCGCCTAGCGCGCCCCGACGCTTGCCGGACGCCGCGTGAGAGTTTCCACCACCTGGTGCGGGACGTGGCTGTAGTGATCGAACTCCATGCTGTAGCTTGCCCGCCCCTGCGTGGCGGAGCGCAGAGATGTAGCATACCCGAACATCTCCGCAAGGGGAACGAATGCCGTCACGATTCCTAGATCGCCCCGGCTCTCCATGCCCTGCACCTGCGCCCGCCGGCTCTGCAAGTCGCCCATCACGTCGCCGATGGACGCCGCAGGCCCAACAACCTCTACCTTCATGATCGGTTCAAGCGCCACCGGATGCGCCCGGCCGATAGCGGCCTTGAATCCCATCGACCCCGCCATCTTGAACGCCATCTCGGACGAGTCCACCTCGTGGAAAGACCCGTCATCGACGGTGATGCGGAGATCGACAATCGGGAATCCCGTCAACTGGCCGTTCTGCGCCGCCTCCCGCGCGCCCTGCTCAACGGCGGGGATGTACTCGCGTGGCACCGCGCCGCCCACGATCTTGTTCACGAACTCGATGCCGCTCCCAGGCTCCAGCGGCTCAACCTCAAGCCACACGTGGCCGTACTGCCCGCGTCCGCCCGTCTGCCGCACGTAGCGGCCCTCCGCCCGCGCCGGCCGCGTGATCGTCTCGCGATACGCCACCTGCGGCCTGCCTGTCCGCGCGTCGACGCGAAACTCGCGCTTGAGGCGGTCCACGATAACTTCGATATGAAGCTCGCCCATGCCGGAAATAACCGTCTGGCCCGTCTCCAGGTCGTGCGACGACCGGAACGTCGGGTCTTCCTGCCCCAGCTTGACCAGGGCGTCTACCAGCTTCTCCTCTTCCTCCCGCGTCTTTGGCTCGATGGCCACGGACACGACCGGCTCCGGGAAGCGAATGGATTCAAGAATGACGGGGCTGTTCACGGCGCTGATCGTATCGCCGGTAAAAGTGTCCTTGAGCCCGACGGCGGCGACGATATTCCCCGCTGTCGCCTCCTCGAGTTCCTCCCGGTGATTGGAGTGCATCTGGATAAGACGTCCCAGTCGTTCTCGCCCCTGCTTGCTCGTGTTGAGAACCGTCGCCCCGGCCTTGCACGTGCCGGAGTAGACCCGCAGGTAGACGAGCCGGCCCGCGAATGGATCGGTGACAACCTTGAACGCGAGCGCGGAGAACGGCTCGGACGGGTCCGGCGCGCGCTCCATCACAACGTCCTCGTCGCGCGGGTCGGTTCCCTGCACCGGGGGCACGTCCAGCGGGGATGGCAAATAATCGGTGATGGCGTCGACCAGCGGCTGCACGCCCTTGTTGCGGAGCGCCGTGCCGCAGAAGACGGGATAGATGGCCATCTTCACCGTGCCGGCGCGCAGCCCCTTGCGAATCTCCTCCTCGGTCAACTCCTCCCCTTCGAGGTACTTGACCAGCAGCTCATCGTCCTGCTCAGCCGCCCGCTCGATCATCGCGTCGCGGTAGCGGGCGGCGTCATCCATCAACTCGTCCGGAATCGGCTGCTCCACCATCGTCGCCCCGTCCGCGTCCTCCCACGTGATGGCGACCTGCCGGATGAGATCGATGACCCCGCGGAAATCATCTTCCTTCCCCCACGGAATCTGTACCGGCACGGGAATGGCGTTCAGGCGCACGTGAATCGAATCGATCGACGCGAAGAAATCCGCCCCGATCTTGTCCATCTTGTTCACAAAAACAACGCGCGGCACGTGGTACCTGTCCGCCTGTCGCCACACAGTCTCCGACTGCGGCTCGACGCCCGCATTGGCGTCGAGAATGACAACACCCCCATCGAGAACGCGGAGGCTGCGCTCAACCTCCGCGGTGAAATCGACGTGTCCGGGCGTGTCGATGATGTTGACTGTAAAACCCTTCCAGTCCACGGTCGTCGCTGCGGACACGATGGTAATGCCGCGTTCCTTTTCCTGCGGCATCCAGTCCATCACCGCCGTGCCCTCGTCAACGGTGCCCAGCTTGTACGTCCGGCCCGTGAAATACAGCACGCGCTCGGACACCGTTGTCTTGCCGGCGTCGATATGCGCGATGAAGCCGATATTGCGAATCTTGGAGAGTGGTAAGTCGGTGGACATGACTGTTTTCCCTTGCGCTGTGTCAGATAGTCCGCTTCACCAACGGTAGTGCGCAAAGGCGCGGTTGGCTTCTGCCATGCGGTGCATCTCTTCGCGGCGGCGAACCGCGTTGCCCTGTCCCTGCGCCGCCTCCACGATCTCCGTCGTCAGCTTGTCGAGCATCGGTCGCCCGCTCCGTTGTCGCGCGGAGTCGATGATCCATCGCATGGAAAGCGTCAAACCGCGTTCGCCTCGCACTTCAACGGGCACCTGGTACGTTGCGCCGCCCACGCGCCGGGGCCGAACCTGCAGCAGCGGCGTCGCATTGCGTACTGCCCGTTCAAACGTCTCGATTGGGTCGTCCCCGTTCGTGGCGATATTCGCCAGCGCCCCGTACACAATCCGCCGCGCCGTGTTCTTCTTGCCTCGCTGCATCACGCGGTTCGTGAACCGCGTCACCAGGACGCTGCCGTAGCGTGGATCGGGAAGTATCGGGCGTTTGACCGCCCGTCGACGTCGTGACATGGCCCTAGCTGCTCTTCGCCCCGTACTTGCTTCGGCCCCGCTTGCGCCCGTTCACGCCGCCCGAGTCCAAAGCGCCGCGGATGATGTGGTAGCGCACGCCCGGAAGATCCTTCACGCGGCCCCCGCGTATGAGCACCGTCGAGTGCTCCTGCAGGTTGTGCCCCTCGCCCGGGATATACGCCGTCACTTCGGTGCCGTTCGTCAGCCGGACACGGGCGATCTTGCGCAGCGCGGAGTTCGGCTTCTTGGGTGTCATCGTCCGCACCTGCGTGCACACGCCGCGCTTCTGCGGCGACGGCTGGTTCCGCACGACCCGATTGGTCAGAGCGTTGTAGCTCACCTGCAGCGCGGGCGCTTTCGACTTCGTCCGCGGGCGCTTTCGCCCCTTCCGTACCAGTTGATTGACTGTCGGCATCCTGTCGCTTTCCTTGCTCCCGCCCCGCGTTTCGCGCGTGCGGGCAGGGCGCGTTCCACTGGGCGTTTCATCCGGCGTGTTTCGCAACGCGAAAAACGGGCACAAAAACCCTGCGTCCCGCTATGGGGGCGCGATTTCAAATTGTAGGTAGGAACGGAATCCGTGTCAACAAACGAACTCCGTCATTCCCGCGCCCACTTCGTCATTCCCGCGAAAGCGGGAATCTATGATCCCCTAACCCCCGGTACTCCCCCTCATAATGCAGCAGCGGCCTCTCCGCCCCCCCGTTCACCCCCGCCCCCACGACAACCCCAACGTATATCGTGTGATCCCCCGCCTCGACAGTGTTCTCAACGCGGCATTCCACGTGGGCCAGGCTGTCCTCCAGGAGCGGCGCGCCCGACTCGCCGGTTCGATGCGGCAGGTTTTCCAGTCGATGTGCCGCCAGCAGTTCGGCTGTGCCCTTGTGGGACAACTGGGCGGCCAAATCCGCCTGCCCCTCGTGCAGGATATTCACGGCGAAGACGCCGCTCTCGTGGATGAGCGCGTGAATGTCGGATGCGTGGTCGACGCAGACGAGCACGAGCTGCGGCTGCAAGGACACAGAACAGACTGCGCTCATCGTCGTCCCATGCGCGTCATCCCCCGCGCGCGTCGTAACGACGGTCACGCCGGTGGCGAACCGTCCCATCACACGGCGAAACTCGTCTGGAGTGATGTCCGGCATCGGATAGGTCTCCGTCCGGCGGCGTGCCGTGCCGCTAATCGCGCACGGCTACGATTTCGAGCCAGTTGCGGGGAACGAAGGACAACTCCATGTCGCGGAAAATCTCGTGGATGGTTGCGCGCAGCACGTCGCTCGCCGTTTCTATCTGCACCCCCGGCAGCGCCCCCTCCACGAAATCCGAGAACGAGCAGATCGAAAGCCACCCCTCGATCGGCACTTCAATTGGAATAACGCGCTCATCCCGGATGCTGAAACCCGCGTCTGTCAGCAGCGCCTTGTATTCCTCCGCTGTCAACTGCTGCCGCGCCATCACCTTGTTCTTCACAGGGCTCAGACCATGCTCCGACTTGAGCAGGCGCAGAGAGCGCATCATCCATCGGCGGTAGAACGGGTCCGTGCCCTCCACGATGGAACCCGAGTAAAACGTGCTGTTGAACGCGAAAAGCCCGCCGGGCTTGAGCGCCCCGGAGATTCCCGTGAGCACGTCCGGCTTGTTGTCCACCAGGTGTATCGCATTGCAGAAAACCACCGCGTCAACCGGCTCCGAGACCACGCGTGTCAGGTCCTCCGCCCGGGCGTTTTGAAACGAGACCTCGGCGTCGGTCACGTCCGTGAACTGCCGCCGCGCCTCCTCAAGCGTCTCAGGCGACATATCAACGCCAAGGATCCATGCATCCCCGCCGCGCACCTTGTCCAGGATCTTCCGCGTGATCTCGCCCGGGCCGCATGCCAGGTCGATGACCCGGTTCCCGCTCTGCAAGCCGATGAGATCGACCAGCCGGCTGTTCTCTTCCTGGTAGAACGGCTGCCGGGCGAATGCGTTGAATGAGTAATCCTCGGCCCCGGCCGTGGTGGAGGATGCTGATTGTGAGTGAGTCATGGTCGTTCGTCCCAGGCCATGCACTCGCGCTAGTTGCGTCGGCGCCGCGCCTTGCGGGCCTTCAGCCGGGCTCGTTCCTGCTTGGAGATGAAGTGGCGCTTCTCCTTCGCCTGCCTCAGGATGCCGGAACGTTCAACCACGGAACGGAACCGCTTGATCAACTGCTCCTGGCTTTCACCCTCGCGCAGGACTACATACGTCATTCGCCGCTTCCCTCCCTTTCAGTTGCCCGCTCCCGCACATCCATTAATAACACAACCCTACCGCGGCGCATTCCGCTGACGCGTGAAACACGTCGCGCAATACACCGGCCTGATTCCGCGCGGCTCGAACGGCACCTCAGTCTCGCGCCCGCACTCCGCGCACGTCGCCGGATACATCTGCCGACGAGGACGATCCTGCTCTACCGGCGCTGCCGTATCGCGCGTCTCCCGCCGCCGCGCCATGTCCGCCCGCCGCACAACGCGGCACGCGTGACACCGCTTCGGCTCGTTGCGGAAGCCCCGATCCGCGTAATACTGCTGCTCGCCCGCCGTAAAAACGAAATCCTCGCCGCACTCGGAGCACGTCAGCGTGCGGTCGTTGAACGTCATGACGGCCTTCCCCCACTCCCCCGTGATCCCAGGCAGGTATCGCGTGGACTATAGCACAACTCCCCCGCCGACATAACAACCCGCTACATCCGGCTGATCCGGTCGAACAGCGCCGCGAAATTAATGCCCCACCCAATGCCGGCCACCTTGCCCGGAAAGATCCGCTTATCCTTCGGATTCCAATACGTCTCCCGTATCTGCCGAAGACTCGGCGGACGCAAATCATACGGCACGAATCCGAGCGCCCGCCCATGCCACCGCTCGCTCTCCGGGTCCTTTCTCAACTCCTCGTAGATCACCGCAATGATGACGATGACCGTGAGAATCTGCGTTAGCCTCCGAAACATAGCCGCCTCGCCAATTCCCGCCTACCGGCCCTCGATGATATTCCTGAACTTGCGGTCGCTCCGGTACGGCCCCACCACCGTTAGCCGGTAGTTGTCCGGGTTGAAGACGCGCCGCGCCACCCGCTGCACGTCGTCCACCGTAATGCTGTCCAACTGTCCGACAACCTCCTCCGGCGTCTCGATATGCCCAAAGGTGATCTCCTGCCCACCCAGCCAGCCGGAAATGCTGCGCGTATCCTCCAGCCGCAGCAGCATCCGTCCCTTGGACAACTCGCGCGCCCGCTCCAGTTCGCTCTGCGTGATGTCCGTGGTCGCCCGCTCCAGCTCCGTGATGACCGCCTCCAGCGCCTGTGGCCCCCGCTGCGGTGCCGTCCCCGCGTACACCGCCATCGCGCCCGTATCCTGTAGATACATCACGTCCGTATCCACTTCATAGACGAGGCCCAGCCGCTCGCGCAGCTCCAGGAACAGGCGGCACGCCATCCCGTCGCCGAGAATTGCGTTCAGCAGCCACAGCGCGCGCCGGTCCGGATCATGCGCGGACATCCCCGGGAACATCAGGCAGATGTTGGCCTGCTCCGTCTTGCGGTATTCCACCGCAACGCGGCTCTCCGGCGCCGTGTCGTCCACGGGCGGCATCGCGCGCGGACTCCCGCTCGGCCACGTCTCCAGCAACTCGCCCACCACCTGCTCGATCTCCGCGTGCTCGATCTGCCCCGCCACCGCCATCACAATCTGCGACGGGTCATACTGCTCCCGCATATAGGACATGATCGTGTCCCGCGAAAGCTCGCGGACGCTCTCCTCCGTCCCCGCGATGTCCCGGCCGAGCGGCTGGTCCGGCCACATGATCTTGTCTGCCATTTGAAACGCGCGCTGCGCAGGCGAATCGACCGACGTGTGAATCTCCTCCAGGATGACGTCCCGTTCCTTCTCGATCTCCTCCGGCGGGAACGTCGAGTTCAAAAGCATATCCGACAAAATATCGATGCCGATGGACAGGTGAGGCCGCGCCACCCGCGCCCAATAGATCGTCACCTCACGGTCCGTGCTGGCGTTCATGAACCCGCCGACGCGCTCGATGGTCTCGGACACGTCCTGCGCCAGCGGCCTCTTCTCAGTCCCCTTGAAAAGGATGTGCTCCAAAAAGTGCGACGCCCCGGACTCGTCCTCGCGCTCGAAACGCGAGCCGGTGCCGACGTAGAACGCGACCGAGACGGCCCGCGTCGCCGGCATTGATGCCGTCAGCAGCCGGATGCCGTTCAGCAGCACGCTCTTCGTATACGGCGCGAGCGCCTCCGTCATCGTGTACCCGCTAATGGTGGTGGGCGCCGGCATGGCGCGCGTGTCGCCGCTCACGATTCGAGCCATACTATGTCGCCGTGCAGGTCATCGGCGTGCGGCTTGGCCGCGAACACCGCGTATTCCGCCTTGCTCTCGCCGATCGTCGTTCCCCCTCCATGCCCTGTGTACACAATCGTCTCGTCGGGACGCGTGTACAGCTTCGTCGTAATGCTCGTGATCACCTGCCGGAGAGCCTCGGGGCTGGTTGAATGTCCCGGCCCGCCCTGGAAAAGAGTATCGCCTGAGAACAGGTGCTGTCCCGTTATGAAGCATACGCTCCCCGGCGTATGCCCCGGCGTCGTGATCACCCGCAGCGGCACCGTTCCAATCTGGAGCGTTTCACCGTCCTCCAGCAGCAGGGTAGGGGTGACGGGCAGCTCCCCCGCGTCGGCTGCCGTCGCCGCCACAACTGCGTCCGGCAGCGCCGCGGACACCTCCTCCAACGCCCCAAAGTGATCCGCGTGCCGGTGCGTCGTCAGGATATAGCTAACCTCAAGCCCCTCGACGGCCGTGAGAATCCTGTCCGCCTCCGCCGCCGCGTCGATGATCGCCGCGACGTTCCGCAGCGGATCCGTCACCACGTAGCAGTTATTCCCCCAGCTCCCAACATCCATCAACGAAAAAATCCGCAAATCCATCCCGCTATGCGCCACCGTCATACTCATTTTCCCCTGCCATAACCACCGGTCTCACTTACCTGTCATTCTGAGCGCAGCGAAGAATCTCTCCGTCCACCCTGAGCCCCCCTCCGGTCACCCTGAGCCTGTCGAAGGGCGCCCCCACGTTGACACCCCTTAACGCGCTTTCTTAGGATTCTTACACGACGCGGCCAAAAATGCGCGTGTCTTGAGACTGCGCCGCCGCGCCATCGGAGGATTTCCATGACCACCACGAATGTCGCCCCCAACGTCACTGCCATAACCCTGCGCCCCGATGACGACGACTCCCCCCACGTCTACTGGGTCCAGGGCGAAACCGCCGCCGCCCTAATAGACGCCGGCCACAACGAACAAGACGTCTCCCAACGCATCATCAACGCCATCAACTCATCCCCCACCGCCATCCCCCCCGTCCGTCATTCCCGCCCCCCCGTCCGTCATTCCCGCGAAAGCGGGAATCTACACCTCCTTTTGCTCACAGACCGCTTCGACGAACACAGCGGCGGCGCAAAAACCCTCAAATCCGCATTCCCCCGCCTCACAGTCCACGCCGGCGCCGCAGACGTAGACGCCATCAACGAACACGCCGGCCACGTCGTCGACACGCCCCTCAACGGTGGCGAAACATTCGACCTCGGCGGCGGCAGGACAATCCACGCCATCGCCACCCCCGGCCACGTCGGCGGCAGCATGTGCTACATCCTCCAACCCGACGGCGTCCTCTTCTCCGGCGATTGCGTCCTCAGCCGCGGCACCACCGCCGTCCACCTCGACCAGGGCGGCGATATGGCCGCCTACGTAGACTCCCTACAGAGGCTCGCCGACCAAAACGCCAGCCTGCTCCTCTCGTTCCACGGCCCGCCCGTCGCAGACCCCGCCGCCAAGCTCGCGGAACTCATCGGGCACCGCAATTCCCGCGATGAGTCCATATTGGAATGCCTGCGCGACGGCGTAACGGATGTGGACGCCATGCGTGAGCGGCTCTACGGTGCGGCAAACCTTGAAGAATGGCGCTGGAACGCCGCCCGCGAACAGATCGTCGCCCACCTAATCAAGCTAACCGCCGAAGGCAAAACCGCCGAAACCACCCCAGGAATCACATACCGCCTCCCATGATTACAATGACTATCAATTGATTACAATGACTGTCATTCTGAGCGTTACCACTGTCATTCTGAGCGCAGCGAAGAATCCAAAATCCCCTCTCCCTCAGGGAGAGGGTTAGGGTGAGGGAGATCCATACAAATGAGAGGAATTGACGCCCTTCCCGTTTTCCCAGCCTCCGCAAAGGCACGCCCCAACGGCAACCTTGAAATCGCCGGCTTGGACACCGTCCAGCTCGCCCAAGAACGCGGCACCCCCCTCTACGTCTTTGATGAGGCCGAACTGCGTGACTCAGCCCGCCGCTTCCGCGCCGCCCTGGACGCCCACTACCCCGGCGAAAGCTCCATCATCTACGCCTCCAAGGCGTTCTCCAACGTCGCCCTTTTCCGCCTGCTTGCCGAAGAGGGCGTCGGCTTTGACGTTGTAAGCGGCGGCGAACTGATCACCACGCAGGCGGCGGGCATCGACCCCGCCAACGTCCACTTCCATGGAAACAACAAGAGCGCTGCGGAGCTTGAACAGGCCGTCGAGTCCGGCATCGGCGCAATCGTCGTTGACAACCTCCATGAACTCGCACTGCTTGAGTACATCCTTGAGCGGCTGGAAAAAACGCAGCAGGTGTCGTTCCGCGTCTCACCCGGCGTTGATCCGCACACCCACGCCCACACCACCACCGGCGTGCTGGACAGCAAGTTCGGTCTCGCCATCCAGACCGGCCAGGCGGAAGAGGCAATCGCGCGCGCCATGCAGTCGCCGCGCCTCGACGTTGCCGGCCTCCATTTCCACCTCGGCTCCCCCATATTTGAGCTTGAGCCCTATGAAGAGGCCATTCAGATTACGATGGAGTTTGCCGCGCAGATGAAGGAGAAGCACGGCTTCACGATGCGAATGTTCAGCCCGGGCGGCGGCTTTGCCGTCAACTACCTCGCCACGGACGAAGCCCCCGCCCCGGACTCATACATCGCCACTATCTCAAAGGCCGTCATCCAGGGCTGTGATGTTCACGGCCTTGAACTCCCCGCCATATCCATCGAGCCGGGCCGCTCTATGGTCGGCACGGCAGGCGTCGCCCTCTACACCGTCGGCGCGACCAAGCTCCTCCCGGACATCCGCACCTACGTCTCCGTCGACGGCGGCATGGGCGACAACATCCGCCCCGCCATCTACGGCTCGCAATATGAGGCCGTGCTGGCCTCCCGCATGGCGGACGCCGAGGAAATCACCGTCACCATCGCGGGCAAATACTGCGAATCCGGCGACATCCTCGTCCGCGATTGCCCCCTGCCGACCCCTGCCGCCGGCGATATCCTTGCCATCCCCGTCTCCGGCGCATACTGCATCGCAATGTCATCCACCTACAACGCCAACCCCCGCCCCGAAGTCGTCCTCGTCTCCAACGGCGAACCCCGCACAATCCGCCGCCGCGAAACCATAGAAGACCTCCTCCGCCTCGACGCCTAACCCGCCATGGCTTGGACTGTCCCCGCCGACCAAGACGCAATCGCCCTCCTTGACCGCTCAGTCAAACAAGGACGGCTAGCCCACGCGTGGCTGCTGACCGGCCCCCAGGGCGTCGGCGGCATGGCCCTCGCCCGTGAGTTCGCAAAAGCCCTGCTGTGTGAATCGGAGCAAGAGAGGCCGTGCGTTGACTGCCGCCACTGCCGGCGCATCGAAAGCGGCAACCACGCCGATGTTCTGGTTATCTCGCCCACCAGCGCAGGCTCCATCGGCATCGAGGCCGCGAGAGACCTCCAGGCCGCCGCCAACCTCCAGCCCTATGAAGCGAAGGGCCGCGTCATCATCATCGACGATGCCGACACCCTCACCCGCGAAGCCGCAAACGCCCTCCTCAAGGTCCTGGAAGAGCCGCACCCGAACGTCACCCTCATCCTCGTCACGGCCAACGATGAGGCGCTGCTCGACACGATCCGCTCCCGCTGCCAGATCGTTCCGCTCCGCCCGATCCCGTTTGACCAGGTCGCGGAGGCATTGCGCCAGAACGGCGCCGACGATGACGACGCGAACCGCTTGGCAAAACTCTCCGGCGGCCGCCTCGAATTCGCCCTCAGCCTCCTGGCCGATGCCGCCCCGCTGGAAGCCCGCCGCGCCGCCCTCGATGAAATCATCGCCCTCCGAAACGAACCCGTCGCCGACCGCCTAAAGCGAGCAGGCAAAATGGCCGAAGATTTCTACGCAGACCGCCAACGCCTCCTAACCCGCCTGGAAGCATGGGCCTCAATCTGGCGAGACGCCCTAATCGTAGCGGCAGGCTCCCCCGAAGACATAACAGACCCACAAACCCTGGACAACATCCGCCAAATCGATGCCACCCTGCACCAATCCCAATCCGCCCTCATGAACACCCTCTTCACCATCCAGGCCCTCCGCCAAAACGCCAACGCCCGCCTAACCCTGGAATCCCACCTCCTAACCCTCCCATAAAATCCCCTCTCCCCCCCGCTCACCCTGAGCCCGTCGAAGAACGAGCGGGGTTCACCCCTCCGTCATTCCGGCGTAGGCCGGAATCCATCGCGTGGCCCGCAGGGTCACATCCCGCACACCTACCCCCGAATCCCCCGCGCCGGCGGCCCCCCCCTCCGTCATTCCCGCGCACGCGGGAATCTGAATCTCATAGCGCCAACCAAACCCCCTAGCGCCGCCGCCCCCCTTTTTCCCGCGAAAGCGGGAATCCAGCGGACGCGGCACCACCCCGTAAAGTCTCTACCCGTAGGCATTGACGGCCAGAAACCGCTGAGTATACTGGTCGGTGTTCGGTATGGCTGGTGGGGCCAAGTGTGGCCAGAGTCGTCTTAAGAGGGAGGGGCCGGGAGAGGTGCAGGGCGTCCCGGCAGCACCGCCAAGTGTGTGCCGGAGCAAAAACAGATGGATCGTAGGTGCTAGAGCACTCTAGCAAGGAGTTGAACTGATATGGCGAGCAAACGTCGACGGAACACGGCTTGGGATAAGGCGCAACCAATCCGAGGAAAGAACCCAGGTCTCTTTCGGAGAGACCCACTGGGCAACGAGATCTATAAGCCTGCCTACGGAAAGAACGGACCGAAGAGTTGGGAGGTCGACCATTCCAAGCCCAAGTCGAAGGGCGGAACTAATTCCCCTAGGAATTTGCAAGCCATGCAGACTTCGGCCAACCGGAGAAAGAGCAACAAGTACCCTTATCGGTAGAACGGGTGGCTCCCCCTTCAGAGCTAATGGTCGTGGCTACGTAGATTTCCCTTGCTAAACTGAGCCCTTCCCAGCCGCTCCTCCTGAGCTCGTCGAAGGGTGGACACCCTTCCCTGTGCTGTACTATCAGAGCGAAACCATGCCTATAGACACCGTCAGGCGCGCCACTGCCATCCTAATGCATACGGCTTAATCCTGTGATTGAATTCTACGACCTTAATGCGCGACATCAGGCCACGATGTTGTGGGCTCTGTCCGTAGCCACGCTGACAATTGGCTTCAGCGCCTCATTTCGCACGTCCTTGTGGGGGATAGCCAGAACGCTGTTGCATTGGGGCCTTCTTTTGCCATTGCTGGGGCTCTTCCTTACGGTGGTTCTAGCAACGATCATGGCCGTGTTGCTGGGCAGAATTGCTGGGTTTTGGGAGATCCTGCCAGTAGTTGGCGCCTTATCCTGGTTTTTGTTCTCTGGCATCGGTTTTCTCATGAACTACGACAAGTATCTTGAAGGTGAGAGCGCACTAAAATTCCCGACCAAGGGGGTTCTGCTGGCGGCATTCGCGACAGCAGTCTTGAGCGCATCTACATTGCCTTTGCTGCTGGAGTTGCTCATCTTCCCAGTGTTGTCGTTCCTATCACTTGTGTTTGCCTCCCTTCAGTCGAACAGGTCTGATGGTTTCGGCTACACGACCATCGCTACCCTCCTTGCGTCGTATGTGCTGCTTTCTCTCGCCCTGGCGACACTTCGCGTCATTGAGGACTCTTCGATCGCAATATCCATACTCCAATCGCTGCTGCTGCCAGTATGCCTTGCCATCCCCTCCCTCTTGTATGTCAGGTGTCTAGTGACTTGGGAACGAACTTGGTTTCTGTGGAGTGCAGCCAAAAGGAGGATCAATGCAAGCGATTATGGCGACAAATGGCCCCTTACTCTGGGATCGGCCCTTCTATGTGCAAAGGACAATGCCGTGTGGATTGAGGCAAACGGCAAGAGATACCGCCTCAACGGAACTGCAGAAGGAGTCTTCGGAAGGTTGGGCGTTGAGTTAGCCGAGATAAGGGAAATTCAGCGTGTTGATGACAAGCTAAGGAAGCGCTTCGAGGCATTACTTGACCTTGAGGGGTTAGATCCACAGATGATGAGCGTTCAACCGCTGATCCGAGATGGCCTCGCCTTGGACAGCACACGCCGCAGATGATGTCGAAGTCATATTGCACACGAGGGGAGTAGGACTGCCGCTACCAGGTTATCCGCGTCGAAATTCTGGACTTGGCGCCGAGTGCCACCTGCTCTCCGTCAGGGTAGTAGATTCCGATGAGGTAGTCGTAGGTACCGCTGCCAATCTCCTGCCCGGGTGAATCGTCGGGGCCAAAGCTCTTCACCATCCTAACGAAGTTATCGCCCAACTCCTTGGCTCGCTCCGTGCTAGTTGCCCTGTCAACGACCAGAACCAAGCTGTAGGTGTCGCCATCCTGACTTATAGCAGCGTCTCTAACCTCCACATACTCCTGGATGGACGGTACCGCCATCGCCGAATTGTCCGTTACCGGTGTAGGCGTCGCCGTGGCTATAGTTGTCGCAATAGGTTCGGGTGTCACCGTAGGTTGCTCCATCTCGAAGGTTGATGCTGTTGGTTCTTCGCCGCCTTCCTCACACCCCAGCACGGCGAACGGGATCATGCTCGCCAAGACAACCAGGAACAAGACCTGTAGCCTCTTCATTCAAATGCCCCCTGCCACCTCGGCTGTGGCGCTGACCTCACCGTCTCCTTGGGATTAGCTGGCAGCCCTGGGGGATGTGTTGGTCGCCCCGCCCATGACGCCATATAGACTTATAGTCTATGGACTAATAATCTATGTCTTGATAGCGTCCCGTCAAGTGGATGCTTACTTGGCCGCGTTTGGCCGACACATACGCCATCTGAGGACGCTGCAGGGAGCCACACAGGAAGAGGTGGCTCACCGAGCCGGCGTCCACGTAACCTATCTGTCAGGTATCGAGCGAGGCATCCGTAATCCCTCGCTTAAAAACATCCGCGCCATTGCCGAAGCCATGAATGTTCCTACCAGCGCGTTCTTTACGTTCGAGGCGGAAACCGGACCATCCTAACTGCCGCGCCTGCAGCCCCCCGCTCACCCTGAGCCCATCGAGGGTGCCCCCCATGTGACACCCCGCCTTGACGCAGGCCATGAGCAACGCCCAGTAAGCCCCAACTCTCCTACCCCGCCCTATACATGTTCACAATCGGCGCAGCCACCCTCTTCTCCGCTCGCCCGTGTGGTCGCACCCTATATGAAAGCCCCAATGATGAGAGTAACAACGGCGCCGATGGCGGCCACGATGATGATGTTCCGCAGCGTGTCGATCGAAGACCGCAGATCGCGAATGTCCTGCCGCATGCCGCCAATCTCGCGGGAATGCTCGCCCATCTTGGCCTCAAGGCGGGTCAGTCGTTCTTCGGAAGGCGCTGTCTGTTGGGCGGCCATTGAATGAGTCCTCTCTTGCTGTCTTTAGGCAGAGTATACCTGATTGGGCGGGTGCTGAGCCTGTCGCAGGGTGAACGAGCAGGCCCCCATGTGACACCCCCATGTGACACCACCATTTGACGCACCCCAAACACCTGTCCTAAAGTCACCCACATCGAGCCATCCCACGGCGGCCCGACACGCTAGCAACTGAGCCGCCACCATCCCCGGGAGCGCACAGGAGGGCGCCCCCTGCACGGGAAAAGAGAACGCATCGCTGCCAAGGTTCCTCAACATACCCGGCCAGGAAACCACGACGGGTTTGCTCGTGGCCACGGGCGATCAGTGACGGTGGGCTGACGGGAGCGCGTAGCGGCCCAAAACATGCCATGACCCTGGCGGGCCGCCCTGCGCAACGTCCGACGCGGGTCAGATGCCATCGGCGTCTGCGTTAGGGGCATGCCGTACATCCGCGAAGTGGCATCGCGGCTGTGCGAGGATGGACCGCCGCCGCTCACGTTAACCGCGTGTTGCGCGCGAGGGACGAACTTCCCGTCCGGCGACGTGATCGCTTGGCGGGAGGCGGACACGGCCAACGCCATCGAAAGGCCCGTGACCACCCAACATGGGGCGAGGAGCCTGCAGGCGCAGCAGACCCGCCCAGCGTCAGGCGTCCCCTGGCTGCGACCCAAGCGCGCCACCGGCCCGAACCGACGAACAGCCAGGAACCGGCAGCGATGCGTTCCCTCCAAGACCAGGCAGAAAGCCCCAAACCGAAAGGAGACAGCCCCCGATGAGCCGCGAAAGCATAGCGCGCAGGCGTGCCCGCCCCCCGCCCCGCCACCCCCGAAGAACATAACCCCCCCCCCGCCCAAATCCGCTCACGCTGACCCCAAATCCGCTCACGCTGAGCGCAGTCGAAGGGTGCCCCCGTTCCCTATCTACCCAAACTGTGGTAGACTACCCGTTGGTGTGTTCGCGCGCGGGACGGCAGTCACTATGTGAACTGTACCTCACTGCTTTCCCCGCGCTGCGCTGCCCCCTCTCATTCGAGGCCGAGCGAATGTCAGGGGGTAGCGTCTTTTTGGGAGCCGATGAACGATGCCCGCCGCTCGCCGGTCAGCCCAGGTCGATGCCCAAAGCGTCTGTCACGGTCGCCAGGTCCTTGTCCCCGCGGCCGCTCAGGTTGATCAGGATAATGTCCTCCGACGGCAGCGTCGACGCCAGCCGCGCCGCCTCAAATATCGCGTGTGACGACTCCAGCGCCGGGATGATCCCCTCCGTCCGCGCCAAGAGCTTAAAACCTTCCAGCGCCTCCGTGTCCGTCACGCTCGTGAACCGCGCCCGACCCGTCTCCTGGTAGTACGACAACTCCGGCCCCACGCCCGGGTAGTCCAGCCCTGCGGAGATGCTGTGCGTCTCCGTCACCTGCCCCCACTCGTCCTGCAGAACTTGCGAGAACGACCCGTGCAGCACGCCCGGCTTGCCCGCCCCTAAGCTCGCGCTGTGCTCGCCCGTATCGATGCCGTGCCCCGCCGCCTCCACGCCGACCATCGCGACGTTCTGGTCGCCGTAAAACGCATGGAACAGCCCCATCGCGTTGCTCCCGCCCCCCACGCACGCCACGAGATGCGACGGCAGCCGACCCTCCGCCTCCAGCATCTGCTCGCGCGCCTCCCGTCCGATGACGGACTGGAAATCGCGCACGATGACAGGGTAGGGGTGCGGCCCCACGACGCTGCCGATGACGTAGTACGTGTTCGCCACGTTCGTCACCCAGTCGCGCATCGCCTCGTTCACGGCGTCCTTGAGCGTCCGCGAACCGGACGTCACGGACACGACGTCCGCTCCAAGCAGCCTCATGCGGAACACGTTTGGCGCCTGCCGGTGGATGTCCTCTTCGCCCATGTAGACGACGCATTCCAGCCCCAGCAGCGCGCACACCGTCGCCGCCGCCACGCCGTGCTGCCCCGCGCCCGTCTCCGCGATGATCCGCGTCTTGCCCATGCGCTGGGCAAGCAGCACCTGGCCGAGCGCGTTGTTGATCTTGTGCGCCCCCGTGTGCGCCAAGTCCTCCCGCTTGAGATAGATGCGCGCCCCGCCGCTCTGTTCCGTCAGCCGTTCCGCCAGCGTCAGCGGCGTTGGCCGCCCCGCGTACGTGCGTGAGAGATGATCCAGCCGCGCCAAAAACTCAGTGTCCTCCCGCGCCGCCGCGTACGACTCCTCGAGCTCCGTGACCGCCGCCATCAGCGTCTCCGGCACGTACCGCCCGCCGAACTGCCCGAAGCGCCCCGGCGCCTCCGCGTCCGCCCCCGTCTTGACGATGGTCATCGCGCTGCTCCGCCGCCCGTGCGCCCGCCGATGGCATCCGCCGCCGCCCGCCGCGCCTCATACACAAAGCGCCCCACCTTGGACGGGTCCTTCACGCGATCCGTCTCAACGCCGCTTGAAACGTCCACGCCCCATGGTCGCACGGCGTGAATCGCCTCCCCGACGTTCCCCGGCCCCAGGCCCCCCGCCAAAATGAACGACTGCCGCCGCGCCAGCCGCTCCGCCAGCGCAAAATCCAGGCTGACCCCGGCCCCGCCCGGCTCTCCCTCCACGTGCGGCTCGATTAGGCTGAGCGAACCCGTCTGCAGCGTGAATTCCTTTACCACGCCCAGCTCGTCCTCAACCTGTTCCGGCGTCAACGTGGACGAAATGCGCCGCGCGATGATCAACGGCCTCTCCACTTGCTCCCAGTACGCCGGAGGCTCCGTGCCGTGCAGTTGGACCATGTCCAGCCCAACCTGCTCAGCCGTCTCATTCACCTCCTCGACGGGCTGATCCACAAACACGCCGACCACCGTCGGAACGTTGTCCGCCTCGCCGCGCAGCGTCGCCACCATCTCCCTGGCATGATCGACGGATACGCGCCGCCACGCGTCCGCAAAGATAATCCCAAGCAAATCCGCCCCCGCGTCGGCGGCATTGATCAAGTCCGTCGCCGTGCGGTTGCCGCACATCTTGATGACGAGGCCCATCAGGGTCCGCCCCTCCCGAACTGCGGCATCGACTCCTGGATGAACTCCGGTGGCACCGATGTCTCCATGCCCGTCAGGCGCGGAATCCGTATTGAACTCAACTCTTGCGTTTTCGCCGCCGTGTCCGCAGCAGTAATCAGCGACTCGCCAACGAGTATCGCGTCCGCCCCCGCTGCCCTCATGCTGCGCGCGTCCTCGATAGAATGAATGCCGCTTTCCGCAACGACCCGCGTGCTGCCGCCGATGCGCGGCGCGAGGCCGTGTGTCGTGGCCAGGTCGGTCTCAAAAGTGCGTAGATCACGGTTGTTGATGCCCACCAAACGCGGCGTAATGTCCAGCGCGCGGTACAACTCCAACTCGTCGTGCGTCTCGATCAACGCGGCCATGCCCAACTCGTCTGCCAGTCCTTGGTAATCCTGCAGCTGCCCGTCGGACAGGCTGATCACGAGCAGCAGGATGGCGTCCGCGCCCCACACCCGCGCCTCGTAGATCATGTACTCATCGATCACGAAATCCTTGCGCAGGATCGGCGTGCCCGATTCCGTCGTTACCTCTCGAACCGCCGTGAGATCGTCCAGCGATCCCTTGAAGAACGGCCTGTCCGTCAGCACGGAGAGCGCCGACGCGCCGTTGTCGACGTAGACGCGCGCAAGCTCTGCGGCGTCGATCTCCGGCGCAAGATCGCCTTTGGACGGCGACGCCCGTTTGACCTCCGCAATCAGGTGGAGCCTGTCCTCCGCAAGCGCGTCGTAGTAGCCCCGCGTGTCCTCCGCGTCTTTGGCGCGCGCCTTGATCTCGTTGAGCGGCTGCGAAGACATGCGGTCATCCAGGTCCTCCCGCGTCTGCGGCAGGATTCTATCCAGGTATGTGCCCGTCGTCATTGATGCAGTTCCTTGACGTGTAGGTGAGCACGTCTATAATGCCATTCATTGCGGCTTGACGCCGCGAGGGAGGCTTCCATGTCCAACTGGGACATGTTTCACCTGAACACCCCGGACCCCCAGGAGGCGGTGCAGAAGCACCGCGAGACCCATGACGGCCACCGGCGCCCCGTCACCCTTGAGCGCGCCCTCGTCTACCTTGCGATCATCGCAGGCATCTCCGCGCTCCCCATCGTCGCCCTCCTCATGATCGGCAGCCGCGCCGCCTGAGCTCAGCGGCGCCTTTGTGGATAGGCTTTCCATGTTTGACCAGGAGTTCCGGGAGGGCGAGCGCCGCAAAGGCGGCGAGAGCTTCAAGAAATTCGCAGGCCGGCGGCTCCTCGTTGCTCTCATAACCCTTGTCGTTTTCACTCTGGTCGTGTTCACGTGGTTCGTCGTTTTCGAACCTGAACCTCCCCTTTTCCTATAGGGTTGCCCCCGTCCGTCATTCCCGCGTCCCCCTCGTCATTCCCGCGAAAGCGGGAATCTAGGACGTTGTAATCCTCCCTAAACCTTGCTCGCCGCCACTAGCCGCTCAAGCCTGTCCCGCGCCGCCCCCCGAGTCGATAGATTCCCGCGCCGCCTCCAGCCCGCCCGCCAGATCATCCGCCGCCTCTCCTGCCACCAGCGCGGCGGCAGCGTTGATCAGCACGATGTCTCGATACGGCCCCGGCTCCCCGTTGAGCACGTTCGTGAAGATGCGGTAACTCGACTCCACGTCCTCGCTTCGTATCTGGTCCACGCCCGCGTGCGCCAGCCCAAACTCCTCCGGCGTGATTTCCCGCACGGCCACTGAACCGTCGCGGTACTCCGCCATGATCGACGGCCCGCTCAGCGCGATCTCGTCCAACCCGTCCGCGCCATGCACGACGATTGCCCGCTTTGCGCCCAGTTCGCCCAGCACCCGCGCGATGGTCTCCACGAGTTCCGGGCGCGGCACGCCGACAAGCTGATGCCCTGCGTGCGCCGGATTTGTGAGCGGCCCGAGGATGTTGAACACCGTCCGCACGCCGATCTCACGCCGCGGCCCTGCCGCGTGCCGCATGGCCGGGTGGTACTTCGGTGCGAACATGAACCCGATGCCCGCGGACTCGATGCAGTGCGCCACCTGCTCAGGCTCAAGCTCGATGGTCACGCCCGCCGCCTCCAGCACGTCGGCAGAGCCGCACGCGGACGACGCGGCCCGGTTCCCGTGCTTGGCAACGCGCAGCCCCCCGCCCCCGCCGCCACAAGCGCGGCAGTCGTAGAGATATTGAATGTGTGTGAGGCGTCCCCGCCCGTGCCGCAGGTGTCCAGCAGTGAATCCGGGTCGTCCACCTCGACGCGCAGCGCCCGCGCGCGCATCACCCCGCGCAAGCCCCGCGATCTCGTCCACGCCCTCCCCCTTGGTGCGAAGCGCCATCAGGAACGCGCCCAACTGCGCCGGGGTCGCCTCGCCATCCATGATCTCCGTCATCACCTGCTCGGCCTCGGCCTGTGAGATGCTGCGGCCCTCAATCAGGTGTGCAATCGCCTCTCGAATCATCGGATACGCTCCATTACTCGGCAGCCGCATGGTCGCGCGGCCGCTCCCATCGCGTTACCAGGGCAACAAGCGCCGCCGCCAGCACCAGGGCGGCGCAGAAATAGAATGTCGCTTTCAACGAGTACTCGTCGGCAAGGTAGCCTGCAAAGAGCGGGGCGAACGAGCCGACGAGCGTTGCCACGCCGAACACCAGCGACACGGTCGTCGATTGCACGTCCGATGGAGCGAGGTCGGCGGCGGAAGCCAGGAATATGGCCATCATCGGGTAGAAGAACAGGCCGGCTGCGATAACCGTGGCTACAAGCGGCCAGCCGCCCGGCACGGTTCCGAGAAGCAAGTAGAAGACGCCCAGGGAGGCCATCGCCGGGAACAGCACGGCCTTGCGCCCCCAGCGGTCGGAGAGATAGCCCATCGCGGGCTGTGAGGCAAGCCCGGGCAAGTTGAGCAGCGCCAGGTACACCCCAAACGACTTCCGGCTCCAGCGCGATGTCCTCCCGCAGGTAGACCGGCAGGAACGTGTACATGGTGGCCTGCGCCCCCGCGAAGCCCCCGGTGAAGAACAGCACAAGCAGCAGGCGCTTGTTGCTCAACAGGCTGCGGACCCCGACAAAATAGTCGCCGAACGACGCCGCCTTGTCCAATGTCTGCGGGGATGCGCCGCAGGATCAACCAGATCGCAAATCCAAGGATCAGCCCCGGTATGATCGCGCCCTGTGAAATGAACTGCCACGTGAAAACGGCCAGGAGGACTCCGGCGATGAGCGGCCCAACTGCCTCACCGACGCTCCCCCCCGTCCCGTGCAGGGATATGGCGAAGCCCCGGTTCGACGTGAACTGCCGCGAAAGCGAGCCGATGGCCGCCGGATGCCACAGCGAAATGGCCACGATCATGAGCGACGAGAAGACGGTGACCAGCCAGAATGACGTTGTGATGCCGACGAGGAAATACGTGACGCCGATGCCCGCGATCGAGATGCCGAGGACGATCGCGCGCAGGTTCGTGAATCGGTCGGCGATGTATCCCGCCGGGGAAGTTGACCAGCCCGCCCGCGAGAAACCGCGATGTTGAAAGAATGCCTACCTGGGTGTTCGTTAGGCCCAGCGTGGTCTTTATCTCCGGCAGCAGCACCGCAAAGGCCGCGTTCATCAGGTGCTTGATGCCGTGGCCGGCAACAGCTGTGATGAGCAGCGTCAGCCGCTGACCGCGCGTCAGTTCGCGCTCCAGCGCCCGCCGTTGCCGTCGAACCTCCGCCCTGCCGTTCGGTGTCTTGCGCCAAAGTGCCCTCGCGCCTACATCTTCAGGAAATTGCGAAGCAGGTCTTTCCCGACCTCCGTCCGGATGCTCTCCGGGTGGAACTGGATCCCCACGATGGGGTGTTCGCGGTGCCGCACGCCCATCACCACGCCCTTGTCCGTCCGCGCCGTCACCTCCAACTCGTCCGGAACCGTCTCCGGTAGAATCGCAAGCGAATGGTAGCGGATCGCCTCGAACGGATTCGGCAGCCCCTCGTAGATTCCCTTGCCGTCATGGTAAATCATGCTTGACTTGCCATGCATGATCTCGCCCGCTCCCGCCACCGTCCCCCCAAAGACTTCCCCGATGCACTGGTGGCCGAGGCACACGCCCAGCACCGGCGTGCCCCGCTCGCCGAAATGCTGCGCAACGTCCTTGGAAATGCCCGCGTTCGCCGGATTCGACGGCCCCGGCGAGATCACAACCCTCTCCGGCTGCATCTCGGCGATATTCTCGACTGTCGTCTTGTCGTTCCGATCAACGACAACGTCCTCGCCAAGCTCCGAGAGGTACTGGTACAGGTTGTACGTAAAGCTGTCGTAATTGTCGAGCAAGAAAATCATCACGCGCCTCCCGCCACTCCGGCAGCGGCCCTGTTCATACGGTCGATAGTCAGGTCCTCGCCCGCGTCCAGCGCAGCCAGCATCCCGCGCGCTTTGGCCAGCGATTCCTCGTATTCGGCGCGCGGCACGCTGTCGTATACAAGGCCCCCGCCCGCCTGCACGGTTGCCACGCCGTCCTTCATGACGATGGTGCGGATGCAAATCGCCATGTCCATGTTGCCCTCATTGGAGAAGTAGCCCACCGCGCCGCCGTACGGCCCGCGCTCGTGCGGCTCCTTGTCCGCGATGACCTCCATCGCCCGCACCTTGGGCGCGCCGGACAGCGTTCCCGCCGGAAAGCAGGAGCGCAGCGTGTTGTACGCCGTGTAATCCGGATGCAGCTTGCCGACCACGGTAGAGACGATGTGCATCACGTGCGAATACCGCTCGATCTCCATGAGCTGCGGCACGCTCACAGTGCCCGGCTCGCACACGCGCCCCAGGTCGTTGCGGCCAAGGTCAACGAGCATGATGTGTTCCGCGCGCTCCTTCTCATCCGTGATTAACTCCTCCGCGAGCGCGTTGTCCTCCTCTGGCGTCCCGCCCCGCCGCCGCGTCCCGGCAATCGGATGCGTCGTCGCCGTCCCGTCCTCCACGCGCACGAGCATCTCCGGCGACGACCCAATGATGTGAAAGTCGCCCATGTCCAGGAAGTACATGTACGGCGAAGGGTTCAGCGTTCGCAGCGCACGGTAGATGTCGAAAGGCGCGGCGGACGTGCGGCGTGCCAGCCGTTGCGACAGCACCACCTGGATGCACTCCCCGTCAGTGATGAGTTCCCGCGCCTCCTCAACCTGCCGCATGAACGACTCCGCCGTGTGGTTGGACGTCAACTCTCCCCTGTAGTCGTCCGATAGGCCGGGCGTCAGCACGCTGTTCCCCTCGATGGGTCCCCTTTCGAGGCGCTCATCCAGGCGGTCGATTCGTTCCACCGCCTTCTGGTACGACTCGTCTATCTGCTCGTCGCTCCCCTCCAGCGAGGCATGGCTCACGATCTTGATGACGTGTTTAACGTGATCGAAGACCAGCAGCGTGTCGGTCAGCAGGAACACGGACTCAGGCAGTTCCATCGGGTCCGGGTTTTCGTTGTACGGTACGCGCGGCTCGAAATGGTGAACCGCCTCATACGCGACAAAACCCACCGCGCCGCCGAGAAACCGTGGCAAGCCGGGCGCCTGCACCGGCTTGACGCCCTCAAGCTCTTTCTCCACCAGCGTCAGCGGGTCGATGCTGCCGGCGTCGGTTGCCGGGCCGGTTCGGATGACCTTTGTCGGCAGCGTGCCGATGAAGCTGTACCGCGCGACCCGCTCGCCGCCCTCCACGCTCTCCAGCAGGAACGAAGGCGCTTCCCGCGCAACCTTGAGATAGGCCGTGACGGGAGTCTCCATGTCTGCGGGAATGTCGCGCCAGACGGGCACGATGTTTCCCTGGCCGCGCATCGCGCGCGCCTCATCCACGCTCGGGAAATACGTCGCCATTGGAACTCCCGCCTTTCTGCTTCTCCCGTGTCCGCCTCTAACGAAGAGGGACAAACAAAAAGCCCGCCCCTCAAAGGGACGGGTCCTCGATTCGCGTGGATTCCCGCGGTGCCACCCTTATTCTCCCGCCCGTAAGACGAGAGCGCTTGCTTGCTACGTCGGCTCCCGAGTCCATTCCCGTCCTGCCCGGCGTCGGGATTCCACCGTTCCCCGACTCTCTGTTGCCCGGCGATGGGCGGTACTACTCTCGTTCGTCGCCTCAGATTCTCCTATTCAATTTCCAAAAATCCTACGTTCAATCACCCCAACCTGTCAATCCAACCCCCTCCCCCCCCCCACATACACCGCCGGCCGTCACCTGCGCGAAGCTCCCACTCTCCTCAAGAATTCCTCCGCATTGTGCTGGAGCACACGCTCCATTTCGTCCGATGTCAGCCCCGCCCTATCGAGGTATTGAATCACCCGCTCCTGCCGCATCAGTGGGTAATCCGTCGCGAACAGCACCCGGTCGAGGCCGATGGAGTTGATGAGCGCGCGAACCGTGGCCGGATCATATAGGTACGGCATCGCCGCCGTGTCCACGTACACGTCCGCAAACACGTCCTCGGAGGCCCGGAGGTTCGCGTAGAACGGCAAACCGCCCCCCGCGTGCGCAAGGATGACGGGGATTCCCCGCAGCCGCTCCAACAGCCTGTATACCCGCTCGGGCGTCGCCGTCCCCTTGCCCGGGTACGTTCGTCCCACCGGTTCCGACGCATGCATCAACAGCCCCATGCCGTGCCCCCGGACATGCTCCGCAAATGCGTCGATGTCCTGCGCCTGCATCTCAAGCAGCCCCTGCGTATCGGGCCGGAGCTCCCCCAATCCCCGGATGCCCGCTGCGGCCAGGCGGTCAATTTCTGCCAGTGCCTCCGAGAGTGAGTCCCTCGGCGCAACCGTGCCAAACCCTGCCACACGGCTCGGATACAGCCGCGCGGCCTCGATGATCGCGTCATTCCCCTGCCGGCACAGGTCGTTCGTGCTCCACCCGAATCCGCACGTAATCGATCGCGCAATCCCCGCCGTGTCCATCGCGTTTATGAGCTGCTCCGTCACGATGATCTGCGCGTCTGGCGCCTGGTACATCTCGTGGAACGCGGCATCCTGCGGGAAGTAGCGGAATCGATTCTCCGCCACGTCCGGGTGGAAAACGTGAACGTGCGCGTCAATGCGGCCTACCGTGCTCATCCGCTAAAGTATAGAGAGAAAGGAACGGAGTATTCCCAGTCCCTCCAGACAATCAATGACGCAAACAGTTCTGGACAACCCGGCCCCGGATGCCGCGCCGCCCTCCCGCTCCCGCGTAGCCGTCGTCTACACGACGCCTGAAACGGTGCTGGACGATATTGGCCGCCTGATGCGCCTCGCCGGTTATCACGAAACCCTTGATGCCGCCGCCGCGACCCTCCTCAAGGTCAACATCTCCTGGCAGCTCTGGTACCCGGCCTGCTCCACTACGCCCTGGCAGTTGGACGGCGTGATCAAAACGCTCAAGGAGGATGGATACCAGGACATCATCGCCGCGCATAACGGCACGGTCGTCGTTGACGCAAAGGTCGGCGAGGTCAACAACAAGCACTTGCCGGTTATCGAGAAGCACGGCATCCCGAATACCCATCTCGAAGACGTGGAATGGATGGAGTTCCACCCCCGCGAAGAGATGCGGGTATTGGGTGACATCTTCCCTGACGGCCTCCGCATCCCCGCCATGTTTCCCGGCAAGAACGTCATTCACCTGCCAACAATGAAAACCCACGTCTTCACCACGATGACCGGCGCGATGAAGAATGCGTTCGGCGGCCTCCTCAACCACCGCCGCCACTGGACCCACTCCGTCATCCACGAAACCCTCGTCGACTTGCTCGCCATCCAGAAAGAGATCCACCCCGGCCTGTTCGCCGTCATGGACGGCACCTTTGTCGGCGATGGACCCGGCCCCCGCGCCATGCAGTGGCAAACCAAGAACATCCTGCTCGCATCGGCGGATCAGGTGGCCATCGACGCTGTCTCCGCCAAGCTCATGGGAATCGACCCCATGTCCGTCAAGTTCATTCGTCTTGCCCATGAGGCAGGACTGGGAACTGGCGACCCGCGCGAAATCGAAATCGTTGGCGAGGACGTGTCCGAGGTGAACTGGCGTCTCAAGGCCACGGAGGATACGTTCGCCAGCCGCGGCCAAAAGCTCATCTACTGGGGCCCCCTCAAACGCCTTGAACACCTGCTCCTGCGCACCGTCATCGCCCCCTGGTCCTATGTCGCGTCAAACCTCTACTTCAACGGCTATTGGTACAACACGATTGGCCGGCGTCGAGCCGGGAAAGCCCTGGAAACGCCGTGGGGAGAACTGTTCCGTTCATACTGACGTAACATTAGGCGTCGCGGCGCGTGTATGATGAGACAGGGATAAACGGTCGCCCGGGGAGGGCAGCATGTCGGATGAACGAGCGGACAGCGAAGCTCCGACACTGGAAGTCGAGAGCAAGGCTCATATTGCCGAGGAACGCCTTGAGCACGAGGCAACCGCGCTTGAGGACGATAACGGCACCCTTGAGCTTGTTGAGTCCGGCCACGACGACCGCGTTTGGCAGCGTGTCCTTCACGCCGCGCTCGCCGTCCCCGGCGTCACGGTCAATCGCGAGAAATTCCTGCGTTCAGCCCTGAAGTCGGTTGCCGATGAGGAACAGATTGAAAGGGCCATCGCGACCCGCCCCGCGCTGGCGGGCATCGAAATCGAAAAGATCGATGGCCGCGCAAACGTCCTCATCAGGAAGCACGTAGCCCGCGCGTCCGGCATCTCATTCGCAACCGGCATCCCCGGCGGATTTGCCATGCTGGGCACGATTCCGGCTGACCTCGCCCAGTACTTCTACCACCTAACCGTGATGGCGCAGGAGCTCGCCTATCTCTACGGCTGGCCGGACCTCCTGCACGATGGCGAGTTGGATGACATCGCGCAGGCGGACATCACCATGTTCATCGGCGCGATGATGGGCGTCGGCGCGGCCAAGCAGGGCCTCCAGCAGCTCTCCGCCCGCGCCGTGACACACCATGCGTCCGCCATGCTTGCCAAGCGTGTTGGCCGCTACATCGGTGTCAAGATCACCAAGCACACCTTCACCCGCGGACTCTCCAAGGCCATCCCTCTCCTGGGCGGAATCCTCGGCGCTGGAATGACGGCCACCACCATGCTGCCCATGGCCCGCAGCCTCAAGAAAGACCTGTCGACCCTGGAGTACGCGCAGTCCGACACGCCCATCCAGGAAACCGGCGACTAGAGCTTAACCCCGCCGCTCTCTCCGGATAGCCGAAAAATCCTCCCGCCGCCATTTGTACGGCGAGTGGGCGATTGTTCCCGGCTCCGTGACCGTCTCCAGCAGGTTGAGCGCGTCCTCCACGATTGTCCGCTGTTGATCCACCGCCCCCGGCTGCCCGAACGGCTGCCCGTAGGGATGCTTCACGTACAACGTGCGGGGCGGCTTGACGCGCATCGGCTGCTGCAAACCCTGGTTCACCACCACCGTTGAGATGCCGTGCTCCTCCAGCGCTCGCGCGATCAGCCCCCCGGACTGATTGCAGATCGGTCAAGTCGTGCCCACAAGCGCCGCGTCAACGTTATCTGCGCGCAGCGCCCGTGCCGCCCCCGGCGCGGTCTCCTCCATCAGGCGTGGGATATTGTCCCCGACGATATAGCCCATGAACCCGAAAGCGTCTATAGCGAGCGACCCAATCGCCCCCTCCGCCTCCATCTCCCGCAGCCGCTCAATAGGAAAGATGACGTTGATGTCCTTCTCCGCGTTCGACGTGTCGTAGTGCTCATGGAAGATCGCCAGGTCTGAAGTTGGTGCGGCGGACGGAATCACGCGGTAAGACGGATCGTCGTCCACGAACGGCTCTTGCCCCTCCCGAACGTACACGCCGCCCGTCGTTATCAACGCAATGCGCGCCTCCGAAAGCGGCTTCTCGAACGCCGCCCACGGCGACGAATCAAACGAAATCGCGTTGGGATTGACCCGTGAAACCAGGTCGCGCTCCCACTCATTGAGATACGAATCAACCCGCGACCAATCGCCGTCGTCGTGCGAAAGCAGGGCAGCCTGATACAGCCCATTGAAGAATCGAACCACCTCATCCTCCGAAAGCCGTTCCACCCGGATCTTCGAGAACGCCATGTTCTCGATAGACGGCGGCAGCCGCGCCAGATCACGCAGGTCTATCGGCATCGGATGTTCCTTGTTGCCGGCTATGGCGCGCTACACCGGCCGCCAGTAGTCCACGACGAGCGTGAACTCCTTCAGGTACGCCTCTTCGGCGTCACAGTCCCACCCGCGCATCTCACGAATGAGTTCGCACAGCGCCGCGCTGGGCCGCCGGTTGTGGCTGTTGACGACGATGACGCTGAGCAGGGGGCGTCCCGCCTCCGCCTCGCTCTCCGCCACGTGCACGAGCAGTGGATCACACGTCGTCCCCTCGATGTCGGGCACGTTAAGCTGCGCCGCAAACTGCGCGTAGCTCATCCGCTGCCCGTTGCGCGCCGCCGGAATCAGGATTTGCCGCGCTCGCTCCACCAATTCCGCGCTCAACTCAACCGCTGCGGCCCGTGCCTCGAGCTCGCGCTGCCTGTCGATAGCCTGGACAATCAGTGATGGGTCCGGCTCGAAAGTCACGTTTGGATGCCCCCTCACTCTGCCTGTGACTTATCCCTGGAGCGCCCCATACACCTTCTCCGCCGTGATGGGCAGGCTTTCAACGCGCGCCCCGATGGAGTCCGCCACCGCGTTCGCAATCGCCGGCGCCGCCATGCTGTTCGCGTGCTCGCCGATGCCCCGCGCCCGCAGCGGCCCGTGGCCGTCGTCGGACTCCATCACCACAACGTCCAGGCTCGGAATGTCGCGCGCCGTCGGCAGCTTCATGTCCGCGAACGATGGATTCATCACCCGCCCGCTCTCGTCGTAGAACAGCCCCTCCATCAGCGCCGAGCCGATGGACTGCACGATGCCGCCCTCGATCTGGCTCGTGAACCCCATCGGATTCAGCACCCGGCCCGTCTCATGCACCGCCGTATACCGCAGCGGCGTCACCTCCGCCGTGTCCGGGTCGACCGAAACGTCCACCACGTGGACGCCGTACCCGTTCCATGGGCTGTCGAAGCCCTCCATCTCGTCCGTCCGCGCGCCGACGGGCTCGCCGAAGCGCCGCGCGATGTCCTCGATTGCGATCCGTTCGTCCGTATTCGCGCCGTTAACGATGTGCCCCGCCTCGATGGTCAACCGCTCCTCGTCCCACCCCATGAACTCTGAGGTCAGACGCTGCAGCCGTCCCTTCACTTCCTGCGTGGCATTGAATCCCGCCGTGCTGAACATCCGCGCCCCGCGGCTGCCCGCGATCCCCATGTCCCCCGTCTTGCCCTCCCGCGTCGACCACGTAACGACGTCGATGCGGTCGATTGGAATATCAAGCTCGTCGGCGACGATCTGCGCGATGATTGTGCCCGTGCCCGTGCCGGGATCGAAGACAGGATGGTTGATTTCCACCCGCCCGTCTTCCATCACCTTGACCGCCACGCTGCCCGTCGCGCCGATCTGCGAATGGCTGCCGATGGCAACCCCCCGCCCAACGCCCTCCGGCTTGGCGTCGTAGTAGCCCGCCGCCTCCGCCGCGCGCCGCAGCGCCGCCCCCGCCTGCACGTTCTCCCACTGCTCGCCAACCGGATACTCTTCGCCCGGCTCCACCACGTTGTGCAGCCGGAAGTCCATCGGATCCATCCCAATGGCGTTGGCGAGCACGTCCATGTGCGATTCTCCGGCAAAGTGCGCCTGCACGTGGCCGGGCGCCCGCGCGTATGTGCACGGCGAGGTATTGGTGTACACCTGGTGCGAGTCAACCTTGACGTTCGCAATGCGGTACGGCCCCACGATTTCGAGGATGCCCATGATCGCGGGCAGGGGAGCGTACGCTGCGTAGCCGCCGCCCGCGAAGTGAATCTCGGACTCCCACGCCGTGATCGTGCCGTCGCCCTTCACGCCCGCCTTCACCCGCATCGTCGCCGGGTGCCGCATCGTCATGTTCTGGAACTCTTCGTCATACTCGATCGTCCATTTGATCGGCCTGCCGGTCCGCTTCGTGAACTCATACGCCAGCGCGACGTCCGTGCCCGACGACTTCCCGCCGAACGAGCCGCCCACGTAATTGAAGTTGAAATTGATGTTGTCCTCGTCAATGCCCGTCAGCCGCGCAAGCTCCTGCTGCGCCCCCGTCGGTGAATCGTTCGCGTTCCACACCTGCAGAACGCCCTCGTCGTCCACGTACACGAGGCAGGCGTGCGGCTCCAGGTACCCCTGGTGGAGCAGGGGCGTCCTGTACGTCCGCTCGATGATGTGATCCGCCTCGGCGAAACCGGCGTCCATGTCGCCCTTGGCGAAATGAACGCCCGCGTAGCGGTTGGGGTGCTCGTCGCGCGGCGGCATTCCCTCGTATGAGCCGGCGTCAGGATGCAGGATTGGCGCGTCATCGGTCATCGCGTCCTCCGGCTCGATGATCGCCGCCAGCTCCTCATACTCGATGTCGATCAGCCCGATGGCCTGTTGCGCGATGTCCTCATCGTCCGCGATGACCGCCGCAACCTTGTCCCCAACCAGCATCACGCGATCCCACGCCAGCAGCGGCATGTCCTTGATCATCGCGCCCGTCAACATGCCCTTGACGTCCTCTCCCGTGAGAACCAGGTGGACGCCCGGCAGCGCGCTCGCGGCTGACGCGTCAACCGACACAATCCGCGCGTGCGGGAACGGGCTGCGCAAAATCTTCATCCACAACATGCCCGGCGCCTGCGCGTCAAGCCCGTAAATCGCGGACCCTGTCACCTTTTCCGGGCCGTCCACGCGCGGCACAGACGCCCCCACAAGCTTTGAACCGCCGCTCCCCGCTGTTGATGTCACTGTCATACCCCCGAAGAATCTTGCATACTGCGCCATTGCATTGTAACGCAGGGATGCCCACCGCTGTCCCTGTAGCGGTGTCTCTTCGTGCGCTGATACACTCTAGACAGCGCACATGATTGAGTAAGCAAGGGCAGGGGGATACGTCTATGCCGACCGTCCAGACCAACGGAATCGATACCGCCTACACAGACCAGGGGCAGGGCGATGGCCCTCCCGTCGTTCTCATCCACGGCTTTCCGTACAACAAGTCCATGTGGGACGACCAGGTCCCCGTTCTCGCCGAGAACAACCGCGTCATCACCTATGATCTGCGCGGGCACGGCGACTCCGGCGCGACCAGCGAGACCTACACGATGGAGATGCTTGCCAAGGACTTGCACATCCTCGTCGAGGAACTCTCCCTCGGGGAGGTCGCCCTTGGCGGTTTCTCCATGGGCGGCTACGTCGCCCTGGCGTTCGCTGAGGCCTATCCCGAGCACATTGCGAGCCTGATGCTGTTGGACACCCGCCACCTCCCGGATACCGAGCAGGCTGCCGAGGGGCGGGAGAACCTTGCGAAGCAGGTTGAGGCGGACGGCGTCGGCGGCCTCGCCGATGCCCTGCCGGCTCGCATGTTGACCGAGGCCACCGTCAGTGGCAAGCCGGACGTTGCCGCCAAGGCGTCCGACATGATCCGCGCCGCCTCCCCCGCCGGTGTCGCCGGCGCGGCCCGCGGCATGGCTGTCCGGCCCGATCGGTCTGACCTCCTGCCCTCCATCGCCGTTCCCACCCTGATCGTCGTTGGCGAAGAGGACGGAATCACGCCCCCCGCCGATGCCGAGGCCATGGCGGAGGCGATCTACAACTCAACCCTCGTGAAGATCCCGGGCGCAAGCCACCTCTCCAACCTGGACAAGCCGGACGAGTTCAACAGGGCATTGCTTGACTTCCTCAACGCCTGAGCCACACGCCCGCGTCGACCTTGAAACCGTCCACGCCGGCCAGGAATTCACGCCGACCCGGCTTGACCTCAGCCGTGAGGCCGTCGTCAGCCTTCTGGACTCCGTGGAGGCAAGCCTGCCCCAGGATGAGAACGGCGTGGAACTCGTCCCGCCGTCCGTCATGGCGTCCCTGTCTCTCGGCGTCCTCCTCCGCCACGTCGCGCTCCCCCCTGGCGCCATGCACGCCTCCCAGGAAATCCGCGTCTGGCGTCCCATTCCCGTGGATACGCAGGCGGTCTGCGAGGCCGTCGTTGCCAATGTCTCGAACAGGGCGGGCATGACGCTCGTCTCGCTCGATTTCAACGTTGAGAGCACGCTTGATGAATCCGGCGATGGCCAGCAGCTTGCGACGGGAACCGGCACGGTCATGCTGCCACCCGGAGACGAGTGAGGGCGGTCCGGTGACGGATAGTGGCGCCCCGGTCCTCACGCGCACGGTGACGCAGGAGCGCATCGCTGCCTACGCCGCGGCATCAGGCGACTACAACCCCGTCCACCTTGACGCCGAATTCGCGACCACAACCCGGTTCGGCGGCATTGTCGCGCACGGGATGATGCTGTTCGGCTACATGTCGGACGCCCTGTCGCAGGTGTACGGCGTGCCGTGGGCCGCCACCGGCAGGATGCGCGCCCGCTTCCGCGCCCCCGCCCGCCCGGGCGATGTCGTGGAGGTTGCGCTGCAAGAACGCGCGCGGCATCCGCGAGACGATGGCACAATAGATGTGCATTGCATCGTAGAATGTTGGAAAGCCGATCCGCGCGAACGACTCGCGACCGGCGATGCAACGCTGACAGTATCGGAGTGAAATACTGCCGTCCCTACATGGGATGAGCCTGACCGGAGGACAGAATCGTGACGATGCCCCCGCCTGACGGACGCGGATTCCGCGTGGCGCTTGATGCTATGGGAGGCGATCATGCCCCTGCGGAGATCGTCAAGGGTGGCATTGCCGCGGCGCGTGAGGGAGCGGCCGTCTTTCTCGTTGGCGTGCCGGAGCGCGTCCAGGCGGAACTGGACAATGAAGACACCGCCGGCCTTGCCATCCAGGTTGTTCCGTCCGATGACGCCATCGAGGAAACGGAGCAGCCCGCCCTTGCCCTCCGCCGCAAGCCAAAGGCATCGGTTCTCATCGCCGCCGGCCTTGTCAAGGAAGGCATGGCCGATGCCGTCGTCAGCATGGGCTCCACCGGCGCCCTTATGGCCAGCGCCCACTTCCTGCTCGGCACCCTTGAGAACCTTGACCGCCCCGTCCTGGGCGGTCCCGCGCTTGGCTACGCCCCCAACACCATCTGGCTGGACATGGGCGCCAACGTCGATGCCCGCCCCGCCCAATTCCTCGACTTCGCCGCCATTGGCGTCGCTACTGCCCGCGCCTACCTTGAAATCGAAAACCCCAGCGTCGCCCTGCTCAACGTTGGCGAGGAGCCGACCAAGGGCAGCAAGCAGGTCAAGGAGGCCTATGCCGGCCTTGAAAACTCCGGCCTGAACTTCATCGGCAATCTTGAAGCGCATGAAGCCGCGCAGGGCAGGGCAAACGTCATTCTCGCGGACGGCTTCGTCGGCAATGCGCTCCTCAAGTACAGCGAGGGCCTTGGACAGGCAATCGCCCGCGATCTCGGCGAGCGGCTCGCCCCGGAAATCGGCCCCGAAAAAGCCCGCGACATCGCAATGGGCATCTTCCGCAAGATCAATCTGATGGAAACTGCAGGCGGCCCGATTCTTGGCGTCAACGGAATCGTCATTGTCGGCCATGGCCGCGCCCGCGCCCCCATGGTGCACGGCGCAATCCGCACCGCCCAACTGATGAAAGACCATGACGTCGTCGCCGCCATCAAGGCCGAACTGGCCGCCATTCACGCGCGGAGCCAGGCTGCCGAACCCGCCGCCTCGCCGGGAGCATAGGCACATGCAGACCCAGGCCGAATCCGCAACCCAGGAATCCAGGGAACTCGCGGGCCACGTCGCCCTCGTCACCGGCTCCGGCCGTGGCATCGGCAAGGCCATCGCCCTCAAGCTCGCCTCCATGGGCGCCAACATCGCCGTCAACTACAACGCGAGCGGCGGCCTTGCGCAGGGAGTCGTCGAGGAGATCAAGGAGCTTGGCGTGGAGAGCGCCTCATTCCAGGCCGACGTGTCCCAGACCGACCAGGTGGAGGCGATGGTCAACGGCGCCGTCGAGAAATTCGGCAAGGTCGATATCCTCGTCAATAACTCCGGCATCATCCGCGACAAACTCCTCCTCCGCATGACGGACGATGATTGGGACACCGTCATTGGCACTGATCTGCGCGGCCCCTTCCTCTGCACCCGCGCCGTCATCCGTTCCATGATGCGCGAGCGCTGGGGGCGCATCATCAATATCTCCTCCGTCGTCGCGCTTGCCGGCAACCCCGGCCAATCCAACTACGCCGCCGCCAAGTCCGGCCTCACCGGCTTCACCTACAGCGTCGCCAAAGAGCTGGCCGCGAGAAACGTCACCGCCAACATCGTCGCGCCCGGATACATCTCCACCGACGTGACCGAAAACCTGCCGGAAGAACTCAAGCAGCAGTTGACCGATCACATCCCGCTGGGACGGCGCGGCCACGCATGGGAGATCGCCGAGATTGCCGCCTTCCTCTGCACGGACCGCGCCGCCTACATCACCGGACAGCTTATCGCCGTCGATGGCGGCCTTGCCCTGACAGGCTGACGCCGGAGCGCTGGCAGCAATTCCCGGATAGACAAGTGCGTGTCATCGACATCTCCGTTCCCCTGCTGCCCCTCAACGAGGGCACGCACGTCTACCCCGGCGATGCCCCGTATTTCGCCAGCACGGAGAAAACTATCCACAAGGACGGCATGAGGCTGTCCCGCATCGAAATCGGCTCGCACAACGGCACCCATGTCACCGTCCCCGCGCGCTACATCCAGGGTGGCGCGGAAACCGAAACCCTGCCCCTTGAAATGCTTGTCGGCCCCGCGTGGGTCGCAGACCTCACCGGCCTGACCATGGGCACGGGCATCACCGTCGAACACCTTGAAGAGGCGCTGCCGGAAACCCCCGTCGAACGACTTCTCCTCAAAACACGCAACTCAGCCCTCTGGATCAGCAGGAACTACTTCCAGACCCGTTTCGTGTTCCTGACCCCGGAGGCCGCAGAGTGGCTCGTCGAAAAAGGCATTCGCTCAATCGGCATCGACTACCTCTCGATAGAGCGATTCGGCGGCGACGCCCCCCTTGCCACTCTCGCCATCCTAAACGCGAACGGCGTCATCATGGAGGGCCTAGACCTCACCAACGTCGAGGCAGGCCGCGAATACACCCTCGCCTTCCTCCCCCTCAAAACCCCCAACCTGGACGGCGCCCCCGCCCGCGCCGTCCTAATCTCAGATGACGAATAGCCCCTAAGTCAACATTTCTGTTGACTTTCCCCCGATGTGTACGCATAATGGCCACGCATGAACGCCAATGAACTCCGCCGATGGCTGAGGAGGCAGGGTTGCACCTTTGAGTCGCACAAGGGCGGAAGCGGGCATCTCACCATTCGCCGCGGTGAGAGAACCAGCCAGCTTCCAATGCACGGCGGTCGAAAGGAACTCGGCAAGAAGCTTGTTGAGAAGATAAAGAAGGATCTGGGGTTGGACTAATGCTGGCATACCCAATTGTGCTTGAGGATGACGATGACACCCTCTTTGTGACCTGTCCCGATCTCCCGGAGGTTACAACCTTCGGCGAAAACCGGGATGAGTCCTTGAGGCGCGTGGTGGACGCGATCGATGAGGCGATTGCCGCGCGCATTCACGACCGAAAGGACATCCCGGCCCCTTCCCGGGGTGACTATTATGCCGTCGTCCCGACCCTGACGTCTGTCAAGGTGATGTTGTACAAGGGAATGAGAGACACGGGCGTCGGCAAAGCCGAACTGGCAAGGCGCCTCGGCTGGCATCTGCCGCAGGTGGACAGGGTCCTGGACATTCGCCACAAGTCGAGACTTGATCAGATGGACGCCGCCCTCTCGGCAATCGGAATCCGGCTGGAGGTAACCGCCCAGCCATCGTCCGTTACCCAAAAATAGAAGAGGGGCTCCGCCCTTTGGCGGAGCCCCTGGTTGGGGAGGCACGGTAACCCTCTAGCTCCCGGCCCCAACAGCCACCTTGTGCGTCTCCGAACCCGACGCCTTCGGCAGCCTGATCCTCAGCACCCCGTTCGTGAACTCGGACGTGGCGTTCGCCGCGTCCACCGACCCGGGTAGGATGAGCCGGCGGATCAGCGAGCCGCTGTACCGCTCCCGCAGCACGTACGCGCCCTCCGCCGTGTCCTCCGACTCCGACTTGGACTCCGCCGACACCGTCACCACGCGGCCCGTGATCGAGATGTCCACGTCGTCCGCCTCGAAACCGGGCAGAGACGCCGTCAGGCTGTAGTGATCCGGCTTGTCCTCCACGTCGATGCGGAGATTGCCGCTGTTCCGCCGCCACGCGGGCGCCAACCAGGGATTCCAACGTGTCATCGTCATTGTTCCTAACCTCCTTGTTAGTAACTTGATAACACTATTATAAGCCTTTATGCATGGCTGTCAAGAAGTTTGACTATCCCCGCTGTTCATCCTCCCCGCCGTCACCGTCATCCATGTCGTCCCCGTCCGTCATGCCTGATGATGTTGGGTTGTCGTTGACGTCAAGACCCGGTCCCGTAGCCGGCGGGCCGCTCGGCGGACTGCCGGACGGGCCGCGCTCTCCTTGCCGTACCCAAAGCAGATAGGCCCCGGCTGCCAGGAGCGCCAGAAGGCCGATCAGGATAATGAGGATGTCTCCACCACCGATGCCCCCGTCCGGCTCAGCCGTCGCGGTTGGCGTTGCCGGAAGGGGCGTGTTCGTGGGCGTCGGCGTTGCTGTCGGCTCGGGTGTCGCCGTCGGCTCGGGCGTTGGAGTAGGCGTGTTCGTCGGCACCGGCGGCGGAGGCGTGGCCGTCGGCCTGGGTGTTGGCGTGGCCGTGGGTCTCGGCGTCGCCGTCGGCATTGGCGCCGCCGTTGGCGTTGGCGGCACGTACGCCTCGTTTACGCGCACGCTCATCGGAGTGGGATGCGTCACGCTGTACGTCTTCCCGACGACCGTCACTTGGCACGTCACCTCGATCATCGTGGTTCCCGACCCCACCGGCCTGATTCGCAGCATCGTCCCATGCACGGTCACGGTGGCCACCGCCGGGCGCGCCGATGTTGCCCGGCACGTCATCGCCAATCCCGCTGAGTCGAACCCGTCGTTGAGGTCGATGAAGAGCGCCGCTCCTCCGGCATTCACGCGCCGCGCCGTTGGGTTCCATGAATCATTGCTGGTAAAAGGAACGCGGGGCGTCACGGGGCCGGACGAAGCCGAGGCATCGCCTTCGATCTCCCCGTTCACCGCGCGAATCTTGAACTCATATGTCGTCTCATTCGTGAGGCCGGTCACGGTATATGAGCGCGTGTCCGCCCCGCTGCCCGGAATGTCCGCCCACGTGGTCTCGAAATCGCCCGTTCCCGTCTTCTTGACGTACTGCCACGTGGTGATGTTCGTGCCGGTCATGCTCCAGGACAGGGCGGCGCTCTTGTCGTCGCCTGTCCCTGCCAGGTTCGTTGGCGTCGCGGGCTTCGAATTCGGCGTCACGGCGGTCGTCGCCCCTGATTCCGCGCCGACACCGTTGTTGTCGAGGGCAGTATTCACGGCGCGAACCTTGAACCGGTACGCCGTGCCGTTCGTCAGGCCGGTGACGGTATAACTCGTCCTGGCGGCGCAGTTGGCATCGTAGTTGGGATCAGTTGTCGGCGTCGTTACACAGATGTCGATCCACGTGTCCTCGAAAGCGCCCGTTCCCGCCTTCTTGATGTACTGCCACTTTATGATCGCGCTGCCGTTATCGTTGACGGCGCCCCAGGACAGCATGGCGCTCATGACGCCGGCCTTCGCCGCCGCGGTCGGCGCGAATGGCGCTCCCGCAGGCGTCACGGCGCCCGACGAGGCCGAGGCGTCGCCCTTGACGTCGCCGTTCACCGCGCGAACCTTGAACTCATACGCCGTGCCGTTCGTCAGGCCGGTCACGGTATGCAGTATCGTGCTCGCCCCGCTGCCCGGGATGTCCGTCCACATCGTCTCGAAAGCAGCCGCTCCCGCCTTCTTGATGTATTGCAATTTGGTGATGTTTGTGCCGGTTATCGCCCACGACAGCCTGGCGCTCCTGTCGTAGCCCGCCCCCGCCAGGTTCGTCGGCGTGGCGGGAACCGTGGCCGGCGTAACTGCGGTTGTCTCCGCTGATTCCGCGCCGTTGCCGAGGGTGTTCACGGCGCGCACCTTGAACTGGTAGGCCGTGCCGTTCGTGAGGCTGCTGACGGTGTAGCTCGTCTTGGCGGGGCACGTGCTGTCGCTCGACGTCACGCAGATGTCGGTCCACGTGCCGCTCCACGTGCTGCCGGTCTTTTGCTCATATTGCCACTTGGTGATCGGGTCGCCCCCGTCCCCGCCGCCGCCGTTGGGGTCGACGCCGGGCGTCCAGGAGAGATTGACGCTCGCGTTGCGGGCATCCGCCGTCGCGCTCGGCGCCGGTGGGGTCGTCGCCGGCGTCACCTCGTTTGTCGGGATTGATGGCGGGCTGTTGCCGTGTGAGTTTGCCGCGCGAACCTTGAACCGGTAGGCCGTGCCGTTGGTCAGGCCGGTCACCGCATAACTCCTCAAGGTGGCGCAATTGGCATCGTAGTTGGGATCAGTTGTCGGCGCCGTCACGCAGATAGTCATCCACGTGGTCTCAAATTGGCCCGTCCCGGCCTTCTTGATGTAGTGCAGGGAAGTGACCGAACTCCCGTTGTCGGCAATCGCGGCCCAGCCCAGCGTGGCCTGTCCGTCTCCGGCAGCCGCTGTTGGATCATCCGGCTTCAGGGGAACAGGGACCGGCGTGACGGCGTTCGAATTCTGCGATGGCAGGCCGCACACCGGGTTGCCGCTGTTGATGTTGCTGTCGGTGTTGTTGTTGCAGGCGCGCACTCGAACCTGGTAAGACGTGCCGTTCGTGAGGCTGGCCACGGTACCGCTGTTCCTGTTGGGGCATTGATCCACCACAGGGAGATTGAGGTCGGTAGTGGAATCCGTCTCGCAGAGATTGGTCCAGTCGGCGTCCCAGGTGGTCTGATTATTGGCGACGGCGCCTTTCTTGTATTGCCAATACTTGATCGCGCTGCCGTTGGGACTGTTCTCAACCCTGGACCCGTGGATCCACGAGATGCCGATGCTCTGGTGATAGGGCGTCGCGGATAACGCGCCCGGCGAGGTTGGGGCGGTCGCAAAGGATTTGGTGGCCGTGTTGGATCCCGTGCAGTCGCTGGTCGACCATGCGCCGTATGTATAGGACGTTGCCGGCGCAAGGCCGGTGAGGTTTGCGGTGGTTCCGGTGACCGCCGTGCAGTCCGTCGTGTCCGGCGCGGTGCGGCTGTATGACCAACTGCTCGCCGTGCTCGTTAGTGTTGCGGTCGTTGGGGACGCTGCGCTGATGTTGCTAACGCTTAGAGCGATGCCGCTCTGGCCGTGCGCGGGAGTGGGCGCCGCGGCGAGGGCCTGGATGCCCAGGAATGCGATCAGCACGGCCGCCAGGGCGAAGACGAAGTGTCTGGACTGAGTAAGTCGTTTCTCCATAGACGCTTGCAGGCTCCTGGTTCATCACGCGCGTGTCCAAACCCTGAAAGGGCGCCATTGGCGTAATGTGTTTGTCACGAGTATACGGGTTTCCACAAGCCGCTATCAATGCGCCTGCAATGCGCCATACAGCAGACAAAAGCCTGCAAACCCCTAACCAGGAATCATGGAACTATCATGCGAACCCCGCCCGCAAAACATCGAAGAACTCCGCCAAAATCCCCGCCGTCGCCCCCCAGATGCGATACCCCTCATGGTGAAACTCATACGCCATGATGGTTCGCTCCCCGTACCTGAACGGCTGCCGCCCCTCCAGGTAAGTCCCCCACAAATCCGCGAACGGAACCTCAAAGACCTCGTTCACCTCAAACCGGTCATGCTCGTAGTCCGCCCCCGGCCGTACAATTCCCACGAACGGCGTGATGTGGTAGCCCGTCCGCGTCGTGTGGTCATTCAGCCTGCCGAGAACCTCGACCTTGTCCGGCTCGATCCCGACTTCCTCATGTGTCTCGCGGATGGCCGTCCGTTCGATAGTCTCGTCCTCCGGGTCACGCGCCCCGCCCGGGAACGAAACCTCCCCCTTGTGGTGCTCCACCCGCGATGTCCGCACGGTGAACAGGATGCTCGGCCCCGCTGGCCCCTCGATGATCGGCAACAAAACGGCGGACGGCATCAACGACTCATCATTGATGAGCTCAGGCTCGTAGGAGCCAAGCGCGGCGCGGACGCTGTCCGGCGCAAGCGACGGCAGGTGCTGTGAATCGGTCATCGTCAGAGTATACTGCCAACATGAGTGATCGTTTCGAGCGTGAGATTGAGGACATCGTGGAGAAGGCGGGCAGCCTGCCGCCTCCGCCCCGCCGTGCCCGCCGCGCCCCGCGACGCCGCCCTGCGGAGGGCCAGCGCCGTTCCTTCATGGGCGGTGTCAAGTACGCCGCCGTTCTCGGCCTCGTCCTTCTCATCGTCGGCGCGCTCCTATGGGGCGTCTCAGGCTCGATTGGCGCCGCGTGCGCCCTCGGCGGCCTCATCCTGCTCGGCGCGGCCTACCTCAGCTACTTCAGGAACGGCTCGCCGGCCAACCTCCCCGGCGGCTATGAAAAGCGATGGCGCGGCCAGACCCTCTATGAACGCCCCCCAGGCCCCTCCCTCTGGGACCGTATCCGCAACCGCCGCAACCGCCCCCGCTAACCCGCTACGACTTTCTCGCGACGACTGCGAGCGGTGCGCGGTTTGCGCGCAGTCTACTGAACTGGGTTGACTTTCCAGTTGTTCTCTTAGGTGCTCAGCGAGTCGAGGTTCTCTAGAAACAGTTTCTTCAGCCCTTCGTCCAGAAAGGGATTCATCTTCGGCTTGACGATTTCTTTGGTTCCTGTGTGGTCCACGACGATCAGCCCGACTGGCGTACAGAGACGGACTAAATCGTCGATTTTGCTGATGCCTGAGCCTTCGGGATGAACGAGATAGCTGTGGTCGAAGACACTGCCTGCGAAGAACCTCGAATACGGAGAACTCGCAGGATTCATAAGGATGGTCATCGCTTGATCCAGTCCCTCGTAGTAGGTTGGTGGTTGCATTGTCTTGGAGCGGCGATACCCCTTCAATTCGTAGCCGACAACCGTTCCGCTTGGCCGCACTTCCAGCAGGTCGATATCAGGTGAGAAATAGAAGGAACTGCCATCGGGGAGGCTCTTGCTTGCGCGAACCTTTTGAAATACGCGACTGCCGTTCCGCTCTTTGAGAATGAGTGCTAGGGCCAGGAACACTGCGTCCTCCGTAAGCGGCGCCCCTCTGTGAAGAATCCGGCCGAGAGTCTGGCGATGATGCTGGTCTTGCGGCACGTAGTGGCCGAATGCTCCTCGCCCTAAGGTCGTTTTGCGCCGGCGCACGTTCGCTCCTCCTAAACTGTGCCAAGAGTAGTGTAAGCAACAATGTCAGAAGCGTACCCCAAACCCATGACCGCTGTCCTTAGCTTCTAAGCCATTGCCGTGTCTCTTGTCGCCACTGTTCTACTCATCTGCTGGAACTCCTCCATCAGTTGGCGTAGTTGTTCACGCCATCCTGCCCCCGCGCCCGCCGGAATTCGTATCTGTAGATGTCCCACGTTCGCGTTCGGCAGCGCCCGCCGTATCGCCTCCCGATCAAGCCAATAGACGTCCCTGAGCCGCACGACGATTTCCGCCCCCTCCGTCGCGATTGCCCGCGCCATCCCCCGGAGCTGCCCTGTCTGCGCGCGAATGTCCACAGCCAGCAGCAGATCGTCCACCTGCTGCGGTAGCGGCCCAAACCGATCCCGCAACTCTGCGCGAATCGTCTCCACTTCCGACGGATCAACAAGATTCGCCAGCCGTTCGTACACCGCCAGCCGCGTTCCCGTGTCCTCCACGTAGCCCGTTGGGATGCGAGCGTCGGCGGGCAGATCGACGGGCGCGCGCGCCGCCCCCGCCGCCAGCAGCGTTCTCCCTCCCGTCAGCCCCGGCTCGTCCGGCACGTGCGCCGGCTTGCCCTTGCGTACCTCCTCAATAGCCTCCGAGAGCAGCCGCGTGTACAGGTCGAATCCGACCGCCGCCACGTTGCCGCTCTGCTCCGCGCCCAGGATGTTGCCCGCGCCGCGTATCTCCAGGTCCTTCATCGCCAGCCGGAACCCCGCGCCAAGCTCCGCCGCCGATAAAATCGCCCGCAGCCGCCGCTCCGCTGTCGGGGTCAGCACGCGGTCCCGCCTGAACAGGAAATACGCATACGCGCGTATAGAGGAGCGCCCCACGCGCCCCCGAAGCTGGTACAACTGCGTCAAGCCGAGCCGGTCCGCGTCGTCCACGATCAACGTGTTCGCGTTCGGCATGTCCAACCCCGCCTGGATGATCGTCGTGCAGACCAGCACGTCGAACTCTTGCGACGCGAACGAGTCCATCACGTGTTCCAGCGAGTCCGGCGGCATCCGCCCGTGCGCCACGCCGAAGCTCGCCTCCGGCACAAGCTCCTGCAAACGCTCCAGCGTCTGGTGAATGTCCTGGATTCGGTTGTGGACGAAGAATATCTGCCCGCCACGATCCGTCTCGCGCAGGATCGCCTCCCGGATCGTCCGGTCCTCCTGCTCCGCCACGAACGTTGTCACGGGGATGCGCTCCTCCGGCGCGGTGTCGATGCGGCTCATGTCGCGAATCCCGAACAACGCCATGTGCAGCGTGCGCGGTATCGGCGTCGCCGTCATCGTCAGCACGTCCACCGTCGCCCGCATCTTGCGCAAATGCTCCTTGTGCCGCACCCCAAACCGCTGCTCCTCGTCGATGATCACCAGCCCCAAATTGCGAAAGCCCACGTCCCTGGACAGCAGCCGGTGTGTGCCGATGACAACGTCGATTTCCCCGCGCGCCAGCGACGCCACCGTTTCCTTCTGTTCCGCGTCCGTCCGCAAGCGCGACAGCATGTCCACGCGCAGCGGGAACGTCTCCAGCCGCTCCATGAACGTGCGGTAGTGCTGCTGCGCCAGAACCGTCGTCGGCACGAGGACGGCTACCTGCGATCCCGCCGCCACCGCCTTGAACGCCGCCCGCACCGCCACCTCCGTCTTGCCGTAGCCAACGTCGCCGCAGATGAGGCGATCCATCGGGCTTTCCGCCTCCATGTCCGACTTCACGTCATTGATAGCCTGTAGCTGGTCCTCCGTCTCCTGGTACGGGAACGAACTCTCCAACTCCCACTGCCACGCCGTCTCCCCCCCGAACGGCGCGCGCGAGCTGACCTCCCGCTCCGCGTACAGCCGCAGCAGCTCCTCCGCGAACCGCAGCGCGTCCTCCTTCACCCGCCGCTTGGTGTTGGCCCATTCGTTGCCGCCCAGCCGCGTCAGCGACGGGTTGTTCCCGGTGCCTGTGTACCGCGCCACGCGGTCAACCTGGTCCGTCGGCACGTACAGCGTGTCCCCGCCCGCGTACCCCAGCACGAGATACTCCCTCTCCGCGCCGTCTACGGTTCGCTCCACCGTCCCTTTAAACCGCGCGATGCCGTGCTCCACGTGGACGATGTAATCCCCTTCCACGAAATCGGACAGGAACGCGTCGCGGCGCGCCACCCGGCGCCGCAGTGGACGCGCCCGCTTGATGAACCCAAATACTTCTGTATCCGAAAGCGTCAATATCGACCCGCCGGCGCCAGACTCGCCTCCGCTGAGTTCCCACCCCTCCGCCAACGCCGTCTGGACGAGCACGAGGCTCCCCGGCGTGGGCACGGCGTCCATGTCCTTGCGAAGCGAAAGCTCATGCCCGTTCTCCCGCAGCAGTTCCGCAAGCCGCTGCGCCTGCAAGGACGCGATGACGACCGCGTTGCCCCGGCTGCGCTCCCGCGCCGCGTCCTCGCTGAGGCGGTCGATTCGCCCCCCATAGGTCTCCGGCGGTGAGAATCCCAAGCTCCCAAACGACTGCGCACCTGCCTCCGACGATTCCGGCGATGGCTGTGAGAACGGCTGCAGGTGGAGGCGGCGCGGCACGTCCGCCAGCGACAGTTCAAGCCGCTCGGATGTGGCGACGGGGCTTGGAAAGCCGCGTGGCAGCTTGCCCCGCTCGACCTGCCCATCGCGTATCTCCAAGCCCCGCCGGATGACCTCGTCCAGCCGTGCCCGCACACTGATAGGCCGGTCAACGATCACCACCGTCTCGTCCGGCAGGTGGTCGGTCAAAATCGAACGGTGAAAATACGGCGCGTAGAACCCGACGCCCGGCACGGCGGCCCCCTCCGCGAACCGCCCCAACTCATCCCTGAACGCCACCGCCTCATCATCCCCAAGCCCGTCAAGATCGACGGCCGGTGCGCCCCTCACGGCGGGCGGAATCAACTCCAGCGCCGGCGTGACGACGACCTCTTCCACTTCCGTCGTTGACCGTTGCGTTGCCGCGTCGAACCAACGAATGCTGTCGATGATGTCACCAAACAGCTCAATGCGAACCGGGTTGTCGTCCTGCGGCGGCCAAATATCGACGATGCCGCCACGACGGCTCACCGTCCCCGGTGTCTCGATTGCCGCGACCGGTTCATACCCCAACTCCACTGCATCGGACAAAATACCGTCAATGGAAACCGATTCCCCCACGCTCAAGGTAAAGGTGGCGCGTTGAAAATCCTCCGGCGGCAGGGTGATGGCGGCGGCGGCGTATGCGCTGGCGATGATGAACGGGGCAGGGCGCGCCACGATCTCCTGCAGGCGGGCCTCCTGCGCCTCGCCGCTGAAATCCGCCAGGGCAGAGAGCGCTCGCAGACGTTCGCGAGTGGTCGTCGCGTCGTTCGCCAGCTGTTCGTAGGGCAGGGCGTCCGGCTCAGGGTAGGGAATGACGGCGTTCGCCGCGGACGATGGCACGTAAACGCTGACCTGCTCAAACGCGCGCCGCGCGTCCTCCGCGCCCGCGTGGAGCCACAGCACCGGCCGCCCCAGGTCGCGCCACAGGCTCGCCACGATGAACGGCGCAGCCCCCTCCAGCGGATCGAGCAGGATAGGCTCAGCCTGCCCCGCGCGAAGAGCCTCCACCAGCCGACGGTACGCATACCGCCGCCGCAGCCCCTCGCCCAACCCCGCCAAACTCACCCGAGACCTCCACGCGCACTCCGCTTAAACACCAAAATCCCCGCCTGAACGGGCATCTGCTGTCACCAGTGTAGCGGGAATTCAGAATCCCCTCTCCCTGAGGGGGGACTAATCGTCAATCAGCCCACGCATACGCTCCACAAACCAGCTTATCTGGCCAAGATGCGTGTCCACGTCGTTCTCACCCATCTCGCCCTCGTAGAAATTCTCGTGCAGATTCCGAGCCATGCCAAATGCGGCCCAAAGGTCTTGATCCCCCGTCTCCTCAACCACGCGGCGCACGATCCCGATGAGCTGCGCATGGCGGATATGCTCCCATCCGCGCTCTTCGGCGACAGCCTTGATGATCTGCGCGGTTGCCCCCCACCCCTTCTCGCTTGCCTGCAAAGAATCCCCCCGCCCAAGCTCCTCTGTCGCCTGTACAAGATAGTGGGCGCAACGATCAACGTAGGGGCGTGTTTCAACGTTCATGGGTTCGTGCCGATGACTAGGAGACCGAATGTGCGCCCTATAACTCTCCTGCCTCGCGTCGCTCGCGAGCCTTCTTGGTAAGGTAGTATGTGTAATAAGGAGAGATACCCATTGCACTAGCAATCTGTTTGCGCGTAAGTCCATGGTCGAGCAACTTTAGGGTGTACTTGAGACGCCACTGCTCAATCTGACCGGAGCCGCGCGATGGTTGAGGCTCGTCAGGCCCCGGCACATCCGTGTCTTCGCTCTTGGAGTCCGCGTTCGTGCCTCCGCCCCCGGTATTATTGGGTAAATTGGAATCCCCCTCATTGCTTGGAAGCCCACCAGTCGGAGTCTCGACCTCCGCCGGCTGACCTGACTCCATATTGGCTTGCCATAATACAAGCAGTTCCCGCGCCGATTGTAGCGGGTCGCTTTCAGAGAGTATGCACCTTACTGCTTCCCGCAGATGGAATTCACCCTCGCTTGCTTCGACGGAATAGATCTCCCAAACATCACCGTCAGTGAGGACAGCATATGACGGTCTGGACTCGTAGGCGTAACGCACCAGTTGACTCCGAGGCTTCGCTCCCAAGTCTTCTCCCAGTCTCTTTGCCTCGATTATGGCCGCGGCTTTGCCGTTCTTTCCCAAGAGCGCATAGTCGACGCGTCCGCTAGGGAGTTCATATTCTGTTGTGACCTGCGAGGGGTTGGACACATTCCAGTCCAACGCGCCCAAAATCGGATCTATCAGCGCATTCCTTGTTCGAATCTCGTTGCCAGCAAGGTCTCGACGCCGCTCAAGCATCTGCCGTCTCGCCGTCTCAATGGCATCAATCAGCGGCCCAAGCAATCGTGAACCAGTCATCTAACTAACCTGTCCCCCGCCGCTCAGGAACTCCCGCATCTTCTCCACGAACCGTGGCATTTGCCGGACATAGACATCTACCAGCTCGTCCCTGAGATGGCCTTCATAGAAATGAACGTGCAGTTGGTCGGCCAGGCCGAAGAGCGAGGGTATTTCGTCATCGCGGGTTTCCTCAAGAACCCGAACGACGATCCCGTCAAAATCTGTGCGCCGCCCATGCCGCCATCTCCGCTGCGTTGCCACTGCTTTGGAGATCTGCGTCGCCGCGCCCCAGGCTTTCTCGCTTGCCTGACGTAAATCGCCTCGAGCAAGCTCTTCGCTCGCCTGAGTCATGTACATGTCAGCCTGCCGGCTGTACTTGTCGATGTTCTCGCGGAGTCTGTCAGCGCGCGTCATGAGTTCAGTATAGGGGATGGACGCGCATTCGGCGAAGGCCAACACCTCCCCCACCTTGTCCCCACCCCGCCCACCCCCGTATCATCTACCTAGCCGCGCCAGCAGCGGCCTCAAGCGCGGAGAATCGTCTATAGGAGTGAGAAAGAGTGACTCGAATCGTTGTGACCGGCGTCGGCATGGTGACGCCCCTCGGCCTTGATACGCAGACCACGTGGGAATCCCTGCTCGCCGGGCAGTCGGGCGCGGACACCGTCTCCCTCTTTGACGTCGAGCCGTTCCCCACGACCATCGCCTGCGAGGTCAAGGACTTTGACCCGTCCGGCTTCATGGACCGCAAGGAAGTCCGGCAGACCGACCGCTATATCCAGTTCGCGATGGCCGCCGCCGATCAGGCCGTCAAGGAGTCCGGCCTGGAAGTCACCGACGACAACCGCAATGATGTCGCAACCATCATCGGCAGCGGCTACGGCGGCATCGGCACCGTCCAGAACGCCGTCGAAACCCTCTCCACCCGCGGCCCCAACCGCGTCAGCCCCTTCCTCATGCCCATGATGGTCACGGAGATGGGCGCGGCAAAAGTGTCCATCGCCCTCGGCGCGCGCGGCCCTGCCTACTCCGTCACGTCCTCATGTTGCTCCGGCTCCGACTCCATCGGTGCGGCGGCTGATCTCATCCGGCGCGGCGACGCTAAAGTCGCATTGGCGGGCGGCGCCGAGGCCACCATCACCCCCATCGCGTTCGCCGGTTTCAGCCAGGCGGGCGCATTGTCCACCAAGCGCAACGACAAACCCGCGCAGGCGTCCCGGCCCTTTGATAGTGATCGCGACGGCTTTGTCATGGGCGAGGGCGCGTGCGTGCTGGTGCTCGAAGACCTCGAGCACGCGAAGGCGCGCGGCGCGAACGTCATTGCCGAACTCTCCGGCTTTGCCTCCACCGCCGATGCCTACCACATCACGCACCCTGCGGAGAACGGCGAGGGCGCGGTGCGCGCCATGCGCAAGGCCCTCGACCGCGCAGACATCACACCCGGCGAACTCGGCTACATCAACGCCCACGGCACGTCCACGCCCATCAACGACCGCGAGGAAACCAAGGCCATCAAGACCGTCTTTGGCGAAGCCGCCTACTCCGTGCCGATCTCATCCACGAAGTCGATGCACGGACACCTGCTCGGCGCGGGCGGCGCGCTCGAAGCCGCCATCTGCGCCCTTGCCGTCGCCAACGACCAAATCCCCCCCACCATCAACCTCGAAAACGCAGACCCCGATTGCGACCTGAATTACACGCCGCACAATGCCCATTCCGGTCCCGTCAACAGCGCCCTCTCCAACACCTTCGGCTTCGGCGGCCACAACACCGCCATCATCTTCCGCCGCTTTGATGACTGAGCGCCGCTGGCTCCTCCCTGACCCGCCCTCCCCCCACGCCCGTGAAGCCCTCGTCGCCTTTCCCCCGTATCTCCGCCAGGTGCTCGCCAATCGCGGTATAGAGACAGTCGCCGACGCCGACCTCTTCCTCCGCCCCGATGAGCGCCTGAGCGGAAACTCAACCGACATCCCCGGCATGGATGCCGCAATCCACCGTGTCCGACAGGCCATGTTCGCCGGTGAAAAGATCGGAATCTACGGCGATTTCGATTCAGACGGCGTCACCGGCACGGCGCTCTTGATGGAGGCGCTCCAACACCTCGGCCTGTTCGTCACGCCCTACATCCCTGACCGTACCGAGGGACACGGCATCAATCGAGCCGCCCTCAAGTCTCTCCATGATCAGGGCTGCGCGCTTGTCATCACGGCGGACTGCGGCGTCGGCGGTGTCAATGACGGCGCAGCCCCGCCGAGAGGCATGGACATCATTGTCACAGACCACCACATGCCCGGCGATGGTCTGCCCGATTTTGCCGCCGTCGTTAACCCCATGCGGCGTGACTCCAAGTACCCGTCGCCCAAGCTGGCCGGCGTGGGCGTTGCCTATAAACTCGCCCAGGGACTCCACCAGGAGCTCGACCGGGAGTTGCCGGACTCCCTCCTGGAACTCGTGGCGCTCGGCACCGTCGCGGACGTCGCCCCCCTGATCGAGGAGAACCGCTACCTGGTCAACGAGGGCCTGAATACGATGCGTGACTCCCGGCGCCCCGGCATCCGCATCCTCGCCGCAATTGCCAACCGCCCGCTTGCGCGCATCACGGCGGAGGACATCGCCTTTCAGATCGCCCCGCGCCTCAATGCCGCCGGCCGCCTCACCCACGCAAATGATGCCCTGCGCCTGCTTTCCACGGCGGACGAGGATGAGGCCCGGACTCTCGCCGTTCACCTTGACGAACTCAATCAGCGACGCCGGGAACTCACGGAAGAGGCGTACAAGAACGTCCGGGAGCGCATGAGCGATCAGGATATCGACGCCCCCGTGATTGTCGCCGGGGCGCCCGATATTCCCGCAGGAATCGTGGGACTCGTGGCGGGCCGGCTCGTGGATGAGTTTTACCGCCCAAGCTTCGTCTATTCCACCTACGGCGACGGCCTGCTCCGCGGCTCCGCCCGCAGCATCGAGGAGTTCGACGTTGATGGCGCACTCAAGCAATGCTCAGAACTGCTCACCCGTTTCGGCGGCCACCATCGCGCCGCCGGCTTCTCCGCCCTCGAAAGCAATCTCCCCGCATTCCGCGACAGGCTGCGCGATCTGGCCGCCAAGTCCCTGGACGGCGTCGACCTGCGTCCCGTGCTTGCCATTGACGCCGAGGGCGCGCCTGCCCGCATCGCCGCGGACCTCAACTCTCACATGGCCAAGCTTGAACCGTTCGGCGAGGGCAACAGGAAGCCGGTGTTCCTTGCGAAAAACATGCGCGTCACGTCGGCCCGAAGAGTAGGGGACGGCTCACATTTGCGTCTCTTGCTGGCGGAACTCGGCTCGGACAGGGAGTGGAACGCAATCGCCTTCCGACAGGGTGATAACGCCGGCCAGGCCCAAGGAGAAATCGACGTAGCCTTCCAATTCCAGGAGAACGACGGCGGCCCAAACGCCAACCGCCCCCCCACGCTGGAACTCAACATCCAGGATTTCCGCCCAGCGCGCATGTCATTCTGAGCGTAGCGAAGAATCCTCCCCCTAAGCCGTCGCCGCCTGCTCCTCTCCCGCCGCCTCTTCATCATCGTCCCCGCTGGCGTCATCCGCGTCGCCGCCCTCGTCATCCGGCCCGGCCAGCCGCACCCGTGTAATCAGGAACGCCAACGCGACCACCACCAGCAAAATCGCCAGCAGATGCGCTTGCTGGAGCCCCAGGAACCACACCGGGTCTCGCCGCATGAATTGGATCACAAAGCGGCCAAGCCCGTACATCAGCAGGTACATGTAGAAGACCGAGCCGTCGGGGCGCAGCCGCCCGATCATGAAATACGTCGCGATGCCGATGAAGGCGTCGAGCGCCATCTCGTACACAATCACGGGGTGCATCGGCCCCTCGCCGTTCGCCGGGCTGCCCGGGTGCGTATACAGAAACGCCCACGGCCGCACCAGCGTTTCGCCCAGGTGCTCGCCGTTGATGATGTCTCCGAAACGTCCGATGAACATGCCGAGCAGCAGCCCCGGCGTGACTAGGTCAACCATGCGCCCCACGGGATAGCGATGCCGCCACGCGTAGAATGTTCCCGCAAGCGTCGCGCCCAAAATCCCGCCCAGCAGCCCGATGCCGCCCTCGTAAATGCGGAGGATGAGAATGGGGTCCTGGATGTAGTAATCCCAGTTATCGACGACGTGAACCAGCCGGGCGCCGATCAGCCCGCCCAGCACCGCCCACACAGCCGTCCCGTAAACGGCGTCCTCGTGGATGCCGTGCTTGCGGCCCATGTACACGGCCCAGATCACGACGGCGATAATGCCGAGCGCCGTGAAGAAACCGTGCCACGTCACGAGGAACGGGCCAATCTCGAAAATTGTCGGATCAATCCCAATGTTGATGGCGGCGAAAACGTTCAACCTGCGCTACCTCCCGTCCCACTATTCTATGCCCCCTCCGCTACATCTGACGAATCAGCGCCCCGGCATCCGCCGATCCTGCCCTCCGCGCATCGTGATACTATTCTCTTGACGTGACGTAATGCATTCAATAACTAGTCGATAAGGACGGCTTCGCCGATGCTTGAACAGGGTGTGCGGGACTTCCTCGTTTACCTCACCACCATCAAGGGCTTCTCCGTCAACACGTCCGAGGCCTACCGCAGCGACATCGCCCAGCTGTCGGAGTGGGTTGCCGCCCCGTCTGACAGCCTGGAGGCTGTGGATTCCTGGGCGGATGTCTCACGCGATCACCTCCTCGGATTCGTCAGCGACCTCAAGGCCCGGGAGTACGCCGCCACCACCATCGCGCGCAAAATCGCCGCCGTGAAGTCCTTCTTCAACTACTTGATTACCCACGACCAAATCGATGCTGACCCCTCGGAGGGACTCAGTTCTCCAAAGGTGGGCAGGGCGCTGCCCTCGCCCCTCGGCGTTGATGAAGTCGAAGCGCTCCTGAACCAGCCGCGCGGCAAAACTTCACCCGAGTCCATGCGCGCATCCGCCATGCTTGAACTCCTCTACGCGACGGGGATGCGCGTCTCGGAACTCGTGTCCCTGAGCGTCGCTGACGTCAATCTTGACGAAGGTTATGTACGATGCCGCGGCAAGGGCTACAAGGAGCGCATTATCCCCGTCTACCCGGAGGCCATCCGCGCCTTGCGGGCGTACATTGATGACGCCCGTCCCAAGCTCCGCCGCCGTCGTGACGAGCCCGCGTTGTTCCTGAATCGACGCGGCAACCGGCTCACGCGGCAGGGCTTCTGGCTCCTGCTCAAATCGCTTGCGGCTGAGGCCGGCATCACGCACAGCATCACGCCGCACACCCTCCGCCATAGTTTCGCAACACACCTGCTGCGCGGCGGCGCGGCCCTGCGCCACGTGCAGGAGCTGCTCGGCCATTCGAGCATCTCCACCACGCAGATCTACACGCGCCTTGCCCATGACCAACTGCGTGACGAGTACGACCGTGCCCACCCCCGCGCCCGCTACGGACGTGAGCGAGAGCGCGACGCCGTCCCGGCCGGATAGCGTTTCCCGGAGCACAGGAGGAGCCATGGCTGTTATAGCGATTGCGGGGCAGATCGGCAGCGGCGGTCAGGACATCGGCCAGGAAGTCGCCAGCCAGATCGAAGCCGAATTCGTCGATAACTTCCTCCTCAGCGAGGCGGCGAGCCGCACCGGCATGAGCATTGAAGAATGGGATGCGCGTGACATGCGCGTTGACAGCCTGACTGATCGCATCGCCCGCGTCTTTCAGACGTTCATTCAGCGATCCGCTGCGAGCTACACTGCTGATCCCTACATGAGCGGCGAGCCGATCCTCTCCCGCACCTATGAGCAAGCCGCTGCGGAGCCGCGCACCGATGAACAGACCCTGGATGATCAGCGCTTCCTCGAAGTGACCACGGAGATCATCCAGGAGCTTGCCCGCCTGCCCCGCGTCGTCATCATCGGCAGGGGAGCCACGTATATCCTCAGGAACAACCCCCGCGTCTTCAACGTCCTCGCCCTGGCCCCCCGTGACGCCCGCATTGAACGCTGGGCCAACCGCAACAGCTTGTCGGCGGACGAAGCGCGCCGGGAGGTCGATGATCAGGAACACCACCGCCAGGCCTTCCTGAGAAAGTTCTTCGGTGTCGATCCCTTTGACCCCAGTTGGTTTGATATGGTGCTCCGCGTCGATAGGCTGGACATCAAACACTACGCCCAAATGGTTTCGACGGGCGCGCGCGCTCTGGACGAACAACTCCTTTGCGATGACACTTAAGGTGAACTTGGTCGAAGCAGCGCGGGAAACGGGGAGACGAAATAATGCCTGGCAAACCAAGCAGACGTGATCGAAGACGACGCGGCGCGCCCGCCGAACGCCGCCCCCGCCCGGCCCCGCCGGTCTCGCCCGGGCGCATCGTTAGAGCCGCCCGCGCCGGCAGCCCCACTGCCGCCAGCGAAGACGCCGCGCTGGTGGACGCCGAACCCGTTGCCGCCGCGCAGCCCCAGCCGCCCGCAGCCGCGCAAGGCGGCGTGCAGGCAAGGGGCAGGGGAGTCGGCGCGCTCCGACGTGGAGCCACGTCCTCCGCCCGCGCCCTTGAAGCGCAGCGTGAAGAGCGAATCCGCCGTGATTCCGTCAGGGACCTGCGCTCCATCGGCCTTGCCGCCGTTGTTACTGCCGTTGCCCTTGCCGCCGCCGCAGTCTTCCTCTAGCAGCGGCCATGAGCGTTGATCTCGCCAAGGTCGCCCGCGGCCTGCCCACGCAACCCGGCGTCTACATCTTTCGCGACGCGCGCAACAAGCCCATCTACGTCGGCAAGGCCGCCGTCCTCCGCAACCGCGTCCGGTCCTATTTCGGCTCTGACGCTGTGACGCCGGGCACAAAGGCATTCCAGATCGCCCAGCGCGCCTCAGACATCGACTGCATCGTCACGACAACGGAGGCTGAGGCGCTGATCCTCGAAAACACGCTCATCAAGCGCCATAAGCCCCGGTTCAACGTCCGCCTCAAGGACGACAAGACCTATCCCTATCTCAAGATCGACGTGCGTGAAGAGTGGCCGCGCGTGTACATCACTCGGCGGATGCAGGACGACGGCGCGCGCTATTTCGGCCCCTATGCCAGCGCGTCGAGTGTCCGCAAGACTCTGGACCTGCTCAACAAGCTGTTTCCCTATCGCTCCTGCACCAAGGAGATCACGGGCACAGACCCGCGTCCGTGCCTTGATTACCACATCAAGCGCTGCCTTGGCCCCTGCATCGGCGCGGTATCCAACGAGGACTATCGGGATGTCATCGGCCAGGTCGCCGCGTTCCTGGAGGGCAAGCAGGCCGCGATCGCGCGAGACATCAAGCGCAAGATGATGGACGCCTCTGACAACCTCGAATACGAACGCGCCGCGTTCTTCCGTGACCAGTTCAACGCCATCAACCGCGTCTCCGCCGAGCAAAAGGCCGTCTCCACCCGCGCCGTCGACGAAGACATCATCGCCATTGCCCGCGCCGGCAATGAGGCATGGGCGGAGGTCTTCTTCGTCCGCGGCGGGAAACTGCTGGAGCGCGACAATTTCCTGCTGGACGGCACGCTCGGCGAAACCGACGGCGAAGTGCTGGCCGGTTTTATCAAGCAGTTCTATGTGAACAGCCCCGTCGTGCCGCCCCGCATCCTGACGCAAGCGCCCGTCGCCGATGGCCCTGCCATCACTGAATGGCTGGAGGAGCGGCGGGAGGGCCGGAAAGTGCGGCTCATCGTCCCGCAGCGCGGCGAGCGCAGGAAACTGTTGGAACTCGTTGCCGAAAACGCCCTGCAGGGCCTTGAAGCCCTTCGCGTCAAGGTGCTCGCGGATGAGGCCGCTACCGAAACGGCTTTGGCGGAGCTCAAGGAGCAGCTCAACCTGCCTGAACTCCCCCGCCGCATTGAGTGCTACGACATTTCCAACACCCAGGGAACGAACTCAGTCGCGTCCATGGTCGTGTTCCAGGACGGCCAGCCACTCAAGGATCACTACCGCCGCTTCAGGATCAAGACGGTGGAGGGCGCGAATGATTTCGCCTCCCTCCAGGAGGTCATACGCCGCCGGTTCCAGCGTTCCGGCGCGTTGGGCAGCGCCGCCCGCGGCCTTGCGTCGTCAGCCGAGGACGCCGAGGAAGTCATGGCGCAGTTCAAGTCGGCCCCGGCTCGCGCCAAGGCCGATGGGAGCGGCGCGAAGAAGCAAACAGCAGACGGCTCGTTCATGACGCTGCCCGACCTCGTCTTGATCGATGGCGGAAAGGGGCAGCTCAACGCCGTCGCTGAGGTGATGCGCGTCGAGCTTGGCCTTCACCAGATACCGCTCGCGTCGTTGGCCAAGCAGGAAGAAGAAGTCTTCCTGCCGGAGATGGCGGAATCGATCATGCTGCCGCGCACGTCCCCCGCCCTCTATCTTGTCCAGCGCGCCCGTGACGAAGCCCACCGGTTTGCCATCACGTTCCATCGCGGCGTGCGCCAAAAGAAGGGGATGGAATCGATGCTTGACGCGGTGCCGGGCATCGGCCCGCGCCGTAAGCGAATGCTCATGCGCCACTTCGGCAGCCTCGACGCCATCCGCGAAGCCGCCATCGATGACCTCTCAGCCGCCCCCGGCATGACAAAACGCCTCGCCGAACGCGTCAAGGAGTACGTGTAGGCCTGCTCGCCCCGCCCTTCCGTGACGTATACTCAGTAGGCGGCTTCGGTGGCCGCCGGACAAACTTGGGGGAGGGATAATCCACATGGCTGATTTTGAGACCGTTATCTATGAGGTTGGCGACGACGGAGTCGCGCAGGTCACGCTGAACCGGCCGGAGCGGCGCAACGCGCTCAACCCGCAGTTGCTGCATGAGCTTGAGGAAGTGTTTGACGCAGTTGAGAACGACGACAATGTCCGCATCGCCGTCATCACCGGCGCAGGCCCCGCATTCTGCGCTGGCTATGACCTGACTCCCAACCAGGAGCGGCCTACCTACAGCGCCACGGAGCGGTGGGAGCACACGCATTGGCAGGCCAGGCTCGTGTCGCGCCCCTGGTACTCGCGCGTGCCGTGGATTGCCGCCGTCGACGGCCCTGCCGCTGCTGCGGGCAACGTGCTCGCCATGAGTTGCGATCTCATCGTCGCCTCAGAGCGCGCCCAGTTTGGCGAGCCGGAGATCCGGCACGTCGCCCACTCCCCCCACGTCCTGCTCCCGTTCATCACCAGCAACCGCCACTTGCGCGAGTTCTACTACACCGGAGACTTCATCGACGTCGAAACCGCTGAGAAGTGGGACCTCGTCAACAAGGTCGTTCCCGCCGGCGAGGCGCTGAACGAAGCCATGGCCATGGCCCGCCGCATCGCGCAAGTCCCGCCGTTCGCCCTCCAGATGATGAAGCGCTCCATCACTGCCGTGTACGACGCGCAGGGCTTCGGCAAGGGCCTGGATGACCATCTCATGCTCCGCATGATCGAGAGCCTCACGCCGGACGTGCCGGAGCGCGAATACCTCGGTAAAGTGCGAACTGAACAGGGCATGAGGGCGTTCCTCGATGCGCGTGACGGCCCCTTCCGCTAGGCCAAATGACCTCTGACAACAATCAGGCCGCCCACCCGCCCATCATGCATGGGGAGGGTAAGGCGAAATTCTGCCTGAACTGCGGCGACAAACTCGAGGAGCGTGAGATTGACGGCGCCATGCGTCTTGCGTGCGATTCCTGCGGCTACGTCCACTACACGGACCCCAAGGTGGCCGTTGGCGTTCTGATCGGCGATGACCAGGGCCGCGTTCTGCTCATGCAGCGCGCCCACCACCCGCGCAAAGACCTGTGGTCATACCCGGCGGGATTCGTCGACGCCGGTGAAAAGGTGGAGGACGCCGCAATCCGCGAAACGCAGGAAGAGGTTGGCGTTACCGTCGAATTGGACGGTCTGCTGGGAATCCACTCCGAAACGGGCAACCGCGTGATCCTCGTCGTCTATCGGGGCCATATCGTCGAGGGAGCGCCCCAGCCGGGCCCGGAAAGCCTGGCTGTCGACTACTTCCCCGCCGATGCGCTGCCGGACATGGCCTTTGAGCGCGACGTCAGGATAATTGCCGACTGGCATCAAAGATTCCCTGCGGGGGCTGTTGTCACCGCGTAGACAACTTGTAATCTTGTGGGACAGGGAAAGACAGGGGGAACCTGGAGAACACGGTAAGGAGGAGGACAATGGCGGACTACGAGAACATCATCTATGAACTGCGTGAGGCAGCCGGCGGCAACGTCGCCTACATCACGCTGAACCGGCCTGAAAGGCTGAACGCGCTCAGCCGCGGGCTCCTGGCCGACCTTGGCGGCGCGTTGGAGGAGGCAGACAAGGACGAAACAGTCCGCTGCATCGTCATCAAGGGCGCGGGCAGGGCATTCTCTGCGGGTTACGACATGAATGTGCAGTCCGAGGGCAATCTCCCGCGCGACGCCCTGACCATGATTACCAGCGACCACCCCACGACCATGTATCGCCGCTGGATATGGAACAACCGCAAGCCGGTCATCGCCCAGTGCCATTCGTTCAGCCTCGCTGGCGGCGGCCAACTGGCTTGCCACTGCGACATCACCATCGCCTCTGATGACGCGCTCTTCGGCTACCCGCCCGCGCGCTACGCCAGCGTGGCCACCTACATGATCTGGCCGGAACTGGTCGGCATGAAGAAGATGAAGCAGCTCGCCTTCACCGGCAACATGATGGACGCGCAGGAGGCCCTGCGGGTCGGCCTGGTGAGCGAGGTTGTGGCGCGGGATGATCTGGACGACCACGTCTGGACGCTCGCCAACACCATCTCCAAGCTGCCGCCTGCCTCCACGGAACTCAACAAGCGCGCCATCAACTACTACTACGAGTCGCAGGGCATGTTCCAGGCCTATGAGTACGCCGAGAACCTGATGTACGTGTCCTACGCCGCGTCGCCGGAGGACCTGCCGAAGGGCCTGCAGGACGTTGACCGCGTGACGGCGGAGCAGGGGATGCGCGCCGGATTCCAGTACATGAACGACGCGTTCACGGACGAGGATCAGGCCATCGCCGCCGAGCAGATGGCCCGCCCCAGCCGCGCGCCGTAAAGCAAACATGACCGCAGACGCCCCCCTGTGCTAGAGTGCGAAAGGTGGGTAGAGGTGGAGTTAAGGGAGGGAAATTGGCATGAAGGCACTCGTCTTCGATGAGTATGGCGGCCCGGAAGTTCTCCAGTGGAAGGACATTGACGACCCCAAGCCCGGGCCGAATGACGTTGTGATTGAAGTCAAGGCAACGGCCATCAACTACAACGATGTTTGGGGGCGACGCGGAGCGCCAATGGAAGTGGCCCTGCCTCACATCTCTGGCAGCGACGCATCCGGTGTCGTCGTGGACAAGGGCGCCGAGGTGACGACTCATTCCGTCGGAGATGAGGTTGTCGTCCACTGCGGACGCCCGGCGTTCAACAATCGCACCGGACAGGAATGCAACATCTGGGGCTATGACTGGCCCGCGCTTGACGGCGCGCACGGCCAGTATGTGCGGGTTCCGGCGGAGAACGCCGTTCCCAAGCCCACCAACCTCACGCATGAGGAGGCCGCCTCGTTCCCGCTCGTCCTCGTCACCACGTGGCGCAAGCTGGTCGAAAAGGCCAACATCAAGCCCGGCGACCACGTCCTCATCTGGGGCGCGGCTGGCGGCCTTGGCGTCATGGCCATCCAGATTGCCACGCTGTTCCGGGCGCATCCGATTGCCGTTGCCTCCAGCGATGAAAAGCTCGAGCTCTGCAAGGAACTCGGCGCGGAGTACCTGATCAACCGCAAGACGCAGGACGTTCGCCAGGAGATGCGCAACATCGTGGGGCGGCGCGGCGCAGAGATCGTGTTTGAGCACCCCGGCCAGGCGACCATGGGCCTTAGCGTCCAGCTCGCCAGTTGGGGCGGCACCGTTGTCACCAGCGGCGCAACCAGCGGCTACGATGGCAACATTGACCTCCGCCACATCTTCTTCCGGCAGGTCAAGCTGGTTGGCTCCACCCTGGGCACGGTCCACCAGTTGCAGGACGCCCTTGACCAGGTGCAGGCGGGCCACATCAAGCCGGTCATCGACCGCGTCCTGCCCATGAAGGACGCGGGCGAAGGCCAGACCCTCCTTGAGACTGAGGCCGTCGCGGGCAAGGTCGTCCTTGTCCCCAACTAGCCCCTAACTCAAGACCGCAAAGGAGGGGCGCCCCGCAAGGGCGCCCCTCCGTCATTCCACCCATATGTCATTCTGAGCGCAGCGAAGAATCCCCCAACCCGATCCGCACACCACCATGACTCGCCTAACCAACTTAACCCGCGCCATCCTCCTAATCGACGGCCTTGACCCCCGCGCCGTCCTCCCGGCCTCAGGCCCCCACCCGGCGTTCAGGGACGTGAACGGTGCGCCCGCTGCGGACACCCTCCTCCGCCATCTCGCCACGCAAGGCATAACCGAGGCATGGCTCGTCTCCCGCGCGCTGCCCGGCATGGTCGTCCACTACTTCGGCGACGGCAGCCGCTGGGGGCTAGGCGCCACCCACGTCCGCCAGGACGGCGCGCCCGGCTCAGGCGGCGCGCTCATGGCTGTCCGCAGTCACATAGCTGAATCAACCCTCGTGATTGACGGCGCTCTCGTCACGGACTTTGATCTCGCCGCCATGTTTGACGCCCACCGCTCCGCGAACGTGGATGTCACCATGTGCCTGGCTGGCGAAATTAGCGAAAAAGCCGGATTGCCCCGTGCGCGGATTGATCCATCCTCCCGTCTCGTGCGGGAAATCCTGATCGGTCCGCCGTTCCCGGACGAACCGGAAATCCTTGTAGGAGTCGGCGCCTATATCATCGAGCCGGAGGCGGTGGAACCCTTGCAAAAGGCAGGAATGAACGCGGATTGGGTGACGGATGTCCTCCCCGCTCTCGCCGCGCAAGGCCGCGTTCACGGATGGCGGGCCGACCCGGGCGCTCGATTTGATCTTCCCCGCCGCGTCCGTGTGATGCACTCCCAGGCCGGCCGCGCGTTGCCCTCAACCTGAACGCCTGAGCGATTGACCGCCGCGCCCAATCAGGCTTATAATCCAAAATCGGTTCAAAACAAATTTCTAGATTCGTTCTGAACTCATATGGCCCCAGGGGGGCCAAAGCGCGGGATACGGGAGCGGTTGAGACAGTGGGCTTAGGCCCAAAGAGGAGTGGTGTGTCATGCCTTGGACGCATGCAGGCTTAACGAGACGCCTGACCTTGCTCGGCGTGTTGGGAATTGTCGGTGGACTGCTGTTTGCCTCCGGCGCCGTCGCTGTGGCCCAGGAAACGCCGGGAGGCGGAGAAGGGGATCAGAGCGTTTCTACCAATTTCGAGTACGACAAGGGCGCCACCCTGGACATCCCCGGGTCATTCTTCCCTGGATTCGACGTGACGGGCTCACTCATGGTTCAGTCCAGGACGCTGCATCTCAATGGCAGCAGCATGTCGTCCGGCGCCATTACCGTTGACTCCCTTCGCCTTGAGGAAAGCCAGACGATGCCTGCGCTGATCGCGCCCAACCCGAGCAAGCCGAGTGGCAGCACGGCGGAATATCTTGGCCGCGCCGTCACCGTGTCGATCACTATCGCCGGCCAGGACAGGAGCGAAGATGCCCGCTTCAATCCGCCCATGATGCTCAATCTCGACCTGACGGATTCCGAATGGGAAGAGGCGGATAATGACCCGGACGCGTTCGTTATTCGCGCCTGGGACCCCGGCAGGAACAAGTGGCTGACGGTGGAAACCTCGACAAACCCCTTCGATATGATCGTCACTGCCAAGGTCGCTCGCGCTGGACAGTTCGCGCTGTTCATGGAAGAAGCCCCGCCGCCCATCCAGGGTGGAGACGTGTCCCTCAACTCCATGACCCTGCTGGTCATCGCCATGCTTGGATTCGCCATGGCCGTCACAGGCGTCATGCTGGCGCGCGGCGTCGTGGGTCGCCGAACCCGCTAGACTTCGACACCGTAGGTGCAGCCGCATACTGATGGAGTGATTCGCGTCGCCTTGCTCCGCGAAGGAGCAAGGCTCCCGTTCCGCGCCACTCCGGCCTCGACGGGCTTTGACGTCTATGCCTGCCTCCCTGACGGAGAAACCGAGGTCACCGTCGGCGCAGACCCCGTCATGATCCCAACAGGCATCGCTATTGAGTTCCCCCCAACCCTTGACGTCCAGGTTCGCCCCCGCTCCGGCCTCGGCAGCAGGGGAGTGATTAGCACAGTAGGAACCATCGACAGCGACTACCGAGGAGAAATCTTCGTCACCATGTACACCGTCGGAAACCGCCCGTCCCACGTCGTCCGCAGCGGCGACAGAATCGCCCAACTGGTCGTCGGAGTCCGCGCCGGCGTCTCACTCGAAATCACAGAAACCCTCGGAGAAACAGAACGCGGCTCCGGAGGCCACGGCTCCACCGGCAACTAGACCTCCAGCGGCGTATCCTCCCGGTTCGCCCACTCCCGCATGGAACCGTCATAGTTCCGCGTCTTCTCGTAACCCACAAGCCGCATCACAAAGACTCCGTGCGCCGCACGGATGCCCCCCTGTCAATACGTGTAGACGTTCTTATCCGGATTAATGCCATGCTCCGAGAGCAGTCGCCGTATCTCGGACGCCGGCTTGAATCGATGTGTCTCACGATCCATCAGGTTGAGCCATTCAAGGTGAACGGCGCCGGGGACATGCCCGGCTCGCGCGTTGGCGCGGTTGTTGGACCCGTCCCATTCGCCGTCGCTCCGCACGTCCCAAACGACGGACTCCTCCAGCGTGCATGCCTCCTTCAGGTCGTCCACCGTGACGAGCAATGAGTCGTCGAAGGCAGGGGTGAACGTCACGCCCTCTGTAGGAGTCGGACGCTGGAAACTGATCGTGTGGCCGCCAGCAACCCAGCCGCGCCACCCGCCGTTCAGCACCTTCACGTCACGGTGCCCGTACGTGTTCAGAACCCACCACAGCCGCGCCGCCGTCACGCTCCGCCCGTTGTCGTAGCAGATCACCGACGTGTCATTCCCAATCCCCAGCCCCTCGCACATGGCCGCAAACTGCGCGGGCGTCATCATCAAGGTGCGATTCGTCTCAGGGTCCTTCACGAAGTTGTCCGGGATCAAAACAGCCCCAGGGATATGCCCTCGGTTATACCCCGCGTCCACGTCACAGTCCACGACAACAACGTTGTCATCGTTCAGATGCTCAGCCAGCCAATCCGCCTCCACCAGGTACTCCGGATGCGCATAGTCCTCATTCGTCATCATGTCCCCCTCCTCCATGTAGGATATACACATGAGCATCATCGATAGGGCGCGGGTATTCGGCGGCTCAACGGAAGTGGACGCAGACCGCGTCCCCCCCGGCCAGACCGTCACCAAAAAATTCCCCGTCCTCTCCTACGGCAACATCCCCCCGATAGACCTCACGACGTGGACATTCGAGGTCATCGGCCACGTCGATAATCCGGTCCGCCTCACGTGGCAGCAATTCCAGGCCCGCGCCAACGATGCCGTCACCGCAGACTTCCACTGCGTCACAGGCTGGTCCCGTCTGGACAACCAATGGGAGGGCGTCTTTGTCCGTGACCTCTTTGACGAAGCCCGCATCCGTCCAACCGCAACCCACGTCATGGCCCACTGCTACGGCGGCTACACGACGAATATACCCCTCTCGGCGCTCCTGAATCCCGATGTCCTCATTGCCCATCGCCACGATGGCGCGCCGTTGCAACCCGAACACGGCGGCCCCGCCCGCCTCATCGTCCCTGACCGCTACGGCTACAAGAGCGCCAAATGGATCAAGGCCCTGGAACTCATGCCGGAAAACAGGCGCGGCTTCTGGGAACTCCACGGCTACAACGACAACGCAGACCCCTGGCGCTCGGAACGCTACAACTTCTAAAGCCCCAACACGCCAATCGTCACCGCCGCCGCGTGATAGAAACCCACGCCGCATCGAGCGTCCCCCTGATCGGCGCGGACGGCTTGCTGACGCGGATGCGTACGCGTTCAACCGGCAGTTCGTCCAGCAGCCGCTGGGCTGACTCCTCCGCAAGACTCTCAAGCAGCGCGTGCGGCGGCCCCTCCACCACCCCCTGTACAATCTCGAACGCCCGCCCGTAGTCCGCCGTGTCCGCCAGGTCGTCGGAATGTCCTGCCGCAGAAAGGTCCAAGGCCATCTCAAGGTCGACGACAAATCGCTGGCCGACGGCCTGCTCCTCCTCCGTGGCGCCGTGATGCCCATAGAACACCATTCGCGCCAGTCCGATGGTGTCCTGCGGCTCGTGCTCGTTCATCTCCATGCGCCCCCATCGTCATCATCGTACTGGTACAGCGTTGAGCGCGTCGGCTCGAACCTGTTTGGCTGCCAGATTGGTTCCCGCTTGAGCACGCGCCATCCCGCGATGATTCCCGCCCCGGCAATGAATCCGCCCACGTGTGCCCAGTACGCCACGCCGCCCCCGGCCCCCGCCACAACCAGCCCGCCCACTCCGCTGAACAACTGGATCACAATCCACATGACCAGCAGCCACACCGCCGGAATCTCCATCACCGTGATGAACCCCGCCATGAACAGTGTCCGAACGCGCCGGCGCGGGAAGAGCAGCAGGTATGCGCCCAGGACGCCCGCGATCGCCCCGCTCGCGCCGATGGCCGGTATCCTGCTGTCCCAGTTGAACAGGATGTGCATCCCGGAGGCGAGAACGCCTACCGCCAGGTAGAACGCGAGGAATCCTATCCGTCCGAAGTGGCGCTCAAGGTTGTCGCCGAACACCCACAGGAACACCATGTTGCCCAGGATGTGCGCCCAGCCGCCGTGCAGGAACATGGACGTGAACAGCGTCATCCATGATGGGACGAGGGGCGCAACCTCCGCGTTCACCGGAAGCGTGACGAGGGTGTCAAACCAATCCCCGTCGGTGAACTCCAGCGGCACGACGCCAAACCGGAAATGGAATATCCATCGCTCCTGGGGGTCGAGGATGATCGTGTACAGGAACGCGAGGGCATTCAGCGCAATCAGCGTGACGGTCAGCCACGGCGTCCCCTGGCGGTCGCCAACGTTGTCCGAGAGGGGAATCATGGCCGCCCCGCGCCGTGGCAGCGCGTCGGCGGCGCTCCCCCGTCTACAATGAAACCCGATGCGCCCTGACGCGCGACTCTAGTCATGGAAGGCATACGCACATGAGTGGACCATTGGCCGGTCTCCGAATCGTCGATTTGACCCGCATCCTCGCGGGGCCGTTCGCAACTATGATTCTATCCGACATGGGCGCGGAGGTCATAAAGGTCGAACGACCCGAGGGCGGCGATCTCTCGCGCGGCACAGGCCCGTTCTTCGAGGGCGAGAGCTACTACTTCGTCAGCGTCAACCGCGGCAAGCAGAGCGTCAGCCTGAACCTCGCCCACCCGGACGGCAGGCAGGCGCTGAAGGACATCGCCGCGGAATGCGACGTGCTCGTGGAGAACTTTGTCCCCGGTACCATGGCCAATTTCGGCCTCTCCTACGACGACCTGCAAGCCGTGAATCCCCGCCTCGTCTACTGCTCAATCTCCGGCTTCGGCCAGACCGGCCCCTACGCCCAGCGGCCCGCGCTGGACATCATCGTGCAGGCCATGGGCGGCATCATGAGCATCACCGGCGAGGCGGGCGGCGGCCCCATGCGCCCCGGCAGCTCGCTCGGCGACATCATCGCCGGCCTTTTCGCCACAACCGCCATCCTCGCCGCCGTGCAGGAGCGAGAGCGGAGCGGGCAGGGACAGTACATCGACGTCTCCATGCTGGAATGCCAACTGGCAATCCTTGAGGCGGCGGTCGGGCGATACGTCTCGACGGGCCACGTCCCCGGCCCCATCGGCACGCGCCATCCCTCGTTCACCCCGTTCCAGGCGTTCAAGACGGCGGACGACTGGATCGTCGTCGCGATTGTCGGCGGCGTCAACGACCAGTGGCCGCTGTTCTGCGCCGCCATCGACCGCATCGATCTGATCGATGACATCCGCTACGTGGACGGCTACCACCGCACCCTGAATTACAACGACCTGATCCCCGAACTGGAAAAGGCTCTCGCCGCCAAACCCGCCGCCACCTGGCTCCGCGATTTCGGGCGCCTAGGAATAGCCTGCGGCCCAGTAAACCGAATAGACCAGGTCCTCGCAGACCCCCAAGTCCAACATCGGGGCGCCATAACAAACGTCCCCCACCCAAGAGTAGGCCCCATCCCCGTAGTCAACTCCCCCCTCCGCTTCTCCCGCACCCCCATCGAAGCCCTAAACCCCGCCCCAGACCTCGGCCAGCACAACGAAACAGTCCTGCAAGGGCTCGCTCAGTACACCGTGGAACAGGTGGAGAAGCTAAAGGCGGATGGCGTCATCGTCTCGGAGGAGGAAGAAGGGTAGGGCTAGTGTGGTAGTCCGAACAGGGAGTACAGCGTAGGATAGTGACATGCTCACTAAACTCACAATCCGGAACTTCAAGCGATTCGAAGAGGTCGAAATCGAGCTCGGGGATACTGTCGCCTTCATCGGGCCGAACAACTCGGGCAAGACGTCCGCGATGCAAGCCTTGGCCCTATGGGATATTGGCATCAGGCGTTGGAAAGAGCGTCGAACTGGCCGGGGTACTCCTGAACGTCGCCCAGGCGTTACGGTCAACCGGCGTGACTTGGTCGCGATTCCCATTCCCAACGCCCGGCAACTGTGGAATGACTTGCACGTGCGAGATGTCGTCCGGGCAGACAACAGCCCCCAGACACAGAATGTGCGCATTGACATCATTGTGGAGGGTATGACAGCAGGAAAACAGTGGCTGTGCGGGCTCGAATTTGATTACGCCAACGAGGAGTCATTCTATTGTCGACCCTTGCGCCAGAATGATGGTGAACGCATGCCCATTCCCGAAGAGATGGAAGATGTCGAGTTTGCCTTCCTGCCCCCCATGTCTGGGCTCGCAGCCACTGAAACACGTCTCGACCTGGGGGCAATCAATGTCCGGGTGGGTGAGGGGCGTACTGCGGAAGTCCTTCGGAACCTGTGCAATCGGGTTTATACAAGCCACAAAGATAAGTGGGACCATCTTGTCGAACAGGTGCGGTCTCTCTTTGGCGCAGAACTGAATCCCCCTCGTTACATCGAACAGAGGGGAGAAATCTCGATGTCCTACACCGAACGAGGGATAACGTTGGACATGTCGTCTAGTGGAAGAGGCCTTCAGCAGACGACCCTGCTCCTAGCCTATATGTACATTAATCCTGGGGCGGTTCTCTTGCTGGATGAACCCGACGCGCATCTTGAAATACTTCGACAGAGAGAGACCTATCAACTGATAAGCGGGGTCGCTGCTGAGAGTGGGAGCCAGATTATCGCCGCTAGCCATTCCGAGGTCATATTGAACGAGGCGGCTGAGCGAGATGTCGTCGTGGCCTTTGTCGGGAAGCCTCACAGGATCGATGACCGGGGAAGCCAGGTTCGCAAGGCCCTGCAAGACATCGGATTTGACCAGTACTATCAAGCCGAACAGACTGGCTGGGTGCTGTACTTGGAAGGTTCGACAGATCTGGCAGTCCTGCGCTCTTTCGCCCGGCGTCTCGCACATAGGGATGCTGAAAGCGCCTTGAGCAGGCCGTTCATCAAGTACGTTGGCAATGCCGTCCAGTCTGCTGTGAGTCACTACAACGGACTCAAGGAAGCTCTGCCGGGCCTCAAAGCTTTGGCGCTGTTTGATCGATTGGATAGGGGGTCGCCTGAGGCAGGAAACGTTCCGATCCTTGAGTGGCAACGCCGGGAAATTGAGAATTATTTCTGCTCCCAAGCGACCCTTGAGGGTTATGCGGAAGCGACTGCGCGAATCGATGCGCCTGGACCGCTATTTGAATCTGCCGAGGTTTCTCGACGACTCAACGCGATGACTGAGGCCATTGAATCAGTGACGAGTGCTTTACAGACCCTTCAGCGACGCTCTCCCTGGGACGTAGACCTGAAAGCGAGCGAAGACGTTTTGCAGCCAATTTTTGACGCGTATTTTGAGAAGCTTGGCCTTCCCAATTTGATGCGCAAGAGCAACTACTACATTCTCGCTCAATATGTGCCGGAGGACGAAATTGATCCTGAGGTGACCGACAAGCTCAATGCGATTACGGAAGTTGCGGCGAGTGCCACGTCTGATGATGTTGCTAGGTGACCCCAGTGGTGCCTTCCCTCTCACAACCTACCCCCCCCCCATTCGCCACCCCATAAGCCTCCCGCAGCGCCTTAAACAGTTCCTCCGAAAAAGGCCCGGCAGCCCAAACCGACTGCCCGGTCCTGTCGCCCTTTCCAAGCGCACCCCAGACCCGCTCCAAAGCATCGGGCGCATACCGATCAAAGCTGCCCTTCCTCACGCCGATATATGGCTTGCGATCCGATGACTCGCAGCTGAAATAGGCCAAATGCTTCCGCCCCCCGGCAACAGCAGCCGCGCCCCCTCTCGAGTAGGGGTAACTGACGGGCTCGGCTAAACCCGCCTCCTCCAACTCCCTAACGAACGCAAGGATGCGCTCGAACTGTTCTTGCTGATCCGGCGCACGAACCTCACTGGACTCCTCAATAGCCTTTTCGAACCTTGAGATGCCCGGCACTGCATTGCGTGACGCGCTGCCCATGCTTGCCCGCGCCTCCTGCAGGGTGCCTTCAAGGATGCCTCTCGCCGTGAAAGACGTCCGCTCGGTCCCCGTCAGATTCTCGCCGTTCATCTCGTAAAGCATTCTCTCCCACCAAGCGCCTGGGTCGGTTCCATTCCGAAAGTGTCCCAAGAGGAATATCTGGCGTCCCCGGTGGGACTCGAACCCACAACCTGCGGATTAGAAGTCCGCTGCTCTACTCCGATTGAGCTACAGGGACGCGATGCCAGCGCATCCGCCTACCCCATGATACCGCCGCAAACCGCCATTGGCCGCCATCCCGCCATCGGGCGTCATTCTGACAAAACCTGTCATTCTGAGCGCAGCGAAGAATCCCCCTTCGCCAACCCCGTGTACACGCGGTGCAGCGGCCTCCCCGCGCCCCCCAACCGCGACACGCTCTTGATCTCCAGCTCGCCGATGTCCGCCTTCGTCGTCCATCTGCGCTGCACGTACGCGCCCGCTCTGAACGAACCGATCAGCGCCAGCGCCGAAAGGCTCATCGCCTGCGGCAGCCGTCCGATCCTGTTGCGCCTGCCGAGGATAATGCTGGTCACAAGGGCGGTCGTCGCACCGCCCAGCAGGAAATTCGTGCCGCAGAACGGCGAAATAGCGAGATCGGATTCCCCCGCCCGCAGCCGCTGCACCGCCTCCTGCCCCGCCTCCTGGATGCGGTCTGCCGTCGTCGGGCCATAGACGAAGAACCCGTCCTGCGTGGCATTGCCGCCGAGCCGCCCAAACTGGTCGTGCTTCCGCGCCAGCACGGCAATAGTCGCGTGCTCGATCGCGTGATTCTGCCGAATGCGGTCTATCAGGGCAAGAATATCCATGACTCTCACGTAAGTATACGCCGCTCACCCGCGTCCGTTATGCTTTCCACATGGCCTCCGGCACACAGAAACCTCTGCGCAGCAACGGCCTTGCGGGCCCCGCCGCCAAGGGCGTCGACCGCGTCCTCATCAGCAAGACGCGCCTCCAACGCCGCGTGAGAGAACTGGCCGCGCAGTTGAGCGCCGAGTACGCGGACGGCGAGGTCGTCTGCGTCGGCGCGCTGAACGGCGTCATCTGCTTTCTCGCGGATCTTGTGCGGGAATTGGACATCCCCGCGCCGGTAGAGCTTGTCCACGTTGACCGGTTCATCGACGAACGCGGCCACACCGTTGACATGCCCAACCCGTTCCGCGAGAGCCTCCGGGGCCGCGATGTCCTGATAGTCGAGGACATCGTGGACACCGGCGTCACCCTCAAGCTGCTGGTCGATAAGGTGCTCGCCGAAAACCCCGCCTCAGTCAGGGTCTGCACCCTCCTGGATAAGCCCGCCCACCGCGAAGTTGACGTTCAAATCGACTACGTCGGCTTCTCCATAGACCCCGTCTTTGTCGTCGGCTATGGACTCGACTACGAGGGTTTCTACCGCAACCTGCCGTTCGTTGGCGTTGTGGACAGCGCAGTCTGGCCGCCCGCCCTGCTGGAACGCCCGCGTCGTTGACACGACTAGCCCCTATTCCCCACACTCCCCTTACAACACGCAAGCGAAAGCGCCGCATGGGCGCGAAAGGGGTGGGAGACGATGATCACCGATATTCGCTACAACGCCGTCATGGTGGAAGACCTGGAGGAGGGAGTCCAGCTCTGGAAAGACCTCTTCGGCCTTGAGGAACTCAACCAGGCGCGTGGCAACCAGTTCGGCATCCGCGCCCAGATGCTCGGCTACAACGGCCAGCCCGTGATCGAGGTCATGACGCCCGCCGGCCCGGAGACCGCGCTCGCCCGCATGATGGAGGAGCGCAAGAATGAGCGGAACCCCAAGGGCGAGGGCATGTACATGGTCTGCCTCGAAGTGGACGACATCGAGGCGACCATAAAGAACATCGAGGAGAAGGGCGGCCGCATCCAGCGCGAAGAGGGCAACGCCAACGTCGCGTGGGTTCATCCTCTCGGCACCAAGATGGTGTTCATCGAGCTCCAGCAGCGCGGCGCCGCAGGCATGGGCGCGGCCGGGGGCGGCAGCTAGACACGGTGCAGAACGAAACCGCATTCCCTGAAAGGGGGATAAACGAGCTCTTCAGCGAGCTCTGGTCGGTCTACCTGGCGCGCGTTGTGCGGCTGGTCGTCATCGCGTTCGTCAGCGCCGTCATCATCTTCGGCGCGGTATCTGGCATCGACGCCATCCTGCCGGAGGGCAACGACGCGCAGATCAACGCGATCCTGGCCACCGTCCCCGAAGGGCAGCTTCCGACAGAGGAGCAGTCGGCGGAGATCAGCCAACTCCAGTTGGATGATATTCCGCTGGACTTGCTGGAACTGTCCCTCGTTCTCATCGCCACCGTTTCCGTGTCCGCCCTCGCCGCAGGCGCGTACATGTACGTCATCGGCGCGCATTACGTCGTCGGCAGGGTGCTGATTTCGGAGGCGCTCGCGTTCGCGGTCGCGCGGGCAGGCGCGCTGCTGGTCACGACGGTGATGGCCATGGGGACGGTCTTTGCCGTGTGGGCGGTACTGTTCTTCGTGCCGTTCGTCATCGCAAACGCGATGTCCGACGTTGAACTGCTCCTCGCCCTCTTCGGCCTGCTTTCATTCACCGGGCTGGTCGGCGCGGTTGTCATCACCGTATACGTGTTGATTCGCTGGACGTTCGTTTGGCCGGTCGTCGCATTTGACGGGCTAATCGGCGTCGCGGCGTTGCGGCGAAGCTGGCAGCTTACCGAGGGTTTCTGGTGGCGGACGTTCGGCATCCTGATTATCGTCGCGCTCGCCGTCTTCGCAGTTCAATTCCCAAGCGTCATATTCGCCGCAGCCGGCCTCGAAACCGTCGGCACGTGGTACTCGAACCTTGTCGCGCCCACCGTTGCCGGCCCTATCCAGGCCGTCATGATCTTCCTGCTGTACGCCGATCTCCGAACGCGCAAGGAAACCCCGACCGGCTACGGCCCCGACCAAATCGCCCAGGAACTCGGCTTCCAACCCCAAACGTGGGACGATGCGCCCTAGCTGCTCTCCCCGCCGATCACCACGCTCCACTTCCTGATCCGCCACGATTTCACAAGCCCGTTGCGGAAATACGGGTCTTTCTCGACGAATTCCTCGATGACGGACGTATCGTCCGTGCGAAACACGATAGCCGCCCCGTCCACCGGCTCGTCCCACGCCCCCGCCAGCGGCACGATTCCCCGCGCGTTCAACTCCCGCAGCAGCCCAAGATGCTCCTCCCGGAACGGTGGCCGCCGCTCCAAGACGTCATCCGCATAGTCATACAGGAGCGCGTAATACATGTGCTCACTCACCCCAGCCGCGCCAGTTGCTCCTCGATACGCTCCACGCGCTGGCGGGATTCCGCCAACCGCTCCTCTTCCTTCGCCACCACGTGCGCCGGTGCCTTGGAGCGAAACCCCTCGTTCCCCAGCCGCTGCTCCAAACCCGTCAGGCGTCCCTGTGTTTCCTCAAGTTCCTTGGTCAGCCGCGCCCGCTCAGCGTCCGCGTCCACCAGCCCCGCCAGCGGCGCCATCACCGTCACCCCGTCCAGGATCGCCGTCATCACCGACGCCGGATCAGGGCGCTCATCGTCCTCCTCCAACACGCGCAGCGACGATACCCGCGCCAGCGTCCCAATCGCCTCTCGTGAATCGTCGATGGCCTGCCGCGAGCGCGTGTCCGCGTCCACGAACACCTCGATCATCCGCGAGTGCTCCACGTTTCCCTCCGCCCGCGCGTTGCGAATGGCGCGAACCACGTTGATCACGTCCCCAACCTCGGCCTCCGATGCGCGATCCGCGTCTCCCACGTCCGCCTGCGGATACGCGCTGACCATGATCGACTCCACGCCCCGCGCAAGCCCCGGCGCGCGCGCCACGAGGCTCTGCCAGATTTCCTCCGTCACAAACGGCATGAACGGGTGCAGCAGCCGCACCGACTGCTCCAGCGCGCCGACCAGGTATGCCACCGGCGCGGTGTCGCCGTTGCGGATACGAACCTTGGCAAGCTCGATATACCAGTCCGCGAACTCGTCCCACAGGAAATCGCGGATGACCTGCTCCGCCTGCCCAAGCTGAAAATCCTCCAACAACTGATTCACGTGCGCCGTCACGCCGTTCAGCCGCGAGACGATCCACCGATCCTCGCGGTGCGACGGTTCCGGCATCTCGCCGCCAACCGCCGCGCCCGATGTCTCCACTGACCGCGCGACGAATCGCGCCGCGTTCCACAGCTTGTTCGCGAAGTTGCGCCCCGCCTCCATGCGCCCCGGCGTCAGCGCGAGATCATTGCCGGGCGTCGTCGCAATCGTCAACGCCATCCGCAGCGCGTCCGTCCCGTACTCCGCGATGCTCTCCAGAGGGTCGATCACGTTCCCGCGCGTCTTTGACATCTTCTGCCGCTGCGCGTCCCGCACCAGGCCGTGCAGGTACACGGTCCGGAACGGCACGTCGCCCGTGTTCTCCAGCCCCATCATGATCATCCGCGCCACCCAGAAAAACAGGATGTCGTAGCCCGTCTCCAGCACGGACGTCGGGTGGAAGTAGCGGTAGTCCTCCGCATCGTCCGGCCACCCCAGCGTCGAATGCGGCCAGAGCCCGGACGAGAACCACGTGTCCAGCACGTCCGGGTCTTGCAGCAGCGCCGCCGGCCCGCACTCAGGGCACGCGGACGGGCCGTCCACCGCCACGATGGGCGTCGCATCCTTGTCTGCGTTCACGCGGTCGGCTCGCGCGACAATCTCCTCAGGCGTCAGCCCGATCTCCCGCAGCTGTGAATACGTCGCCTCCCACAGCGGCTGCCCGTCCGGCCCCGTTATGGCCTCTCCCAAGATGATTTGGAGCCGGTCGCCGTCGCACTCCCCGCAGAACCACGCCGGTATCCGATGCCCCCACCACAACTGCCGTGAGATGCACCAATCCCGGATGCCGTCCATCCAGTTCAAATACGTCCCCGTGAACCGTTCCGGCACGATGCGAATGCGACCGTCCCTCACAGCCTCCGCCGCCCGTTCCGCCAGCGGCGCGATGTCCACGAACCACTGGATGCTCAGCCGCGGCTCGATGATCGTCTGACACCGGTAGCACCGCCCAACGCGGTTCTGGTACTCCTCCGTCCGCTCCAGGAACCCCGCAGCCTCCAGTTCGGACACGATGCTCTGCCGCGCCGCAAACCGCTCCAGCCCGGCAAACGGCCCCGCGTTCTCATTCAGCGTGCCGTCCGCCGCAATGACCTCGATGGCCTCCAGCCCGTGCCGCTGTCCGATCTCGAAGTCGTTCTGGTCGTGCGCCGGCGTCACCTTCAACGCGCCCGTCCCAAACTCCATGTCCACGTAGTCGTCGCCGATGATCGGAATCTCGCGGTCGATGAACGGCAGCCGCACCGTCAGCCCGATCGCGTCCGCAAAGCGCGGATCGTTCGTGTTCACCGCCACCGCCGTATCGCCCAAATACGTCTCGGGCCGCGTCGTCGCCACCGTCACGTGCCGCCCGGAGCCGTCAGTGTACGGGTAGTTGATGTGCCACAGCTTGCCCGCCGCGTCCTCGTACTCCGTCTCCAAATCGGATAGGGCAGTGTGGTCCGTCGGGCACCAGTTGATCATCCGCTCGCCGCGATAGATGCGCCCCGACTCATACAAGTTGACGAACGTTGCGCGCACTGCCCGGGACGGTCCCTCATCGAGAGTGAACCGCTCCCGCGTCCAATCGCACGACGCGCCGAGCCGGCGGTGCTGATTCTGTATCGCGCCGCCGTACTCTCGCACCCACTCCCACACGTGCTCCAGGAATTTTTGACGCCCGATCTCGCGCCGGTCGATTCCCTGCGACGCCAGGTGATTTTCAACGACGTATTGCGTTGCGATGCCCGCGTGGTCCGTCCCCGGCAGCCACAGCGTCGGGTCGCCACGCATCCGGTGCCACCGCACCAGCGCGTCCTCCACGGATGCCGTCAGCGCGTGGCCGAGGTGAAGCTGTCCCGTCACATTCGGCGGCGGCATGATCACAACGAAGGGCTGCTGCTCATGGTCGATACGTGGTTGAAAATACCCGCGCTCCTCCCACCACTGGTAACGCGCCTCCTCAAACCGCGCAGGGTCCCACGCCGCCGCCATCTCCGCAATCGTGTTCGTCATGGGTCAATTCTACTGGCATCGCCGGATGCTTGCCCCGTCACCGCCAGCGCCCGTTCATAATCCTCCGGGCTGTTCATATTGACGATCACGATGGGGTCCGCGAACTCAACGCGGTTCACCCGCGCCGGATCGCGCTCTGTGATCTCACGTAGCCCCCGCCGCTCCTCCGTGATTGCCTCTATCTCTGAACGCAGCGACCGATTCATCACTGGCGGATGCCCCTCGATGCCGCCGTGCCAGGGGTATGTGATCGGCAGTCTGCCTGCGTGATGCGCCTCCACCAGCATGTCCGTGATGTGCGCGGGCTTGGGCGCATCCATCGCGAGAAAGATCCAGTCGGTGGCGCGCGGGTCGGCAGCGGCCAGCCCGGCAAGCACCGACGTCGTCTTGCCCCGCGCATAATCCGAGTTCTCGATGATCTTGTAGACCGGCACGCGCCCGAGCGATTCCGGCAACAACTCTCGATAGTCCTCGGCGTTCTCGCCAAGCGCCACGATCAACTCGTCGACGCCCGAAAGCCCGCCCTGCTCAACCTGGTAAGTCAGCAAGTCCTTGCCCATCCACGGCAGGGTCTGCTTGGGTCGCCCCATGCGCGATGAACTGCCCGCGGCGAGAATAATCAGGGAAACGAATCGTGTATCCGTTTCGGTCACACCGGTTCCTTGTCGTTCATCACCCGCTCAGCAGCGCGCAAACGCGATCCAGCACCGCGTCCGCCACGTCGCGCTTGGACATCAGCGGCAGCTCCTCCTGCCCGCCGGACTTGTCGAGAATCACAACTCGGTTCGTATCGACCGCAAAGCCGGCATCCGTCGCCGAAACGTCATTGGCCACGATCATATCCAGCTTCTTGCCCTCCAGCTTGGCGCGCGCGTTCGCAAGCAGGTCCTCCGTCTCGGCGGCAAAGCCCACCTTGACCCCTGGCAGGCCGCTGACCTGCGCGAGGATGTCCGGCGTCTTTTTCATGTCGATCGTGAGGATGTCCTGCCCCTCCACTTTCTTCATCTTCTGCCCTGCCGCCGCCACCGGCTCCCAGTCCGCAACCGCCGCAGCCATGACAAGTGCGTCCGCCGCGTCGTTCAGCGCGTCCGAGACTGCCCCTAGCATCTGCCGCGCGCTCTCCACCTTGACCACGTTCACGCCCGCCGGATTCGCAAGCCCCGCCGCCGTCACCAGCGTCACGCGCGCCCCCCGGTCCCGCGCCGCCTCAGCGAACGCGTACCCCTGCTTGCCCGATGAGCGGTTCGTCACCACCCGCACAGGGTCAATCGGCTCCTGCGTCCCCCCTGCTGACACGACGATATGCCGCCCCAGCAGGTCTTGATCCTTCGACAGCAGCCCGTTGAGGGCGTCGAGAATATCCGCCGTCTCCACGAGACGACCGCTGCCGACGGCCCCGGACGCCAACCTGCCCGCATCCGGCCCCGCGAACGTGAAACCGCGTTCCCGCAGCGTCGCCGCGTTCTCCTGTGTCGCCGCGTTCGTCCACATATGGTGTTCCATCGCCGGAGCGACGATCACGGGCGCATCCGTCGCGAGAATGATGGTCGAAAGCGCATCGTCCGCCAGCCCGTGCGCCAGCTTGGCCATCACGTGCGCCGTCGTCGGCGCGATCACCACCGCGTCTGCCCGGTGCGCTATCTCCACGTGCTCCAGCGGGTCCGCCGACTGCGCGTCGAAGATGTCCGTAATCACGGGGCGGTGCGTCAGCGACCGGAACGTGAGAGGCGTCACGAACTCCTGAGCCGCCCGCGTCAGCACCACGTCCACCAGTGCCCCTGCCTGCATCAGCTTGGACGCAATGTCCGCCGCCTTGTAACAGGCAATGCTGCCCGAAACCCCCAGCACAACCCGCTTGCCCGCAATCGCCTCCATCACGCCTTTCCATTCCGTCATTCCCGCGAAAGCAGGAACCCACTCACCTTCGTCATTCCCGCGAAAGCGGGAATCTCAATCATTATTCGCCCACTCTACCCCCGGTTAAGCTCCCAAATAAGCCGCAGCCCCCGCAGCGTCAAGTCCGGCTCCACCACGTCGATTATCTCCGTCCGCTCCGCGATGTGCTCAACCAGCCCGCCCGTCGCGATCACCCGCGCCGGGGACCCGATCTCCGCCCGTATCCGCCCGATGACACCCTCCATCAGCCCAAGATACCCGTACATCAACCCTGAGCGCATCGCCTGGTCCGTGTCCCTCCCGATAACTTTCTCGGGAAACACCGGCTCGATGGGCGGTAGCTGCGCCGCACGCTCCGTCAGCGCCTCCGACGATAACGCAATCCCCGGCGCGATGACGCCCCCGATGAACACCCCTTCTGCTGTTACCACGTCGAACGTCGTCGCCGTGCCGAAATCCACTACGATGCCCGGCCCGCTGTACAGCCCGTATGCCGCCGCCGCGTTCACTATCCTGTCCGTCCCCACCCCGTCCGGCTTGTCCACGTCCAGCGTGATGCCCCGATTTCTGGCCTTCTTGACATCCAGCGCGTCAACCTTAAAGACATCCGACGCCGTGCGCTCCATCATCGTCGTCACGGGCGGAACAACCGAGCACAGTGACACGCCCTCAATGGCGGATTCCCGGACCCCGTGCCGCGCCAAAGCGGTGCACACAGACGCGCCGATCTCCTCAGCCGAATTGCTCGCCCCCGTCGGCAGCCGGTCGGACACGACAATCCGCTCGCCGTCAAAAACGGCGAACTTCACGTTCGTATTCCCAATATCAACCGCCAGCAGCATCACGCAATTATACGCGCCAGGTCTATCCACCACCCCCCCAATCTGAAACAATCGGGGAAAAGGAGAACCACACATGACCAACCCAACCCGGGCAATCCTCGTCATCGGCGCCACCGGCAACCAGGGCGGCGGCCTCGTCGGCCACCTGCTGTCGTCCAAGGACTGGCATGTTCGCGGCCTAACCCGTTCCCCCCAGGGTGAAAAGGCGCAGGCGCTCGCCCAGCGCGGCGTGGAGATCGTGGCAGGAAACATGGACGACGTTGCCTCCCTCGATGCCGCCATGCAGGGCGTGTACGGCGTCTTCTCCGTGCAGGACCAGGCCGCTGAGGACGACCCGATGCACGAGGCGCGGCAGGGAATCGCCATCGCGGATGCCGCAAAGAGGGCAGGGGTGAGCCACCTCGTCTACACTGCCTCCTGCGGCGCGAAGGAGCCGAACAGGGGCGTCACGTATTGGGACGCCAAGATTGAAGTGATGGCCCACGTCCGTCAACTCGGCATCCCGTACACCATCCTCCGCCCGGTCTCATTCGCGGAGAACTACGTCGCAGACCGCAAGGGCATCGACAACGGCGTCATTCGCGGCATGTTAACCCCGGACAAGACCCTGCAGGTCATCTCCGGCCATGACATCGGAGCCTACGCCGCCGCAGCGTTCAACAACCCGGACGTATACGAAGGGCAGGAAATCGACATCGCCGCCGAAACGCTCACCATGACCGACATCGCCGCCGCCCTAAGCCGTGTAACAGGCCACGATGTCCGCTACGAACAAATCCCCGAAGAAAACTGGCCCCAAATCGCCCCCCCGTCAACCATCGCCATGACACGCTGGTACCAAAACCACGGCTACGACGAAGACATCCCCGCCCTCAAATCCAAATGGCAAATCCCAACCCTAACCTTCGAACAATGGCTCCGCGCCATCGGCTGGCGCTAGGCAAACAGAGGCGGAACCGGCCCTTCCCCCCGCGCAATCAACCCCATCGCCGCCGGAATCTTCTCAATCAGGTCGGACGCCAATAGGCCCGACGTCATGTTGCCGTTGTCCTGAGCCGCCAAAGCCGCCGCAGTCCCATGCACGTACACGCCTGCCTGTGCCGCCGCATAGTTTGTCAGCCCTTGCGACAGGAAGCCTGTGACGATTCCGGCAAGCGCATCGCCGGTTCCGCCTGATGCAAGGGCGGGCATAGTGAGCGGGCAAATGGCCGTTTCTTGATCCGGGCCGGTAATGATCGTGTAAGCGCCTTTCAGCACGATGGTCACACCCCACTCCTTCGCCTTCTCCGCCGCGACCCCTTCCCGCGCCAACTGCACGTCCTCTACCGAAATCCCGCACAGCCGCGCCATCTCCCCAGGATGCGGCGTCACCACAACTGGCCCCCGTAACCGCGTCCACCACTCCGGCATCTGCGACAAAATTGTCAAAGCATCCGCGTCAAAGACGACAGGCGTATCCGCCGGAATACCATCAAGAAGTTCAGAGAGAAAATTCGACACGCGCTTGGATTGCCCCATCCCAGGCCCAATCGCGATAGCCGCAGTCCTCCTCTCAGAAAAGGTTCTGGAGAGCCTCTGAGCTGATTGCGGTGATTTTAGTCCACCCTGGTTCGTCTGCGGGAGCGGTATATGCGTCGCCTCCGGCGCCATCGGCGCGAGAGAATCCGTTATCGTTTCCGGCGCGGCTATCGCAACCGTACCGGCTCCTGCCCGCGCCGCAGCCCGCGCTGCCAGCGCCGGCGCGCCCCGGTACGCCTCCGACCCTCCAACGATGAGGCTATGCCCGAACGTGCCCTTATTGCTTGTTGCTCGCCGCTCAGGCAGGAGCCCCTGGATGTCTCCGGCGGTCAGAACGTGGACGCCGCCTCCGTCATCCGCATCTCCACCAAGCCCGATTTCGACTGCGTGGATGGCCCCGCAGTACTCCGCGCCTTTCACGGTCAGGCAGCCGATTTTTGTGTTGCCAAGCGCCACCGTCACATCGGCTGGCAAAGTGGCCGGGTCCACCTCCCCGGTATCCGAATCAAGGCCGGATGGCACGTCGACTGACACAACCGTTGGCTTGTTCTCCGCGCCGTGTACGAGGTTCAGTGATTCAAGCATCGCCCCTTCGATGGCGCGAGAATGCCCTGTGCCGAGCAGCGCATCAACAACAAGTTCGGCTTTAGCCGGAGTCGCGTCTAAATCGGCCAAATCACCCTGGGTGATTGAGCAACCGGCTGCCGCGCATCTTTCCAGCAGCGGGTCGTCCGCTCGCGGAATGGGACACGCAACCGAAACGATTGCCCCCCGTTGCCTCAGTATCCGCGCAGCAATCAGGCCATCGCCGCCGTTCTTTCCCGGGCCTGCCAGCACAAGAATCCGCCGTTGTGCAATCTGTCCGCCGAGAACGTCGCCGACATGATCCGCAACCGCCCCCCCGGCTCGCCCCATCAGTTCCTCAACGGGGACGCCCCGCGCTATCGCGCCCTCTTCAATACGCCGCATCTCCGCAGCCGTCACCGCCCTCATGCCGCCCCCTCCGTTTTTCCCGCGAAAGCGGGAATCCACCCCCTACGGCGCGTGATACGGCGAAGGATACTCCGCCGTCCCCACCACAATCGACAGCGCGTACTCGATCGAATGTGTCTGGCTCACCGCCAAATCCGTCAACCCGATCCGCTCCGCAACGGCTTTCGCCCGCCCATGCAGCCGCACCTCCGGCTTGCCGCCCCGCATCGGCAGAATCTCGATATCCTTCCAGCCGACGCCGCGCGCCCCCGTGCCCAGCGCCTTCATCACGGCCTCCTTGCTGGCAAACCGAGCCGCAAGCTCCGGGTCTCGCATCCGGCTTGTCCGCTGCTCCTCCTCCGTGTAGACGCGATCAAGGAACCGCTGTCCGAACCGCTCACGCGCCTCCCTGATTCTCCATACCTCGCACATATCGATTCCGGTGGTCAACATACTGGTGGATGCTCCTCTGTTGATGCAGTCCCCCAAATTATGGCAGAACCCGCCCCCACGCTATACTCAACCTATGACCGCGCGCATCATTGACGGACGCACCATCGCCGCAGACATCCGCAGGGAAGTCGCGCGTGATGTCGCCGCGCTCAAGGCGAAAGGCGTCATGCCCGGCCTTGCCGCCGTCGTCGTCGGCGATGACCCCGCCTCCCAAACCTACGTCGCCAACAAGGAGCGCGCCTGCCGCGAGGTCGGCATCTACACGGAGATTCATCGCATCGACTCCTCTGTGTCGCAGGACGGCCTGCTGGACCTCATCGAATCGCTGAACCGCGCAGACCGTGTCCACGGCATCCTCGTGCAGTTGCCGCTGCCTGCGCACATCGAGGAACACGCCATCATCGAATCCGTCCGGCCCGATAAGGACGCAGACGGTTTCCACCCGCTCAACATCGGCCACCTCGCCATCGGCGATTCGCAGTTCGTTCCCGCCACGCCGTTCGGCGTCATGGAGATGCTGCGGCGAGAGGGCGTGCAGCTTGGCGGCAAGCACGCCGTCATCGTTGGCCGCAGCAATATCGTTGGAAAACCCATCGCCACAGCATGGATGCAGGGCGACCCAAAGTTTTATCCGCGCGTCACCGTCTGCCACAGGACGGCCCCGGACCTCGGTGAAATGACGAAGCAGGCGGACATCCTCGTCGTTGCCGTCGGTATCCCCGAAGGCATTACCGCCGATATGGTCAAGCCGGGCGCAGTCGTCATCGACGTGGGCATCAATCACGTTGAGGACAAGAGCCAAAAGAGCGGCTACAAGATCGTCGGCGACGTTGACTTCAACGCCGTGTCTGAAGTGGCGAGCGCCATCACCCCCGTGCCCGGCGGCGTCGGCCCCATGACCGTCGCCATGCTCCTCCGCAACACCGTCTCCGCCGCCCGCGCCCAAAACCCCTAATGACGAAACGTATTTTCCCCTCATTCCGGCGAAAGCCGGAATCCATCGGGCCGGCCCCGCAATCCATCGGCTATGTCATTCTGAGCGCAGCGAAGAATCTCCCCCTCCTCCTTCTCCTCACCCTCGCCCTCGCCGCCTGCAACAACAACCAGGACATCGGCGCGACGGGCCTCCAACCCGACGGCAGCTACATCGTCGTCGGCACCGAATGGGCATTTGAACCGGATGTCATCGAGATTCCCGTGAACCGGGAAGCCGTCATCGAGTTCAGGAACCTCGGCACCGTCGACCACGATCTCGTCATCGAGGAGTTCAGCGTCGCAACGGGATCGATGCGGATTGGTTCCAAGAAGACAGTTCGCTTCACGCCAACGAAGGTCGGCGAATTCGATCTCATCTGCTCCATCCCCGGCCATTCGGACCCCGGTATGACGGGAACCGTCTCCGTTGTAGAATCACCTGTACAGGCAGTTGCGCAAGGCTGACAGAACTCATGACATCCGACGATTCCGGCAACGGCGGCTCCGCCTCCTTCATGGTGGCCGATTACGACTTTGAACTCCCTGAGCATCTCATCGCCCAGCAGCCCATCGAACCCCGCGACCAGTCCCGCCTCCTCGTCGTCCACCGCGACTCCGGCCTGATCGAGCACAGGCATTTCTATGAACTCGGCTCCGTGCTCACGGAGGGAGACGTCCTCGTTGTCAACGAGACCCGCGTCATCCCCGCCCGCCTCCTGGGCACCAAGCGAGACGGCGGCGGACACGTTGAGATTCTCCTCATCCGCCCTGTCGCGGGCACAGGAGAGGGAGTCGAAGCCAATGAGCGCATGTGGACCGCCATGGTGCGCCCATCGCGCCGCGTCGCCGCGAACACCATCGTTGAGTTGGACGCCCCCGGCGCGCCCCGTGTCCACGTCGGCCAGCAATACACGGACGGCACTCGCCTAGTGACCCTGCCGGAGGGCTTTGTCCTCGATGACGTCGGCCAGGTGCCCCTCCCCCCCTACATCCGCCAGGAGATTCCCAACCTCGAACGTTATCAGACCATCTATGCCTCCAAGCCCGGCAGCGTCGCCGCGCCAACCGCAGGGCTCCATTTCACGCCGGAACTGATGGACGGCCTGCAGGAACAGGGTGTCCGCATTGCCCGCCTGACGCTGGACGTTGGCCCCGGAACGTTCAGGCCCGTGAAGGTCGATGACCCCCGCGAACACGTCATGGGGCAGGAGCGCTACGAGCTGCCGGAGGATGCGGCGCAGACCATCTCACAGGCGCTCGCAGACGGACGGCGTATCGTAGCCGTTGGTTCAACACCCGTCCGTGCCCTTGAGTCGATAGCCATCAACCAGGAAGCGACCGCCGGTCAGCGTGGACCACGAAGAATCGCTCCTGAAATCGGCGAAACGGAACTCATGATCCTCCCCGGCTTCCAATTCAACGTGATTGGCGCGATGATTACCAACTTCCACCTCCCGCGCTCCACCCTCCTCATGCTCGCCGCCGCCTTTGCGGGCAAAGACCTCGTGGATCGCGCCTACCGCGAGGCAATCGCCAACGAATACCGCTTCTACTCCTTCGGCGACGCCATGATCATGCTCTAAAGGAGAACCCTCCCAATGATTGACCGTGACCGCCTCATCACCACATTCACCGATCTCGTCCGCATTGACAGCCCCTCTGGCGAAGAGGCCGCCGTCGCGGACGTCCTCTCAACCCGCCTCGCAGCCCTCGGATTCACAGTCTCCCGTGACGCATACGGCAACGTCATCGCCACCGAGCCCGGCGACTCCCCCATCCTCCTCTCCGCCCACATGGATACTGTTGAGCCGGGGCGGGGCATCCGGCCCATCATCGATGGCGACATCATCCACACCGACCAATCCACCGTCCTTGGCGGCGACTGCAAGGCCGGACTGTCTGTCATCCTCGAAGCGTTGGAATCCCTCCAACTGGACGGCGCGCCCCGCCGCCCCGTTGAAATCGCCCTCACTCGCGAAGAGGAAATCGGACTCGTCGGCGCCAAGAACCTTGATTTCTCCATGCTCCGTGCCAAAGAAGCCGTCGTCTTTGACGGCGAAGGCCCCGCCTACCAGGTCACGACGGGCAGTCCCACCTATCTGGCCTTTGACATCGACATTACCGGACGTGCCGCCCACGCCGGCGTCGAGCCGGAAAAGGGCATCTCTGCAATCCAGATCGCCGCAGAGATGATCGTCCAGATGCGGCTCGGCCGCTTGGACGAAAACACCACCTTCAACGTCGGCCTCATCGAGGGCGGCAGCGTCCGCAACGCCGTGCCGGAACACGCGAGCCTGACCGGCGAAACCCGCAGCCATGACCCGGATGCCCTTGAGCGCGTCCGCTCCTATCTCCTCAATATCGTGCAGGACACGCAGGGGCGATGGACGGAAGCCACAATCAACTGCGACCTCCGAGAGCAATTCATCGGCTACCGCCTGGATGAATCCGCCGGCGCGCTCGCCCGCGTCAAGGACACCCTGACGCGGCTCGGTATGACCCCCCAGATGGCGGTCTCCGGCGGCGGCACGGACGGCAACGTCTTCGTCCTCAACGGCATTGAGGCCGTCGTGGTCGGCGCGGCCATGCACGATGCCCACACCGTCCGTGAGAGCGTCAAAATCTCAGAACTCGAACAGGGCGCCCAATTCTGCCGCGCCCTGCTTTTGTCATTCTGAGCGCGGCTTGTCATTCTGAGCGCAGCGAAGAATCTAACCCGGCTTCCGCGCCAAAAAACAATAGAGCGGCGAAAATATCCCCGTCTTCCCGCCCGCCACGTACGCATTCGCCGTCCGGTCCAGCAGCCCGATCACGTCCGTAGACCCCTTGGGAAATACCCTGGCCAACTCCGCCAGCTTTGACCCCCACATGATCCCCTTGCGCCCCAGCGGCGTCCTCCGCAGGGCGTTGCCCACCGTCCCGTGCCGATTCTCCATCGGCCTGTACCACGGCGTCGCCAAATCGTCCTCCACCACGCCCCGATCCATACCCTCGATCACCTCGAACCCTACCGCTTCCAGCGTCCAGTCCACCTCCTGCGTCGTCGCGATGCCGTTGAGCGCAATGCCGCGCATGAGGTCCTGCTTGATGGTGCGATGCTGATCGTCATCGGGATTGAACGCGTCCGTCATGCACATCTCCTGGCCCCACAGCAGCGCGCCCGGCTTCAGCACCCGGTAGATCTCCGCGAACGCGCCTGCCTTGTCCGGCGCGTGGCACGTGGATTCAATCGCGTATCCCCGGTCGAACGTGTTGTCCGCAATAACGCCCATGTCCATGAAGTTGCACGCCACGTAATCGACCATGTCGTCGATTCCCGCCTCGGCATTCAGCGCGCGCGCCTTCTCCAACTGGAGTTCGCTGTTGCTGATTCCAACGACCCTGACGCCGCCCTCGCTGACCACGCGGCGCATCGGCCCGCCCAGCCCGCAGCCAACGTCGATGACCGTCATCCCCTCCGCAAGCTCCAGCTTCTCGATCATCAACCGCTGGTGCCGTGCCTTGGACTCCTCCAGGCTCTCCGTGGGCGAAAGGGGAGCGAAGTGCAGGGACTCGCCCCATCCGTACACCATGAACTCGCTGCACAGGTCGTAGTATTCCTTGACCGTTGCCGCGTGGTCGTAGCCGTCCCCGTCATCGGCGGACGCCCTGGCGAGCCATCCGTCGAAATCTCGCACGCGGCCGGCGACGTTCGACCCGCGGTACGCATCCTTGAGTCCGCCGGATAGTTTCCGAAGCTGCATGCATCCCCCCTCGCCGCCTTCTGGCCGTCGCTACCCCCCAATTCTACCAGCCACCCTCCGGTCACCCTGAGCTTGTCGAAGGGCGCTCATTGACACCCCGCGCCCCGCGTCCGTATAGTGGTAGTCCGCCGCCGTCCTCGGACGGGCGGCATGATGGTTTGCGCCTTAACAAGTGAATAGGTCAAGACGGTCAGTATGTACTGACCGCGGTTCTTCAACAATGCAGAAGAAACGAGTCAAAGTAGGGTTAAGCTACTAAGGGCGCGTGGTGGATGCCTTGGCGTCAGGAGCCGAAGAAGGGCGTAGCTTGGCTGCGATAAGCCCGGGGGAATTGCCAAGCAAGTTGATCCCGGGATGCCCGAATGGGGAAACCCGGCCCGCTTCATCGCGGGTCACCGCCGGCCGAACACATAGGCCGGATGGAGGCAAGTCAGCGAACTGAAACATCTAAGTACCTGGAAGAAAAGAGATTATTCCCTCAGTAGTGGCGAGCGAACGGGGAACAGCCCAAACCGGAGAGGCCGAACGGACGCGGGTCCTATGCCTGTCCGGGGTTGCGCGACGTGATGGGAGAGATCCCGCGATCTCTCGCGGAGTTACCAACCGGACTCCAGCCGAAGGTCCGTGGAAACGGCCACCAAAGAAGGTGACAGTCCTGTAGGCGAAGGGGAATGGCTCCGTGCATCGCGGACGAGAGTACCACGGGACACGGGAAATCTTGTGGGAAGCCGGGGAGACCACTCTCCAAGGCTAAATACTCCTGACGACCGATAGCGTACTAGTACCGTGAGGGAAAGGTGAAAAACACCCCGGGAGGGGAGTGAAATAGATCTGAAACCGCGTGCTTACAAGCGGTCAGAGTCTCTCGCAAGAGGGATGATGGCGTGCCTATTGAAGAATGAGCCGGCGAGTTAATCCGTGTCGCAAGGTTAAGGATGTGGCCATCCGCAGCCGTAGCGAAAGCGAGTCTGAACAGGGCGCATAAGTGGCACGGATTAGACCCGAAACCTGGTGAGCTACCCATGGCCAGGGTGAAGCGAGTCTAAAAGCTCGTGGAGGCCCGAACCGGTGAACGGTGCAAAGTTCTCGGATGAGCTGTGGGTAGAGGTGATATGCCAATCGAACCAGGAGATAGCTGGTTCTCCCCGAAATGCATTGAGGTGCAGCCCCATGGGTTCACCTCCGGAGGTAGGGCTCTGAATGGGCTAGGGGGCGAGAGCTTACCAAACCCAATCAAACCACAAATGCCGGAGGTCCAGACCATGGGAGTGAGTCGGCGGGGGATAAGCTTCGTCGTCGAGAGGGAAACAACCCAGATCACCAGCTAAGGTCCCTAAGTGCGGTCTAAGTGTTCAACGAGGTGGAGTTCCACAGACAGCCAGGAGGTTGGCTTAGAAGCAGCCATCCTTGAAAGAGTGCGTAACAGCTCACTGGTCGAGGGACTCTGCGCGGACAACGTACCGGGGCTCAAGTCCGCCACCGAAGCTGTGAACTTCCTCCATTTGCGAGGGAGTGGTAGGGGAGCGTTGCCTGTGCTGTGAAGCCTAGCCGTGAGGCTGAGTGGAGCGCAGGGAAGTGAGAATGCCGGCATGAGTAGCAATGAACCCGGGTGAGAATCCCGGGCGCCGAAAACCCAAGGGTTCCTACGCCACGGTTGTCGACGTAGGGTTAGCCGGGCCTAAGCTGAGGGCGAAAGCCGTAAGCGATGGACAGCTGGTTAGTATTCCAGCGCCGCCGGTGTGTCGTTTAAAGCTGCGGAGCAACACAGGAGGATAGGCGGGGCATGCCTATTGGACATGGTGTGTCCCTGATCCTAGCCGATGCCGGGATAGGCAAATCCGTCCCGGATACAGGTAGGTGAGGAAAGGGGAGAGCTTTCTCGCTACGGCGATAGGGCAATCCCGCTGAGTTCATGCTGTCTAGAAAACCTTCGTATGCTATGGCACACAGGCGCCCGTACCGCAAACCAACACAGGTGGGTGCTCCGAAAACGGAGAAGGCGTTCGAGATAACCCCCCTTAAGGAACTAGGCAATCTAACCCCGTAACTTTGGAAGAAGGGGTGCCTCTGGTCGTGGCTGCGTCACGCCGCTGCGGCCTGGAGGTCTCAGAAAACCGGCCCGAGCGACTGTTTAACTAAAACACAGGTCTCTGCGAAGGAGTAATCCGACGTGTAGGGGCTGACGCCTGCCCAGTGCCGGAAGGTTAAGAGGAGAGGTGCAAGCTTCGAATTGAAGCCCCGGTGAACGGCGGCCGTAACTATAACGGTCCTAAGGTAGCGAAATTCCTTGTCGGGTAAGTTCCGACCCGCACGAATGGCGTAACGACTTGGGCGCTGTCTCGAGGGGGGACTCGGTGAAGTTGAAGTACCCGTGAAGATGCGGGTTACCCGCGGCAGGACAAAAAGACCCCGTGGAGCTTTACTGTACCCTGGCATTGTGTTGGGGCCAGAGATGTGTAGGATAGGCGGGAGACTGTGAAGTGTCGGCGCCAGCCGGCATGGAGTCATCCTTGAAATACCGCTCTTCTTTGGTTTTGATGCTAACCCCTGATCAAGCAGGGAGACCGTGTCAGGCGGGCAGTTTGACTGGGGCAGTCGCCTCCCAAAAGGTAATGGAGGCGTCCAAAGGTTCCCTCAGGGTGGATGGAAATCACCCGTGGAGCGCATTGGCACAAGGGAGCTTGACTGTGAGGCCCACAAGCCAAGCAGGGACGAAAGTCGGGCAAAGTGATCCTACGGTACCGTGTGGAAGGGCCGTGGCTTATCGGATAAAAGCTACCCCGGGGATAACAGGCTGATCCTGCCCAAGAGTTCACATCGACGGCAGGGTTTGGCACCTCGATGTCGGCTCAACGCATCCTGGGGCTGAAGGCGGTCCCAAGGGTTCGGCTGTTCGCCGATTAAAGCGTTACGCGAGCTGGGTTCAGACCGTCGTGAGACAGGTCGGTCTCTATCCGCCGTGGGCGGAGGAGGTTTGAGGGAAGCTTTCCCTTGTACGAGAGGACCGGGAAGGACGGACCGCTGGTGTGCCAGTCGTCTCGCCAGAGGCGCCGCTGGGTAGCCATGTCCGGACGGGATAAGCGCTGAAAGCATCTAAGCACGAAGCCCCTCCCAAGATTAGACCTCCCACTCGGTTAACGAGGTAAGGCCACTGGAAGACTACCAGTTTGATAGGCCGCAGGTGGAAGCGCAGCAATGCGTGCAGCTTAGCGGTACTAATCGGCCGAGGGCTTAACCGCTTACTACTTAACCTCGTTTCCTACCCACTGGAAAAGACCGCCGGTCAGTGCAAAATGACCGCCCTTGACCTATTCACTTGTTTCGGCGCCAACCGCGTATACTGGACAGGTATTCACCACCGACGCGGGGTGGAGCAGTGGCAGCTCGTTGGGCTCATAACCCAAAGGTCGCAGGTTCGAGTCCTGCCCCCGCTACCAACCTTCCCCTATAACGGCGACAAGCTCGTCCCCAGCCCAATGTCGCTCATCAACATCAGGCCGAAACCCAGGCTGGCGATGCCCGCCACCCCGGCCACAGCCAGGTTCAGCCGACGCGTCCCCTGAGTGAGCGCAGAAGGCACCCCCAGCAAAATCGTGATCGCTCCCATCGAGATGATTGTCCCCACGCCAAACAAAAGCAGATAACCCACGCCCACCCAGAACCCGTCGATGCTCGGCAGCAGCACCAGCATCACCGCCGCGCTCCCCGCCAGCCCATGCACCGTCCCGATCACGAATGACCGCAGCCGAAACACGGATGGCCGCGAACGCGCCCCGTCTTCCTCCGGCGGCTCATCATCGCTCGCCCGCCTGTGTGTCGCGTGAACGTGCACGTGCGGCTGCGCCTCCCCCGTGTGAACGTGTGTATGCAGGCGCCCCCGCCGCAGGTTGTACAACACCTGCGCCCCCAGGAACACCAGCATGATCCCAACCCCGAACTCCAAAACCGGCGCCACCGCCTCATAGCGGCTCATCACGGATTCCTTCACAATCAGGATGATGATGCCTAAGACCAACAGCGGCGTCGTATGTCCCAGCCCCCACGACGTGCCAACCCACAGCCCGCTCCACACCTTCCGCTGCTGCATCGCGATGGTTGAAACCGCCACCACGTGATCAGCGTCCGTCGCGTGCTTCAGCCCTAGCAAAAAGCCAAGAGTCAGCGCCGCCAGCGCCCCGGAGCTAATATCTATCTCAAACACAACCGCCCGCCAATGTTAGTTACCCTCACTGCCCCCACATTGTACAATCCCAAGTCATCGGCCTGTACCTCATGGACGTGCCCTTGAATACATCGCCATGGCCAACCTCATCATCGGAGCCTTCAACCTGCTGCCCCTCTTCCCGCTGGACGGCGGCCGCCTACTCACCGCCGCCCTCTGGAAAATCACCGGCAACCAAAACCGCGCAACAAGAACCGCCGCCCGCATAGGCCAACTGGGAGCAGCCGCCCTCATCCTCTACGGCGTCTACAACCTCTTCTTCAGCGAACAACCCCTCACCGCCCTCTGGCTAACAGCGATAGGCATCTTCCTAATGGAAGCCGCCATCACCGCTACTCCGCCCCCTCAAAAAGCCCCACCCTAAGAGCACCCGCCCTCTGCTATCCTGTCCACATGACCACCACCACACCCAACAACAACACCGATGCCGCCCGCCAGCGCGCCCGTGACATCATCTCCGCCTACGTCGGCCACAAGGGCGCGCTCCTCATGGCCTTGCTGGACGTCCAGTACCAGCTCAACTACATCCCTGAGACCACCGTCGATGACGCCGCCGAGATTCTCGGCTACTCCCAGCCTGAAGTCTGGGGCGTCCTCTCCTTCTACTCCGATTTCTCAGTCGGGCAGGGCAGCGACCACTTCATCGACGTCTGCATCGATGCCCCCTGCCACGTCACCGGCGCCCGCTCCATCGAGCGCGCCATCCGCGAAGCCGTCGAATCCGGCGGCAGCGGCGGCGTTGAAGTGCGAACAATCTCCTGCCCCCGCCTCTGCAACCAGGCCCCCGTCGTCGCCTATGATCAACAGTGGCGCGGCCAACTCACACCCCAGTCCGCCGCCCAACTCGCAGCCAACCTTGGAGGCCCCTCGTAGCCATGCCATCCGAACTCTATCAATCACTCAAGCAAGAGGCGGATGCCGCCTGGACGCAGTGGGACGATCCCTCCGTTGCCCGCGTCAGCGTCGGCATCTCCGCCGCGAGCCTCACCGTCGGCGCGGGCGATACCCTCAATGCCATCCGCCGCACAATCGACGAACTCGGCATAGAGGCCCGCGTCCTTGAGGTCGGCGATATTGGCTTCTCATGGGCGGACCCCGTCGTCCATATCGCCCCGCCAAACATGCCCCGCGTCTCCTACGGCAATATCGACGCCGACACTGCCCCCCAACTCCTCCGCGATGTCCTCGTCGACGTCAACCTTCGCCCCGATCTTGCCCTCGGCGTCCATGGCGCAACTCCCATCCACGGCGTCGATATCCCCCTCCTGGCCGAGCAGCCCTGGATGCGCGACCAACTCCGCCTCCTCATGGCCAACTTCGGCCTCATCGAGCCCGGCAATATCCTCCACTACGTCGCCAACGGCGGCCTCGCCTCCCTCGACAAAGCCCTCCATGACATGACTCCCCAGGAAGTCGTTGATATGGTGCGCGAGTCCGGCCTGCGCGGGCGCGGCGGCGCGTTGTTCCCCGCCGGCGTCAAGTGGAGCTTCATGGGCCCGCCCGGCCCCGGCGACCGCTATCTTGCGATCAACGGCGAGGAGGGCGACCCCGGCGCGTTCACCGATGCCGCCATCGTCGAAAACGACCCGCATCGCCTCCTGGAAGGCATCCTGATCGCCTCATACGCCATGGGTGCCAACAAGAGCTACATTCACGTCCGCGCCGAATACCGGCTGCCGCTTGAACGCCTCCGCCGCGCCCTCCATGAGATGGAGGAGCGCGGCCTTGTCGGCCACAACATCATGGGCACGGACTTCTCCCACGAGGTTGAGATCGAGGCCACCGGCCACGCATACATCTGCGGCGAGGAGACCGCGCTCATGGAGTCCGTCGAGGGCAAGCGCGGCGCGCCCCGCCCCCGCCCCCCGTTCCCGGCCGCCTACGGCATCTTTGGCCGCCCCACCACCATCAACAACGTCAAGACCATCGCGTATGTGCCAACCGTCCTTGACATGGGCGCGGAGGCATTCGCCGCCATCGGCACGGAGAACGCCTCCGGCACCGCCATGCTCTCCCTCTCCGGCCACATAAATAAACCCGGAATTGCGGAAATCCCCGTTGGAATCAACTTGGCCGGAGTCATTGAAAACGTCGCGGGCGGCATTCGCGGCGGCAAGAAAGTGAAGGCGCTCCAATGCGGCGGGCCGCTCGGCGGCATCATGCCCGCCGCTGAAATGGATATGCCCACGGAGTTCCAGGCCATGACCGCCAAGGGCAGCCCGCTCGGCTCCGGCGGCATCCTCGTCCTCGACGAAGACACTAGCATCGTCGATCTCGTCAAGAACATCGCCGAGTTCATCGACGCCGAATCCTGCGGCAAGTGCTTCCCCTGCCGCAAGGGCGCAACCCACATCTCCCACGTCCTTGCCACCATCACGGAGGGCTACGGCCAGGACGGCGACATTGAGAAGCTCCAGAACGTCGGCGCATCCATGGTGCAGGGCTCCCTCTGCGGGCTCGGTCAACTCGCCCCCGGCGTCCTGAACAGCGCCATCCGCTACTTCCGTGACGAGTTCGAGGAGTACATCAACGGCAAATCCTCTCACACCGCCACCACGCCGCACTGACGCGTCAGGAGCAATCCGTTGCCTAGTCACCACCCGTCATTCCCGCGAAAGCGGGAATCCAGAAGCCGCAGAGGAAGTAGCGATGCAGCTAGCAGGAGGACGCCATGAATCCTGTCGTCGAATGCGATAACTGTGGCCAGCCCGCCACCTTTCACTACAAGGACGCGCCATGCTTTGAAGGTGTGGAGCATCTTTGCCGTGTCTGTTACGACGCGGAGACGGAACGTCTGTGGTCACGCGACCTTATGTCCACGATTTCGGGGGACAGGGCTATACATGGCCCAATTGTATTGGTGAGGAGCGCGTGAAAATGAGGCTGCTGAGAGATCTGCGCCACGCGCAGCGCGTCTACGAGGACACTTTCAATTCAGTCATGGCTCAATTTGGGGCAATTGCGAGTGAGCTCGGGTGGTTCAATTGGGCCTTCGTCGCTGGGCTACTATGTGGGTCATTGGCATATGCTCTGGAACCTTCATACTCCAGCGATGGAAGGATGATTTGGGAGACGAGTTGGTTTGATGAAAACCCCTTTGTCGTTGCGCTCATTGTCTTTACAGTCGCCTATATCTGGCGTGGTTTACAGATAATGTGGATGATGATGCTTCGTCCAATGTTCGGTAAGCGCCGTCGCAGGAAAATACAGATGAGCGCCGAAGGTAATTCACAGCCCCCTCTCCCTGGGGGAGAGGGTTAAGGTGAGGGGGTAATCGTGCCCACCAAAGTCATTCTGGATATGGATGTCGGCATCGACGATTCCCTTGCTATCCTCCTTGCACTCCGCTCTCCGGAACTGGATATCCTCGGTATCACCGCTGTCGCGGGCAACGCTCCTCTTGAACACACGGCTAACAACGTCCTGCGCGTCCTCGAAGCCGCTGGCCGCACTGAAATCCCCGTCGCGCGCGGCGCCGCCAAGCCCCTAACCCGCGAACCCGAAGACGCCGTACACGTCCACGGCAACGATGGACTCGGCGGCGCGCCTGTCCCTCAACCGACGCAGATGTCGTTTGATGACCGCCCCGCCGTGCAGTTCATCTCCGATATCGTCATGGCGCGCGAACCGGGCGAGATCACCCTCATCCCCACCGGCCCCATGACCAACGTCGCACACCTGATGCGGGAGGCGCCGGATGCCTTTGCGCGGCTCAACAACATCGTTCTCATGGGAGGCGCGTTCGCCCTCACCCCCTATGGCCACGGCAACGTCACCACCGTCTCGGAGTTCAACATCTGGGCCGACCCCGAAGCCGCCGCCGAGCTCTTCGCCGCAGACATCTCCATCACCGCCGTCGGCCTCGATGTCACCACCGATCCCACAAGCTCCATCAACCCCGAGCGCCATGCCGTCCTCGCCGCCAGCACCGACACGTACGCCCAGACCGCCGCCCTCATCACCATCCAGGCCCTGGGACGATTCGGCGTCGTCAATATCCACGACGCGCAGGCCATCGCCTATGTCATCGACCCCACCCTCTTCGAAACGCGCCCCTATCCCGTTGAGATCGTCACGCAGGACGGCTCCGTCCGCGGCCAGACCATCGCCGACAGGCGTCCGCGCCGAGCGGCAACCGACGACAGGCAGGTCAACGTCGTCACCGCCGTCGACGGCCCGCGTTTCCTTGAACTCGTCTTCTCCCGCCTGACACAGGAAGCGTGACCAACTCGACTACGCCCCTCGTCGTCGCGGTGGGGGCCATCAACTGGGACGTGACACTCTTCGTGGAGTCGCTCCCGGCGCCCGGCCAGGAGGTCACCGTTTCCGAGGTTGCCCGTGTCCCCGGCGGCACCGGCGCCAACGTCGCCGTTGCAGCCGCCCGCCTCCTCCCCAAACAGAGCGTTTCATTCATCGGCGCGCTCGGAGACGATGCAATCGCCGGTCTACAAAGTGAACTGCTTCACAGCGAAGGAATACGAACGGATGCAGTCCCGACCATTTCCAACGCCGAATCCGGCCAGGCGTTCATCCTCGTGGACGCCAACAGCCAGAACATAATCGCCAGCGCCCTCGGCGCAAACGCCCTCCTCACGCCGGACCACGTCCGCCAACCCGCCGCCCGTTCCATGCTCGCCCGCGCCCGCAACTGCGCCATAACAGACCCGCCGCTGCCCGTCATCGAGGAAATCCTCTACATCACCACCGCCACGGATTGCCGCGTTTCCTGGGACCCCGGCGTGCTTGCCGCCGCCGATCCCGCCATCGTTGTCCCCCTTGCCCGCCGCGTCGATACCCTCCTCCTCAATGAGGAAGAGACCGCCGATCTGTTTGGGCAGGACGACCCGCGTGAAATCGCCGCACGCCTCCGCACCGACGGCTGGCGAAACCGCATCATCCTTAAACAGGGCGCTCAGGGCGCGGTCGTCATCGACCTGCTGCGCGATGAGTTGACGCGCGTCCCGCCTCTCCCGCTCGCTGAACTGGACATGGTCCCTGTCAGCAGCGTTGGGGCAGGGGACGCCTTTCACGGCGCGCTCGCGGCCCTCGAAGCGCAGGGACATGACGCTGCCGATGTCCTGCTCGGCGCGACTGCCGCCGCCGGCGTCAACGTCTCGCGCCCCGGCACGCGCGATGCTCCAACTGCGGATGAACTGGACGCGGTTCTTAACGCGTGGCGGGCGTTGGGCGGCGCAGTCCGTAGTGATACGATTGAGTAGCCGACTGGCAATCGCCGGTTGGCAGGACGATTGGACTGAGGGGGACATGATGAAGGTAACGACCGAATTCGCTCCGGCATACAGCTTTCTGACCATGGAATTGGACGAGGGCGAGGCAGTCAGGGTTGAGCCCGGCGCGATGGCCACCCAACAGAACCTTGAGCTTCACACGGGCATGACCGGCGGCGGATTCATGGGCAAGCTGCGGCGCATGGTCGCCGGCGAGTCCTTCTTCGTGAATACTTTCACCGCCGGCCGCGGCGGTGGCTGGATCGGCATCGCGCCCACCGTGCCCGGCGACATCAAGTCCTTTGACCTTGAGCCCGGCCAGAATCTCTACATCCAGGGCGGCTCTTTCCTCGCGTCCAATCTGAACGTCGAGCTGGACACGAAGTTCCAGGGATTGCGCGGCGTGTTCAGCGGCGAAAACCTCTTCTTCCTCCGCGCCTACGTGGAGCGCGATACCGGCGTCGTCTACTGCAACTGCTTTGGCGCGATCAAGGAGCTGACCGTCTCCGGCGATCAGGAGTTGGTGGTCGATACCGGCCATCTTGTCGCCTTTACCGATGGTGTCGAGTACACCATCGGCAAGGTTGGCGGCCTCGTGTCCCTCATCGGGGGCGGCGAAGGCGTGGTCATGAAGTTCCGCGGCAAGGGCAAGGTCTGGGTTCAGACCCGCACCATCGCAACCCTCGCAGACCAGCTCAACCCCTTCATCTCCAAGAACTAGAGAACACCATGACAACCAAAACCGCCCGCCCCTGGGACGCCTTTATCAGCGACCGTGACCGTGAAATCTATGCCCAATCCGGCTTCGGCGCGAGCGTCGGCGTCGGCGAACGCCCCGCTTTGCTCATCATCGACGCCCAATACCGCACCACCGGCGAAGGCCCCGTTCCCATCCAGGAGGCCATGAAGCAGTACGCCACCGCCGTCGGTGAGGATGCGTGGCGCGCCGTGGAGCGCATCGAGCAGCTCGTCAAGACATTCCGCGGCAAGGGCTGGCCGGTCATGTACGCGCAGGGTGAGCGCACCGGCGTACAGGAGGGCGCGCGCTACACGGACAAAATTCCGTCCCTCTCCGCTGACTACAACCTGCCCGGCAGCCGCGGCGCGCAGATCGTGGAGCCGCTCACGCCGGAGCCGGGAGACGTCATCATCTACAAGCGATTCCCCTCCATCTTCTTCGGCACCAACCTCGTCACCCAGCTTGTCGCCGCCGGCGCGGATACCCTGATCGTCGTCGGCTGCACCACGAGCGGCTGCGTGCGCGGCACCGTCGTCGATGGCATGAGCTACGGCTTCCGCTGCGTCGTTCCCGAGGACTGCGTATGGGATCGGGGCCAAGCGTCCCACGCCATCAACCTCTTCGACATCGCCCAGAAATACGCAGACGTCATGCCCCTGGACGAACTCCAACCCATCCTCGAAGCCGTCCCAGCCCGCGCCCAAACCTAAGTCATGACGACAATACCCATTCGTCATTCCCGCCCCCATCCGTCATTCCCGCGAAAGCGGGAACCTAAACCATGACTACCAAACCAAACTCCCTCCGCCAACTCTTGGCTGCCCCCGCCCCCCTCGTCGTCCCCTTCGCCTACGATGCCTTCTCCGCCAAACTCATCGAGGCGGCTGGTTTCCCCGCCGCCGGCATCAGCGGCTCATCCGTCGCTGCGTCCGCATTCGGCCTGCCGGACGTCGGGCTTCTCTCACGTGAGGACGTGGTGGGGCAGGCCCGCCGCATCGCTGCTGCCGTGAATATCCCTGTCATCGCCGATGCCGATACCGGCTACGGCGGCCCGTTGCAGGCCGCTCACACCGTCCGCGCCATGGAGGACGCGGGCCTGGCCGGTCTCTTCATGGAAGACCAGGAAGACCCGAAACGCTGCGCCCACCTTGCCGGAACCCGCGTGGTCTCGACAGACGCCATGCTGGGCAAGCTCCGCGCCGCCCTGGGCGCAAGGCGCAGCCCCGATTTCGTCGTCATCGCTCGCACGGACGCCGTCGAAACCGAGGGCGTAGAGGGCGCAGCGAAACGCGCCCGCGCCTACCTTGACACCGGAGCAGATATGGCCTTTCTCGCCGGCCCCGGAACTAGCGACGAGCTTGAACAATTCCCCAAACTCGTGGGCAAAGGCACGCTCATGGTCGTTCTCACAGAAGGCGGCAAGACTCCGCTCCTGCCCGCCGCCGATCTCGCTGAGATGGGCTACACACTCATCGGCTATTCGGGCCTCGCCATCGGCGCAGCCGCCAAAGCCGTCGCCGACAGCCTCGACGCGCTGAAGGGGCAGGGTGGCAACGCCAACCTCCTTGACCGAGTCATGCCCCTCCCCGCCCGCAACGAAATCCTCGGCCTCTCGGACTGGCAGCAGCTTGAAGAGGAAACTCTTTAAGAACGCATGGTCATAATCATTTTGTGCGGATAGCGGATTCGGATTGGCTTGACAATCCGAATCCGCTATCCTGCTTTCATGGAAACAGCCCCCCTCCTCGAAGCGACCAACCTGACCAAGCGTTACGGCAGGGTTCTTGCCCTCGATAGCGTGAGTGGCCTCCCGCCCGGCGAAGCCCGCTCACGCGCATCCGATACTCTCCGCCACGTCGGAATGCACGAGGAGCGATTCCGAAGCATGGGCGAATACTCCACCGGCATGAAGCAGCGCGCCAAGCTCGCCCAGGCTCTTGTCCACGACCCCAGGCTGATCCTGCTCGATGAGCCGACCGCCGGCCTCGATCCGGAAAGCCGCGACGATATGCTCTCCCTTGTTCGGCGCACCGGCACGGATTTCGGCATCAGCGTCGTGTTCTCCTCCCACCTCATGGGCGAGGTTGAGCGTACTTGCGAAAACATCATCGTCCTTGAGGGCGGCCGGGTTGCGCGTGAAGGCTCCGTCGAGGGATTCACGGGAGACACGCAGACCCTGGCGGTGGACGTCGGACCCAACCAGGAAGCGCTCGTGGCCGCATTGGCCGCGCGCGGCATCACCGCCACCATAGAGGGCAGTTCCGTGCTGGTGCCGCAGGATGAGCCGAACCTGCACAATGACACTGTGCTGGACGCGGTGTTGGAGATCGGCGCGCCCATCCGGCGCATGGCCCCGCGCCGCCGTATGTTGACCGAGATATTCCGTGGCGAAAACGGGGATGCCACCGCATGACCGAGCAGCAGCAAACCGGCGAACTCTTTGACATCGGCTACCAGCCGTACGACGGCCCGCGCGCCGGGCGGGCCAATGCCCTGCTGGCCTTGTACGTCAACGGCGTGCGGCAGGTCTTCGGCATTGGCCGCGGCGGACGCGCGAAGGTGCTCCCCGCCCTCATGGGTGTCGTCACTGTCGGCATGGCCCTGATCCTGGTCGTCATCCCAGTCGCGTTCAGCGGCGGCGGAGAAGTGAACCTCCCGCCCGTCCAGCAATACTTCGGCGGGATCATCCTCCTCCTGTTCCTGCTCGCGTCTATCAGCGCGCCGGAACTCCTGATCCCTGACCGCCGCGAAAACGTCCTCTCCCTCTACCTCGTGCGGCCCCTGGGCATCTTCGATTACGTGACCATGCGGTGGCTGGCATTCGTCAGCGCAGTTTTCATCCTCATCTGTATTGGCCTCGCCGTCATGATTGGCGTCTCCTATATCGGGTCGACTGACCCCGCCGAACGCTTCCGCGACGAGTGGACCGACATCCCCCTCAGCATCGTCGCCGTCGCGATGATTGCCCTCTTCATCACGACCATTCCCTTGGCGCTCTCCACGTTCTTCGCCCGGCGTGTCTACGTGGCCGCTACCCTGATCACCTGCATCTTGCTGCTGAACGTCGTCCCGGGCATCTTTGCGTCTCCCACATGCGAGACGGTGACGACTACCCGGGAGCGTGACCCCGCGACGGAAGAGATGGTTGTGACGGGGACAATAACGAGTACCGAGTTCGGAAGTCCGGGCCTCACGGAATCCGAATTGGCGGAGCTCAACGCTCCTGAGGGCGTGACCGTCACGCAGGAATGCACCGCTCTCGCGGGCGACGCCGCGGGATGGCTGCTGTTGTTAGCGCCCGACTCCGCCGTGACCATCCTCATCGACTGGATGTTTGATTCGGACCGGTCAGCTGAGATTCAACAGGGCGACTTCTGGACGCCGCTTATTAGAGACCTGCCCGTCATCGGCGTGGCCGGCGTGTATGCCGCGCTCGTGCTCATTCCCGTCGGAATCCTGTGGTGGCGCTATCGGGGGTTCACGCAATGACGACGACATCTCCCCAGGAGCCGATGATCTCCGTGCGCGGCGTGTCCAAGTGGTTCGGCAACCTTGTCGCCGTCAACGAGGTCTCGTTGGACATCGGCCCCGGCGTCACCGGCCTCCTGGGCCCCAACGGCGCGGGCAAGACGACGCTCCTCCACATGATCGCCGGACTCTCTGCCGTTTCCCGAGGGGAAATCCTGATCATGGGGCAGCCGGTGCGCGGCAGCGTGGCTCTGTATCGGAGCATCGGCGTGATGACGGAGCACCAGTCCGTCTATGATCAACTCACCGGCCGGCAATTCGTGGCCCTGAACGCGAAGCTTCAAAAGGTCCCGAACGTGGATGAAGCCGTCGAAAAGGCCATCAGCACGGTCAATCTGCTGGATGCGCAAGACCGCAAGCTCGCCACCTATTCGCGCGGCATGAGGCAGCGGATGCGCCTCGCTGCCACCCTCGTCCATGACCCGCCCATCCTGGTTCTGGATGAGCCGTTGAACGGCACGGACCCGCGCCAGCGACTGGAGTTCCAGGACATGGCGCACCGGCTGGCAGCGGAAGGCCGCGCTGTCGTCGTCTCATCCCACATCCTCGAAGAAGTGGAGGAACTCGCGGACACCATCCTCCTGATGGTCGCCGGCCGCCTGGCCGCCTCCGGCAACTTCCACGCCATTCGCGCCAAGCTGGATGAGCGGCCCTATGAAATCCGGATCCGCGCAAGCGACTCGCGTCAATTGGCCGGCGCCCTCTTTGCCGATGAGTCCGTGGACTCGGTCAAGGTGGAGCCGGACGACGCGGTGATGATCACGACGCGGGACATTGTCGCCCTCCAGTCGCTCCTGCCCCGCGCCGCCAAAGACAGCGGCGTGACCCTATTCAGCGTGGAACCCACCGACGAATCGCTGGAAAGCGTCTTCTCCTACGTGGTGGCGCGGTAAACGAGGCGGACAGACACATGATGCAGGTCTTCTTGCTCACGCTGCGGCAGGTGACCGGGCTTCGCCGGGTGATCATCCTGTTGGCGCTCGCCCTGCTTCCGGCAGGGGTGACGCTCCTGATTCGCGCGTTGTCCGATGCGGATACCACCGCGACGGAAGAGGAGTTCATCGGCGCGGTCGTCGTTGCCATCGTCCTGCCCCTGACCGTCGCTATCACCGCCACCCCGGCATTTGGCAATGAGGTGGAGGATCGCACACTCGGCTTTCTCACCATGAAGCCCATTGGGCGGTGGGAGATCGTGGTCGCCAAGCTGGTTGGCGTCATAATCGTGAGCGGCGCGCTGGTGGGCGTGTCTGCGGTAGTCACCGGCTGGCTTGTCTATGACGCCGCGAGCACGACATTCCTCGCGTTCCTTCTCGGCATCGCCATTGGCGTCATCGGCTATTCCGCCATCTTCACGTGGCTTGGACTCGTCACCGGCCAGGCTCTCGCGTTCGCCATCGTGTACGTATTCGTGTGGGAGGGCGTTGCCTCAAACATTCTCGCCGGCGTCAAGTATCTCAGCATCAACGGCTACACCCTCTCCGTCATGGAATGGGCCAGCGACGGCGAGATATTCACGCCCAATTCAATCGACGGCGTCGCCGCCCTGGTCGGCGCAGCCATCGTCCTCGTCCTCTTCGCCCTCCTAACCCTCCACCGCCTCAAAAACATGGACGTGCCGTAACCCCCTGACTCTCCGCAAACCGCTATCATTCCTCTAACGCCACCCGAACGGGACAAGACAAACGGAGAGTCTTTATGCCATTCGCATTCGACACACTCATACACGGTGCCGAAGTCGTCCTCCCCTACGGCGGCGGCCAGCGCCGTATCGATCTCGCTATCACGGACGGTCGTATCGCCGCCCACCTCGACCCCGGTGCTGACGTCGACGCCAGGCAATTCATAGACGCCCGCGGAAAATTCATCATCCCCGGCGTCATCGATCCCCACACCCACCTGAACCTCGGCGACGCCGCAACCGCTTTTGACACCGAAACCCGCGCCGCCGCCCTCCACGGCATCACAACCCTCATCCACTTCCTGATGTCCAACGACCCCTACGAGGCCGAATACCAGCAGTACCGCGAGTGGGGCGATTCCCAGAGCCTGATCGACTACGCCCTCCACGCCATCATCTCCACGCGTGAGCAGCTGGCGGAAATCGACCGCTACGTGGACGAGTTCGGCATCACCAGCTTCAAGTTCTTCATGAGCTTCCGCGGCGAAGAAGGCGCGTACATCGGCCTGCCCCCTATCGACGACGGCCTGATGTACGAGATCTTTGAAAAGCTCGGCCAGCGCCCCGGAACCGTCCTCTGCGTCCACACGGAGAACATCGAAGTCGTGTGGTCCATCCGCAAGCGCCTGGAAGAGTCGGGCAGGGATGACCTCAAGGCGTGGCATGAGTCGCGCCCGCCGTTCACGGAGGCCGAGGCCGCTGTCCGCGTCATGCTCTTTGGACGCGAAACCGGCTCCACGCCATACGTCGTGCATACAACCTCTGCCGAAACGCTTGAGGCGGCGCGTGATTTCCGCGCCCTGGGCGGCAGCGTCTACATCGAAACCTGCCCCCACTACCTCTCCCACACCTACGACTCGCCCGTCGGCACATTTGGCAAGCAAAACCCGCCCCTCCGCAGCCCCGATGACCAGGATGCGCTGTGGGAAGCCATCGCGGACGGCACCGTCGATACCATCGGCTCAGACCACGCCGCCCGCCTCGGCGACCGCAAGCAGGGCACAATCTGGAGCGCGTCGCCGGGACAGCCCAACATGCCGATGCTACTGCCCGTCCTGCTCAATGACGGCGTCCTGGAGCGCGGCCTGCCTCTTGAGCGCGTCGCGGAAGTGACATCCGCCAACGTCGCCCAGATCTTCAACATGTGGCCGCAAAAGGGCTCACTCCAGGTCGGCGCGGACGCCGACATCGCCATCATCGATCTCGACGAAACCCGTACCGTCACCATTGACGGCCTGCAGGGCCGCGCCGACTACTCCATCTACGAGGGCATGGAGTACACCGGCTGGCCGATTCGCACCCTCATCCGCGGCCAAACCGTCTCCCAGGACGGCCAAATTGTGGCATCCCCCGCCAACGGACGCTATATTTATCGTTCAGTAGGGTAGGCCGCGATGTAACCAACCGGCCAAAGGGGGCGCTATGTCAGGTCCGCTGTCGCATCTGCGAGTTGTCGATGTCACCGCATCGTTCGCCGGAGCCTACGCCGCCCGCCTCCTCGGCGAGCTTGGCGCGGACGTCGACCGCGTCCGCCGCATGAGGAACCTCTACGTCCGCCTCAAGGGACGCGAAATGCCGGAATGGGACCCCATGCTCCACCGCTCCCTCAACGCCAACAAGTCCCACCGCTCTGACACTGACGCCGAAACCGTCACGCCGGAATCCCTGGTCGCAGCCCTTGATGGGCAGGACATCCTCATCGAGGACGTTGGCCTGTTCGACGGTGACAACTCCTTCCTTGATTGGGACGCCATCCACGCCCGCTACCCCCATCTGACCGTCGTCTCTCTCACGCCCTACGGCGCGGACGGCCCGCTTGCGAACCTCCCGCCCAGCGATCTCGCAACGTGGTCGCTCTGCGGCATGGCGTGGACCACCCCCGGCCCGCCGGACACCACCTATGATCTCCCCAATGAACCGCCGCTCATGCCCACCGGCGCGTCCGTCCCATCGCTCATGGCCGGCGCAGTCGGCGTCGTCGCCACGCTCGCCACGCTCTACGCGGAATCCGGCAGTGGCAACGGAACAGGGCCGGGCGTCACCGGCACGCGCATCGAACTCTCCGAACTCGAGGCCGTCACCGCCCTCAACTACCACCCCGTTCTGCAGCGCGAATACCTGGAGCGTGTGCTTGATCGCGGCCCCAACATCCTTGCCCGCCAGCCCAACTGCTACATCGAGTGCAAGGACGGCTGGATCGTCATCGTCGCCATGAGCGCCCGCCACTGGGAGCAGTTCGCCGAGGTCATGGGCAGCCCGGAGTGGGCCTACACGGAGGACTTCGACGATGGCACGAAGCGCGCCATGAACTGGGACGTCGTCAGCGTCCTGATGACCAACTGGACGATGGAGCGTACCGGCAAGGAAATCACAGAAGAGCTGCAAGCCCGCAACATCCCCGCGTTCTGGTCCACGACCCTCGACCAGGTTCTGACCCACGAACACGTCCGCGAGCGCCGTTTCATCCGCGCGGTTGCCACGCAGGACGGCCAGGAAGTCCCTTTCACCGGCGCGCCGTTCATCCTCACCGGCTACCCCCGCAACGAATCCGGCAAGCCGGAGGCCGATGGTTCCGTCCCCGCGCCAACATCAGTCAACGGCGCAAACAATGCCACTGACGCAAACGATGTCATTCTGAGCGCAGCGAAGAATCCTCCCACCCCCTCCCTCCCCCTGAAAGGCATCCGCGTCATTGACTTCGGCCAATACATCGCCATCCCGTACTGCGCCAAGTGGCTCGCCGCCCTCGGCGCGGACGTCATCCAGGTTGAGAGCCGTGAGAACCCCGCCGATTTCCGCAACTCGCCCCCGTTCGCCAATGAGATTCCCGGCATGAACCGCGCCGGCGCCTACAACACGCTCAGCATGGGCAAGCGCGCCATCCCCATCAACCTCCGGACCGAAGAGGGCAGGGGCGTTGCCCGCCGCCTGTGTGCGTCCGCGGACATCGTGCTTGAGAACTTCTCCACCGGCCTCATGGAGCGGTGGGGACTCGGCTATGAAGACATCGCCCCCCTCAACCCCCGTGTCATCTACACGTCTGTCGCCGCCTTTGGCAGGAGCGGCCCCCTCAAGGACTACAGCGGCCTCCACAGCATCATCAACGCCTTCTGCGGCCTCACGGACGTCACCGGCTACGCAGGCGGCCACCAGCGGCTGCTCGGCTCCTACTTCCCGGACGTCGTCTCCGCCACCTACGCCGCCATGGCCACGCTGACCGCGCTCCACGACCGCCGCCGCACCGGCATGGGGCATCATGTCGACGTCGCAATGACCGAAGCCCTCATGACGCTCATCACGGAGCCGATGGTCGCCCGCGCCACGGGCAGCTACACGCCCCAACGCGATGGCTCCCACCACCCCCTCCACGCCCCCCACAACATCTACCCCGCCAACGGTGACGACCAATGGATTGCCATAACCGCCCGCACTGATTCCGAATGGACTGGCTTGTCCAGCGCCATCAACGACCTTGCCAACGATAGCCGCTTTGCCACCCCTGAATCCCGCAAGCAGAACGAGGCCGCGCTCGATGACATCATCGCCGCGTGGACAAAGTCGCGAGACAAATACACCATGGCCGATGAACTCGCCGCCGTCGGCGTCTCCGCCGCCCCCATCCTCGACCCGCTGGAAGTAGTCGAACACCCCCACCCCCAAGCGCGAAACTTCTTCGCCACAATCGACCACCCGGAGGCAGGCCCGCGCCGCACCGCCAAAGTCCCCTGGCAAGTCAACGGCGAATACGCAGGCGAACTCCGCCGAGCCCCCATGCTCAACGAACACACGGACGCCATCCTCACCGAGATTCTCGGCATCGGCCAGGAAGAAACCCGCGAACTCGCCGCCGCCGACGCGCTGAGATAGAAGCAACCGCCCTGCCCGAACAGGAGCATCGCAATGAAGACAATCGAAACCTCGCAGTTCCAAGACGAGTGTCTCGCGCTGCTCAGCGAACTGGACACGGACGGCCTGATCGTGACAGATGGCGGCAAGCCCATCGCCCGCGTCCTCCCCCATAACACAGGCGATTCCACGGATAGCCGGCCGGACGAACACCTGCACAACTCAGACCCGTACCGAATCCTCCGGGGCAAGCCGGAGATCAAGGACGAAACTACGCCCACAGGCGTGTGGTGGGAACCGGATGATTAATCTTGATATGCACATGCCCCTCGTTCCGGCCAGCAGCCTCGTCTTGCCCGCGAAAGCGGGAATCCAGAACTCGTAGTGTAATCCAACCGAGTAACGACACCCAGAAAATCCCCTCTCCCTCTGGGAGAGGGTTAGGGTGAGGGGTGCTCGTTAACGCTGACGATCGTGCGCATTGTCAGCCGCGTCGCCATGGCCTTGACCATCTTCGCCGTCTTCCAGAGCGGTGTCATTCCCCGAGAGATTCCCCAGATCGCGGAGAAACTCCCTGAACGGCACAGATACTGCGCTGCTAAATACAAGGCTGGTAAGTACGCCGATGATCGCAACCATAGTGTCGTTATCGGTAGACGCTTTGACGACCAACATCGCGGATACCACGACGGGTGCAGCCAAAAAGAACATTGCGACGCTCTCAATGCCTGGACCCGAGATGGGACGTCCGTGCCACCTGTCGACCCCCTTGAATAGAATCCAGAGTGGCAGTGCCCAGAGAGCGACGATTATCGCTACTGGAGCCAAAGGAAGCAGTGCGACGTTCAAATCTACACTTTCTGGGAATATGACCGTAGTGAAATACAAGAGCAATATAATCCCGCCTGGAATTATTCCAACTGCCAGTATCCTCTTCTGTCGAACCATGGGTATGACCATCAATAGCCATGGGAATGATACATACAGTACTGCTCCGTTGAGTACCACTGCATCGAAATTCTCTCGCACGCCGATTGCCATAAGCGCAACCAGGCCCACCATTATCACAAAACTGAACGTGATCCAAGGAAACTCATGGCCGCCACCTTTCTGGCGGACCGCTTCAATGAACGCCGACACAGGAAACAGCGGGGCAACGAGAGTCACCAAGATCCTATCGTATAGTCCGTCAACGTAGTCGAACCCCCAGGTCAAAAACGTAATGAGCGCAAAAGACCGTCAGGGCCAGCATGAAGTTGATGCTGAACCCCCTGCGGGGGTCTTTCGCAGAGACCTTGCGCAACTCTGCAAGTTCAGCCCTCAGTTTGCCCAGATCAGTTCTCAGTTGAGCCGCAACGGATCGAATTATCGCCATGCCCTGCTTCATTCTTGCCTAGCTCCTAACGCATCTGCGCGTCTGTGATGCGCTCCCATCTCTGTCTGGCCACCAATTGAAAGGGCTACTCCCCCGAAGCGTGACAGAGCACCCCCGAACGCGCTCAGCACAGCAGGGCGACGACGTTCCCTTCCTGTTCGACCGCAAGGTGGGTCTCGCGCTCTCTCATGGGCACGCTCTCCCTCAGCCCCTCGCCCCCGGCTTGACCGGCCATCACTCATCCTGTAGAGACGTGGGGCCAAACAACTCGCACCAGAAAACTCCGTCTCTGAACTCATCCAGTGTGAGGCCGGTCTCCAGCAGAAACATGTTCTTCACATCCTGGTTTTGGTCGCGCATGACCAACAAAACTTGGCAACCTAACTCCAGTTGCTCCTCCAGAGGGAGAGAGTCAACAAGGTCATCGCCGGACGGGGGCGTAGCCGTCGGGGTGGTGACGTTCTCCTGTACGGCCGGGGTTGCGGTCGGCATGGGTGTCGAGGTCGGCGCCGGCGTCGCAGTCGGAACGGCTGTGGCCGTCGGAACGGGCGAGGGAATCGCAGCTACCGCCGCCGAATTCGCCTCCACGTTCTCTTCCAGTTGGTCTATCTGGGCGATCTGAACGGTGTGGAAGACCGTCCAGATGGCAAGCGCCACAATGGCGATAAAGAGGAGGAGGTACGGAATGAGGGCGTTCTTATTCATTGGGGGATTATATCGCAAAATACACACCGCCCCCAGCTTAAGGACCGCGTGATTTCGCCTCCCCTGTCGCGTCCTACAACCACTTGCGCCATAATGGCGGCATGACCACAGCATCACCAACCACCACCCTCATCGGCGTAGACTTCAGCGGCTCCCAAGCCGATAACGCCACGTGGATCGCTATGGCCGCCATCGGCGACGACGATGGCCGCATCGAGTGGCAGACCCCGTTCCCCATCCGCCGCGCCGATCTGGAACAAATGCTGCTGACCATCGAAGGCCCCGCCATCGCCGCCCTCGATTTCCCCTTCGGATTGCCGGCCGACTTTGCCGTCACGCAAGGCTTCATCAGGTGGGGCGAGGGCCTCATGGACTCCTGCGACCGCATGTCCACCACGCCCCAGGCCGAATTCGAAGAGGTGGCGCGAGAGTATGTCGCCGCCTACGGCGAACCCCGCCGCGCCAGCGATGCAGCCCCCGCCTTCTCCCCCCTCCACGTCACCAACCCAAACATGGTCCCGATGACCTACCACGGCATGGCGATGCTCGGGCGGCTCTTGGCCCGTGCCCGCGGCCGGTTCCACATTCCGCCCCTCCCAGCCAATTCCTCACGCTGGGACGTGACCCTCGTCGAACTGATGCCCGGTCAACTCCTGCGCGCCCGCGCCGATTCAGGCGTCGGCTACAAGAACGGCGAAAACAGCCTGTCGCGCCGCCACGAAATCCTGTCGCGGCTCGAAGAGTGGATCGGCGCGCCCCTCCCGGAACACATCCGCCTGGCATCCCGCGCCAATGCCGACTGCCTTGATGCCGTCGTCAACCTGGTCGGCGCCCTCCAATGGCATCGCGACCCCGACGCCTTCACCCAACCAAACCCCGCCCAACAGGGCTTCGCCCACGACGAAGGCTGGCTCTACACCCTCCGCTAACCGCCCCCATGTCATTCTGAAACCGCCCTCATGTCATTCTGAGCGCAGCGAAGAATCTAAAGCCTCAATTGTGCCCCCCGCTCACCCTGACAGGGGGTTGACAGGCTCAGAGAGTCCTCTATGATATAGAACATATGTTTCTATAAGGGAGGCCTGCCATGCTGATCAAGAGCGCGCCGGACGTGTACGAAAAACTCCGTCACCTGGGCGGAATGGCGACGGATGACGTCCTGTCGCCCGCCGAACGCTCGGACGGCGCGGCGCGTCGCGCCACCGGCGGCGAGCGCGTGGGCCCGCGCGGTGGTGTCACCCCCCACGCCGGCGTCTACAAGGCCGCCATGCCCAACGGCAAGCGTATCTCCCTCCTCCGCGTCATGTTCACCGACCACTGCATCATGGACTGCCACTACTGCCCCAACTCCCACTGGGTCCCGCGCAGGCGCTACGGTTTCAAGGTGGACGAGCTCGCCCGCCTCTTCAATGAGATGCGCCAACGCCACATGGTGGACGGCCTCTTCCTCAGCTCCGGCATCTTCAAGAACCCCAACGCTACGCAGGAGCGCCTGCTGGACGTGGTGGACGCCGTCCGTTCTCGCTATGGGTTCCGCGGCTACGTCCATCTCAAGGTCATGCCCGGCACGAACGACGAGTCGCTGCTGGAGGCGAGCCACCGCCTCGGCGCGCGCCTCTCCATCAATATCGAATCCCCCTCGCGCGAGCATCTCCGCAAAGTCAGCAAGATGAAGGACTTCGACAAGGGCATCATCGAGCCGATGGGGCGCATCAGCGATCTCATGCAGGAGAAGTACGGCGGCGCGGTCGGCCAGGCAACGCAGATGGTCGTCGGCGCGGCGGATGAGTCGGATTGGGACATCTACGAGCGGATGACCGGCCTCTATGGAAACTACGGCTTCAAGCGTGTCTACTACTCCGCCTTCCGCCCCGTGCAGTACACGCCGCTGGAAGAGCACCCGGCAACGCCGCTCGCGCGTGAGCATCGCCTCTACCAGATGGATTGGCTGTCCCGCATCTACGGCTACGATTCCGAGGAACTGCGCCCGGCGTTCAGTGACGACGGCTTCCTCGATACGCGCATGGACCCCAAGCTCATGATCGCCATGACCAACTTTGAGCGATTCCCCGTGGACGTCAACCAGGCGAGCGAGCAGGAACTGCTGCGCGTTCCCGGTGTCGGGCCGTTGGCCGCGAGCCGCATCATCGACCAGCGGGGTCAGCACTCCATAACCCAGAACCGCGAACTCAAGGCGATGGGCGTCGTCCTCAAGCGCGCCCTCCCCTTCATCCGCTTCCCCGGCCACAAGCCCACCCCCGCCAAGCAAACCGAACTCCCCCTCTTCCAGGAGCAGCCTGCTCAGGGGCGAGCTGCCACCCCCGCCCAACCCTCCAAGCGCGCGATGGAGCTCCACGCCCAATCCGCAGCCAACTGCTCCACCTGCCCCCTCAACCCCGGCACCTGCGGCATGGCGGCATAAGAACGGCTACAACGACTGCACAAAAATGTGGCCGCCTGCCCGGTACCGGGCAGGCGGCTGTTGGCGGCTACTTCTTGGGCTCGTTGCCCCGGCCGCCGCCGGACGGGTTGCCGGTCGTGCTCGGGTAGTTGGGGTTTTTGCCCCCGCCGCCCTTGCCGCCTTTCGCGAATGCCTTCATGTGGGTCCTCCTTTCCCGACGTACTGACTCGGCCGCCGTAGTTTCGCGGAATACTGTTATACCAGATGCTCAGGCAATTCGGGTTCAGGGAATTGCGCGCGGTTACGGCGCGACTCCTCGGCCCGCTGTTTCCGCGTGTCCTCAATGAGTTTGTGGATCACGTTGAAATACGTCAGCCACGCGGTCTCGTATTCACGCTTGGCATCGCCGTAAGGGAATCCGTCGATGCTCCAATCCTCCAGGCGATCAAGCTCTTTCTCGTACAGATCCCTGTGCTCTTCGAGACGTTTTTGGAAACCAACCCCGCCTTGAGTTGGATCTGCCGACTGCACCAGCCAGAGAATTTCCTGGGAAAGTCTCGGCCTTTTCAAGAAGGCCTCCCTGTAGCGGACGAATCTGGCGTACTGTTCGCGCGTTACTGTCTTGAACCAGTCCCCCGCGTCTGTCCAGCCATACTCCCGCCAGTCGATGTCAGACCATTGCTCGCCATCGTCCGCGAATCCGTCGACGACGGCCCGTAGTCCGTCTCCGTCGACCCGCGCGGCCAACTCTTCGTGCTCCACCACCACCGCCTCAATCGCGTCGCGGCAGACTAGCGACACGTTGACCGGCTCCCCGATCGCTTTTAGCCGCTGGTGGAGTCCGTTTGAGATATTGATTCCGATGCGCATCGCACCCTCCTGAAACCGCGCTGCACTGCGTATGTCGTATGTCTAGTATAGCATACGACATACGCCGCTCACCCTGAGCCCAGTCGAAGGGCGCCCCCCGTCTGTGTTACGATTCCTTAACGCCCCAGACGCGCCCATCATCCCCATGGCTTGCAGGTAGGTGTTCCGACTAAGAAGCGGCTTTCGATTCAATCCCGGCCAGGTGTTCTTCGGCTGGTGGATTGTATTGGGCGCGTTCCTCATCCAGGTGCTCAACGGCGGACTCTTCTTCCAGGCCTTCCAGGTCTATTTCAACCACCTCCAGCGCGACTTCGGCTGGACCAGGGCGCAGATCGCCCTGGCGTTCACCCTTGCGCGAGCGGAAAGCGGAGTTCTCGGCCCGTTTCAGGGCTGGCTTGTTGACCGGTTCGGCACTCGCCGCGTTCTCCAGGTCGGTGTCCTGCTGTACGCGGGTGGCTTCTTCCTGTTCGCTAATATCGAGGAGCTTTGGCAGTACTACGGCGCCTACCTGATCATCTCGATTGGATCGAGCCTTGGCGGGTTCATCACCATCAACGCCGCGATTGCCAACTGGTTCGACAAGAAGCGATCCCGCGCGATGGGGCTGGCAGCCGTCGGGTGGGGCGTATCCGGCTGGGCTGTTCCCGCTGTCGTTTTCGGGATGGACGCCTTGGGCTGGCGCGGTCTCGCCATGTGGTCCGGCGTGATCGTCCTTTGTCTCGGCTTGCCTCTGACCTTCCTCTTCAGGCATTCTCCTGAGCCGTACGGCTACCTGCCGGACGGCGAAAAACCGGACGGAGGCCGCGAGGGCGACAACGTCCCTGCGACCGCGCGACCGATTCTCAGCCTGGTGGCGCGAGGCTTCACCGCGCGGGAAGCGCTCAAGAATCCGTCGTTCTGGTTCGTTTCATTCGGCCATGCCAGCGCGATGTTTGCCGTTTCCGCCATCAACGCACAATTCATCCCGTATCTCGAGGACGACCTCGGACTCTCAAAAGAGACCGGCGCGTGGATTTACGCCTTCCTGACGACCATCATGATCGGCGCGCAGCTCGCAACGGGTTTCCTCGCGGAGCGAATCGAAATGCGGCTGATCATCGTCGCCTGCATGTTCGGCCACACGCTCGCCCTTATCCTCCTTGTCCTGCCCGTGGGAAACCCGGAAAATGCCATCCCCCTGCTGCTGGCCTTTGCGGTGGTGCAGGCGCTGTCATGGGGATTCCGCGGGCCGCTGATGACGGCAATCCGCGCAGAGTACTTTGGCCGCGGCGCCTTCGCCACAATCATGGGATTCTCGTCGCTCGTGGTGCAAGGCGGGACGATGTTGGGCCCCGTCGTGGCCGCCGGATTCAAGGATGTATTCGATTCCTACTCGGGCGCGTTCATCCTCATGGCATTCGTCACAACCGCCGGCGCGTTCCTCTTCGCCGCCGCCCGCAAACCGCCCCTGCCTCCGCGTTCCCCCGATGAGATGGTGGAGGAGGAGCGCGGGGACTCAAACGTCTACGCCGCCCGCTAACTGGAATCCGCTTTCCCGCGAAAGCGGGAATCCAGCCTCCCCGTATTGAGTGCGCCGCGCTCGTGGGATAATCTGAACACAGGAACACAAGCGCTTCGGAGGTGTCAAACGTGACGCAGGCAGCCCCCGCCGACACAATCACCATCACGATTGACGGGCGGCAGGTCACTGCCCCGGCAGGGTCTACCATCCTTGAGGCGGCCGCCGAGGCCGGTATCTACATCCCCACCCTCTGCTACGATGAGCGGCTCAAGGCCTACGGCGCCTGTCGCATGTGCATGGTTGAGCAGGAGGGACGCCCCGGCTTTGCCGCGGCCTGCGTCGCCCCCGCCGCCCCGGACGCTGCCTACCGCACCAACTCCGACGAGACCGTCGAACTGCGCCAGTCCGTCCTTAACCTCCTCATGTCCGAGCATCCGCACGGATGCCTGACGTGCGACCGCATCGTCCACTGCGGCCCGAAATGATATTTGCCTGCGCAACGTCTCCGTGACCGACCGCTGTGTCGTTTGCCCGCAGAACCAGCGTTGCGAGCTGCAGGCGACGGTCGAAATCGTCGGCGTCACGGAACAGCTCCTGCCGTACACCTACCGCGAACTGCCGATCCGCACAGAAGACCCGCACATCGATCGCGACTACAACCTCTGCATTTCATGCGCGCGCTGTGTGCGCGTGTGTGATGAGGTCATTGGCGCGGAGGCCATCTCGATGGTCGACCGCGGAGACCGCATCCTCCCTGGGCACGCCAAACGACGTGCCCCTGTCCGATCCGCTGACCGGCTGCACCTTCTGCGGCGCGTGTGTGGACGTCTGCCCCGTCGGCGCGCTCACGGAGAAGGACAACAAGTGGGCCGGCCTGCCGGACACCGGCGTCACAACCGTCTGCACGGAGTGTGAGATCGGCTGCCAGGTGACGGCGGAACTCAAGGACGGCCGTCTGCTGCGTGTCACGCCTGATATCGAGGGAGGCGCGAACGGCGGCTTGGCGTGCATCCATGGCAAATTCGAACTCGCCGACGAGGCCGCTAATGAGGCCCGCCTGATCAGCGCCATGATTCGTGACGCCAACGGCGCTCCGGCTGAGGCGTCCTGGGACGACGCGATCACAGCCGCCGCTGAGGGACTCCGCGACCGTGCCGGTGATTCCGCTGCCGTCGTGATTTCTCCCCGTGTCGCTAATGAGGACGCCTGGACATTGAATCGTTTCGCCCGTGAATCCTTGCAAACTGAGCATGTTGCCCTGGCGGCGTCGGCGCCGGTTCAGTCGGGCAGGGAACTCGCCGCCATGTTCGGCAGCGCCGCCAACGCCAACCCCATCCGGGACATCGCAAAGTCCCGCGCCGTCCTCGTGGTCGGTTCGGATATCGAACTCACCCATCCCGTCGCCGCCTACCAGGTTCACAAGGCCGTCAACTACAACGACACCACGCTCATCGGTATCGGCCCCGCCGCCTACCCGGAGCTTGGCCGCGCCTCCGAGCGGTGGCTCGCCTGCGCGGAGGGGACTGAGCCGGCGGTCTTGCGCGGCATCCTTCGCGCCCTGCTCGATGCCGGCCTCATCCATGATGAATTTGTCGAACAGTCCATAGACGGCCTTTCCGATCTGTCTGAGAGTCTCGCGGGTACGACGGTTGAAGACGCGGCGGCTCAGGCAGGCGTCTCCGCCGATGATCTCCGCTGGGCCGCCCGCGTCATTGCTACGTCGTCGCCCGCCGCCCTGATATACGGCGTGGGCGCGGATGACCCATCCGGCCTGGCTGCGCTCATTGCCTCTATCGCCGCAGTGACGGGCAACATCGCCAACCCGCAGGGCGGCGGCCTCCACGTGCTGCGCCCCGGCGGCGGCAACGTGCAGGGAGTCAGTGACGTGCTTGGCGCGGATGCCATTGCGCTTGACGAAATCATTGACGCCATCGAATCCGGCGCTGTGACCGCGCTGTATTGGACCGGAAGCATTCCCGCCGACATCGGCGACTCTTCACGTGCGCGCCTGCTCGCCGCCCTCGGTCGCTTGGAGTTCCTGGTGGTGCAGGGCCTTGTGATTGATGATGAGCTTGCCGCGCTGGCCAACGTCCTCATTCCCGCCGCCGCTGCCGTCGAGCGTGAGGGCACGTACACGAACGCAGAGCGCCGCGTCCAGCGCGTCCGTGCCATCAAGGACGCGCCTGGCGATGCCCACCCCGTCTGGTGCGCCCCAACTGAGATCGCGCGCCAACTCGGATCGGCCGATCTTGCCTACCAGGACGCGCCTGACATCTTCGCGGACATCGCAGCCACAGTCCCCAACTATGCCGGTCTCTCGTATGATCTGCTCGATTCCGAACTCACCGGCAAGACGTGGCCGCTTTCGCCTGGCCGCATTCGCTTGGCCGCAGTTTAGCCGGCATGGTCGCAAGCGCCGCAACCTGGTATCTCCGCGCCCATGACGACAATCGGCCTCTCGGAATACACATCCGCGATGAAGAACCCCTTGAACCTGCTCCTGGCATCGTCATCACTGCCGAAGACCCCAACCAAACGTGGCGCGCCGCCGAAGTTGTCTCCTTTGAGTCCCTCCCCCATGCCTGCTCCATGCCTCGCTACAACGTCACCATCAGGATTCTGACCCCATGACAGACTCCCCTCCACCCGCCCGCTGCTGGCCCGATGTTGACGTCAGCCCTGACATGATCGCCTACCATGACGAGGAATGGGGAACGCCGCTCCACGACGACGACAAGCTCTTTGAATTCCTGATTCTCGAGGGATTCCAGGCCGGCCTCTCGTGGCGGCTCATCCTGAATAAGCGCGAGGCTTTTCGTAAGGCGTTCGCCGGCTTCGATGCTCACAAGGTCGCTCAATTTAACGACGAAGATGTTGCGCGCCTGCTCGAAGACAAGGGCATCGTCCGCAACCGCCTAAAGATTCTCGGCGCAATCACGAACGCCCAGCGGTTCATTGAAGTGCAGGAAGAGTTCGGCTCGTTCGACCGCTACATCTGGCAGTTCACCAACTACAAGACCCTGCGCAGCCCTAACCCGATTCAGGGTTGGGAGGACGTTCCCGCCACCTCGCCGGAGTCGGATGCCATGGCAAAAGACCTCAAGTCCCGCGGCTTCAAGTTCGTCGGCTCAACAGTCTGCTACGCCCACATGCAGGCCACCGGCATGGTCAACGACCACCAGGACCGCTGCTACAAATCCACCCTCGGCGATTGGTAGAATCCCCTCCGTCATTCCCGCGAAAGCGGGAATCTACTCGCCCCTAGGAAATCCGGCTGTCCGGCATATTCACCCACGCGCTCATCTCGTGCGGCGGCGTCACCGGATATCCCTCCGTTACGTAGGACCCGTCGATCTGACCAACCTTGGACACGCCGATGAGCGCCATCGCGCTCAGCATCTCATCCTCCATGATTTCCAGCGAGCGCACGATGCCGTCCACGCCGCCCGCCGCAAGGCCCCAGCCCTGCAGCTTGCCGACCGCCACGCAGTCCGCGCCCAGCGCGAGCGACTTGACCACGTCGCTGCCGCGTACGATGCCGCCGTCCAGCACGATCTTGGCGCGTCCGTCAACGGCCTTCGCGATTTCCGGCAGCGTGTCCAGGCTGCCCAGCGCATGGTCGATCTGGCGTCCGCCGTGGTTGGACACCCAGATGATGTCAAAGCCGCGCTCGACGGCCATCTCCGCGTCCTCCGCCGTCTGGATGCCCTTGACCGCGAATGGCAGGCCCATCAGGTCGCGGATGCGCTCAGCCAGCTCCCACGTCACCGATGAGCCGGGCGAGACGCGCTGCACGTTCAGATTCGCCGGCACTGAACGCCCGACGATGGGCCGCTCGCGCCGGCTGTACCGCGCGTTGTCCACGGTCAGCACGAAGGCGTGATAGCCCGCTGCCTTGATGCGCGGCGCCATGCCCTCGATCCACTCCCAGTCGCCCTGGATATACATCTGGAACAGCTTGGGGCCGTTCGCCGCCTCCATCGTGCCCTCAAGCCCCGGCTCGGACACGGAACTGACCGTCTGTATCGTGCCGAATGCCTCCGCCGCCTTTGCGGAGGCGCCCGCCCCGTCAGGGCTTAGCCGCTGCATGCCCCCAACCGGCGCCAGCATCACCGGTATTCGCATCTTATGGCCCAGGAACTCGGTGGACGGGTCCATCTGCGATACGTCGCGCAGCACGCGCGGACGGAATGCCACGCGGTCGAACGCCGCGCGGTTGCGCCGCATCGTCGTCTCCGATTCCGATCCCCCCACCAGGTAGTCCCACCCCGCCTGGTCCAGGTTCTTGCGCGCTGCCTGGATCGTTTCTTCGTTGCTTACGAAATCCACGGTCATTGTCCAATGTCCTCCACCGTTGCCTGAATCATCTGCCGCTGCGGGTCAGTCCTATCCGATTGTACCCCGCCGCGCCGCCGCCCCAAACACCGGGATCCGGCGCCGCCGGAATCCCCACCACGCGATGAGCAGCGCAATGCCGGCCGACACTGCCAGCCCCAGGAACGCCGCCGTGAAGTCCAGTCGTTCGCTCACCTCGCCAACGAATACCGTTCCCGCAGCCGAGCCGAACGAGAAACCGCCCATCATCATGGACATCGCGCGCCCGTACTTCTCCGGCGGTGTCCAGTCGGCCGCGAGGGCTTGCAGCATTGGCTGTCCTGTTCCAAACCCCAGCCCCAGCATGAACGCCGCCGCGAGGAACCCGGCGGTCGAATACGTAAACGCCAGCGTCACCATGCACCCCACCGTCAGCGCCAGCGACGGTAGCAGGATAATTGCCCGGCCATACGTATCGGAGACGCGGCCTGTCAGCAGGCGCCCGGAAATAACCACGACCGCGTACAGCACGAAGAACCACTCGTAATTCGGCACATCCCGCGTCTCTCCCAGGATGGACACGAATGTCGTCGTTGCCAGGTACGCTGCGGACAACAGCAGCACCGTGATCCCCGGCACAAGCGCCTCCGGCACAATCAACTTGTCCACCCACGTCTCCCGTCGCGGCTCTCCGCTCTCTTCTCCCTCTGGGACACGTTTGGCGTCGCCAGCCGCTGCCCCCTCTCCCCCCGGGAGAGGGCTAGGGTGAGGGCGTCCGCCCACAGGCCACAAAAACAACGCCGCCCCCGCCATCACCGCAGCGCACGCAAGGAACAGTTCCGTCGATCCGAAACCGTGATAGATCCACAGCCCAACGGCGGGCCCAAACGCGATGGCGATGTTGTGCGACGTGGCAAAGTTCGTCATCGCCTCGCCGCGCCTGCTCGGCGGCGCAATGTCCAGGATCAGCGTCCGCGTCGCCGCCCCCGTTGCGCCGGACCCCACGCGCCGCAGAATCGTCGGTATCAGCATCATCAGCGGCGACACGACGATGATCATCACCAGCGCGCCGGCAACGTTGATCATCAATCCGAGAACCGCCATTCCCTTGCGGCTCCACCTGTCCACGCCCAGCCCGTACAGGGGGACGCCGAACGCCGCGACGGGCCCGGCGATGCCGATGACCAGCCCAACGGTCGAATTTGTGCCGCCCAACTCCTTGATGTACAGCGGCACCGTCGGCAGCAGCATGTAGAAGGTCACGAAGATCGTGAACTCCATCAGGAACAGCAGGACGAAAGAACGTGTATAGAGGCGCCGCCCCGCCGCCGCGCCCTGCCCAGCCTCAACAGTCGATCCACGTTCCCTCATATCCTCGAATCCTACCGCCCCGCGCGCCCTCCCCGCTATACTCGCTCCATGACCACACGGGGTTCTCCCCTTAAGCGGCAATACGAGCGGATCAAGGCCGAGTTCCCGGACGGAATCCTGCTCTTTCGGCTCGGCGACTTCTACGAGACGTTCGGGGAAGACGCCGAAATCGTGTCGCGTGACCTGGGCATCGCCCTCACCTCCAAGGAGCTTGGACGCGGCCATCGTGTTCCTCTTGCCGGCGTTCCCACCCATTCCCTCGATGCCTCGTTAGCCCGCCTGCTGGAGAAAGGGCACAGGGTTGCCGTCTGCGAGCAGTTCGGCGACCCCAAGACGGCAAAGGGTATCCTCGACCGCGAGATTATCCGCGTCGTCACGCCCGGCACCGTCCTCCAACACGATTTGCTGCCTGAGAGCGCCAATAATTTCCTCGCGGCCGTCACTGTTGACGGCCAGCGCGCCGGGCTGGCCTACGCGGATATCTCCACATCCGAATTCGTTACGCTCGAACTCTCCGTGGATGATCTGCAAACGGAACTTGGCGCGCTCGCTCCGGTAGAGCTGCTCGTCCCGGAAAGCCTCGATGCGCCGCCGGTTCTTGACGATGCCGCGCTCGTCTCAGCCGATGCATCCACATTTGATGAACGCGACGCCCGTCAACGCCTCGTGGCGCACTTTGGTGTGTACTCCCTTGAACCGTATGGCTGCGAGAACATGCCGCTGGCAATCTCGGCGGCGGGAGCCGTGCTCGCCTATCTACAGGAAACGCAGCGCGGCGCTCTCACGCAGGTTCAAACCCTCTCCACCCGCCAAACGGCGGAAATGATGATTCTCGATCCCCAAACGATACGCACCCTTGAACTCTTTGAGGGCAGTTCCGGCGCGCGCGAAGGCGGGTTGCTCGGCCTCCTCGATACAACGCAGACCCCCATGGGACGCCGCCTGCTCCGCCAGTGGCTCGGACGCCCTCTCCTCAACCGCGAGGCCATAGTCGAACGGCATGACAACGTTGAGGCGCTGGCGCAGGACCCCATGCTCCGCTCACGTCTGCGCGCTGCCATGCACGGGCTCCCGGATCTTGAGCGGCTCATCAACTTCATCCGCTCCGGCTCCGCCGCGCCCCGCGATGTTGTTGCCGTTCGCCGCGGCCTTGAAGCCGTCGCAGGCGTCCACGCCGTATTGAACGCCGCCCCGCTGCCCGAAATTGCGAGAGACGATGAAACCGTCAGCCCGCTGGCATGGACTCTCAACGACGTCGAAACGCATGATGAAATCCGCAAGCTGTTGAATGAGGCCGTCGCCGATGAGCCTGGCGCAACTCTTTCCGCAGGCGGCGTCGTGCGCAAGGGATTCTCGCAGGAGCTTGAAGACTTGCGTGCGGTCTCCTCGGATGCCCGTGTCGCCGTCGCCGCGCTCGAAACCGAAGAGCGCGACGCCACCGCGATCCCGACGCTCAAAGTTGGCTACACCCGCGTCTTTGGGTACTACATCGAGGTCACGCGTCCCCACCTCCCCCGCGTGCCGGAGCATTACATCCGCAAGCAGACGATTGCGGGAGGCGAGCGCTTTTTCACCCCCCGGCTCAAGGAGCTTGAAGTTCAGATTTCCGAAGCGCAGCAGCGCGCAGAGGAGCTTGAATCCGCCATCTTCCGACAGGTCTGCCAACAGATTGTGGAGCAGGGCGAGTCCATCCTCGCCACCGCCCGCGCCGTCGCCCGCCTTGATGTCCTTGCGGCTTTCGCCGAGAACGCCGTCCGGCTCCGCCTGACCCGCCCCGAGATCGACGAATCCCGCGTATTGGAGGCAACCTCAGCCCGCCATCCCGTCGTGGAGGAAGTCCTTGACGAGCCGTTCGTCCCGAACGACATCTCTCTCATGGAAAACCGACCCATTGCGATTATCACCGGCCCCAACATGGCCGGTAAGTCCACCTATCTCCGCCAGATTGCCCTCATCGCCCTCATGGCGCAGATCGGCTCCTTTGTCCCTGCGGCTGCTGCCCGCGTCGGTCTCGTAGACCGCATCTTCACACGCGCCGGCCTCCACGATGACATCTCAACCGGGCGCTCAACCTTCATGGTCGAGATGATTGAAACCGCTGCCATCCTCCACCAGGCCACTGACCGGTCCCTCATCATCCTCGACGAAACAGGGAGGGGAACAAGCACCTATGACGGCCTGTCCATCGCGTGGGCCGTCGTGGAGCATATTCACAATCACCCCCGCCTCAACGCCCGCACCGCGTTCGCCACCCACTACCATGAGCTTGTCGAACTCGGCGAGACCCTCCCCCGCGCCTTCAACCTTCACGTCCTCGTTTCCGAAGAGGAGGGCAAGGTCGTTTTCCTGCGGCAGGTCGTTCCGGGCGGCGCGGACCGCTCCTACGGCGTCCACGTCGCGCAGCTTGCCGGCCTGCCCCGTGATGTTGTCGCCCGTGCCCAGGAAGTTCTCGGCCAGCTTGAGAATGGCGCAGGCGGCTCACAATCCGCCGGAACGGGCGCCCAGCCCGCCCTGTTCAGCCTGCATTCCGGCCCCGCGCAGACGGCGGTTGACGCCACGCAAGTCGAAAAGGAAATCCTCGGCCTGGCCCCTGATCAGATGACGCCCATGGAAGCCCTCGCCAAGCTCTACGACCTAAAGAAGCTGGCAGAGCAGGGCAGGAACGGCGCGAGCGGCGACTGATATGCCCATCCAACTCCTCGACCGAGACGTAGCCTCCAAGATCGCTGCCGGCGAGGTCATCGAACGCCCCGCGTCCGTCGTCAAGGAACTGGTCGAAAACGCAATCGACGCCGGCGCCGGCCAGGTCGAAGTTGAAATCGTGCGTGGCGGCCTCGACCTCATCCGCGTTACCGACGACGCATCCGGCATCCCGGAGGATGAACTTGAACTCGCCGTCATGCGCCACGCCACGTCCAAGTTGCGAACAGTCCGGGACCTTGAGCGCATCGGCACTCTCGGCTTTCGCGGTGAGGCTCTTGCCTCTATCGCAGCCGTCGCCCGCATGACAATCGTCTCCCGCGTTTCGGATACTGAGGGCGGCCAGTACGTCATCGCCGCCGACAATGACATCATCGAGCGGGGCATGCAGGGCGCGCCGTTCGGCACCACCGTCTTTGTCCGCGACCTCTTCAAGAACGTTCCCGCCCGCCTCTCATTCCTCCGCTCAGCCGCCGCCGAGGCGACGCGCTGCGTTACCGTCCTCACTCAGTACGCCCTCGCGCACCCCGATGTCGCTCTCCGTGTCATCGTCGATGGACGCCTCGCGTTCCACTCACCCGGCAGCGGCGATGCTTCCCATGTCCTGCTCGAAATGTGGGGCCCGGACACCGCGTCCGGTATGCTTCCCATCCAGCCCACCACCATGGGCGGAACGACCGTCTCGGGCTATGCCAGTGAGCCGGGCACCACGCGCCCGCGCCGCGCTGGCCAAATTCTCTTTATCAATGGACGCCTGGTTGAGGCCCGCATCCTCTATTACGCCATTGCCGACGCCTACCGCGACATCATCCAGCGAGGGCGCTATCCCCTCGTTGTCCTCTTTGTCACCGTCCCGCCCGATGAGATTGACGTCAACGTTCATCCCACCAAGGCAGAAGTGCGGTTGCGGCGTGAGGGCGAAGTCATCGCAACCGTTCAGCGCGCCCTCCGCCGCACCCTCGCCGTCCACCTCCCAGCAGTTGTTCCCGCGCAAGCAGGAACCCCAATCCCCTCCGCCCCCCCCGACGCCGAAATCCAACTCGAACCCCCGCCCCTCTTCCCACCCCCCTCTCCTTTTTCCCGCGAAAGCGGGAATCTTGACCCCAATTCGGCAACCGAACACAGTGGCGCACCGCCCCCCCCGCAACAATTCACCCTCCGCCCCGTCGGCCAGGTCGGCCTCACCTACATCGTCGCCGAAGGCCCGGACGGCATGTACCTCATTGATCAGCACGCCGCCCATGAACGCGTCGTCTTTGAACAGATCCTCGCCGGGCGCAGAGAGCAGACCGCCACGTCGCAGGGCCTCCTCACGCCTGCCACCGTCCAACTCACAACTCGCCAACAGGATGCCATCGCCCCCTTGAGCGATCTCCTATCGTCCTACGGGTTCGAGTGGGAGACGTTCGGCGACGATGCTATCCTCCTCCGCGCCATGCCCGCGACGCTGAAAGAATCAGAGGCCCCGCAAGCCTTCCTCGAAGTCCTAGACGAGCGTTCCGGCGGCGAAATCGACGACTACCCCTCCGTCATTCCCGCGAAAGCGGGAATCCAGTCCTCCCCTGATGAAGCTGATACTTCTGATACCGTAATCACCCAGGCCGCGGACGCCGTCGATATGCGGGAAAGGCGCGTCGCAGCCACCATCGCCTGCCACTCCACCGTCCGTGCCGGTCAGACCCTCTCCCTCGCCGAAATGGAGTCCCTGATCACCCTGTTCAGCGACGCCAACTTCCCCCGCCTATGCCCCCACGGCCGCCCGACGATGGTCCACCTCAGCTCCGCCCAACTTGAACGCCAATTCGGCCGCCGCTAACCCCGAATGTCATTCTGAGCGCAGCGAAGAATTTATCCCCCCAAAAGGCGTACAATCCCCCCATACGCCACAATCAAAAGGAGCAATCCAATGACAACCGCCGACCGCGAATCAGCAGCCGATTACCCGCCGTCTCCCGGCCCGGTTCAGCCGGTGAACCGCCGGCTGCGCGTAGAGTTCGGCGGGGAAATCCTTGCGGAAACGACGCGCGGTGTCCGCATCGTTGAAAAGGACATGCCGCCCGTCTACTACTTTCCGCCTGAGGACGTGCGGCAGGAATTCCTTGTCGCTGAGGAGCGCACCTCCACTTGACCCTTCAAAGGCGCCGCCAGCTACTGGGGCGTCCGTGTCGGTGACCGGCACGCGGAAGCGGCAATCTGGAGCTACGTGAACCCGAAAGAGGAGTACGAGGGCATCAGGGAGTACATGGCCTTCTATACGTGGAAGCTCGACGCGGCATACGTCGATGACCTTCCCGTTGAGTTGGTTCATGGCGACTTCTACGGCGGCTGGCGCACAGAGGACATCATCGGCCCCTGGAACTCCTAACCCCCCATGTCATTCTGACCGCATAATGTCATTCTGAGCGTAGCGAAGAATCCCACTTCTCCAACAGCGCCGTCGCCCGCCCCCATGCGTCCGCCCGCACCATCACGCGGCACGGCTGTCCCATCACGCCAAGAAAGCTGCTCGTATCACCCTGGTTGACCAGCGCCTCGATGCCCTCATCCCGCAGGGCCTGGACCAGCAGCTCCGCGCTGATCTGGTCGTCCATCGTCGCCAGGTGCGTCCATTCCATATAACTACATCAGCAGCGGCTGAACCGTCAGGAAACTGCCGCCCAGAATCCCCGCGATCTCGGTTTCCAACTCCTCCGAGTGAGCCGTCCGGAATTCCATCGTAATAACGGACTGCTCGCCCTGCTGCATGATCACCAGCTGAACCGGACTCTCTCCCGGATGTGCGCGCAACGCCTGTACAACCCTGTTCAGCCGGTCAACGTCGGCCTCCTCGTCCTGCGTCTCGTGCAGCATCACGGAGATCAACACCCGCGCCGCCGCGCCATTCGATGGCTTCTCCACGGCAGGCGCGCGCTCTGCCTTTACGTCCGTTGTAGCAGGCGCGTCACCCTTCTCCGGTTCCGGCTCAGCCTCCTGCTTAGGCGCATCCTCTGTTGCGACAGGAACAGGCTCAGCGACCGCCGCGCCGCCGTCCGTGCTTTCGTCTTTGACTGCGTTGGCGGATGAATGCCCGTTCACCGCCGGGGGAGCAGGCGGAGCAGCCTTAAGGTCTTCCGCGCTCACTTCCAGCACGGTGAACTCTTCGCAATTGATGGACGGCTCGTCCTGGCGGACACGCACGGTTCCCCTAATAAGCACCGGCGTGTTCATCTGCCATGTGTCCATCGACTTCTCATATTGCTCCGGCCAGATAGTCACCGTGGCGGCGCCTGATTGATCATTCAGCGTGACGGAAGCGGCATTTTTCTCGCGAACCATAAACGTCCGCACGGCCGTCACAATCCCCGCCAGGTTAATCTTGTCCCTTTCCATTTCGGCGGAGACGTTGGTGCATGGCGTTAGGTCATCTGGCAACCGCGCCGCGCGCAGCACCCGGTACGGATCGTTGGAGAAGTGGATTCCCATCAACTCCTTCTCCCACGACCCCTTCTCCTCATTCGACGCCGGTTGCTCTGCCTCCGCTAGCTCGATGCTTGGGATCGACAGGGCAGGGTCGTCTGCCATCGCGTCGAACATGCTTGTTTGCGACGAATTGCGCTGACGTTGTTGCTGTGCCGACGACGACAGGATGCGCTCCACGTTCTCAAGCAGCGTCGCGCGTTCCCCCAGGTCGTCCAGCGCCCCCGCCTTGACCAGGTTCTCCAGCCCGCGCCGGTTGAGCGACGTCAAATCCGCCCGCCCGATGAAGTCGCCCAGGTCCTTGAACGGCCCGTTCGCCTTTCGTTCAGACACCAGCGACTGTGCCGCCCCGTACCCCACGTTCTTGATTGCCGAAAGCCCCACGCGAATGACCGCGTCCTCCCCGGATGCGTCGTCGTTGGGGTCGGCGGCATCGTCGATTGAGTACTCCTCCGTGCTTGCATTCACGCTTGGCGGCGCGACCGTCAGCCCGAGTGTCCGGCACTCCTCCGCGTCCGCCCCCGCCCGGTCCTGCGACCCCAAATGCGCGTTCAGCAGGGATGCCATGTATTCACGCGGATAGTTCGCCTTGAAATACGCCGTCTGGTACGCGATGTACGCATAGCTCACGCTGTGCGCCTTGTTGAACGCGTATCCCGCGAACGGCTCGATGAGCTTGAAGATGTCCCGCGCCTGGGTCTGCGAGTACCCCTGTTGCAGCGCCCCGTCGAGGAAGCCCTGCTCCTCCGCCTCCATGATCTCCCGCACCTTCTTGCCCATGGCCTTGCGCACGATGTCCGCCTGGCCGAGGCTGTACCCCGCAAAGCGCTGCGCAATTTGCAGCACCTGGTCCTGGTACACGATCACGCCGTACGTCTCATGCAAAATATCGGCTAGGTCGTCATGCGGAAACGTGACGGAAATCTTGCCCTTCTTGCTGTCGATATAGTGCTGTATATGCTCCATCGGCCCCGGCCGGTACAGCGCGATCATCGCCGAAATTTCATTCAACGTCTGCGGCTGCAGCCGCTGTATCCACCGCGTCATCCCCTGTCCCTCAAGCTGGAAGATGCCCATCGTCTTGCCGGCGGACAGCAGGTCGAAGGTCTTCGCATCGTCAAGGGGAATTGAGTCGATGTCGATGCGCTTGCCGTACCGCTGCTCGATCAGGTCGCGCGTCCGCGCCAGCGTCGTCAGGTTCGTCAGCCCCAGCAGGTCGAGCTTGAGCAGCCCCGCCTCCGCCACGCGGTGCATGTCCCACTGCGTCATCGGCACGCCGTCGTCGTCTGAACCCGCGCTCTTCACCGGCCGCTGGAGCGGCACCACGTTGACCAGCGGTTCCCGTGAGATCACCACCCCCGCCGCGTGCGTGCTCGCGTTCCGCGCGATGCCCTCCAGCTGCATAGCCGTCGTGACCAGCTTCTGCACCGTCTCGTCGCCGTCGTAGGCCTCCCTGAACTGCGGCAGCCGGTCGAGCGCGTCTTGCAACGATGACGGATGCGCGCCCGCCGGCAGCAGCCGCGCCACCTGGTCCACGTCGTTGAACGACATCCCCATCGCCCGCCCGACGTCGCGGATGCCCGCCCGCGCCCCGAACGTCCCAAACGTGATGATCTGCGCCACGCGGTCCTGTCCGTACCGCCGCGTCACGTAGTCGATCAACTCATCCCGCCGCTCGTCCTCGATGTCCAGGTCGATATCCGGCATCTCCTTGCGCTCAAGATTCAGGAATCGCTCAAAGACGAGGTCATAGCGCAGCGGCTCGATATTCGTGATATAGAGGCAGTACAGGACCGCGCTGGCCGCCGCGCTCCCCCGCACCCCCACCAGGATTCCCTGCTTGCGCGCGTACGCCGCCAGGTCCCACACCACCAGGAAATAGTCGGCGAAGTCCATCTGGCGGATAACGTCCAGCTCATACGCCACGCGCTGGCGCGCCCCCTCCGTGTCCGCGTATTCCGCGTATCTTTGCTCAAATCCCTCGTAGCAGAGCTGCTCGAGGTACTCGAACGACGACAGCCCGTCCGGCAGTTCAATCTGCGGCAGCAGCAGCCGGTTGAACTCCAACTCAAGGTTGCACTCGTCCGCGATGCGTCCCGCGTTCTCAATCGCCTCCGGCAGATCCGCGAACAACTCCCGCATCTCCGCCTCGGACTTCAGGTAGAAACCGTCGTCGTCCATCCGCATCCGGTTCGTGTCATCGACAGTAGAGTTCGTCTGGATGCACAGCAGCACGTCGTGCGCGTCCGAATCCTCGCGCCGCGTGTAGTGCAGGTCATTCGTTGCGACAATGGGAATATCCAGTTCCTGCGCCAGGTCGAGCAGCATGGCGTTCAGCCGGTCAAGCTCCGCAATGCCCGGGTGCCGCTGGATCTCGATGTAATACCCGTCAAACGTCTTCTTGTGCCACAGCGCCGCCTCTCGCGCATCGTCAAGCCGGCCTTCCGTCAGCGCCCGGGCTACCTCGCCTGCCATGCACGCCGACAGCGCGATCAGCCCCGCCCCGTACTGCTCCAGCACCTCCCGGTCCATCCGCGGCCGGTAGTAGAAGCCTTCCAGGTGGGCGATGCTGACAAGCCGCAGCAGGTTGTGGTACCCCTCGTCATTCCTGGCGAGGAGGACGAGATGATACGGCTGATTGTTGCCCGGCGTGCGATCCGTCCTGCTCCCTGGCGCGACGTACGCCTCAACGCCAATGATTGGCTTGATCCCCGCCTCTTGGGCCTCTCGATAGAAATCGACGACGCCGTACAGGCTCCCGTGATCGGTCAGGGCAAGCGACTCGAATCCAAGTTCACAGGCGTGCCCGACGAGGTCGGGAATGCGGCACAAGCCATCCAGCAGGCTGAACTCCGAATGGGTGTGCAGGTGCGTGAACATGGTCTCCACGCCGATTATATGCCCCCGACCCCCGCCAAACCAATCCCTTTTCCGCCCCGTCTGTCATTCTGAGCGCAGCGAAGAATCCACCCCCGCCCGTGCCAAAAACCCCGCCGCCTCCCTGTTAAAAACCTCCGCCTGCTCCACCTGCGGCCAATGCGCGCACGGCGATAGCTCCCGGAATTCCGCCTCCGGCCACGTCATTAACCGCCCGTCCCGTGTCTCCGGCGAAGGCACAATCATATCCTCCCGCCCCCAGAAGATGAGCGTCGGGCAACGCACATCCCGCGCCCGCCCCCGCAGGTTATAGGGCCGCTTCATCCCGCGAATATCCATTCCCCTGCGAAGCAGGTCAAAGAACGCCTTGCGCTGTTGCGGGTCGCGGTGCCGCGCCACCCACTCGTCCATGATCGTGTGATTCACCAGGTTCTCATCCGCGAAGATCGTCTTGCGGGCGCGGTGTCCGGCCAGCAGCCGCGGATGCCACATCGCCTCCCCTACGAACGGGATGGTCACGAGCCGCAGCGGCCACCCCATCTTGCGCGTCAGCCCGCCAGGCGCGGCCAGCACCAGCGACTCCACCCGTTCGGGAAACTCCAGCGCGGCCAGTATCGCCGCAATCCCGCCGGCCGAGTGCGCGATCAGGGGCGCGGAATCGATGCCCCATGCGTCCAGCAGCGCGATGACTGTCTTGCCGCTCTCCGCTGGATCCCATTCATCGGGGTGATACTCCGATTTCCCATGCCCCGGCATACTCGGCGCGAGCACGTGATACCCCTGCTCGCCGAAATAACCGAGGTTCGCCCACCAATCCTCGATGCCCCCGCCGATCCCGTGCAAAAACACCACAGGCGGCCCATTCGAAGGCCCGGCCTCCACAAACTGGAGCCGCATCCCCTCAACAGAAACAAACCCCTCCCCCAAAGGATAATCACTCATCCCAAAGCCCCATCACCCCAAACCACCCCGGTTGTCATTCTGAGCGCAGCGAAGAATCCCTCAACATTATCCCCCAAACCACTACCCTCAGCCCCCCCGGTCACCCTGAGCCTGTCGAAAGGTGACCGCCCCCCTCGCCGAAGAGGGGATAGCAGTAGCCATAGCCGTGGAATTCGAGCCGGGGATTGGTTGGATAGCAGGGTTCTGAGGGCGAAGCGTCCGCCGAGACGCTCTAAGCGAATTCGTAGCGCTCCATGGTGATGGATTCGCCGGAGGCAACCGGAGAATTGACGAGCAGGCGCACCCTTTCCGTCGTTTCTGGGCTGAATGATCGCTCCCCACAGTTGCCGCACACAGTTGCGGGCACTCCACTCACGAGCGCGTAGCGACCACCGAGGTTGAGCACCTCGTCGACGATTTCTTCACGGCTGTTATCCCCGTGACAGACCGCGCACGCGTACATGGCTATCTCCTCGTGGCGTAGTCGATCCAAAGCTCTTCATCAGGCTCATACAGTGTAACGATTTTCACGCGCGGCGTGTCGGCTAAGGAAACGACGATGTGAATCGGCCGGCCTGACGCAGTGAATCCCAGCAGGAGGGCGCTTGGCCCGTAATGGTCGTCCAGGTAGTCTTCAATGACCGTGCAACCGTCCCCCGCCTCCCTTATTTCTCGCTCACTAATGTTCCTGAAGGCCGCGCGCTCCAACGCGTGCTTGGAGTAGTCGAACTCACGCGCAATCAAATGGCTGCGCAACTGGTCAAGTGATTTCACGGCACGCCCGTCATACTCCAGCCGGGGCAACACTCCAGCAGAAGAACAGCACACACCTACGATTGGCCGCCACAAGCTCGCCGTCCTCGTTTCGCTTTACAAGCGCCTGTATGTCGGAGCCGTCCGGGTTGGCGGTGTAGATGACGTCATCTGAGAACGGATTGAAGACGGCGACCCTTGATCCATCAGGAGACCAGACTGCATGCGCGCCCTCGCCAATCCGTTGCGCATTGCCACTGGTCACGTCGACGACATGCACATGCCCCTGATCCGAGTCATGATTAATATCTCCACAGAACCTGCTTTGCGGTCTGTTGGGCTGAAAGTAAGAAACGAGAATGCTGGGCTCATTCGGCGACCAGGCTACCGCGCCATCACATGCGAAACGTGGACCGAGCTTCACGATCTCACGAAAATCTGTACCATCTACGCCTACTTCATAGAGAGCCAGACCGGGTTCGCCTGCAATCGAGTACTCTTCTCCCATGAGCTCTCCATAGTCGTCCTCAATATACCGCATGAGCGCGAGTTTCTTACTGTCAGGAGACCAAGCCGGCGTTCCGATGATGAGGTCAGCTGCGTAGAGCAGGGAGTTCCTGCCCGAGTCTTTTGTCTCTATAACTCCGGATGCTGAGAACACGGCGGATAGGCCAGTACCATCAGAATTTATCACATAAATACTATGGGCTTGGGGGCGCCAATGGTACAGCGAGCCGGAGAAAGCAAGCATTTCACCGCTTGGTGACCAAATGGGCCCTCTATGGTCACCCTGTGGAAAATCGCTAAGTGGCCCGGGTACGAGAGTGGGTACGCCAGAAACACTTACAGGTTTCGTCAAGGAAGACAGGCTGTATGGCAACAGCAGAAGCAATTTTGGATCGGAACCATCTGCGGCGACCATATAGAGCCCCCCTTTCGAAGTTGCATTTTGTGAATGTGGAAACCTGAGCAATGCGAAGAACTTGCCATCGGGCGACCAGCTCGGATAATTGTCAAAAACTTGGGTTTCTGTAATCCTTTTGCGGTCAGAGCCATCCATTCTTGATGTTGCGATTTCGTCATTCTTACGAAGAGGTGGCGTTTCTCGCTTTGGATATTCGTAAGTGGAGTAAACAACTCGTGATCCGTCCGGCGATATGGATATCGAAAAATCATCCTGATTGTGATTGATCCTCTCTTGAATCAGATGCAGAGAGGTTCCATTTGCCGTAACACTATGAGTGCTCCGGTTGTCGGCAAATACGATGTACTCGCCATCTGGTGACCATTGAAGATCATACCTGAGGTAAGGCGGTTCGTCTTTGTCATGCGCGGACCCAGGACACCAGAGGCCTTGCCCCATCCAGCAGCCTACGACATTATAGCCAATCCAGACTATTGGGATGGCAAGTATCAGCAAGGTGAGGCTGCCCACGACGCACACCACGATTTTCGCCACGCGGCACCGGGCAGACTTCCGTGACGACTCGCCAGGGTCATTGACTGGAGTGCTCATGCGACGCATCATCGCGTAACCATCCCTCCGTGTTGTTTGCCCTCACACTATACAAGGGTGCGCCGCTCGTAGCCGACGCCTGCGTTGCGATCATTCCTCTCAGCCCCCATCCCCCGACGGATCAACACTCCAGCAGAAGAACAGCACGCACCTACGATTGGCTGCCACAAGCTCGCCGTCGTCCTTTCGCCTCACCAGCACATGCACGCCGGACCCGTCCGGGTTGGCGGTGTAGAGAACGCCATCGGAGAACGGATTGAAGACGGCGACCCTTGATCCATCAGGAGACCAGACCGCATGCGCGCCCTCGCCAATCCGTTGCGCATTGCCACTGTTCGCGTCAACGACATAGACATATCCCTGATCTGAGTCAGGATTACGGTTGCCGCAGACCCTGAATCTTGCGTCTTGTGGCTGAAAATAGGATGTGAGGATTGCGGCCCCGTCTGGTGACCAGGTTACCGCGCCATCACATGCGAAACGCGGGCCGAACTTCACGACCTCCCGAAAGCCTGTGCCGTCTACGCTTACTGCATAGAGAGCCAGCCCGGGTTCACCCTTGATCGCGTAGTATTCTCCCATAGACGTCAGACCCCGGTAGTCGTCCTCGATGTAGCGCATGAAAGTGATCATCCGTCCGTCAGGAGACCAGGCCGGTGTTCCGATGATGGGGTCAGCTACGTAGAGCAGTGAGCTACTGTCGGAATAGTCCCTCTCTGTAACTCCGGATGCTGAGAACACGATAGAGAGTCCTGTACCATCAGAATTGATCACATAGATGCTATGGGCTTTGGGCTGCCAGCTAAGCAGTGTGCCAGAGAAAGCGAGCATATCACCGCTTGGCGACCAAAGGGGGCCTCCATGGTCGCGCTGTGGAAGATCGCCAAGCGGGCGCCGTGCGAGTTTGGGCATGCGTGAACCATTTTCTGGTTCATCCGAGGGGGCAACATGGTATGGGAGCGGGAGGAGCAACTGTAGGTCAGAGCCATCCGCAGACATAGTGTACAGCCCACTGACTCCCTCATCGTTGTCTCCGGAACGCATCACCACAAAACGCCCGCCGTCTGGCGACCATACGGGATATATGTCATCCATCTCAGTCTTTGTAAGCCTCCGAGTATCGGAGCCATCCAGTCTTGACGTTTCAATTTCGGAATTGATGCCCAGAGCGAGGTCTACGTCTCTGGGATATCTGGTAGTAGAGTAAGCGACACGTGATCCGTCGGGAGATATAGATATGGAAAAATCATCGCGCCTGCCCTCACCTTGAAGGAAGTGCAAAGCGGTTCCGTCGGCTGAAACACTTAGAGTGTTCCAGTTGTCGGCAAATACGATGTACTCGCCGGATGGCGACCACTCTAGATTGTATCTCAGCGGAACGGACCATTCAGTTTCATCATGCCCCCAAGAGTCATTACCTAGCGCGATGTCCATGAGAATCCAACCAATCCAGACTAGTAGGAGCGCAACAATCAACAGGGTGACGCTACCCAAGACACACGCCAGGACTTTTGCAGCGCGGCACACGGCAGACTTTCGTAACGACTCGCTGGATTCACTGGTTAGAGTGTTCATGATCGTGCCGCCCCCTATTGCGCCCCCGACTCATTCGCCTCTCACACCCCCGCAGCCTCCCGCTCCACCGCCACCGGCATGGGAGCAGCGTCCGCCCCCGCCTTCGCAAACGTCAACTCATCCACGTTCTCCCCCTCCCCGTCCCCGCGGTCGATGATGATGTCATCCCCGTCCGCAATGCGCCCCTCCAGTATCTCCCGCGCCAGCGTGTTTTCAACGTGGCGCTGGATGGCCCGCCTCAGCGGTCGCGCCCCGAACGACGGATCGAACCCCACCTTCGCCAGCCACTCCCGCGCCGCGTCCGTCAGCGTGATCCGCAGGCTCCGCTCCTCCAGCCGCTTCTGAACCTCCGCCACCATCATGTCCACGATCTGCAGAATCTGCTCCTGGCTCAGCGGCTCGAACACGATGATCTCGTCGATACGGTTGATGAACTCCGGCCTGAACGCCTTTTTCAACGCCTGGTCGACGGACTTCTGCAAGTCCTGAAACGCCTGCGCTCCGTCCGACGGCCTCAGCAGCCCGATCCTCTCCCGCTGCAATATCTCCGTCCCCAGGTTGGACGTCATGATGATGACCGTGTTGCGGAAGTCCACCGTCCGCCCGTGCCCGTCTGTCAGCCGCCCGTCCTCCAGGATTTGCAGGAACATGTTGAACACGTCCGGGTGCGCCTTCTCGATCTCGTCGAACAGGATGACGCGGTAGGGCCTTCGCCGCACCAGTTCCGTCAACTGCCCCCCGTCGTCGTACCCGATGTACCCGGGCGGCGCGCCGATCAGCCGCGATACCTCATGCCGCTCGCCGTACTCGGACATATCCAGCCGAACCAGCGCCTCTTCGTCGCCGAACAGGAACTCCGCCAGCGCGCGCGCCATCTCCGTCTTGCCCACGCCCGTCGGCCCTAGGAAGATGAAGCTGCCGATGGGGCGCTCCGGGTCCTTCAGCCCCGCCCGCGCCCGCCGGACCGCGTCCGAAAGCGCCGTGACCGCCTGCTCCTGCCCGATCACGCGCCTGTGAAGCTCGGACTCCATCCGCGTCAACCGCTGCGTTTCCTCCTCCATCATCCGGCTCACCGGCACCCCGGTCCACTCTGAGATCAACGTCGCGATGTCCTCCGCCTCCACCGTGTTGCGGATGCTCTTCTCCTGCTTCCACGTCGAAAGCGCCGTCTCATAGTCGTTCTGCAGCTGCGCCCGCGCCTGCTTGATCCGCGCCGCCTCCTCGAAATCCTCCCGGTTCGACGCCGCCTCATCCTCGATCTCAAGCTGGCGCATCCGCTGATCCATCTGCTTCAACTCAGGGGTGAACGACTCCGCGTCGATCCGTAGGCGCGACCCCGCCTCGTCGATCAGGTCGATGGCCTTGTCCGGCAGTTGTCGATCCGTGATGTACCGCGCGCTCAGCCGCGCCGCCGCCTCCAACGCCTCTGGCGTGATCGTCACCCGGTGGTGTGCCTCATAGCGCGGCGCGATGCCCTGCAAGATCGCAAGCGCGTCCTCCAGCGACGGCTCCTCGATATACACCGGCTGGAAGCGCCGCTCCAGTGCCGTGTCCTTTTCGATGTGCTTGCGATACTCGTCGAGTGTCGTCGCGCCGACGGCCTGTAGTTCGCCCCGCGACAGTGCCGGCTTGAGCATGTTGGACGCGTCCATCGCGCCCTCCGCCGCCCCTGTCCCAACGACCGTATGCAGTTCGTCGATGAACAGCACGATGTCCCCGTGCGCGCTCCGCACGTCGTTCAGCACGTTCTTCAGCCGCTCCTCGAACTCCCCGCGGAACTTCGCCCCCGCGACGAGCGACCCCATATCGAGCGCATGAACGCGTGCATGGCTCAACGATTCCGGCACGTCTCCGGCAATGATCCTCTGCGCCAGCCCCTCTGCGATGGCGGTCTTGCCGACGCCTGCCTCGCCGATCACGACGGGATTGTTCTTCGTGCGCCGCGTCAGTATCTGCATCACCCGCCGGATCTCCGCCTGCCGCCCGATCACCGGGTCAAGCTTGCTTTCCTCGGCCAACGCCGTCAGGTCGATGGTGTAGCGGTCCAGGGCGCGGCGCGACTGTTCCGAACGACCGCGCCCTCCCTCGGCGCCGCCGTCCGCGCCCGCGCCGCCCTGCGCCTCTTTCAGCGCCGTTTCGAGGCGCGGCTGAGTCAGGTTGAACTCCTTGAAGATTGTGTTCGAATCCCCGTTGTTCACGCCCACCGCGCCCAGCAGCAGGTGCTCAGTCCCGATCTGCTCTGAATTGAGTTTCTTGGACGCCATCGTTGCGCCCGTCAGCAACCCCTGCAAGCGCGGCGTCAGGTACATCTGCGTCGCCCCGCCCGCCACCTTTGGCGCGCTGTTCAGCACGCCCTCGAACCGGTCTGTCATCGCGTCAATGTCGATGCCCAGCCGTTCGAGAACGCTCACGGCCTGGCTGTCCGGCTGTTGGAAGATCGCGTAGACGATATGCTCCACGTCCATCTGGCTGTGGCTCATGTCCATCACCGTCTGCTGCGCCACGGCGAGCGCCTCTTGCGCGCCGTCCGTGAATCGATCAGGACTCATCATGACTGTTTTCCCTCACTCCCGTCAGCCGTTCCAACGCGCCCTCGAGGTCCTTGATGCGCTGCTCCATCTCGGCCATCCGACCGCTCATCCGCATAATCACTTCCGCGCCGGCCAGGTTCACGCCGAGCTCATCGATGAGCGATTTGATCTTCTGAATGCGCTCCAGATCCGCATCGCTGTAGTAGCGCACGTTGCCGCGAGACCGCTGCGGCTGCACCATCCCGTTGCGCTCGTAATAGCGCAGCGTCTGCACGTGCAGGCCGACAAGCCGCGCCGCGACTCGAATCGAATACACCGGATCACTCGGATTGCGGAAGCTCATTCCTTACCTCCTGCCGTCTCGCGCATCCCGCGCAGTTGTGTCAAGAGTTCGCGCTCGGATTCCTGCAGGCCCTTGGGCAGCGTCACGCTCACCTTTACAAGGAGATCGCCCGCGCCGGTACCGCGCATCTTCGGCATCCCCTTGCCCGTGATGCGAAACGTCTGGCCGTTGTCCGTCTCCGGCGGGATGCGAAGCGCCACACCGGAACCGCCGATCATGGGCACAATGACCTCGCCGCCCAGCAGCGCGTCAAGCATGGGAACCTTGACCTCGGTCGTGAGGTCGGCCCCCTTGCGGCTGAACTGCGAATCCGGCTTGACCGTTACTTTCAGATAAAGGTCGGAATTGCCGCCCGCAGGCGTCCGGGGGCCTGCGCCGCTCATTCTCACGCGGGAGCCGCTATCGACGCCCGCCGGAACCTGCGCCTCGATGGTGCGTGTTCCGCCCTCGCCATCCTGCACGCGTATCGAGCGCCGCGTTCCGTGAAAAGCCTCGTGCAGCGTTACTTCGACGGGAACATCGCGCGGACGCTGAGGCTGGGGCCGCTGCCGGAATGCCGACTCGCTTCCGCCTCCGCCCCCGCCAAAGAACTGCCCGAGGATATCGCCCAGGCCGCTGAAGCCCTGTGCGCCGCCAAAGCGGAACGCGCCGCCCATCCCGGGCCCAGTGCCGAATCCGCCCTGCTGCTGCATCTCCTCGATGCGACCCGCGTGCATCCAGTTCTCGCCGTACGTGTCGTACTTCTTGCGGTTGTCCGCGTCGCCCAGGACCTCGTGCGCCTCATTGATCTCCTTGAAGCGCTGTTCCGCGTCCTCGTTACCCGGATTCACGTCAGGATGATACTGCCGCGCAAGCCGACGAAACGCCGACTTGATCTCCTTCTCAGAAGCCGCCCGCGAAACCCCAAGCGTCCCGTAATAATCCGTCCCTGCCATTTCACCGGCCCTCACCACCGCTGCCCTCGCCGTGCCCCTGTCATTCATGGCCCGACTGTCATTCTGAGCGCCCATATGTCATTCTGAGCGTAGCGAAGAATCTACCAACGCATTCATCATACCCCTAACAACACCATTGTCAACTTTCTACATCCTCCCCCCGCCTGCGCTACACTACGAACATGGCACCCAACGTCTACACCCGCTACGGCGACAAGGGAGAGACCGGCCTCCTCTACGGCGGCCGCGTCCCCAAGAACGACCCGCGCGCCGAAGCCTACGGAACCGTCGATGAGGCCGTCTCAGCCATCGGACTGGGACGCAGCCATTCCGAGGACGAGCGCGTCCGCGAAATCGCCATCGCCCTCCAGCGAGAACTGTTCACCGTCGGCGCCGAACTCGCCACCGACGTTAACTACTTTCAAACCTTCCTCAAGCACTTCTCGCCTGTCACCCAGGAGGACGTCGATGCCCTCGAAGTCCTCATAGACAGCTTGCAGGAATCGTTTGAGTTGCCGCGCGCATTCATCATCCCCGGCGCGACTCCTGCTTCTGCCGCCCTCGATCTCGCCCGCTCCACGCTCCGCAGCGCCGAACGGCGCGCAGTCGGCCTCATGCAGGACGGCTATCTCCGCCAGGACTCCCTCGTCATCCCGTACCTCAACCGCGCCGCCGATCTCCTCTTCATCCTTGCCCGCTACCAGGACCGCGCCTTGCCCATGGAGCTTCTGACCGGTGAGCAGTAACGCCGCAGCCCCCCTCATCGCGGTCGTCGACTATGGCGCGGGCAACCTCCGCTCCGTTGCCAAAGCCCTCGAAACCGTCGGCTTTCGCCCCAGCGTCACAGACAAGCCCGCCGATCTCCGCGGCGCGGACGGCATCGTCTTTCCGGGGCAGGGCATCGCAGGCCCCGCCATGCAACGACTCCGCGCCGCCGGCATGGACGCCGCCCTCCAGGACATCATCGCCCGCGAAACTCCTTTCTTCGGCGTCTGCCTTGGTCTCCAACTTCTCTTCGAACGCTCGGAAGAGGGCGACGCCCCCCAATGCCTCGGCCTCATCCCCGGTGAAGTTCTCCGTTTCGACCGGAGCCTGACCGTCCCCCACATGGGCTGGAACGATGTCGCCTTCACTCGTGACCACCCCGCCGCCGCCAACATCCCCCCCAACTACCAGTTCTATTTCGTCCACAGCTACTACGTCCGCCCCGCCGCCGGGAACATGGCCCTCGGCGTGACCGACTATGGCGGCCCCTTCGCCAGCGTTGTCGCGCGCGACAAGCTCATCGCCACGCAATTCCACCCGGAGAAGAGCGGCAGGCCCGGCCTCGCTCTCTACCGCGACTTCTTCAATTGGGCGATCTAACGGCGAGGGTATAGACAGTCTGGAATTGATGATGGAAATAATTCCTGCGATAGACCTCCGCAACGGCAAAGCCGTCCGCCTCGTCCAGGGCGACTATGACCGCGAGACCGTCTTCGATGATGATCCCGCAGCCGTCGCCCGCAGATGGGAAGAGCAGGGCGGCGGGCGCATTCACCTCGTTGACCTCGATGGCGCGCGAGAGGGCAGCACGGGGCAGGCCCGGCTCGCCGCCTCCATCGCCAATGCCGTCACCGTCCCCGTCCAACTCGGCGGCGGCGTCCGCTCCATGAAAGATATCGATGCCCTCATCGACGCCGGCATTGACCGCGTAATCCTCGGCACCGTCGCCGTCACCGATCCCGAACTCGTCCGCCAAGCCTGTGACAAGTACGGCGACCGCATAGCCGTCGGCCTCGATGCCCGCGATGGCCGCGTCGCCGTCCGCGGATGGACAGAGGACTCAGGCGTCGACACCATTGAGTTGGCTCAACGTCTCGCCAATGATGGCGCTCGCCGCTTCATCCACACGGACATCTCGCGCGACGGCGCCATGCAGGGTGTCAACGTCGAAGCGATGCAGGGTTTCGCGGAGGCCGTCGCCCCCATCCCGGTCATCGCCTCCGGCGGCGTCACCACCCTCGATGACATCCGCGCCCTCGCCGCCACAGACGTAGAAGCAGTAATAATAGGCCGCGCCCTCTACACCGAAGACATCACCCTCCCGGACGCAATCAGCGCAGCCATGTCACCCTGAGCTTGTCGAAGGATGACCACCCCCGACAGTCATCCTCCCGCGTATACTGACACCAGAGGCGCCATGATGACACGAACCCCCCTGCTGGCAGCATTGCTCTTGTCCATGCTGTCCGTGCTGGCCATCGTCGCAGCCGTGCTGATAGCCGGATGCTCTTTAGTTGAGAGCGATACACCTACACCCTCCCCAACGCCAGACTCTCCCGAGATAATACCTTTGCCTTCCGATTTGGGACCTGCTAGGGGATCTCTTCCAAGCTTTTACCGACCTCATGATTTAACTCACACGAATATTAGTGATACGCCCCCATCATTGGACTGGCAAGTATATAGCGCAGAGATCATAATGCGCGCAAGATTCAGCTCGGCCAAGGCGAGCGTCGAAAAATCCAGAAGCGGCGAACTATGGCCGAAATTTACATACCATCCGAAACTCGAGTTGACGTTCGATGTAATTGAAACTCTAAAGGGGACGAGTGGACAGCAGATCACCGTTACCGTCTATGACGATTGGTGGCACGCAACTGAGGCTGTGGCTCAAAGCCGGGCGGAGGAAATGCTTTCTGAAAGAGATTCGCGATGGGCTGATCGGGAGGCGATTCTGTTCCTGGAACAACTTCCAGCGTTGGATCGTTACAACGTGACCGGAGCAGGGAACGTAAACACCTTCGTTCGGAATACCCCTATCGAGTCACGGTTGAATTACTTGGCAGGTTCAGATTCGGAGTTAAACCAGTCAGAATTCTCAATTTCACCGGGTTGGCATCCTGTTACGGACGCAGCTATCGCCAGTCGGTCCCTCGTTCCCGGACCATATATGTTGTGGACCCTCGAAGAGATCAGGTGGTCGGAGTCGTTGCAGACTAGCGAATGGACCTGGTCGAGTTTTACGGTCAGCGACATCCTCGAAGAGATCGAACGAGACCTGGCCATTTATGGTCGCTGACATCCCTGCGGAGCTCGAATCGTAGGCTAGCCTCTCGCTCAAGCAAACGCACAACAGACTGCCGCTTCTATCCAAGCAGCCCCCATCCCCCACAATACCCCGCTACAATGGAACCACCATGCTCTCTCGCAGAATCATCCCATGCCTCGACGTCAAGGGCGGACGTGTTGTCAAAGGCGTCCGTTTCCGGGACCACCGCGACGCCGGCGACCCCGTCGAACTCGCCCGCTTCTACGATGAGCAGGGCGCGGATGAACTCGTCTTCTACGACATCACGGCCTCCTCGGACGGGCGTGCCATCATGCTCGATGTTGTCCGACGCGTCGCCGAAGAAGTCTATATCCCCCTCACCGTCGGCGGCGGCATCCGCTCAGTCGAAGATGTCCGGACAATGCTCAACGCCGGCGCGGACAAGGTCAGCATCAACACCGCCGCCGTCCAGAACCCGGAACTCATCCGTGAGTCCGCCGCACAGTTCGGCAGCCAGTGCATCGTCCTCGGCATGGACGCCCGCCGCATCAACCCCCACCCCCGTCGCATCAATCCCGACCCTGTCATTCTGAGCGCAGCGAAGAATCCTCCCCCCTCCACATCCCCCATCGCCTTTGACGAATCCACCCGCTGGGAAGTCCGCACCCACACCGGCGCCGATGGCGGCCGTGCCGCAGGCATCGATGCCCTCAAATGGACCATCTACGCGGCAGAACTCGGCGTCGGCGAGGTCGTCCTCAACAGCATCGACTCCGACGGCACCAAGTCCGGTTATGATCTCGAACTCATTCGCGCAGTCGCGGACGCCGTCACCATCCCCGTCATCGCCTCCGGCGGCGCGGGCGGCGTGGAGCACATGTGTGAGGCCGTCCAGGGCGGGGCGGACGCCGCGCTCGCCGCAAGCATCTTCCACTACGGCGAATACACAATCGCCCAGGTCAAGGACTACATGCGAAGCCAAAACGTCCCCGTCCGGCTGAACGCGAGCGCGGGAGCGTGAACCCTCCAGGCCGACCCCGCCGCCGCTCACGATTCCGGCTTCGCGCCGTTCTCCTTGACGCCTACGGCACGCTCTTCCACTACGAGCCGCGTCTCCTGTCCCGCATCTTTGCCGAAATCGTCGAGCGGTTTAACATTCCCGTCGACTCCGAAACCCTGCTGAAACGCTGGCGCGTGCATGAAACCGCGTTCCGCCAGTCCCGTGTCTGGCTCGATGGCGATGGCCAATGGGACGCCCCGCCCCCTGATCAATTCACGCCCTACCGCGAAGCCTGGCGCAATGCCTTTGAACTCGCCTCAACCGAACTCGGCCTGGACCCCGCCTACATTCCCGGTGCCATCGGCATGTTCTACGATGATCTAAAGGCAAGGGGAATGTATCGTGACGTTACCCCGGCTCTTGAAGCCCTGCGCGCCCGCGTCCCGCTCGCCATCGTCAGCAACGCCGACCACGAATACCTGCACGGCACAATCGCGACGCACGGCCTGGCGTTCGACCACGTCATCCATTCCGAAGGCGTGCGCGTCTACAAGCCCCACCCCCGCATCTTTGAAACCGCCCTCGCTGCGTTCGGCATCGATGACCCGTCCCAGGCAATCTACGTCGGCGATACTCCAAAGGAGGATGTCCAGGGCCCGCAGATGGCCGGCATCCCCGCCGTCTGGCTAAACCGTGCCGGCGCGGACTGGCCGAGGGACGTTCCGGCAACCCCCGACCACGAAATCACCAACCTCCTCGGCCTCGTAGACATCGTCGCCTCCAAAACCCTCCCCGCCCTCTAACCCCTACAATTGAGTGAGCCTCCCGTCACTGAACAGAGGAGAAGACCCCATGCCAACCCAACTCGTACTCAATGAAAAAGCCCTCATCCCCGCCATCGCCCAGGACGCCCGCACCGGCGCCGTCCTCATGGTCGCCTACATGAACCACGAATCTCTCACGCGCACTATCGAATCCGGCCAGGCATGGTTCTATAGCCGCTCGCGGCAAGAGCTCTGGCACAAGGGCGCAACCTCCGGCCACTTCCTCAACATCGTCGAAATCCGCCCCGATTGCGACGGCGATGTCATCCTGCTCAGGGTCAATCCGGACGGCCCCGCCTGCCACACCGGTAGCGAAACCTGCTTCTACCAGGACTTCGACGCCGCTGAGTGGGAGTTGGAGCCCGCCGCGCAGGATCAACTCGGCGCGACGCTTGCCGAACTCGCCATGACCGTCGCCCAGCGCAGGAAGGACATGCCGGAGGGCAGCTACACCGCCTCGCTCTTTGAGCGCGGCACGGAGCGCATCGCCCAAAAGGTCATCGAAGAGGGCGGCGAGACCGCTTTGGCGGCGATGGCCAAGGCCCCGGATCGTGTCCGCGCCGAGGCCGCCGACCTCCTCTACCACCTCACAATCCTCCTCGAAGACGCCGGCGTATCCCTCGATGAAGTCGCCGCAGAACTCGCAGACCGCCGCCGCTAACCGCTCAATTGCCGCCCCCAATCCAACTGCGATAAACTGACCAGTACCCGCAGCCGCATCACCAGTAGGAGAAACGCCCAATGCCATCACTAGCCTTCTTCGAAGGGAAAGTCGTCCCGCTTGAGGAGGCCAAAATCAGCGTCGTCACCCACGCATTCAACTACGGCACCGGCGTCTTTGAGGGCATCCGCGGCAACTGGAACCCCGACCAGGAGCAGATGTACCTGTTCCGCGTGCGGGAGCACTACGCGCGCCTTCTCCGTTCCTGCGCAATGCTCAACATCAAGCTCCCCTATTCCCTTGACGACTTTGAGCGAATCACGCTTGACCTCGTGCAGCAGTGCGGCTTCAAGGAGGATGTCTACATCCGCCCCCTCGCCTACAAGTCATCGGACATCGTCGGGCTCCGCATCCACGATCTTGACGATCAGTTCCTCATCTACATCGTCCCGTTCGGCAACTACCTCGACTCCGACGCCGGAATCCGCTGCACGTTCTCAAGCTGGACGCGCATCCAGGACAACGTCATCCCGCCGAGCGCCAAGGTCACCGGCATGTACGTCGCCAACAGCATGGCCAAGAGCGAAGCCGTCTGGCGCGGGTACGATGAGGCGATCCTCCTGACCGACGACGGCAATATATCCGAGGGCAGCGGCGAGAACATCTTCCTGATCGAGGACGGGGTTATCAGCACCCCGCCGCAGACCGACGGCATCCTTGACGGCATCACGCGGAACACCGTCATGGAACTGGCGCGTGACGTTCTTGGGCTGCGCGTCGAGGAACGAACCATCCCCAAGACCGAGGTCTACGTGACCGACGAGCTATTCATGACGGGCACCGCCGCCCACGTCACGCCCGTTACCGAGGTGGACGGCAGGCCCATTGGCAGCGGCGGAATCGGCCCCATCACCGCCGAACTCCAAAAACTCTACTTCGAAGTAGTAAAAGGCGAACGTGACCAATACGCCCACTGGCTAACCCTCGCCTAATCCTCCTCCCAAGGCACCTCGTCTACCGAACGGCACCACTCGCACCGTCCCCCGGACGCCGCCAACTCCCGCGCCGCTGTCTCATTCCCGCACCGGCTGCACAAACCCGCCGGCCTGTACGGTATCTCCCGCTCTTCCGTGATGGCCAACGGGTTGTCTCGCGCCAGCGCCCACGCGCGGCTCTCATCCGTCAGTTCGGCGACCCGGTCAAACCCCGCCCGCATATTGGGCACGCGAGGGCCGGTCGAGCCGTGCGCGTCCGTCGCGATCACGTGGATCATCTCCTGCTGCAACAGGTATTCCCCCGCCTCGCGTGACCCGGGCCCATAGTGGTCAAACAGGCTGCCGGTGTTCATTTGCGTAAGCGCGCCGAGGCCGATCAACCGCCGCACAATGTCGGGATCGCGCTGGATGATCGTATTACGCTCAGGATGCGCCAACACCGGCCGGTAGCCGAGAGAAATGATCGACGTAATCTCCTCCTCAACATAGTCCGGCATTGAATTGAACGGCGGCTCCGCCAGCACGTACCGCGTCGCGTTGATCGTCGCCCCGTTCCCTGACTCCAACTGCTGTGTCAGTCCCCGCGTGATGCGTATCTCCTGCCCAGTCAGCAGATCGACGTTCAGGTCGCGTTCCGCCGCCGCCCGCCTCAACAATCCTATTCGATGCCGCGATTCCTCGAGGACAGTCTGGTGCGAGCGGGGAAAATTGTGGGGTGTCGTGACGATGGTGACCGTGCCCTGCTCATGCGCCATGTGGACCATCTCCACCGCCTCGGCCCGATCCCGCGCCCCATCGTCTATCCCCGGCAAAACATGGCAATGAATATCAACAAACCCACCCGCGCCAACCCGCTCCGTCACTCCCATTACCCCAGCGGCCACCCGCCTGCGTCTTCGATAACCCCGTCTACCTGTACCATTAACTCCTGCGTCTCCGACAATGCCCCGCACATTGCCCGATAATGTCGCACGTCGTCAGCCGTCAGCGTCCGACCCTTGCGGTCCTTCAGCCACTTCTGCGCAGGTCGATACCCGCCAATCGTGAAATCCCACGTTGCCTTGCTGACCCCCTCGAAGTACTGATCCCGGTTGATCATCACGCGGCCAATCACGCCGTCACGCGGCTCAACGAACTGCGTCCGGTCCACCCGCAAGTTCCCCTGCTCGGGAAAACTCGGCTGCGTCAGTGGCTCAGCCTCCATGAGATGCAATTCCGTGAGCCGCCGCCCCGACGTGATGAGCCGTCTGAATAGTTCTTGGCTGCGCGTCAACGGGATGCGCGGAAAGTCCGACTTCAGAAAATCGCCGTAGCGAGTCCGATAGCCCGGGCTGTGCAGGATCGCGTACACGTAATGGAACACGTCCTCTGGCCCGAACGTCGACTTCAAATCACCCGGCCCGTCCTGCGTGAACGTCAGCCCGATAGCCTCAATTACTGCCTCGACGAATCCCTCATCCAGATTCGCCCTGACGCCGATGCCCCTCTCCCGCTCTGCATCCGTCGGATACAAGTAGAGGGGCATCAGAGACATGATGCCCCTGCTCGTATACACAGACCTGGCGTCAACGATGTGGCGTGTCGCTATGGCATGCGAGTAGCCGTTGTCGACAGATACCTGCCGACTGGAAATCAGCCCCAGGTTCTGCCCCGCCAGCATGTGCCGCATCACGTTCTGGCGCGGTCGGCAAATAAAGCCTCTCGATTGCCCTGTGTAGTAGGTGTGGCGCATATCAAACGGTCGGTAGAGCAATTCCGTCACGTGATCCGAAAGATTCGGGTGGTCTCGGAGATCCTGTTGGGCCAGTCCTACTTTCCAGTCTTCCGCGTCGCTATTCAGGGCGTAATGCTCACGCGCATCCTCAACCCCACGCGCTGCGAAATCGGTGACGACCTCCACCATATCTTCTTCTGACCACTGGATGGTCAGCTTATCCCGCGCCGTCACAATACCAACTGAATTCATTGGAAAGATGTTAGCAACGCTGTAACCGCGTTCATATTCGTCTTCGAGGACGCCATTGTTGCGTTGAATGAAGAAATAGCCTGGCTGCCGTGGATTCAACTCCGTCCACTCTGTATCGGATACGTCGTGCTCTCCCAGCCACGCGTGCTTGTCTCCCTGCTTGCCCCGCAAGTCTGCGTGGCGCACCGTTGCCAACCCCGCTCTCTGGTCAGCCCGCTTGATGAACAGTGCGATCGCTACACCCTGCTGGATATTGAAGATGTTTTCGTCCGCGCTGCCGTCTGGCGCCTTCTCTCGTTTCATGGCATTCCCATGAAGATCGAGGATGTAGATATCGTCAAAGGTCTCCAGCAGGCTGTGGCGCATCCCCCGGAACGTCGGATTGTCCAGGTAGCTGTGATTCGTGATGAACCCCAGCACACCCTCTCCGGTCTGCTCGATGCGCCACTGGGCGAAGCGAATGAACTTCACGTAGTCGTCGTTGAGCCATCGTGGGTTTCGTTCCCCAAGCGGTTCCCCATCTACGTGGAAATATGAGCCGGTGTCCGCTTCCCCATCCTTGCCCCGCAAGAGACCGCGTATCCACTGTCCGTCGTTGGCAGACTCTGCGAAATAGGGTGGATTGCCAAGGACGACCATCACTGGCCGGTCCCGCTTCACGTCGTCGGCGCGGGATGACTCTGCTTCGATGGAAGACGCATCCCAGAATGACGGCCCGGAGCTCACGACATGCGCTGGCTCCAGCGAATTCGTCAGCACGACGTTTATTTCACGGTCGCCGATGCCAATGTCCCCCGGGGTGCCGTCAGCGGATAGCGCGACGCTAAGGCTCAGATGGCTGATCGTGTACGGCGCCATCAGCAGTTCAAAGCCGTGTAGCCGTGGCAGCAGGTCGTCCTTAACGTACTCCGGCCATATGCCGCCCAAACCCTTGTCTCTGATCGTGCCGCGAACGTGCGCTACAACCTCCCGAAGGAACGTGCCTGTGCCCACCGCCGGATCGAGAATTGTTACTCTATGGTGCTCCCCGTTGCCGACCTTCTCTGTGTCTGCCAGCCCGTCGGCAATCCCCAGGCTGTCCCGCAAGAGCTTGTCGATGCTGCGCACGATATAGGACACGACCGGCAGCGGGGTGTAATAGACGCCGCGTTTCTCGCGCATGCTTGAGTCGTACACCGCCAGGAAATCCTCGTAGAAGTGGATAATCGGGTCGTCTTGCCCTGGGGCGCGGGCAAACCCCTGCATGATTGCCGACCGGTCTGTCTTGTCCAGGAGCCGCGCTAGGTCGTCGATAACCCACGCAAGCTTTCCCTCGGTCCGGCGTCCCGCAACACTGTCGAGCGCGTCTCCCAAGAACGGCGTCATGTCCGTGAACACCGCTGACTGACGCGTAAATTCGCTGCCCGCAGGACGCTTCTGCCATGCCGCAAACAGGCCGTAAGCCGCCGTCTGGGCATACGTATCCGCAACTGCCTCTACATCGGACTCCGCTGCCAGCAATTCCCTGCTCAGACGCTGAAAAGCCGCAACGGAACCCTCCGTCGGATTCTCGGCAAGTCTGCTGCGAACCGAATCTCGTAGGAGCCGCGTCTTGATTGCCATGCGCCGCGCTAGCTCCTGCGGCGTATTGACGAGGGTTGCGTCTTGAGACAAAAAATCCTTGAGGAGCAGATCGACGTCCGTATAGCCTTGCGCAGCCCGGCTGAGTGTGCCGTCAGGCTGTCGTGTCGCCAGCGTGACTTCCCTCTGGAACTCCCCCTCCACGTACCACCGGAACGTCAGGTAGTCCGTCAGGATCAGGTTGTGCAAGCCGTCGCGGTAACGCCCAAGTTGCTCGGAACTTTCTTCCCGCTCAAGGTCGGCGCCAATGTCCTTGCACTCAACATAGCCAACGGGTACGTCGCCCTCGTGAATGACAAAATCTGGCCGCCCGACGGTTTCGCCGCGCGGCTCGTTGATAGCCCTGTACTGCCCGCCCTCGAAACTCCGAATCAGGCTCTCAAACGTGCCACGGTATGCGTGTTCTCCCGCCTGCCCCGTCGCCAGCGTCGCCCTGACGCTGGCCAAGTACTCCTGGAGTGCCGCCCGGTTCTGATTGCCTGTGCTCATAGCAGCCTTAGGCTACACGTGTCCCCCCGCGAGCCCCTAGCCCTTACCCCGGCCACCTAAACCGGTGTACCCGGAACCCCTCCGCGTACTGGTACCCCGGCGATTTCCCCTGCTCCTCGTGACGCGAGTGAATCCGCTCCATCAGGCCTTCCGGGTTGCTGATCTGGCTCCTGTGCTCTCGAAGCGCCGCTACTTTCAGATCGATCGAGTCCGAGATGTCGATCCACGTGTCCGGCTCCTCGCTCCATGACCACGCCTCGGACACGATGTGCGGCTCAAAGCCCTGTTCCGCCAAATGCGGGAAATGATACAGGTCGCGCGCGTACGGGTACATCGCGTCGAACGCCGCCTGCCCCACGTTCCGGTGATCGCGATGGTTGTGACCCCGACGGTACGGATCGAACGTGAACACCACCTCCGGCCTGAACCGGCGGATTTCACGCACCAGGTGTTCGCGCAGCTCGCGGCTGTCCTCGAGTTCGCCGTCCGGGTACCCAAGGAACGTCACGTCCTCGATGCCGAGCGCTTTCGCCGCCGCCCGCGCCTCGGCCTCGCGCGTCTTGACCAGGTCCTCCGGCTTCGTGTCCGGGTCGGCTGTGCCCGCGCGGCCGTCCGTCGCGATGACCAGCGCCCCCTCCCAGCCCTCGCGTATCCACTTGCCGATAGTCCCCCCGCACCCGAACTCCATGTCGTCCGGATGCGCCGAGATCGCCATCAGCTTCTTGGGGCGGCCTTGTGTGTCAACCATGTGCCTCTGTGTCTCCCCCGTGCTAATCGTCCTAGTCCTCTTCATCCGTTCCCATGCGGCTGATTCCGTAGCGGCGGAACTCCTCCGCGTACGCTATCCCGTGCGGCTCGCCCTTGCGCGCCGACCAACGTCGGATCCACTCGCCGGATTCCGGCTCAAACTGGCTCGCATGAAGCAGTGTCGCCTCAATTTTTGTTTCGATGGTGTCCGAAATGTCAATGAACACGTCGGACGTCTCCGCGCCCCAAAAGTAGATTTCCGCCGTCTTGTGCGTCTTCAAACCCTCCGCGTCGTGCTCGGGGAAATGCAGCCGGTCCCGCGCGAACGGGAACACGGCGTCCATCGTCACCATGCCCGTGATGCGGTGGTCGCGGTGAGTATAGAAGCTCGTCCTGAACGGGTCCGTCGTCAGTACGATGTCCGGCTTGATCCGCCGAACGTGCCGCGTGATCTCGCCGAGCAGTTCCCGCCCGTCCACCAGCTCCCCGTCGCCGTTCTGCAGGATGGTGACCTCTTTCACGCCGAGCATCGCCGCCGCCGCGCGCTGCTCCTTGTCGCGCAGCGCCGCGAGATCGGCGTTCGTCAGGGTAGGGTCTTCCGTCCCCTTGTCGCCGTTCGTCGCGACCACGTAATATACCTCGACCCCGTCCCGGATCAGCCGCGCTATCGTCCCCCCGCACCCGATCTCCGCGTCATCCGGATGCGGCGAAACCACCAAAACCCGCTCAACCTCCCCAAACTCCTCAATCACAATTCAGCCCCCCAACCACTTCTGTCATTCTGAGCGCAGCGAAGAATCCAAAGACCCCACTTCGCCCCCCACCTCGATCACCCTCTCGTACAGCCCCAGCGCCGTCTCCGCGCTCGCCCCCCACGTCATCCCCCGCGCCGCCGCCAACGCCCCTTCCCCAAGCCGTTCCCGCAGCGCGTCGTCGTCCAGCAACTCCCCAACGGAGCGCGCAAGGGCAGGGGCGTCACCCGCCGGCGCAAGCCGGCCCGATACCCCGTCCTCGATGAACGACGCCGGCCCCGGCACGTTGGACGCCACGACCGGCCTGCCGCACGCCATTGCCTCCGTTGCCGCGATGCTGAAACTCTCCGAATACGATGGCACGACGACCACGTCCGCCGCCGCATAATGCCACGGCAATTCATCGTTCGGCACAGGCCCAACCCACGAGATTCTGTCCGCGATGTTTAGGTCAGCCGCCAGTGTTCGCAGCCCGGCCGCATAGTTCGCATCCACCTCGCCGCCTACGAAACGAACCCGCAGCCACGGCCGTTTAATAAGGAGCCCCGCCGCCCTCAGCAGCACGTCAGCCCCCTTGATTCGATCGAGCCGCCCGACGTACAGCAAAGTCTCCTCATCGGCGCCAATCCCAAGACATCGACGCGCCTCTGCCGTATCCAGTGGCCGGAACCGGTCCGTGTCGACGCCGATAGGCGCAACCGCAATCCGCTCCCGTTCAGCCCCCAGCATCGAAACCAGCGCATCCGCCTCGAACCGCGTCCACGCCACGATCCCGTCCACCCCCCGCGCAACCACCCCCTCCGCCTGCACCCTCTCCCTGTGCCCTTCCGTCATTCCCGCGAAAGCGGGAACCCAGGCCTCCTCCTTGACCACCCCAATCGTGTGAAACGTCGTCACGTGCGGCGCCCCAAGCCGCCGCGCCACGCCCATCCCCGCAAGCCCCGAAACCCAATAATGAGAGTGAATCAGTTCACAATCCGCCCCCAACGCCCCCGCAATCTCATCAGCCGCCCCACTCGCCACGTGAACCACCTCAAACCCGTCACACAACTCGCCGCCGCCATGCCCTTCCGTATGCTCATTCGTGATGATCTTCACGGTGATCCCCCGCCGCGAAAACTCCCGCGCAAGCCCCAGGACATAGGAAGACATCCCCCCCGCCTTCCCCGTGCCCAGCGCAGTCAACGGGCAGGAATGCAGGGCAAGCAGCCCAACCGATCGAACAGTCACGCCGCCCCGTCCGCCCGCGCCAGCTGCCAGCGGTACAGCACGCGGTCATTGCCGCCGAGGTCGTACTTGTACGGCTCATTCCCGCGCAGGAAATCGTACTCGCGCAGCCCCAGTTCAATCGCGCCGCGCAGCCCGTACGCCTTCAGCAGCAGCCCAACCGACAGGTGGCGATACTCCGGGTCGTATCCGCTGTTGTACAACAGCAGGCGGTCTCCCTCCAGGAAGCTCATCGTGGCCGAAACCGGCTTGCCCCCCACGTCCAGGAAAGCAAGCTGGAGTGAATCCGCCTCCGCCATCGTCTGCGTCAGCGTCTCCAGGAACGATCTGCGATCTTCGGTCAGGAAATCCGACTTCGCCTCGCTGCTCTTGCCCATCAGGGACACGAAGGCATCCAGGGCATCCGGCAGCTCATCATGTTCGTGGTCGTAGATGCGGTATTCGGCCTCCCCGCTCGCCTCCAGCCGGCGCAGCTTTCGCCGCAGTTCGTGGCGATCCTTCTTGGAGAGGCTCTGCACGTGCGACTCCCATGATTCCGGCAGTTCAACGTACGGAGACACGTCCCACACGGAGCGATCAGCCCGCCACCCGTGCTCTGTGGCCCGTGTCTCCAATATGCGTGTCGACGGCGAATCATCCCGAACGCCCGTCAGTTCGATGGACGACCACCCCTCGGACGCCCCGTAGTCGAGGATCGCGTCCCAGACGGCCTCCTCCTCACCCGGGTCCGACAAAATATCCTGGTAATCCGTCACGTTGTAGTCCAGGCCGAACGTGACGGCATCCGTGCCGTGAACCAGTGGCGCGATGCCGCGCAGCGAGCCGTCCGCGCCGTCGCGAACGGTCAGAACGGGGTGCTCATCCGTTGAGCCGCAGCAGTTGATCGCCCACGCCGTCTGCCAGGGCAGGGAAAGGAATATCGACTGCGTTGTGGATTTGGCGAACAGGGCCGGCCACTCGGGCGTGACTGCCGCAAGAGATTCCCATTGCACGGCGAGACTCATGAGCCTGCCCCCGTGGACGACGTGAGGGACAGGAACTCTGCCCGCGCCGCCGGGTCATCCTTGAACACCCCGCGAAACGCTGTCGTGATGACCCGGCTCCCTGCCGCCCGCACGCCGCGAATCGTCATGCACAGGTGCTCCGCCTCCACGCGAACGGCAATCCCTTGCGGTTCGAGCGCCTCGGTCAACAGGTCTGCGGCCTGGTTCGTAATTCGCTCCTGCATCTGCGGTCGACGCGACAGGCACTCGATGGCCCTTGCCAGCTTGCTGATGCCGACGACGCGCCCCGACGGCACGTATGCCACGTGAACCGAACCGAAGAAGGGCAGGAGATGGTGCTCGCAGATGGCCGCGAACGGGATGTCCGTGACGGTCACCATGTCGCGCGCCCCCTCGTCATAGGACACCGTCAGGAAGTCGCGCGGGTCCTGGTCGATGCCCGAGAAGAGTTCGGCGTACATCGCCGCCACGCGCGCAGGCGTCCTGTCGAGCCCGTCACGCCTTGGATCCTCTCCAATCGCGCGAAGAATCTCCTCGACGGCGCGGACGATACGCTCTTGATCAATCATCCGGGAATAGTTCGCAGCTCCACTTGCTTTCCAGTAGTGTAGCGCACCCGCCGCATGTCAGTTGGTGCCGAGCAGGCGCCGCACCTCCGCGAGGTCTGCCGGGGCCTCCTCAACGTTGAGCACCTGCTGGGCGGCGCTGTCCGGGTCTTTGAGGCCGTTGCCGGTGATGATGCAGACGACGCGGCGGTCTTGCATCTCCGGGCGCGCCGCGGCGTATTTTGCCAGCCCCGCAACGGACGCGGCGGACGCCGGTTCGCCAAAGATGCCTTCCTGTCCGGCCAGCAGCGAGTACGCGTCCATGATCTGCTCGTCCGTCACGCTGTCGATCAGCCCGCCGGACTCATCGCGCGCCGCCACCGCCTTGTCCCAGCTCGCCGGGCGGCCGATGCGGATAGCGGACGCCACCGTGTCCGGCTCCTCCACGGGATGGCCGAGCACGATGGGGGCTGCGCCGGCCGCCTGGAATCCCATCATCCGCGGCAGGCGGGTCGCGTTGCCCGCCTCGTGGTATTCCGTAAACCCCTTCCAGTAGGCCGTGATATTCCCCGCGTTGCCCACGGGGATGAAGAGGTCGTCCGGCGCATCGCCGAGATCATCGACTATCTCAAACGACGCTGTCTTCTGCCCCTCGATCCGGTCGGGATTGACCGAGTTCACGAGTTTGATCGGGCCCGGCCCGGCGAACGAGCGCACGATGTCCAGCGCGTCGTCAAACAACCCGGAGATGGCGATGACCCGCGCGCCGTACATCGACGCCTGCGCCAGCTTGCCCGCCGCGATGTTGCCCTTGGGCACCACGACGATGCTCTCCAGCCCGCACGCCGAGCCATACGCCGACGCGGACGCGCTGGTATTGCCCGTTGAGGCGCAGATGACGCTTGTGCAGCCGTCCTCCAGCGCCTTCGCCACTGCCACAACCATGCCCCGGTCTTTGAACGAGCCTGTGGGGTTCATCCCCTCCAGCTTGAAATACAGTTCCCCGACGCCCAGTTGCGACTCAAGGCGGCGGGAGCGGATCAGCGGCGTGCTGCCCTCGCCCAGCGTGATCTGCGGCGTGGAATCCGTGACTGCCCCGATCAGGTGGCCGTATCGTTCGAGCACGCCCATCCCAAAGCCCCCGCTATTCCTCAACGCGGATGATGCTGCCGATCTCCCGCACCACGTCCAGCGCCGTCAGGTTGCCCGTCGCGCTCCGCAGCGCGGATTCCCGGGCGCGGTGCGTCGTGATGACGATCTCGGCGGAGCCGGCCGTTTCATCGACCTCCTGCTGGATCACGGAGGCAATGCTAATGGATGCGTCACCCAGGATGCGCGCAATTGCCGCCAGGACGCCCGGCTGATCCGCCACGGTCATTCGCAAATAATAACGAAAATCCAGCTCATCGATGGGGCGCACGCGGCGCCCTGCGCTCAATGCCTCCCGCGGCCCCGGCTCGCTCCGCGCCATCAATCCCCGCGCAACCTCGATGAGGTCGCTGAGAACGGCGCTGGTGGTCGGCCCGGCCCCCGCGCCTCGTCCTGACAGGAGCAGTTCTCCCGCCGAGTCGCTGTCGAACTGAACTGCGTTATACACGCCGTCGATCTTCGCCAACTGCGCGTCTGAGTCGATGAATGCCGGATGCACCCGCGCGTCCAGTTCACCGTCGTCGATCTCCTTTGCGACGGCGAGCAGCTTGATGGCGTAGCCGAGTTCTTGCGCGTAACGGAAATCCCGGGGCGCCAGGCCGCCGATTCCTTCGCAATGGATGGACTCCGGCAGCACGGGCGACCCATAGGCGAGCGTGGCGAGCACTGCCAGCTTGTAGGCGGCGTCGGCGCCGCTGATGTCGTTGCCGGGGTCTGCCTCCGCGTACCCCCGCGCCTGCGCGTCCGCAAGAGCATCGTCAAAGGCGATGCCGTCGACGGCCATGCGCGTCAGGATGTAATTCGTCGTGCCGTTGATGATTGCCCGCAGCGCGCGAACCCGCGCCCCCGTCAGCCCCCGTTCCAACGCGGAGATGACCGGGATTGCGCCCCCCACCGCCGCCTCGAACTTGAGGCTCGCCCCCTTGGCCCGCGCCATCCCCAACAGGCCCGCGCCGTGCTTGGCCATGACTTCCTTGTTCCCCGTGACAACGGAGCGGCCTGCCGCGAGCGCGCCGCGGATGGCGGGCAGGGCGGCATCCTCCCCGCCCATTAGCTCGATGACAATATCGACGTCCGGGTTCTCAAGGACGTCTTTGGCCTCGGTCGTGATCAGGGCCGCATCCACCACGGAAGAGCGGCTGCGTGTAGCATCGCGCACCAGTATCCCTTGCAGCGTCAGCGGGAGTCCGACAGACTCCTCAAGGAATGAGCCTTCTGTCGAAAGGGCCTCCGCGACGCCCGTTCCCACGACACCCATGCCGAGCAGTCCGACGCCGATGTATCCCCGTTCAGTGGGGCCCGCCGCCCCCTTACTCACTCGCGCTCCTCGTTGGGAACAACTCGCGGTCCTGCCGCAACTGGGTGAGCACCCAACTGTACCTCTCCGAGCTCATGCCGCCCGCCGGACGGCTGAGCGCGCCGACTGCCACCAGGTCTGCGCGGTGCCCCGCGATCCACGACTGTAGGGCTTTATCCTGGAGCGGCTTTATGTGGTCTTCGCGCACGTCGCGCAGCTCCAACTCCCCTTCGGCATAGAAGACCGAAACGCCCGTGGAGGTAACGACGGGGCCGGACACGTCCCCGGCGGGCAGTTCCGCCAGGACGCTGTCGTATTCGTCCTTGATGCCGCGCGGTACCCACCCGAGGTCTCCGCCCTGGGCAGCCGTGGCGTCGTCGTCCGACAGCTCACGGGCAAGGTCTTGGAACGACTCGCCGGCGTCGTAGCGGTCAATCGCCGCCCGCGCGTCAATCAGATCGGTGTCCGAGCTGTCGAAGCGAATCTCGTACAGGTGCCGCTGCTCCAGCTTGGCCGGGATATCCTCCTTCAGCAGCGCCTCCAGCTTGTTCATAAGAGCCTGTTCCCGGGCGATCTCCCGGAAGAAGTCCTCCGAAACCTGCAGGATTTCGAGCCGCAGCCGCAGCCGTTCGCGGTACTCGGATTCCGGTATGTCCGGGTTGTCTATGTTGGAGACGCCAAGAATCCGCGCCTTCATCTCGTTGTCGATCTCCGTCTCGCTCACCGCCACGCTCTCCAGCGGCGCGTACTGCTTGACGATTTCGCGGCGTTCCAGGTCGTTCACCATGTCGAATATCAGGTTGTTCAGGGAGTCCGGCGCCCACGTGCCGATCGCCTGCGCCTCCGCGATGATCATCTTCAACCGCGTCAGGTACTCGCCCCACGTGTAGCGCGTGTCATTGATCACGAGCGCGGTTTCGCGGTGCGGCTGGACGAAGACCACAAAGTACCCTGTGGCCGGAATCACGAGGGCGGTGATCAAGAGCAGGAGGCCCGCCATGGAGAGAATCCGCGTGAAGCGGTACCGGCGGCGGCGCTCCGTTTCGCGCCGGTGTCCTCCAACGACGCTCGGCGACGCGGCTTGTTCGCTGGCGCTCTGGTCCTGCTGGGTCATTCGTTGTGCCGCTCAGCGCGAGGACGGCATATCGTGGAGGGTATCCGTCGTGAACGGTATCAGTCCGGCTTGCCGCGCGCGCTTGATTTCCCGCGCCAGCGCCCGCTGGCAACGGGAGCACGTGCTTGTCTTGCGGCGCGGCTCAATCCGCGCGCGCTCAGAGATGAACCGCCGCAGCGTCTCCGGCTGCTTGAAGTCCATCACCGCGTCCTTGTCGGCGCAGAACAGGCACACGCGCCGGCGCGGGTAGAAACGACGACCGCCGCCGCCCTCGCGTCGGCCGCCCTCGCGGCGCCCCCCGCCCGGCCTGTCCCCCGGCGGGCGTCCGCCCCCCGGCGGCCTGTCCGACGCCGGCCTCGGTGGCGGCGCGGCGGGCGCGCCGGTTGACTCAGGCGGGGCGGGCGAATCTGTCGTCATTCATTTCCTCCAAGGCTGATTGCCGTTAAGTCTACACGGCTTTCATAGGGCAGGGCGATGAGCGCGCTCCTAGAAGGGCAGGTCGTCCTCCGGCCCGCCCCCGCCGAACGCCTCGCCGGGATAATCCCCTTCACGCGGCATCCCGCCGCCGCCCTCCCCGGGCCTGCTCATAAACACAACGTTCTGCGCGACGATTTCGATAGTCGTTCGCGGCGTTCCGTCGCGTCCCTCCCAGCGATCCGTGCGCAGGCGGCCGTCCACGTAGACCTTCTGGCCCTTGCTGAGATATTGGTTGCAGCGCTCGGCGAGTTGATTCCACGCAACCACGCGGAACCACTCCGTCTCCTCGTGACGCTCGCCGTCACTGGTGTTGTACACGCGGTTGACCGCGACGTTGAACGTCGTTACCGGATTCCCGTTCGGCGTGTACCGCATCTCCGGATCACTTCCGAGATTGCCGATAGCCGTCATCCTGTTCAAAGTCATGACGCGGCGCTCTCTTCCTTCTTGGGCTTGGCTTGGACGCGTTTGGGCCGGACGCGGGTTACGAAGGACCGCAGGAGGTTTTCGTTGGCGCGGAGCGTCGTGGTGAGCGCCCCAACGGCGTCGCCCGCCATCTCGAAGCGCGAAACCACCATCGTTCCGTCCGTCTTTGCCTTGATTGGATACGCAAGCCGCCGGCGCCCCTGGACCTCGGTCGCCTCGTCCGACCCGCCCCGGTCCGCAATGACCTGCTTGATCCGGTCCACCGCCCCGTTCAACTCCTCGTCCTGGATTTCAGGATCCACGATGACCATCAATTCGTATCGACTCACTCAGCCTCCCTTTAATGCTTTTCGCTAGTGAAGTATACAAGACGGCTCAGTCAAAGAGTTGGGGTATCGGATGCGCCCCCGTCAACTCCGCGACCTCCGCGCGCGCCGATTCAAGGACGGCCTCATCCTCCGGGCTCCTGAGAACGCGCGTGATCAGCCGCGCAACGGCGCGCGCGTCATCCTCATCAAAATTGCGGCTCGTAATCGCCGGCGTGCCAATCCTGACGCCGCTGCCCACGCGCGGCGGAAGCTCATCGAACGGGATCGCATTCGGATTCGTGATGACGCCCACCGATTCCAAAAGGTCTGCCGCCGCCTTGCCTGTTGTGCCAAGCGTGGTCACGTCCACCAGGTACAGGTGGCAGTCCGTGCCGCCTGAGACGATTCGCAGTCCGTCCGCCGCCATCTCCGTTGCCATTGCCCGCGCATTGGCCAGGACCTGCTCCTGGTAGGAGCGGAACGACGGTTTCAGCGCCTCCCCGAAGCACACGGCCTTCGCCGCGATGGTGTGCATCATCGGCCCGCCCTGCGCCCCGGGAAACACGGAGCGGTCGATGGCGGCGGCGTGCTCCTGCTTGCTCAGGATGAACGCCCCGCGCGGCCCCCGCAGCGTCTTCTGCGTGGTGGACGTCATGATGTCCGCGTAGGGGGCGGGGTCCGGGTAGACGCCGCCCGCGATCAGCCCCGCGTAGTGCGCCATGTCCACCATCAACAGCGCGTCGATGGAATCGGCGACCTGCCGCAGGTTGGCGAAATCGATAGTGCGCGGATAGGAGCTTGCGCCGGCCACGATGATCTTGGGGCGGTGCTCCCGCGCCAGCGACTCCACTTCGTCGTAGTCGATCATCTCCGTCTCGCGGTCCACCCCGTAGGAGACGAATTGGTAGTACTGGCCGGAGAAGCTGACGGGGCTGCCGTGCGACAGATGCCCGCCCTGGTCAAGCCTCATGCCGAGAATGGTGTCCCCCGGCTTCACGAACGCGAAGTACGCCGCCATGTTGGCCTGCACGCCGCTGTGGGGCTGCACGTTCGCGTGCTCTACCCCAAAAAGCTCCTTGAGCCGCTCCCGTGCCAGGTCCTCCACAACGTCCGCGAACTCGCACCCCGCGTAATACCGTCGCCCGGGATACCCCTCCGCATACTTCTCCGTGAGCGCAGACCCCTGCGCCTCCATAACCGCCCGGCTAGTGTAATTCTCAGACGCAATGAGAATGATCGAATCCCTCTGCCGGGCCTCCTCCCCCTCAATAGCAGCAAAAACCTCAGGATCAGCCCGCAACAACAAAGACTCACCCCGCCCCAACGAATCAGCCTGCGACACCAGCGACATAAAAGCTCCTTAATCCACCCCTCGCCTTAGTATAGCAAGGGGACGGGGGGTCCACCCTTCGACAGGCTCAGGGTGAACGGGGAGGGCTGTCATTGTGAGCGGAGGGGGCTGTCATTCTGAGCGCAGCGAAGAATCTAGCCCAACTATTCAAGCTCTGCGAGGATGTCTGCGATCGTAAAGCTCGTCGAATCTCCTTCGTTAGCCGACAACGTATATCGTCCGGGAGTCAGGGACCACTTGGCAGCAGCTGCGTCTGTAGTCGGATGCCAACCCGGTGAAACTGAGAATTCAGCCTCGCTCAGCTTCGAATCTGAACCCGCCATGTAGTTCAACCGTGACTCCAGATGACTATGCCGAACGAAGGTGTTTACGTTCTCTGCTCCGGTCATTCTGTGATAACGCAACGCCTGATCCACGAACAGAATCGCCTCCCGATCATCCCATCGGGTATCTCTGCCGGAAAGCATTCCGTCCGCCCGGCTTTGAGCTATGGCCTCAGTTCCGACCCAATAATCGTTATAGACGGTCACCGTGATCTGCTGTCCACCTGACCCCTTGAAATACTCAATGACGTTGAATGTCAACTCGAGCTTTGGATGATATCTGATGTCTCCCACCTTCAACCCTTTGTATCTGTGTGAGTTGCTTATCGTGCCTACGATCTTTTCGACACTTGCCTTGGCCGAACTAAATCTTGCGCGCACTATAACATCTGCATCGTATACTTGGCTGAACAATACTGGCGGACCGTACCAGGACGAATCGTGAATTCCGACACTTACATTACCATCAACAGATCCCCATAGTGTGGACGGGTCTGGCGTCGGAGAGGGCGGCGGGGGAGTAGGCGTAGGCGTATCGCTCTCCACAAGAGAGCAACCGGCAACCAGCACGGCTGCGACAATGGCCAGCAAGGATACTCGTATCATCATGACGCCTCTAAAATCAGTATACGCGGAGGCGCCCCCGCCTCATCATTTCCGTCCCCCTCCGTCATTCCCGCGAAAGCGGGAATCTGAATCTCATAGTGCCAACCAAGCCCCGTAACGCCCCCCTCCGCTCACCCTGAGCGCAGTCGAAGGGCACCCCTCCTCCGAATCCCCCGCGCAGGCGGGGGCCTACCCCCCCTCATTCCGGCGAAAGCCGGAATCCATCGGGTCTGTTATCCGGAGCGCAGCGAAGAATCTAGCCCAACTATTCAAGCTCTGCGAGGATGTCAGCGACCGTAAAACTCGACCAAGTTCCTCCGTACTCCGACAGCATATATGATCCGGGAGTGCCGGATTGAGTGCCGGCAGCCGCGCTTGCGTCTATAACCGGATGCCAACCTGGTGAAACTGAGAATTCGGCCCCGCTTACTTCTGAATCGGAATCAACCATGTAATTCAACCGTGACTCCAGATGGCTGGTGCGATTGAAGGTGTTTACGCCCGTTGCTCCGGTCACGTTGAACTCGTCCCGCGCTGAAAGCTGTTCTACGAATAGAATTGCCTCGCGATTATCCCATCGCGAATCCCTGTGGGAAAGCATTTCGTCTGCCCAGTCTTGAGCCACGGCCGCAGTACCGTGCCAGTAATCGCCATAGACGGTGACGGTGATTTGCTGTCCGCTCGTCCCCTTTAGAGTTTCGATGACATTAAACGTCAACTCGAGCTTCGGATGATATCTGATCACTCCCTCGTTCAGCCAGCTGTAATTGCTGGAGTTTGCCCTGGTTACGGCCTTTTCGGTTGTTGCTTTAGCCGATTCGAATCTTGCCCGCACTATAACATCTGCATAGTATATTTGGCCGATCAATACTGGCGGAGCGTACCAAGCCGAATCGTGAATTCCGGTACTTACATTACCATCAACAGATCCCCATAGTGTGGACGGGTCTGGCGTCGGAGAGGGCGGTGAAGGAGTAGGCGTAGGCGTATCGCTCTCCACAAGAGAGCAACCGGCAACCAGCACGGCTACAACGATGGCCAGCAAAGATACTCGCGTAATCATGGCGCCTCTGAGGTGAGTATACATGGGGGGGCGCGGTCGTCGTTCACCCTGAGCCCTCCCACGCCACCCCCCGCCCATCCGTCACCACCGTCACCGTCCCATGCACATCAGTCCGAAGAACCGCAGGCGCAGGCCGCAGCGACTCCAACCGTTCTAGCGTTTCCGGATGCGGATGCCCGAACCTGTTGTCCCTGCCCGCGGTGATGATCGCGATGCGCGGCGATACCGCCTCCAGGAACTCCATGCTCGATGAATAGCGGCTCCCCTGGTGCGCGACCTTTAGGACTGTCGCGTTGACGTCCACCCCGGAACCCAGCAAAAACTCCTCGCCGGGCCCGTAGATGTCAGCCGCAAACAGGAATGACACCTCCCCATAGGACAGTTTTGCAACGACGGAATTGTCATCGTGCTCGGCGGCGGTGTCGAATGGCCGCTCGGACGGCGGGTGCAGTATCTCCAGGAGCGCCCCTCCCCCCAGGTCAAGCTCCATGCCTTGCTCCGCCCGCGCGACGGTCAAATCCCCGCGTTCTCGCAACGCCTCCGCCCATTGCCGACCGTAAACCGTGCCTGATTCCAGTTGCGGATCGACCACGAATCCCACGTCGTAGCGTCGCAGGGTTTCCGTCAGGCCGATCAGGTGGTCCGCGCTCGGATGCGTCAGGATTACGACGTCGATGCGCCGCGACCACCACGGCAGCTGCTCTGCCAACCGACGTTGCAGCAATGCCCCATCCGGCCCCCCGTCGATGAGAACGCGCCGGCCCGTCGGTGATTCAACCAGGATGGAGTCGCCCTGTCCCACGTCCAGCACGTGAACCGTCAACTGCTCTCTATCGCCGATGTAGGGAGCCGCCGCGCCAATTCCGGCTGTCGCCGTCATAAGCGCCAGTCCGCCGATGACCGGCCACGAGGTCAGCAGCCGCCGTCCGCTTGGCATCCCGATGCTCGGCAGGGACACGACCGGACCCAGCAGCCCGGAGGGACTCCTCGCTATTGGTATGAGGAACAGGCCGCCCATGACGAGGTAGATCACGATCACCGCCTCCATGCTCAGCGGCGCGATGGTGATCGCGGCGAACGCGGGTGCCGAGAACAGTGAAGACAGCCCAACCAGGAATGTGAGGAACGGCCATGCCACCCACGCGATCAAGGATGCAAGCGCCCCGCCCGCAAACACGCCCACGATGCCTGTCGCCGCGGACGTGAGCAGGACGGCGGGCAAGGCCGCTGTCCCCAGCAGGCTCGCCGGTATGGTGAACAGCGAGGCCGCGCCGAAATAGTGCAGCAGCAGCGGCTTGATCCCGATCACCGCGCCCAATGACGCCGAGATTCCTGCCACCCCGACTTGCCGCCACCCGCCTGTCAGACTTGCGCCCGCGTCGGTGGCGCGTCCGCCGAACGGCGCCTGCATGAGCCGTCTCAGCGGGTCTGTGAGGAAGACGATCCCGGCCATCGCGGCAACAGTCATCTGGAATGATGCAGTGGCTATTACCTGAGGGTTCCATAAGGCGATGGCCGTTGCGGCGAGAACCAGGGCCAAGCCGCCGCTCGGCTGCCGTCCGGCGACAATGGCGCCCAGGTACACGCTTCCCATGATTGCCGCTCGAACAACAGGGGGATTCAGTCCTGAAAGAATCGCGTACGCCCAGACGAGCATCAGCGGCAGCAGCACGTATAGGCCGCGCCGCCGGCCAAAGGCCATCGTGCCTGCCACCAGAGCCACTCCCAGCACAACGCTCACGTGCAGGCCGGAAATCGCCAGCAGATGCGCCGTTCCCGCGCGTTGCCACGCATCGGTGAGTTCGGCAGGCAAGCTGTCCCGCTGCCCCAGGAGCAGTGCCTGCGCAAGTTCGGCCTGGGGCGACGGCAGGTTCCGCTCAAGTGATGCGCTGAGGCGGCTGCGCGCGGAATTGAGCGCCCTCATTGGCGGGGGCGCGCGCTCGACGAGCCGCAGACTGGGCCGCATCAGTAAAACAAGATCGTCCGGCCACGACGCCCCGGTCTCTTGCGCCTCTGCCTCACCGTCCCCGTCATCATTGTCCGGCACGGGACGATCCGGGATGCCTGTCAACAGCACGCGATCGCCGGGGCTGAGTTCATACCGCGGCGGATACACCCAGGCGATTGCGTCCCCGTCCACGCCAAACGCCCCAATATCCCTTTGGTCAAGCAGTTCCGCGCTCCGAAGCGTCACGCGGACGCGCGTTAGCTGTCCGCGGCGCGACGGAGCATCCCGCACGACGCTCTCCAGCGCCGTCTCTCTGCCCACGAGGCTCCCCACGGGAATCGAAGTGGGATTCGTGTCCGGCAAGGCCCCCCGCGCCGTTCCCGCCAGAACTCCTAGGACGAATAGGCACGCCAACAGCAGGCCGCCCCGGCGTGACAGCAAGGAGGCTGCGGCGGCCAATCCCGCGAGTGAAACGACGATCAGGAGCGGCAGATGAACAACAGGCGACAGTGCTAGGCCGCAGAGCGTTCCGGCGGCCAGCGCAAGCGGGCGCATCGCCAGCTAGCCCACTGAAACGAATGGACGTATGGCCGCCAGCGTGGACGGGCCGATGCCCGGAACGTCCAGCAGGTCATCCACGGCCATGAACGCCCCGGCCGCCTCCCGGTAATTCATGATCGCCTCCGCAATGGTTCGGCTGATGCCCGGCACAGATTCCAGTTCGCCCATGCCCGCGATGTTCACGTTCACGGTGGCCCGCAAGACGGGAATCGCGTACCGCGCCCCGTCGCGTACCGGTTCCGCCAGGTTCAGAGTATGAATGTCCGCCGTTGAAAGCGTGCCCCCGGCGGCCTCGATCGCGTCGATGACCCGCGTGCCGTTTGGCAGCGTGTAGATCCCCGGCGTGACCACCGCGCCGGCCATGTGAACCGTTACGTCCCCGACGGCTTCGCTCTCCGCGACAGCCAGGATCGGCACGTCGTAACGCGCGCCGTCTTCGAGGACTTCGGCAAGGTTCAGGCCGGACAGATCGGCCCGCTCGGTTGAGCCTCCCGCTACGGTCAATGCCGTCGTGACGCGCGATCCGGAAGGCAATTCATAGAGTCCGGGTTTTTCAACTTCGCCCCAAACATGCACAACCACCATGCCGTCATCGGGCGGGACGTTCTCCCCTGGTGGAACGATGTAGCTGCTGCCGTCCTCCAGCAGCTCCGCCATGTTCACGGCGTCTGCATCCGCGCCCTCGATCATTCCTCCGGCCTCTTCGACCGCATCCGCAACTCGCGAACGTGTGGGGAGGGAATACACGCCGGGCGTCATCACTGCGCCCCCAATGTGCACCGTAACCTCGTCTGTCGCCGGCCCGGGCGGCGGAAGTTGTATCTCAACGGGGGCGGGCGCAAGCGCCCACTCTCGGACAATCAGGATTGTGAATGCGGCTGCAACGACTATCAGAAGCGCTGCCGCAAGGAGCGGCCTAAGCCGCAGTGAACGAGATTCTTCAGCAGTTACCGGTGCATCAACAGAGGAGCGCCTATCCAATCGTCCAGACCCTCGCGGCTAGGGGAGATCGTCCTGCCACATCTCCGGCGGCAGTCCAAAGTGCTGTGCGAAAGCCACCCAGATCTTCTGCGTGAAGCGCGCGTCTCGCCGGACCTCGGCGATTAGCTCCTCGTGCATCTTCAACGTTTCAACGTGCGCTTTCAGCATCGCCACAACATCCCCGTTCAACACAACCAACCTCTTGACCGCGTCTTCCAGACTGTCGAGCCGCTCCTCTGTCGTCATTGTTCGCCTCCCGTTCGCCACAGTATAGTCCTGTATGACAGACGTTGATACCTTTGACAGGATGACATTGATGAAGCGCCCCGATGGCCGCGCCGCAGATGAACTGCGTCCCGTCTCCATAACCCCCGGCTACCTTGACCACGCCGAGGGATCGGCGCTCATCGTGCAGGGCAATACACGGGTGCTCTGCGCCGCCTCCATTGAAGAGCGAGTGCCGGGTTGGCTCCGGGGCCAGCAGCGGGGGTGGGTTACGGCGGAATACGCCATGCTTCCCCGCGCCACCCACACGCGCACGGCCCGGGCGAGGGCGCAGGGCAGGGACGTTGGGCGTTCGCAAGAGATCCAGAGGCTGATTGGCCGCTCGCTCCGCGCCGTCACTGACCTTGGCGCGCTTGGAGAGCGCAGCATCACCGTCGACTGCGATGTCATCCAGGCCGATGGGGGAACCCGCACCGCCGCCATCACCGGCGCCTATGTCGCGCTCTATCAGGCCCTACAGTGGGCGCAGCGCGCAGCAATGGAAGCCGGCGACGAAGACCCCTTCCCGAGCTTCCCCTTAAAGGAGGCTGTCGCCGCCGTTTCCGTCGGCATTCTGGCCGGCGCATCTCACGAGCAAATGCTCCTCGACCTCTGCTACGAAGAAGACTCCGAGGCTGGAGCGGATTTCAATATCGTCGCCACAGAATCCGGCCGCCTCGTGGAAGTGCAGGGCACGGCTGAGGGCTCAACCTACACCCGCCCCCAACTCGATTCCGTCCTCAACCTCGCCCAGCAGGGCATCACCAAGCTCATCACCGCCCAAAAGACCGCCATGCTCCGCGATACAATGCAGTCATCATGACGCAACGCAGCGACGCAAACTCCGGCAAGCCCTTGGATGGCACAGTCGCCCTCATAACCGGCGGCTCCCGCGGCATCGGCCGCGCCATCACTCGTGAACTCGCCTCTTTGGGCGCGAACGTTGCCGTCAACTTCTTCCGCAATCCCAAACAAGCGACGGAAACCGTCGAGAGCGTCACGGAACGGTACGGCGTCCGCGCCGAATCATTCAAGGCCCATGTTGGCGAACCGGATCAGGTTGAAGAGCTAATCTCCAATGTCATCGAGTCCTTTGGGCGGCTTGACATCCTGATCAACAACGCCGCCTCCGGCATCCAGCGCGCCGCGACGGAGCTGGAGCCAAAGCACTGGGACTGGACGATGGGCATCAACGCGCGCGCTCCCTGGCTCGCCGCGAAGCTGGCCGCCCCCCACATGATTGCCCAGGGAGGCGGCTCAATCATCAATATCTCCAGCGTTGGCTCTACGCGCGTCATGGCCGACTACACCAGCGTTGGCGTCTCCAAGGCGGCGCTTGAATCCCTCACCCGCTATCTCGCCGTCGAACTCGCGCCGCAGGGCATCCGCGTGAACACGGTCTCCGGCGGACTCGTCAAGACCGACGCGCTCGACCACTTTGAGGATCGGGAGAACATGATTGCCAAGGCCACCCAGGAAACTCCTGCCGGCCGCATGGTTGAGCCGGAGGACATCGCCCGCGCCGTGGCGTTCCTCTGTTTGCCGGAGTCCGAGATGATCGTTGGCCAGACCATCGTCGTCGACGGCGGAATGACTCTCACATGGCGGACGACGTGACGAACGGGCAGGGCGAGGACCTCTCAACCGACGAACTCCGCGCCATGGCGCAGTCGGCGCGTGAGCAGGACAAACCTCTTACGGCTTGGGAACATCTGCAGAAGGCTCTCGAAATCGACCGCCACGATCACGGCGAGACCCACCCCAACGTCATCCAGGACCTCAACAATCTTGCGACCGTATTCCAGGAGCTGGGAGACATGGGCGGCGCGCGCCAGCACTATGAGCAGGCGCTTGACCGCGCTCGCCAACACTACGGCGAGAAAGATGAGGCCGTCGCAATTGTCCACAACAACCTCGGCGGCGTCCTGCAGGAACTCGGACACTTCAACGACGCGAAAGGTCACTTGGAGACGGCGCTGAACATATTGGTTGATATCCACGGCGACGACCATCCGCTCGTGGCCTCCATCATCAACAACCTCGGCGGCCTCGCGCATGAGTCCGGCGACCTGGACGGCGCGAAGGAGTACTACGAGCGTGCATTGGCCATCGATGAGCAACAGCGCGGCCCGAACGATCCCGTCGTTGCCGCCGAGGTCAACAACATTGCCGGAGTGCTGCGAGACTTGGGTGATCTTGAAGGAGCGCGTGAGGGCTATCAGCGGGCCATGGACATCGACGAGGCGGCCTACGGCGCAGACCACCCGCTAGTCGCCATCCGCGCCAACAACCTTGCGGGAATCCTGCAATACATGGGTGATATGGAGGGCGCGCGAGAACTCTTTGAGCGAGCAAGCCGCATCTTGGAGCAGACCCGCGGCGAAGCCCACCCCGCCACCCAACTAGTCCAAAACAACCTGGACTCCATGCCGCCGCCCGCTTCCCCACTATAATGATTCCCAAAGGCGGCAACGAAATGGCAAGGCGAACCCCAAAGCCCTCCCCCGCAGTCAAGCCCGACATGTTCGAGCAGCAGCGGGAAGACCACCTGTCCCGTGAGGCGCCGCTCGCCGCCCGTATGCGCCCCACAACCCTCGATGAATTCGTCGGCCAGCAGCACATCGTCGGCGAAGGCCATGTCCTCCGCCGCTCGATAGAGGCCGATCAGGTTCCCTCGATTGTCCTGTGGGGCCCGCCGGGCACCGGCAAAACCACGCTCGCGCAAATCATCGCCCACATGACCCAGTCCCACTTTGAGCCTGTCAGCGCCGTCGAATCCGGCGTCGCGGACCTGCGTCGCGTCCTCGCCGACGCCCGCCAGCGCCGCGGCCTCACCGGCCAGCGCACCATCTTGTTTATCGATGAAATCCACCGGTTCAACAAGTCGCAGCAGGACGTCGTCTTGCCGCACGTCGAGGACGGCTCCGTCACCCTCATCGGCGCAACGACGGAGAACCCCTCGTTTGAGATCGTCGCGCCCCTCCTCTCCCGTTCGCGCGTCTACACCCTCAATGCCCTGACCGAAGATGAGATACGAGAACTCGTCGACCGCGCTCTGACCAATGAAGAGCAGGGTCTCGGCCACTTGAACGCGCGGCTGGACGACAATGCGGAAAGCGCCCTGATTTCCATGGCGGATGGCGACGCCCGCGCGGCTCTCACTGCCCTCGAAGTGGCCGTCAGCGCCACGCTGCCGGAGCCTGACGGCAGCCGCGTCATTGACCTCCCCACCATTGAGGACGCCATGCAGCACCGTGCCGTCCGCTACGACAAGGGCGGCGAGGAGCACTACAACATCATCTCCGCGTTCATCAAGTCGATGCGCGCCTCCGATCCGGACGCCGCCCTTTACTGGATGGCGCGAATGCTGGAGGGCGGAGAAGACCCGCTGTTCATCGTGCGGCGCATGGTGATCTTTGCGGCAGAGGACATCGGGCTGGCCGACCCGATGGCGCTCAGCGTCGCCACCGCCTGCCAGCAGGCCGTCCACTTTGTCGGCATGCCGGAGGGCTACCTGCCCATGTCAGAGGCATGCCTCTACCTCGCCGCCGCGCCCAAGAGCAACTCCGCCTACAAGGCCTACCTTGCCGCGCAGCAGGATGTCCGCAACACTGGCGCGCTGCCCGTGCCGCTCCACCTGCGCAACGCCCCCCACCCGCTGATGAGCCGCATGGGTTACGCCAATGGCTACAAGTACCCCCATGACTACCCAGGCCACGTCGTTGACCAGCAGATGCGGCCTGACCCGGTTCAGGGCCATCGCTACTTCGAACCGACAGACCAAGGCCTCGAAGCCGAAATCAAAACCCGCATCGAGCACGACGAGGCCATCCGCCGCCAACAGAAAGAGTAATCCCCCCACTCTCTGGGAGTGCCGGGGCGACCTTCGTTTCTGGTGTAGTCTCTAAGCAGACTTGCTATGACTACCGCCACACATGAACACACGCTGAACGTCGCCCTTGGCGAGGTGCTGGACGGGCTGCGCCGGAGTTGGACGACGCGCACTGAGCGCACGGGCAACGTCCTGGAGGAGGGTGGCCGCCCGGACATTCTCATCGAAGAAGCCAGTGGCTGGCCTGTCGTCATCGAGGCCGAGCGCAGCAACCATCTGAGCGCCGAACTCGACGCGGTGAACCGCCTTGGCCAGACCGTCGCCGGCACGGGCCGGCATATCGAGACCGCGATTGCCCTCGTCTATCCGAACGCCATCCACAATCTGGACGGCCCCATGCTGCGCGACGCCATCGATACCACGCGTGACCTGGAATACGCTTTATACACTCACCAGCTCGACGGTCCGCCTGACCGCCTGCCGTCAGCGGGGTGGATTCGCGGCGGCGTCCGTGATCTGGCCATGCTCGTGCATCGCGCCGCCGTCCCGCCCCCACGAATCGAGGCATTGGCTACCGAGCTGGAGAATGGCGTTCGGGTAGCTGCCGAACGCTTGACGCGCCGCCACGCATTCGGCGCCGAACTGGGAGAACGCATAGCAGACGTCCTGGGCCAATCAGACGACACGGATGGACAGACGCGCCGGATGGCCATGACGGTCATTGCGAACGCGCTCGTCTTCCATGAAGCGTTGTCCGAATCCGGTTTCACGGTGCGGGAACGGGATGGAGGGACGGAGCGCAGGGTGCGTGATGTCGAAACGTTCCGTTGGCAAGGCCTCTTTGCGCACGGCGACCTGTGCGACGAATGGGAGCGTATTCTCAAAGTCAATTACTGGCCGATATTCTGGTCGGCGCGGGAGATCGTGCGCAGTATGGCGACGGCAACGGCGCACGACGTTCTCGACTATCTGTGGAAAACAGCGCGGGCGCTGGTCGCCGGCGGCGTCACCCGTTCCCATGACCTGACAGGCATCGTGTTCCAGAAACTCATAGCCGACCGGCAGTTCCTCGCGACGTACTACACGCGGCCCGAGTCGGCGGCTTTGCTTGCGTCGCTCGCTCTCCCCGCGCATAAACCGCTCGGCGGCGCGGACTGGGGCGACGGCGACACCCTGGCCGGCGCCCAGATCGGCGATTTTGCCTGCGGCACCGGAACCCTGCTCTCCACGGCCTACCAGCGGATGTCGCTATTGCACGAACTGCACGGCGGGGATCCGCGCACGCTGCACGGCCCCATGATGCGTCACGGTCTGGTTGGGCTGGATGTGGTCAACATTGCCGTTCACCTGACTGCGGCGATGCTGGCGGGCAGTCACCCTGATACGCCATTCGACGGCGAGTGCCTCCTGACCATGCCCTACGGCTACATGAATAATGGTGACCCGTCCAACGGCAGGCGCAGCAACGGCGATATTTCCAACGGTCAAGAGGAGAACCACAAGATCGCCGTCGGCTCCCTGGACCTGCTGGAGGAGCCGGTGCAATGGTCGTTGATGGACACCGCCGCCGCCGTTTCAGCAGGAGGGCGCGCGCCCCAGGAAGTCCGGAACCTGGTGTCGCGGGTCGGTCACGGCAAGTTCGATCTCGTGATCATGAACCCTCCCTTTACCCGCCCCACCAACCATGAGGCCGGTCACGCCGACGTGCCCATACCCTCGTTCGCCGCCTTCGAGACGACTCCGGAGCAACAGGAAGCGATGTCAGCCCGCGTCAGGGAGTTGACCAGGGGAGCGCCGTCGCACGGCAATGCCGGCGAGGCATCCGAGTTCGTCGAACTGGCCCATCGCAAGGTTCGCGACGACGGAACGGTTGCCATGGTGCTGCCTCTCAGCGCCCTGAGCGGCAGTTCATGGAATGCAATCCGCGCCCGGTGGCGCGAAGAATATGAGGACATCATCGTCGTCACGGTCGCGAGTCCGGGCAGCTATGCGTCATCGTTCTCGGCAAGCACGGGCATGGCCGAATGTCTGCTGGTGGCAAGGCGCGCTTCGGAAACGGAGTCCGCGTCGTGCGCTAGCAATGAGAAACGGGCCGCCTTCGTGGTACTGAACCGGCAAGTTCAGTCCGCCGCAGCGGGAGACTTGCTTGGAACGGAAGTCAGGCGGCTGCTGGAGGCAGGCCTCGTTCGGCGGTTTGAGGAAGCCAATGGTGTAACCGACATTCAGTTGGGCGAAAGTTCATTTGGTGTGGTGGTCGATGCGCCCTTGCCGGAGTCAGGCCCGTGGCTACTGGCAGGCATCGTCGACGTGGAATTGGCGAAGGCTGCAATGCGCTTGAGGCAAGGCACGCTAATCCAGGGTGGGCAGTCACTTGCAGAGGGTCTTCAGCTGCCCATCAGTACATTGGGCGAAATCGCGAACCGCGGCCCCGTTGACCGGGACATTACGGAACAGACTCGCGATGGAACGCCGCGCGGCCCGTTCGAATTGATCAAGCCCGCTGCCACGCCGGTGCCGACGTATCCGATGCTCTGGGCGCACGAGGCCAGGGAAGAGCGCAACCTGGTCATCGTTCCCGATTCTGAAGCCAGGATCAAGCGCGCTGCTGGCGGAGTGACCGAAGATGAACTCAGAAATCGGGCTGCCCGCATTTGGGGCACAGCGACCCGCGCGCATTACAACCGCGATCTGCGATTCAACTCCCAATCCCTCATCGTTGCCATGACCGAACGACCCGCCATCGGTGGCCGCGCCTGGCCGTCGGTAATCTTCGAAAACCGTGATCATGAGTACGCGTTCGCCTTGTGGTGCAACTCGACGCTTGGCCTCCTCCTGCACTGGTGGGTGTCAAACAAGACGCAATCGGGCCGTGGCACAACAACGGTCACCGGCATCCCCAACATCCCCACACTTGACGCGACGAAACTTTCAGCAGAGCAGGTTGCAGCCGCCAAAGATGCGTTTGAATCTCTGCAAGACCGCCGCTTTCTGCCGTTCGACCAGATCGATGAGGACCCAGCGCGGGCGGAGTTGGATCGCCGCTTGTTGGTTGACGTGCTTGGGTTGCCGGAAAGCCTGTGCGACGACGGTGGGCCAATTGACTTGCTGAGGCGCAAGCTGGCCCGTGAGCCGCAGATTCACGGCGGCAAGAAAACGCGCGTTGTCTTCCTGGAGCCGGACGGGGAAGGGACACAAAAGCGGGCGGACAGGTAAGAGATGCCCCCCAGTTCACCCTGAGCCTGTCGAAGGGTGACACCCCCATTTGACGCGCCCCAAACACCTGTCCTAAAGTCATCCACGTCGAGCCATACCCCCAGTGGCGGGAAACGTCGACAACCCCGCCGCCACCACCATCCCCGGGAGCGCACAGGAGGGCGCCCCCTGCACGGGAAAAGAGAACGCATCGCTGCCAAGGTTCCTCAACATACCCGGCCAGGAAACCACGACGGGTTTGCTCGTGGCCACGGGCGATCAGTGACGGTGGGCTGACGGGAGCGCGTAGCGGCCCAAAACATGCCATGACCCTGGCGGGCCGCCCTGCGCAACGTCCGACGCGGGTCAAGTGCCATCGGCATTTGCGTTAGGGGCATGCCGTACATCCGTGAAGTGGCATCGCGGCTGTGCGAGGATGGACCGCCGCCGCTCACGTTAACCGCGTGTTGCGCGCGAGGGACGAACTTCCCGTCCGGCGACGTGATCGCCTGGCGGGAGGCGGACACGGCCAACGCCATCGAAAGGCCCGTGTCCACCCAACATGGGGCGAGGAAACTGCAGGCGCAGCAGACCCGCCCAGCGTCAGGCGTCCCCTGGCTGCGACCCAAGCGCGCCACCGGCCCGAACCGACGAACAGCCAGGAACCGGCAGCGATGCGTTCCCTCCAAGACCAGGCAGAAAGCCCCAAACCGAAAGGAGACAGACCCCGCCCCAATCGGAGTACAATAACCGCTGACCATCAGTGAAATCGTGCGGAGCATCCTGAGAATGAACCAGGACGAGAGGGAAAACGCCCGCTCCGGCCCGGAGCTTGCGCGCTCGCTGGCGGAGTTGAGCCGCGTCGGCATGACCGAAGAGGAAATCGAGTCGTTCGGCGGCCAGCTTGACGCCATCATCGAGAGCGTGTCCGCGCTGCAGGAAGTCGACACCGAGGGCGTCGAGCCGACAGGCCACGCCATCGACGTCACCAACGTCTACCGGGAAGACTCGGACCGCGAGTCATACGGCCGGGATGAGATGCTGTCCAACGCCCCCGCCGCCCAGGAGGGCTACGTCCGCGTCCGCTACGTCTTCGGCGAAGACGAAACCGAACCCTAACCCGCCGCCGGCCCCACAACCTCCGCGATCCACTCCCCCAGCTTCTCCCTTAACTCCGCCCCCGCCTCCCTCAGCCCATGGTTCGCGCCCGGATACAGGATCAACTCCTTCGGCTCCCCCGCCCACTCGTAGATGCGTTCTGCGTCCGAATACGGCAGCACGTCATCGTCCTGCCCATGCACCACAAGCAGGCGGCGCGGCGCGATCTCCGCCACGTCCTGCGCGCCAAACGTCTGGCCAGACAGCGATGCCACGGCCACGACATCCGGCGAGAACGCCGCGGACTTTATGGCCACCGCGCCGTTGGACGAATGGCCCACGAGGGCCAGCCGCCGCGCGCCGATGCCCCGCATGAATGAGATTCCCGCCAGCACGTCCGCGACGGCCTCGATGAACACCTCCGGCCTCCGCTGCCCCAACCTCAGCGATGTCACGCCCTTGTCGGTAAGGGTTCCGGCCAGTTCCTCGTAGATGCCGTCCGCCGGCCCCTTCAGTTCGCGCCCGCCGCCCACGAAGATGACCGCCCCGTCCTGCCCCTCTTTCGGGTGCAGAATCGCCTGGATCTCGCCGCGGTTCGTGCCGATGATGAGATCGATAGTGCCGTCTTCATTCGGCTTGGCCGAGACGCCGGTGAATGTGACGACGAGATCATCGTCCTGCGGCGGCTCGCCCGGCCCGTTCGCCGTCGGCGGATTCCCGTGGCCGTTCGATCCCTGCTCGACCATCGCTCAGCCCACCTTCCCTCCGCCTGGGTGCTTTTCCGTCATTCCGGCGAAAGCCGGAATCCATCGGGCGTGTTTCCTATATCGGCTTATGCTGCGTCTCTCACGCGTGCCGCTCCACGAACCGCCCCATGCGGGTGAGCGCCTCTTCGATGTCCTCGACGCTGGCAGCGTAGCAGCACCGGACGAAGCCCTCGCCGGACGGCCCGAACGCGCTGCCCGGCACGACGGCGACACCCTCTTCCTTGAGCAGATTCTCCGCGAACTCCTCTGACGACATGCCCGTCGGCATGATGGACGGGAATGCGTAGAACGCGCCGCGCGGCTCCACGCAGGGCAGGCCGATGCGACGCAGCCCTTCAACCAGCAGTCGCCGCCGCTGATCGTATGCCTCGCGCATTTCGCTGACGTCGCGGTCGCCGTCGCGCAGCGCCTCCAGCGCCGCTGCCTGCGCCGACGTTGGCGCGGACATCATCGTGTACTGGTGGACTTTCATCATGGCCGCGATGATGTCCGCAGGGCCGGCCGCATAACCGACGCGCCAGCCCGTCATGGCAAACGACTTTGAGAATCCGCCGAGAACGAGCGTCCGATCCCGCGCCCCCTCTGACGAGGCAAACGACGTAAACGGCTCATCAGGCGAATAGACGAGCCGGTCATAGATTTCGTCCGCAACCACCAACAGATCATGGCGCGTGGCCATCTCGGACAGCTCCTCAACCGTCGCCCTGTCCAGCACCGCGCCGGTCGGGTTGGACGGGTTGTTGATCAGCAGCGCCCGCGTGCGCGGCGTGATGAGTTTCTCAACCTCGGATGCCCGCAGTTGGAACTCATCCTCCATCGTCGTTGGCGCGGTGATCAAGGCCCCGCCCGCCATATGCACAACGGGGAAATACGCCACGTAACACGGGTCGCCCGTGATCACCTCGTCGCCCGGGTCGAGCGTCGCCCGCAGCGCGAGGTCCAACGCCTCCGACACCCCCACTGTTATCAGCAACTCCGACTGCGGATCAAACCGCGCGCCGTAGAGTCGTTCAAGGTAGGCGGCGAGTTCCGTGCGCAGTTCAGGCGTGCCGTAGTTGGACGTGTAATGCGTGTGGCCGCGTTCCAGTGAATCAATCGCCGCCTCGCGGATATGCCACGGCGTAACGAAATCCGGCTCGCCGACGCCGAGCGAGATAATCCCCTCCTGCCCGGCGATCAGGTCGAAGAACTTGCGGATGCCGGACGGCGGGATGTCCTCCACGCGCTGCGCGATGCGGCGCCGCGACGTCGCGGCCGTGTTGTTGGTGGACAGCATCATCAGCGCCTACATCGAAACCGGCAGGCGCTGCGGCCCATCGTCGCGGGTGTCAAACAGCGTGCCGTCTTCCTTGTACCGCTTGAGGATGAAGTGGGTCACCGTTCCCTGCACGGCATCGAGCACGGCCAGCTTGTTCGTCACGAAGTTGGATACGGCGTAGATGCTCTCTCCGGTTACCTGGACTGCGAGATCGAAATCGCCGGAGACCAGGTGCATGGAGCGCACCTCCGGGAACCGGGCGATGCGCGTCGCAACGGAATCGAAACCGACGTCCCGCTGCGGCGCGACTTTCACCTCGATGAGGGCATGAACGCCGCCGCTGCCGACCACGTCCCAGTTGACCTGGGAACGGTACGACAGGATGACGCTGTTCTGTTCCGCCTCCGCGATAGCGGCGCGCACGTCCTCAACGGACCGCCCCGTCATCTCCGCAATGCGTTCCGGCGGCGTCCGCGCATCCTGCTCAAGAATCCGAAGAATATCATCCATGCATAGAATCATACCGATTCTATGCAAACAACGTCAGGGCAGGGGCGGGCCGAACTGCGGTTAGGCTTCGAACGGGTTGACGATCCTTACGCCGGTTGGCACAAAGTGGCGGACATTGCGGGTGACGATGGTCAGGCCGCGCTCCAACGCCGTCGCGGCTATCAGCAAGTCAGGGTTCCTGTTGCCGATATCGATAGTCAACTGCCCCCAGCACTGTGCCACCCCCAAATCAACCGGCAGGACTCGATCGCCAAACTCTGTGACAACTCGCTGGAACCATTTGGCAAGATCGTCCGCGAACTCGGAATTGCGCCGCGCCTCCTGTGAAACACCCCTTTGGACCTCGCCGAGAGTGATGACGCTTATGTGCAGATCGGAACTGCTCTGCCGCGTGTACCATTCTTCAACGGCCGGATTTCGTTGACGGCGTCTCAGAGCTGAGAGCACGTCCGTGTCCAACAGATACATCAGAACTCGACGTCCCGAGGTTCTACGGGTATGCGCTCGAATTCTCCATCGTCCTGGGGCATGGACAAGAGGAGTTCAACGAAGCGCTTGTTCTCCATCCTCTTAAGTCGCTCGTAGTCGTCGCACGAAAGGACGACGACCGCCGGCTTTCCGCGCCGCGTCACCTGCTGAGGTTCGCCGCCCACTGCGGCATCCACGACTGCACTGAACTGGTTCTTGGCGTCTTGGAGTTTCCACTCGCCCATGCTCACCCTCCCATCTAGCCAGTCTGTCTAGATTATACGCCTGCTAACTCGCCTCTTGCGCGACTATGAGCGGGAACCCGCTATCCCACCTCCGCCCGCATCCCATGCCACCCCGTCGCCTGCTCATAAGTGTAAGCCGCCCGCAGTATCGCCTCCTCCCCCAGAGACGGCCCAATGAGCTGCAAGCCCACCGGCAGCCCGTCCACAAACCCGCACGGCAAACTGATCGCCGGCACGCCCGCGATGTTCACTGGAATCGTGCAGATATCCGCCAGGTACATTGCGAGAGGGTCGTTCGTCCGCTCCCCCAGGCCAAACGGCAGCGTCGGCGACGTTGGCGTCAACAGCACGTCAAACCGCGTGAAAGCGTCCTCGTACTCGCGGCGAATCAGCGTCCGCACCTGCTGCGCCTTGCGGTAGTAGGCATCGTAATACCCGGACGAGAGCGCGTAGGCGCCCAGCAGGATGCGCCGCTTCACCTCAGGTCCAAAGCCGTGCTGCCGCGTCCGCTCCATCCCTTCCCACATGTCCGCCGCGCCGTCCCACGAATAGCCGTACTTGACGCCGTCGTACCGCGCAAGGTTGGACGATGCCTCGGACGGCGCGAGGATGTAGTAGACGGGCAGCGCGTACTGCGTCAACGGCAGCGAGACCTCCCAGTCCACTATCGCGCCTGCCTCTTCCAGCGCCCGCGCGGCAGCCAGCACGGTGTCGCGCACCTGCGGCTCCACGCCCTCCCGGAACATCTCCTTGACGACGCCGATCTTCATGCCGCGCACGTCGGGGACCAGCGCCTGCGTGTAGTCCGGCGCCTCCCGCCGTATGGACGTTGAATCCATTGAGTCGTAGCCCGTGATGGCGTTCAGGGTCAGGGCCGCGTCCGTCACGTTCGACGCCAGCGGGCCAATCTGATCGAGCGACGATGCAAAGGCGATCAGCCCGAGACGGCTCACCGTACCATAGGTCGGCTTGATGCCGACCACCCCGCAGAATGACGCCGGCTGCCTGATTGAGCCGCCGGTGTCTGAGCCGAGCGCGATGAGGGTCTCGCCCGCCGCCACCGCTGCCGCCGACCCTCCCGATGACCCCCCCGGCACGCGGTCCGCGGCCCAGGGATTGCGCGTGGGGAAAAACGCGGAGTTCTCGGTGGACGACCCCATCGCGAACTCGTCCATGTTGGACTTGCCGACCATGACCGCTCCGGCGTCAAGCAGTTTCTGCGCCGCCGTCGCAGTGTAGGGCGGCACGAAGTTCTCCAGCATGTGGGAGGAGCACGTCGTAAGGATGCCCTCCGTGCACATGTTGTCCTTGAGCACGAGCGGGATGCCGGTTAGGGGCGTTGCGCTGCCGTCTCGGATGCGTTGATCCGCCTGCTGCGCTGCTGCGCGCGCCTGCTCCGCAGTTACCGTGACGAGGCCGCGAATCTGCGGTTCGACCGCCTCGATGCGGCCCAGCGCCGCCTCGGTCAACTCAATCGCGCTGATCTCGCCTGCGGCCAATAGGCGCGAGGCCTCATGGGCGGGCAGGTGGTAGAGAGCGTCGTCGGTTGTCATGGCGTTTTTGGGGGCGCTACAGCAGCATCTGGGCGGGCTGCGCGGCGGGGGAGTCGATATTGAGCAGCAGGCACACGCGCTCCCAGATCAGTTCATGCAGTTCCTGTTCGGGCCGCGCCGCGTCCAGCACGAGGAACCGATCCGGCTCGGCGTCCGCGATTTCCAGGTAGCCGTCTCGCACGCGATTGTTGAACCTGCTCAACTCTTCTTCCATGCGGTCGCGCTTCCGGGGAACGCGGGACAGCCCTTCGTCAGGATCGATGTCCAACAGAATCGTCAGGCCCGGCCGTACGCCGCGTGTGGCAATCGCGTTGATCTGGTCCACCTGGTCGCGGGCCAGTCCCCGCCCATAGCCTTGGTACGCGGTCGTTGAGTCCGCAAAGCGGTCGCAGATGATGACCTCTCCCCGCTCCAGCGCGGGCTGCACAACCTGGATGACGAGTTGGGCGCGCGCCGCGGCGAAGAGGAACAACTCGGCTATCGGCGCAACCTTGCCGGGGAAGCCGGGGCTGCCAAGCTCCGGGAAGAAGCCCTGCTGCGCGGGGTGGTCGCTCTGGTGCCGCACGTAAGAGTAGATGAAATCACCCAGTTCCGTGCCTCCCGGTTCGCGCAGCATCATAACCGCCTCGCGTCCCGCAAGCCGTTCGGCAAGCAGGGCGGCCTGCGTCGTCTTGCCGGCGCCGTCGCACCCCTCGAACGTGATGAAGATGCCCACGGCTGCGCTAACGCCCGGCCCCGATGGCTTCGCTTGCCCGGTAGACCCGGACGCGCCGGTTCGGTTCCCGCCCGTTTGAATGCGATTGCAGGCTTGCCTCCTGCGCCATCTGGTGCTGGAGCCTGCGGATGTACGCGTTCTGCGGCCTCAATTCGATCTCATCCACGTCCCCTGCCACAACCCGCTGCAGCGATTCCTCCGTGTCCTCCAGGACGGACTCGATGTCCTCCGCCATGCCGCGTGAGTGCGCGATGGCCTGGAGCGCCTGCTCAAGCTGTATCGGCGTGTTCTTGCGAAGAACGTACACGGGAACGTGGTTCTCCTCCGCCGTCCTCACCGCCGGTGTGCGCCGCCGGTACAGTTGCTTTGTCGTCAGCATCACGTCTGCGGAACTGATGGAATCCACCACGCGGAACGGCAGGCTGAGCGTGTACAGCGTCTCCTCCAGCTTTCCCCGCCCGATGCCGTGCGCAAAGACGTCGGCAGACGTTCGCCGGTAGTCCGCCTCGCGCGTCTCATCCAGTTCCCGCTCCTCGTCCATCTGGTAGGCCGGGCGAGCCGGGCCGATCGACTCAAAAGACTCCTGGTCGCCCTCGGTTTCCTCAACCGCTCCTTCGTCGCTGATCTTTCTGGCCTGCGGACGCGGCGGCGCGCCGCGCAGCATCATGTCCACCGTCCGCGCCACGTCGGCGTGAACGGCAACCTCAGTGCGGCTGCGAATCTCTACCACAACGTTGAACGTTGGCGGCGCTTTCCGCTCGAGCACCGTCTTGCGTGTGCGGCGCCGCCGCGCCTCCTCATCGCCCAACGTCACGGCCTGTATGCCGCCCACAAGATCGGCGAGGGTCGGGTTCTGAACCAGGTTGTCCAGGCGGTTGCCGTGCGCCGTGCCGATGAGCTGGACGCCGCGTTCCGCTATGGTGCGCGCCGCGGCAGCCTCCGCTTCCGTGCCGATTTCATCGATGATGATGACCTCCGGCATGTGGTTCTCCACGGCCTCGATCATCACCCGGTGCTGCTGGTGCGGCTGCGGCACCTGCATACGCCGGGCATGACCCAACGAGGGATGCGGAATGTCGCCGTCCCCGGCAATCTCATTGGACGTGTCGACGATGATTACGCGGCGCAGCGCATCGTCCGCCAGGACGCGCGCCACTTCGCGGAGCATCGTCGTCTTGCCGATGCCCGGACGCCCAAGCAGCAGGATATTGCCGCCCTCCGTGATGAGGTCTTCGATGATCGTGATCGTTCCGAAGATTGCCCGACCCACGCGGCACGTGATTCCCACGACGCGCCCCTGCCGGTTCTTGATCGCGGAGATGCGGTGCAGCGTGCGCTCGATTCCCGCGCGGTTGTCGTCGTTGAACTCGCCGACGCGCCCGACGATGTAGTCGAGGTCCTCCGACGTGATCTCCGCGTCGTTCAACTCAATCTCGGCGTCGAGGAAGCGGGCCTCGGGCTTGCGGCCAAGGTCCAGGACGATCTCAAGGAGCTGGTCCGCGTTGCCGTGGGCGCGAAGCGGCATGGAGATGCGCGGCGGCAGCGCGGAGTACAGCGCCTCCATATCGTCGGAATCCGACTCGCTGGCAACGTAGACCTGCTGCTCCAAACGTGTACCCCTTTCGACCATGAATACCCTGCTTTGAGCTTACCGCACACGCCATTAATTCTGCCATGCGCTAGAGACCGACGGGGGCGAATGCGCCCTCTACGACGCGCTGCCCCATTTGGCAGGCAAAGCTCTTGTATGCCGCCTCTACTCGGAATCCACGCAGCGTCAATGCGCGGGACGTGGCCCCATCGTGAGTTGGCGTCAGGAACATGATTGTGCGTGACCGCCCCGATGACTGGATGACGAATTCAATGAGCGCCTCAACGGCCTCCGGCTGATGGGCTAACGCGGCGCATCGGGCTATCACGGCGTTGGAGCCTGCCTGCCCAAACCTCACCCAGCCGGCATCCCCGCCCTTCACGGACGCCACAATATCCGTCGTCTTTCGCACGTCGATCCACCGCGTCGCCAACGACGCCTCCCACTCTGGCGCCGTCATCCCGTCCGCCGCGCGCATGTCAACGGGGGCCCACGACGTGTGGAGACGGAATAACCGGAAATCCGCAGGTTCGGTAAGAACCCTGATGCTGATATCGGCGGGCATCTCACGCGGCGCGCGGTCCCCGGCGGGCCGCACGTACAGCTCTTCCTCCGCGTAGCTGCGGAATCCGGCGCTGCCTGCCGTCTCGGACAGCGGGCTATCGTCCGACACGCGGAGAAAAATGGTCGTCCCTTTCTTTGGGCGTAGCATCCTGTCGAGCTGCGGCAGCAGTTCGGCGCACAGCCCTTCCGCGTCCGGCGGAACCAGCAGGTGCTCGATTTCCCACGACGTTCCGCCCTGCGCGCCCCGGACGATGGCCAGCCCGCCCGGCCCGTCGCCGTCCTTGAGGACGACTGCGAGCGTTTCGCCTTTCCTGGGAAGGGACGCCGCGCCCACCACCCGCGCGACGGATCGCTCCACGCCCGCCTCCTGCCCCAGCCGCGTATACGGGTAGGCGTGGTTCATGGTGGGGCGGGACGCCAGCCCGAGCAGGCCGGCAATATCGGTTGGTCGTGCTCCCTTTAACATGTCCTAGACCGCATACGGCATGGTCACGCGCGTTCCGTCCATTGCGACATATTCTAACGATTTGGCGAACGAATGGCGCGTCAGGGTTGATGGACAGTGCGCGCCTTGGCAGGTAAACTGGTCGCCAGTAACAACTGAATAGGGTCTTGCGGGAGCTGGGTGAGCCCGGCTGAGAGGCCCCGACACATGAATCGGGGCGACCGTCGGAACCTGAGCTGGGTAATGCCAGCGGAGGGAAGAGGCTGCGGAAACGCCCCGGCGTTTCCGGATTGCAATGAGCGCCGCTGACATGTTCAGCGGCTTTGTTTTTTTGATGAGGGTCATGGAGGGCAAATCATGGATCGTGTAATGGCAATCGCACTCATCATCATGCTGGCGGCGGCGGCCGCGGCCTGTGACAACTTCAATGTCAGCATCAACACGGAACCGCCGCCGCGTGACCTGATCATAATGTCGCACGACAGCTTCAATGTCGGTGAAGATGTCATCGCGGAGTTCGAAGCTGAGCATGACGCCACAATCACAATCCTCAAGTCCGGCGATGCCGGCGAGGCCCTCACCAAGGCCATCCTGGCCAAGGACGCGCCGATTGCGGACCTGCTCTACGGCATCGACAACACATTCCTTGGCAGGGCGTTGGACGAGGAGATATTCATCGAGTATGAGTCGCCGATGCTTGAAAAGGTGCCCGGCAAATACCGTCTTGACTCCTCCAACCACGTCATGCCCGTCGACTTTGGCTTCGTCGCCCTGAACTACGACATCGCGTGGTTCGAGGAGAACGGCGTCGCCCCGCCAACGGATTTGGGCTCCCTGACCGAGGAAACCTACAGTGGCCTGACCGTCGTGCAGAATCCCGCCACGTCATCGCCCGGCCTTGCGTTCCTGCTTGCGACTGTCGCCGCATTTGGCGAGGACGGGGACTATACGTGGCAGGACTACTGGACGGACCTGCATGACAACGAGGTTCTCGTCACGGACGGATGGACGGATGCCTATTACACGGCCTTTTCGTTGTATGAGGGCGACCGTCCCATCGTCGTCAGCTATACGAGCAGCCCGGCGGCAGAGGTGTTTTACTCGGAGGGCGCGCTGACGGAGCCGCCAACGGCCAACGTGTTGGGCGACAACTCCGCGTTCATGCAGATCGAGGGCATCGGCATCCTGGAGGGCGTCCGCAACGAGGAGCTCGCGCAGCAATTCGTGGACTTCATGATGGACCGCCGGTTCCAGGAGCACTTTCCCACCCTGATGTGGGTCTATCCGGTGAACGAGCAGGCGGAATTGCCGGACGTATTCGACTTCGCTCCTATCCCCGATGACCCGGCGCAGCTTAGCCCAAGGACGATTGCGGAGGGGCGTGAACGCTGGATCGATGAATGGACTGCGCTAATGCGCGGATAGGCGGCCACATGATGGCGGGCGTGTGGCGCATTGCGCGGATTGGCCTGCCCCTGGGATTCCTGCTGGTGGCGTTCGCGTGGCCGCTTGTCAGCGTCATGCGTGTCGGCCTCGGGTGGGACGGGCAGGGCATACTCGCGCCGTTCGTCGACGCCGCGAGCGATCCCTACCTCCGGGGCCGCTTCGCCTTTACGGTAGGGCAGGCGGCTCTATCGACCGTCCTCGCTCTCGCTTTCGGCCTGCCGTCCGCCTACGTCTTCGCGCGCCACCGGTTCCGGGGCCGGAGCGCGCTCCTTGCCGCGATCACCATTCCGTTCATCCTCCCCCCCATCGTCATGGCGCTTGGTTTGCTCTCCCTCCTCGGCCCGTCGGGCCTGCTCAACGACGCGCTGACGGGCCTGTTCGGATTCGACGCGCCTCCCGTCAACCTCCTTAACACGTTCGCGATTATCCTCATCGCCCACGTGGTCTATGAGTACGCCATCGTCGTGCGCCTCCTCTCCACGTTCTGGGCGAACATGGATCCGGCGGTGCAGGAGGCCGCCGCCATGTTGGGCGCGTCGCCCCGCCGCGTTTTTTTCACCGTGACACTGCCGCTTTTGCTGCCTGCGGTGGCGGCCGCATCCGCGCTCATCTTCCTGTTCACCTTCACGAGCTTTGGTATCATCCTGATCCTCGGCGCGCCTGAGCACGCAACGCTGGAAGTGGAAATCTACACACTCATGACAAAGCTGTTCAGGCCCCACATTGCCGCCGCCCTCGCCCTCACCCAACTCATTGCGACGTTCGGCATGTTGTGGGCGTACGTCAAGCTCCAGTCGGCGGCTGTGACCCGCATTCGACTCCGCGCCCAGGGCGCAACTGCGTCCGCGAGCCGTTCCCCGGCGGACTACATCATCCGGCTTGGCGCGCTGGCCTCCGTGTTCCTCGTCCTGTCGCCGCCGCTCGCCCTGCTCCTGCGCTCATTCATCACGCCGGACGGGCTTGGGCTGGACGGCTACACGGCCATCATGTCCAACGACCGCAACGAGTATTTCTACATCTCGCCGGTCAACGCTATAAGGAACTCGCTTGCGTTTGCCGCCGTGACCGTCGTTCTCGCCGTCCCGCTCGGCGTCCTTGCCGCGTACGGCTTGAGAAACCCCCGCGCGTGGTGGCGCAACCCGCTGGACGCCCTGTACATGCTGCCGCTCGGCGTCTCCGCCGTCACGCTCGGCCTCGGCTACCTGCTCAGCCTGAGGATCGGCGCGTTCGACGTGCGAACCACGGTCGTCCCCATCATCCTCGCCCACACCCTCATCGCGTACCCGTTCGTCATACGGGTGGTGTTGTCGACGATGCGAGCCATCCGCCCCCATCTGCGTGAGGCCGCGTGGATGCTTGGCGCAAGCCCTCTCGCCGCCGCCGCCCGCGTTGACCTCCCCATCCTGTCCCGCGCCATCCTCGTCGCAAGCGTCTTCGCCTTCGCCGTCTCCCTCGGCGAGTTCGGCGCGACCCTCCTCCTGAATCGCCCCGAATACACCACCATGCCCGTCGCCATCCTGAATTACCTGACGCGTCCGGGAGCGGCCAATCTCGCCAGCGCCCTCGCCATGAGCACAGTGCTGATGGTGGTCGCCGGCGCCGGATTCTTCCTAATCGAGCGCGCCCGCTACCGAGGCTGGGGAGAGTTCTAGAGAAATGTCATTCTGAGCGCCCCACATGTCATTCTGAGCGCAGCGAAGAATCCAAAAACTCATTACCAGGAGCCCACGTGCTGCAAATAACCGCCCTCACCAAGAGTTATGACGCCGGCGCCTCTCTCGCCCTGGCGGATGTCTCCTTCAACCTGGACGAAGGCAAATCTCTCGCAGTCCTCGGCCCCAGCGGCTGCGGCAAAAGCACCCTCCTCCGCCTCATCGCCGGGCTTGAAACCCCTGACGGCGGGGAGGCCGCCATGAACGGCGAATCGCTGAACGGCATCCCGCCTCATCGCCGCGGCTTCGGCCTCATGCACCAGGACCTCGCCCTCTTCCCGCACCTCAACGTCCGCGACAACATCGCGTTCGGCCTGCGCAGCCAACGATGGGAGGCCGGGCAAATCGAACGACGCGTCGATGAGCTGCTGGAACTGATGCGAATTGCGCCGCTTGCCGGCCGCTCCGTCGATGCCATTTCTGGCGGTGAGCAGCAGCGCGTCGCCCTTGCCCGCTCCTTGGCCCCCCGTCCCCGCCTCCTGATGCTCGATGAGCCGCTCGGCGCGCTAGACCGCCGCCTCCGCGAGGAGCTGGCGCAGGAGGTCCGCCATATCCGCGACCACGAGGGCGTGACCCTCATCTACGTCACCCACGACCACGATGAAGCATTCGCCGTCGCCGACGACATCCTCGTCTTGGAGCAAGGCAAAGCCGTCCAGCACGGCCCCCCGGAAGAAGTCTGGCTCAACCCCGCCACCCCCTTCGTCGCAAGATTCCTCGGCCACGAAAACCTCTTCCCCTGCGAACTCTCAACCCGCGAGGACGGCACGAACGAAGCCCGCTGCGCCCTTGGCGTCTGGCGCCCCGCAGAAATCCCCGCCACCCCCCAATGCACAGCCCTAATCCCCCCGGAGGCCGCAACCCTCCACCAGCCCGACACCCACACCGCCGCCAACGATGACCCCCCCGCGCTATCGGCAACAATCGTCGAAGTAACCCTCCAGGGCGGCATGTACGACGTAACGCTGGACGTCCAAGGCGAAACCCTCCACGCCCGCGCCCCCATCACAACCGCCACCACACGCCCCCACCCAAACACAACCACCCAAATCACAATAGATTGGCCCCAAACCCGCCTGCTAAACTGGCTTGAGTAACCCTCTCCGGCGCAAGAGGAACCCAAAGCGTGTCCAACCCCAACTACCTGCTGGATAACACCCCCGACCGCCGCGTGGTGGATCGCCTGCGAACCCATCTTGACGCGGCGGCGAACTTTGACGTCGTCTCCGCCTACTTCAGCATCTACGGCTATGAATTGCTGGCTGACCTGCTCGCCAACGTCGGCCAAACGCGATTCCTCTTCGGCGATCCCACGTCCATCGAAGACGTGGACCCCGGCCGGACGGAGGGGCGGAACTTCAGGCTGACCGACAGCGGCTTGGCGCCCACCCAAATCCTCCATCAAAAGGAATTGGCCCGCCGCTGCGCGGAATGGGTCGCCGCCGGCGCGGTGGACATCCGCTCCATCCGCCAGGCCAACTTCCTGCACGGCAAGATGTATATCACGGATGACGCCGCCATCGTTGGCAGTTCCAACTTCACCAGGAGCGGCCTGGGTGGCAGCGCCCGCCCCAACCTGGAAATCAACGTCGATATGCCCGATCCCGCCCTCCGCGACGAACTGCGCGAGTGGTTCGACAACCTCTGGAACGACGAGGCGCGCACCTACGACGTCAAGCAGGAGGTGCTGGACGCGCTGGGCCGCATCAGCCGCGACTACTCCCCGGAGATCGTGTACTTCAAGACGCTGTACGAGATGTTCAAGGACAGGATCGCGGACATGGAAAGGGAAGCGGACGCCGCGCGGCAGACCCGCCTCTCTGAAAAGCGCATCTGGCAGGACCTCTACGAATTCCAGCGTGAAGGCGCGCGCAGCATTATCCGCCAACTTCAGCGGAACAACGGCTGCATCCTCGCGGACAGCGTCGGCCTTGGCAAAACGTACACCGCCCTCGCCGTTATCAAGTACTACGAACTCCGCAACAAGAGCGTCCTCGTCCTCTGTCCCAACAAGCTCAGGGAAAACTGGGCGCTCTATCCCCGGTACAACAACCGCCTCAACAACCCCTTCCGGGATGATCAGTTCGGCTACACCGTGCTCGCCCACACAGACCTGTCCCGTGATGGCGGCAGGTCCGGCAACATCGATCTCGGCGATTTCAACTGGGGTGCATACGACCTCGTCGTCATCGACGAGTCCCACAACTTCCGCAACGACGGCGGCAAGCGTTACAAGAAACTCTTCGAGGAGATCATCAAAGACGGGGCGCAGACGCAGGTTCTCATGCTGTCCGCCACCCCCGTCAACACGTCGCTCATCGATCTTCGCAACCAGATCCACTTGATGACGCAGGGGCGTGCCGACCATTTCCTGGAAACGGAAAGCATCGCCAACCTCAACACGGTGATGGCCGCTGCCCAGGCCGAGTTCAAGTCGTGGGAGGAGGACTCGAAGAAGGCCGGCGTCCGCCGCGACAAATCGGGGCTCATGGCAAAGTTCGGGCCGGAGTTCCAGCGCCTGCTCAGTACCGTCTCCATCGCCCGCTCCCGCCGCCAAATCCAGCAGTCCTACGCCGAAGAGATGGAGCGCATCGGGCAGTTCCCCACACATGAAAAACCCGTCAATGCCTACCCGGAGGCGGACACCCAACAGCCCGTCTCCTACAAAGACCTCTCAGACCGCATCGGCCAATTCGCCCTCTCCATCTACCAGCCGTCCGCGTACCTCCATGACCCGAACCGCCGGCAGCAGCTGGAGGATGAGAAATCGAAATTCAACTTCAACCAGCGTGACCGCGAGCACTACCTGGTCGCCATGCTCCGCGTCAACTTCCTCAAACGCCTCGAAAGCTCACCCCACTCCCTCGCCCTCACCCTGGAGCGCACCATCGCCAAGATGGACAACCTGCTGGAGCGCATGGACCGCTTTGAGAACACTGCGGAACTCGCCGGTGAAACCCCGGACGAAGAAGACGTCGGCGACGACGATGACTTCCTCATCAACCACGCCCGCCGCCCATACCGACTTGATGAGCTTGACCGTGACCGCTGGCGGGCGGATATCATGCGTGATCGTGAAACGTTGGACGCCGTCCGTGAGCGCGTCGCCGCCATCACCCCCGAACGCGACGGCAAGCTCCAGGACCTGCAGGCGCAAATCCGCCGGCGCATCGAATCACCCACCACGGACAACGACGGTAAGGAGAACCGCAAACTGCTCGCCTTCACCACCTTTAAAGACACCGCCCTCTACCTCTACGAAAACCTCCGGCAAGAGGCCGAGGCGCGCGGCGTCCGCATGGCCATGGTCGCCGGCGACGAAACGCGGGACACCGCGCCCCCGTCGGACGCCGGCGGGCGGTACGAAACTCGCTTTCAGGAGATTCTCACGGACTTCGCGCCCGTCGCCCGCAACCGCCGTGACGACGGCACGATCGCGCAGGACATCGATATCCTCATCGCCACGGACTGCATCTCGGAAGGCCAGAACCTCCAGGACTGCGATACCGTCGTCAACTATGACATCCACTGGAACCCCGTCCGCCTCATCCAGCGCTTTGGCCGCATTGACCGCATCGGCAGCCGCAGCGCCTCCGTCAGGATGATCAACTACTGGCCCACGCCGAATATGCAGGAATACCTTGACCTGGAGAACCGCGTCATGGCCCGCATGGCCCTCGTGGACACCACCGGCGGCGGCGAGGAACTCTTCACCGAAGCCGGGCTCGCGGAGGGCGCGCAGATGGAGTTGACGTTCCGCGATGAGCAGCTGCGGCGAATGCGCGACGAAATCCTGGACATTGACGACCTGGGCGACGGCGTCGTGCTGAGCGATTTCTCAATGGACTACTTCCTCGTCCAACTCCGGAAGTTCCTGGAAAAGAACCGTGACATGCTGGAAAACATGCCGTTCGGCGCGTACGCCGTCACCCCGGAACCGCCCAAAGACGCCCACGGCCCCGGCGTCATCTTCCTCCTCAAGCAGCGCAACGCCGGCAGGCCCGCGCCCGGCTCACGCCCCGCAAGCCCCGTCCACCCCTATTACCTCGTCTACATCGGCGACAACGGCACGATCCGGTTCGGGTGCGCCAACGCGCGGCAGGCGCTGGAGGCCTTTGACGCGGCGACCGCCGGCAAGACCGATCCCATCACGGCGCTCTCTGACGAGTTCACGCGCGAAACGCAGCAGGGCCAGGACATGTCGCACTACAATGACCTCGTGGAAGCCGTCATCGCCCACATCCGGCAGAGCAGCGCAACCGCCGTCGCCCAGGGCCTCAGCACAGGCGGCAGGGGCTTCACCCTGCCCAGGGCCGGCGAAACGCCCGCCACACAGGAAGACTTCGAGCTTGTCACATGGCTGGTAATCAAGTAGACACGGTTGCCGCGAGGCAGCCCATCCAAAACGCGCTCCGCGACGCATCGCAGGGTGATTTTTGCCGATGGCGCGGCGGCGCTCCTGGACACGCTCGGCTACAAGAGCGACCGGACGCCGCCGGGTCAGACGGGCGATCTGGGCGCGTTCCTGTCCGCGTATCCTCGCCTCAAGCCGGATGGCAAACCCTTCCCGCCCGATACGCCGCCGACGGCGGATGAAACCCTCTTGCGCAACAATGCCTCATCCCTCCACGTGCTCTTCCAACTCACGGATGCGGAGATCAACGCGGAGCGCGGGCAGCAGCGTCTCAAACTCTCGGACGGCGCAGCCTTTGACGTCAACTCGATACGCAGCTTCCTCTTCGTCGCTGCGGAACTCACGAGCGACGAATACCGCCGGGGCGCCTACGCCGCCATGACGCGGGAGGTCAACCGCCGCTTCCCCGCCATCCCCGCCGTCGTCCTCTTCCGGACAGCGACGGGCCACCTCACCGTCTCATTCGTCCACCGCCGCCCCAACATACGGAACCCGGATCGAGACGTCCTGGGCGCAGTCTCCCTAATCCGCGAGATTGATCCGGTGAAGCCCCATCGCGCCCACGTGGACATCATCAGCGAACTATCGCTTGATAAGCGCCTGGACTGGATGGATAAGGAGCGCAAGCAACCCAACTTTGAGGGCCTGCTTGCGGCGTGGCTTGACGAGTTGGACACGGAGGAGTTGAACAGGAAGTTCTACAGCGAACTCAAAGCGTGGTTCGACCGCGCTATCGATGAGGCAAAGTTCCCGGTGGGGGTGCCGAGAGAGCAGCCGAAAGAGCGGCACACTCTGCGACTCATCACACGCCTCCTCTTCGTGTGGTTCATCAAGGAAAAGCGCCTCGTCGCGGAGGACCTGTTCATCGAGAACCAGATCAAGGACCTGCTCAAGAGCTATGACGCCGCTGAGGGCGATTCGTACTATCGCGCCGTCCTGCAGAACCTGTTCTTCGCCACGCTGAACACGGGCATCGCTGACCGCGGCTTTAGCAGCCGCGCGAACAAGACCCATCGCCTGACCTCGCTGTACCGCTATGAGAAAGAGATGGCGGATCCGACGCGTCTGCGGGCGCTATTCGACCGGACGCCGTTCATCAACGGCGGCTTGTTCGACTGCCTGGACAGCTTTGAGGCGGCCGGAGACGGCGGCTACCGCATCGACTACTTCAGCGACAACATGCTCAGAAAGGGCACGGATGAGCACGGCAAACTTTCATGGCCCAACCGCCTCTTCTTTGATGACAAGGGGCTGATCACGCTCTTCAACCACTACAAGTTCACCGTCGAGGAGAATACACCGACGGATATGGAGGTCGCGCTAGACCCGGAGTTGTTGGGCAAAGTGTTTGAGAACCTGCTGGCGTCCATCAACGCGGAGACCGGCGAGAGTGCCCGCAAGCAGGCCGGCTCCTACTACACGCCCCGCCCCGTCGTCGATTACATGGCGGATGAGGCCCTCGTCGCCGCCCTGCTCACCAAGCTCGCGCCGGACGGTGATCCGAACGACTGGTGGGCGGAGCGGCTTCACTTCCTGTTCGATTACGCGCAAGGCGGGGAGTTGTTTGAGGACGCGGAGAAAGAGCGCATTGTCCGCGCAATTGCGGCCCTGCGCGTTCTCGATCCCGCCGTCGGTTCGGGCGCGTTCCCCATGGGCGTCCTCCATAAGCTCACCCTGGCTTTGCGCCGCTTGGATCCGGACAATGCCCTATGGGAGCAAACGCAGCGTGAAATCGCGTCCGCGCGGGCCGACCAAGCCTTCTGGATATCCGAGATACAGGACAGGGACGCCGCGCTGAATCAGATTAGCGGGACGTTCGAACGGTACAAGGAGTCCAACTTTGGGCGCAAACTCTACCTGATCCAGAACAGCATCTACGGCGTTGACATCGACCCAAACGCGGGGGAAATCGCCAAGCTGCGCTTCTTCATCTCCCTCGCTATCGAGCAGGACTCCAATGATGATCCGGCGGACAACTTCGGCATCCGCCCACTGCCAAACCTTGAAACGCGGTTCGTCACGGCGGATACGCTGCTGGGCCTAGACCGCCCCGAGCAGCTTTCGTTCGGCGACCAGGATGAGAACGTCCGCCGCACGCAGCAGCAACTCCTGGACAACCGGGAACGATTCTTCCACGCAGGCGCGGCGCGACAGGAGAAGCGCCGGCTGCGCGACGAGGATCGCCGTCTCCGCGGCCTGCTTGCCCAATACCTGATGCAGGCGGACTTCCCAACGGACGGCGCATCGAAGATTGCTAACTGGGACCCGATGGAGCAGAGCGTGCTGGCCGACTCACAGGACGCGGCAGACTGGTTCGATCCGGAGTTCATGTTCGGAGTCCGCGACGGCTTTGACATCGTGATCGCGAACCCGCCGTACCTTGAAGCACGCAATAGCTTGTTTGCACAGGACGCCAAAGAGAGTTACAGGAGTGTTGTACAAAAGGACTGGGGCGAGACAGTGGCTGGGGGCAGTGACCTCCTCATCTATTTCTTCGCGCGAGCGGCGAAACTCTTGGCGAATCACGGAACGGCTTCGTTCGTAACTCAGAACGGTTGGCTTACCTCGGATTATGGTCAGGTATTCCAGAAGTTCACAAAGGGGCGATTCTCCTTCCGCAGCATCGTTGATACTTCGGCACGGTTCTTCTCTGACGCATCCGGGCCCAACATCAACGCCATAGTCTGCACCTTCGGCAACTACAGGGACACGCCGATTGACTATCACGTCGTCAATGAGAGCATGGCACAGACCGATACGCGGTCAATCGATATAACCTCGGGCATGAAGTGGGGTCACCTTTTTGCGATGCCCGACTGGTTCCGGGCTATCTTGGCTGACGTATCCGTTTCAGAAAAACGCCCGCAGAAGCCAACCATTGAGTTTGGGCAAGGCATCAATGTCTCAAAGAAGTTGCACAATGTAGCTGGTGCCACAATTGGTGTTGTGGTGGACGTGCCAGAGTTTGGCTGCAATGAGCCGGACGCGCACGTCCGTAAAGATGATGTGTCCGATTCGCGGCTTTCCAAAGTTCCGGCGCTCCTGATGCCTAGAGGCATCGGCACCAGACATTACTGCGCCCTAAACCAGAGCAAAGCCTTTTCATTCAGTGGTGTAGAGCTTTACTTGCCTGACGGGCGTTGGGAATCCGATCTGCATTACTGCCTGTGGCTCTACATGAACTCGTCATTTGCCTGGCTCTACAGAGAGCTCACGGGTAGGGCCAACTTGGGAGGTGGGTTGCTGAAGGCGGAGGCCACGGACATGAAGCCCTTTCCTGTCCACTTTGATTTCGACTTTGGCGATGAGGCGCGTGCCCTGTTCAAGAGCGTCGCGGACAGATCGCCATTGCCCGTCACAGAGGAGCTAAAAACTGAGCACCATCTCCGCATTGACGAAATCGTCGGCAAGCAATTCGGCTTTGCGGACAAACTTGATGAGATACGGTCGCTCCTGATTGAACGGGTGGAGTTCCGCCACACGCGCGCAGGCACCAGAGGTGGGCGGGGGTAGGGGGACGGCAGGTTACCCCAAAGAAGCAACTTCCGGTTCAGGAAGTTTAGCCCACCAGCCTTAGCGCCCACCTCCGAGGTTTCCCAGAAGGTGGAGCGTGCCAACTGTAAGGCACCTTAGCGCGAACCCCACTATGATGCCTGCGGCCAGCCACCACGCGACGACGGTTAGGACTGCCAGCAAGGCGGTAGGTACGGCCAATAGCAATGACACAAGTGATACCGTGTTACCGCCAAGCCCTTGGATCCACGGCTCAATCGCAACGTACCACATCATGATGTATGCCGCCGACAGCACTGCTGCCAGCAAGTGCGCTCGGAAGCCAAGTACGGCTCCCAGCGCCAGAATCGCTAAGTGCACAATAATCATCACTGCCCCCCTTGCCGTTGCGGCGTCGATTTGACCACGGGTGGAAACCCCGATGTAGTCGTCCTAGAAAGCATATGATAGCTCCGACGTTCTGCGTTTGCAAGCGTGACACCATTGTGGCCCACCGCGCTGAAATGGAGGAGGGAATTGTGGCTCGCCCTGCGTGGACGGGAGCCGGGCTGGATTCCCGTTGTCACGGGAATGACGGGGACGGGATTGGAACATATAGCTGGCGGCTGGCATATTATCTCTTCAGCGATAAGAGAAATCCCGCTGCTCCAAGCACTGCCAAGAAGATGCCGATACCAACCTGAATTAGCGAGAGGGGGCTGTTGAGTCCGACGAGGATTAGGAGCAACCCCAGGCCAAGAATTCCCAGCGAGACCATCATTCCCACCATCATTTCCGAACCTCCGTAAGGCTTCCGAAGTACTGCGCTCATGTGTACTATGCTGTCTGTAGAGCAGATGTGTCAAATCGTCGCCCTCTGTGGTCTTTCGCCGGAATGAGAGGGCGGGGGCTGGATTCCCGCGTTCGCGGGAAAGACGGTGCGGGCGGGTTCGCCCTTCGACAGGCTCAGGGTGAGCGGGGGGCTGAGGGCTGGGGATTGCTATACTCGCCCAGGAAGCGGGTGAACCATGCGGCAATTGGGCGGCTGAGGGGGCGGCAATCTCTTGAACGAGGCGCTGTACGTATTCCTTGACGAATCCGGCAATCTGGACTTTAGCGTGAGCGGCACACGCTTCTTCGCGCTAACCGGTGTCAGCATGCGGAGGCCATTTCGATTGAATGAGACGCTCGATTCGTACAAGTATGATCTTCTTGAGCAAGGTGTGGAACAGGAGTACTTTCACTGTTCAGAGGACAACCCTCGTGTGCGTGGGCACGTGTTTGACATCATCTCAAACGGCTTGGCTGGCATACACGTGGACAGCGTCATTGTGGAGAAGAGCAAGACAGAGCCGGCTCTCAGAGCCGATGGGCGCTTTTACCCGCAGATGCTGGGGCATTTGCTTGGGGACTTGCTCGCAAGGTCATCGCATCCTGACACCGATGAGGTCATCATTATTACTGACAGTCTTCCCGTGCAGAAGAGGCGCCGGGCCGTCGAAAAGGCGATTAAGGTCACCTTGGCAAACATGTTGCCGGAAGGAACGCGCTATCGCATAGCGCACCATGATTCGCGCTCCCATTATGGCCTCCAAATTGCCGACTACTGTTGCTGGGCTGTCTTCCGCAAGCACGAGAGAGGAGACGAGACTGCCTACAACCGGATCAATTCCGCCATCCGCACCGAGTCTGACATCTTCCGCGACGGTACACGGCGCTACTACTGAGCGCGATTAAAAATGACCTCCCCGACTACTCCGTTTCCGGAGAGAGCCCCTTGGGCTCTTGTCATCAGGGAGGAACCTTTCCATCAGGATTGCGATAAGCGGCACGGTTGTCAAGGGCCTTGCCCGCCACCAACCTCAGCCTCCCGGCCTCTGCGTCCTCTTCAAGCTCCCGGTCCCACACGTCCCAGTCATAGTCCTGGAGCCAATGGATCAGCTTGTCATACTCCGCCTTTGGAAGGTCGGTTATCGCCTTCTGAACCTCAACTGCGGTTGGCATGTCCGTCTCCTCGACAGGCTCAGGGTGAACGGGACTTCCCTACGAGGAGGGCGAAGCCAACCGCTCAGCGTCCTGTATGTAGTCCAATGTCTCGTTGATGAGTTGCTCCGTCACCTCAGGCTGGCAGTATTCGTGGTAGAAGCACTCGCCGTGCAGGACGTCCTGACGGTAGGAGTAAAGGTGTGCAAGGTTCCGAACGGAACCGTCTTCGGCGGCAATGGCCCGCAGCCTTCGATTTGCGACTGTGGATGTCCGGGGCTCCTCGCCTGTCCGGGCAAGCACGAGGGCCTCCGCTGCGCGCATGGTGGCGCACCACGCCTTCTCAGCCGCGTCCCTGATGTCTCCCGCGGCCATGCGCTCAAGCGCGGCGTCCCGCATGAAGCGGGCATCTGCGAATATGTGCGCGGCATCGGACTCAACAGCAGTCATCGGTTTCTCCTACAAGCACTATACCACCAGGACGAAGAATCCCCACCGCGTCCCGCCGCCCACCAGTCAGTGCGACGCCCTACTATAATGGCGGAGCGAAATAGCATGGGAGAGCAGCAACGGGAATAAAGGCAATATTCGAGCCGCAGGTTGATGACACCTGAAAGTGCAGGCACGGTCTACATCGAAACGTCGGTCGTTTCCTATTTAACGGCGCGATTGCCAAGGGAATTGATGGGAGAGATCGCCGATGGCTGATGAAATCATCGAAGAACTCTGGAGAGTTAAGGACGAGATCGCCCGCGAGCACGGGTACGATATCCGTCGACTCGGGGCGCATCTGCGTAGCCTGGAAGGGCGCACGGTTCAGGATTGGCTCGCTGGCCTGCAAGGCGACAAACCGGCACAGCGCCACCCGCAGGACACGGCCCCGACCGCTACGCCCCGCGCATAACCCGGAACCGTTAGATTCCCGTTTGCAGCACCCGCTCCTGCACCGCCAGCGCCCGCCCCTCCTCCACCGTGATATTCGCATCCGCCCACACCAGCTCATTGCTGACCCCGCGCGTCGCGCCGTACTGGAGCGTGATGCCGAGCAGATCGTACTTCAGCCCCCACGTCGTCACCGTCGCGCCCGTCTCCGAGAGCGGCAGCAGCGTCACGTAATCCCCGCGCTGGCCTGAGACGGACGCCGATTCGCCCTTCCCAAGAACGAACGCCTCCCGGTTCTCATCCATCAGCCGGATGTCGATTCCCCTTAAATCCGGCCGCGCCAACAACAGCAGGTTCGCCGCCCCGTGATCCATCCGATCCGAACCGGTCAACGCGCCCAGTATCCGAATCTTCGTCGCGCCCCTCGCGATTGCCTCATCCAGCGCCAGTTCCCCGTCCGTCGCTGCCTTCTCCGATGGGTACTCCAGCAATACCCACCCACGCTCACGCGCCGTCCGAATGGCATCCTCTGACGCGGAATCGAAATCCCCGATGCACAGCGTCGGCGTGACGCCCAGCTCCAGGCACGTATTCAGCCCGCGATCGGCGGCGATGATGATGCCGCTCTCCCGCAGCACCGCCATGACGCGCTCGCCGGGCGTAACGTCGCCTCCCGCCACAATGCAGGCGGTCAGGTGGTTGTTGGGGTGTGAATCGTGGGTGCTCATTGGCTCGCTGTGGTATTGTCGGTTGATTGTAGGGCAGTCGGCGGGCCGGGGGGTAGATAGTGGCAGCGACGGTTGACCGCGCGCGCGAGGTTGTGGACAAGACGTTGGAAAACGTCGAACGGGTCATCGTGGGCAAGCGCGCGGCGGCGGAGCTTGCGCTGACGGCCGTGTTGGGCGGCGGCCACTTCCTGATCGAGGACGTGCCTGGCGTCGGCAAGACGATGCTGGCCCGCAGCGTTGCCGTCTCCCTCGGCGCGTCATTCAAGCGCGTCCAGTTCACCCCCGATCTGCTGCCCACGGACGTCATTGGCGTCAACCTCTACAACCAGCGCACCGGCGAGTTTGAGTTCCGCGCAGGCCCCGTTCTCGCGCACGTCCTCCTTGCCGATGAGATCAACCGCGGCACGCCGAAGACCCAATCCGCGCTGCTGGAGGCGATGGAGGAGGGGCAGGTGACGGTGGATGGCGTGACGCACCCGCTGCCGCAGCCGTTCCACGTGATCGCCACGCAGAACCCGCTGGAGCATGAGGGGACGTTCCTGCTGCCGGAAGCGCAGCGCGACCGCTTTTTCCTGCGCCTCTCGCTGGGTTATCCGACGATCGATTCCGAAATGGAAATCATGGATCGAACGCGCCTCGAACACCCGATAGACTCCATCGAGCCGGTCACGTCGACGGAGGAGGCGCTGGACCTCCAACAGGCGGTGCGGCAGGTGTACGTGGACGATTTGATCAAGCGGTACATCGTGGACATCGTGGACGGCACGCGCGAGCACGGCTCCGTCTACGTGGGTGCATCGCCGCGGGGGGCGCTGACACTCTTTCGCGGGGGGCAGGCCCGCGCGGTGATGGACGGCCGTGATTACGTGCTCCCGGACGACATCAAGCGGCTGGTCGGCCCGATCCTGGGGCATCGCATCATCCTCAACCCGAACGCGCGGATGCAGGGCGTCACGACCGACGACGTGCTGGCGCAGGTGCTGGAGCGCGTGCCTGTGCCGGGAGCCGTGCCGCGAGGGTGGCTGCGGAACTGAGGGGGCAGCGTGCGGAGTCGCCGCGTCTATCTGGGCGCGCTGATCCTGATGGCGCTCTTCCTGACCCTTGGGTCGGGATTCTACGTCATGTCCTATCTGCTCAGCGCCGTCATCGCCGTGTTCATCCTGGCGTGGCTGTGGACGAAGCTGAGCCTGCGCGGAATCAGCGCGGGCGCGGACGATCAGCCGTCGCTGGCGCAGGTGGGGGAGCGCGTGGAGGAGTCCGTGTGGCTGGAAAATACCTCCCTCCTGCCGCGCCCCTGGCTGCATATCGAGGACATCGGCGACGTTCCTGCGCTTGCGTCCGAGGTCATGGGCGTGCCCACGCGCGGCTCGCGCAACTGGACGAAACTGGGAACGCGCGCGGACAAGCGCGGCCGCTTTCACTGGGGGCCGCTGCGCGTCACGGCGTCCGACCCGTTCGGCCTTTTCGAGACGACGCGAGTCATCGGCGAGCGGCGCGAACTGGTCGTCTATCCGGCCCCGTTCCCGCTTGACGACTTCGTGATCTCCAGCGCGGAGGAGACGGGCGACGCGCCGGACTACCGCGCAACGTCCCAGTTCACGCCCAACGTCGTATCCGTTCGACGCTACACCGTTGGCGACAGCCTCAACCGCATCCATTGGAAGAGCAGCGCGAAGCTCAACCGCCTCATGGTCAAGGAGTTCGAGACGGAGGTGCAGTCCGATCTCTCGATACTCCTCGACCTCAACGCGGCTGTGCAGGTGGGCGAGGGCCTGAGCGGCACGGAAGAGGTTAGCGTCACGGTTGCCGCCTCCATCGCGCGCTACCTGCTGGAGTTCGACAACGGCGTGGGCTTCTCCGCCATCGGCGATTCCGAATACACCATCCCCAACGGAACCGGCGACAAGCACCTGTGGCGCATCCTGGAAGCGTTAGCGCTGTGCCGGGCGGAGGGCAGGGTCAGCCTGGGTGAACTGCTCGGCATCCACGAGGCGCAATTCAGCCGTCGAACCGGCGTCATCGCCATCACCCCGTCTGTGCAAGACGCCATCGCCGCCGCGTCCATCCTGCAAGAGCGGAACTCGCCCGGGGCGGTCATCCTGCTGGAGCCGACGAGTTTCGGCGCGTCCGGCGACCACTCCGCCGAACTTGCGAGCCTGTATTCGATGGGCGTCGCGGCGTATATCGTGCGGCTCGGCGATGACATCGGGCGCGCCCTGAGCTTCAACGCGCTGGGCCCGATTGCCATGCAGCCGGGCAACCGCCGCAGCTTCACGCGGCCCGAGAGGTGGGGAGCGTGAGCACGGCAGAGCAGCGGATGCCGCCCGCCCAGCCCGTCGACGTGCCGCCGTGGCTGACGCGCTCGTGGCATCGGGCGGCGGCGTACCCGGACACGGGATGGCTGACGGTTGGCTTGGCGTTTATGGTCGCCGCGATCGTTGTTTGGAGCGTTGAGGATGCCCACTGGGTTCCCGTGATTCCGGGGGTGGCGTTTGCGGTGCTCATCGGGGGCGCGGCGGGGCTGATCAACGCGAAGCATCGCCGCAGTCATGTCGTCCAGCACGCGGTTGCCCTGTTCATCGCGCTGGCGCAGGCGTTCGCGCAAACGCTGACGGTCGTGGCCGGGGCTAGTCTGGAGGGCAGGGCGCTGAGCGCGGTCTACCGCATGACGCTGTGGGCGCAGGCGTTGTTGGAGGGCGGCGCAAGCACGGACAGGCTGACGTTCGTCTTCCTGCTCCTGCTGGGCGCATGGGCCGTTGCCTACGTGACTGTCTACCTGACGCTGCGGCTGCGCAACATCTGGGCCACGCTGCCGGCAGGGTTCGCCATCGTCACCAACCTGACCTACCTGCCGCCAAGCTCCCTCCCGTTCTTCATGGCGTTCCTGCTCGCCTCCGCCCTGCTCATCGTCCGCCTCGTCCATCTTGAACGCAGCCGCAAATGGGATGAGCAGACAGCCGCGCAGGGGTCCTGGCTGCCTGCCCACGTCATGCACGCCGGCATCTGGTTTGCGCTGATCGTGTTCCTCGTCGTGACAGTGACGCCGTCGCTTGGCTCAGGCCCGCGCGTCGTCCGCTCATTTTGGGCGGAAGTGCGGTCTCCCATCGGCAACGCCGAAGGCACGTTCACGCGCATCTTCGCCTCGCTGCCCGCGCGCCGGTCGATGGGGCTGTCCGGCTTCACGGATGAGCTGCCGTTCAGGGGCAACATCAACCTCCCCTCCGATATTTTGATGCATGTCGAGAGCGATGAGCGGCTGTACTGGCGCGCGCGGACCTATGACCGCTACGCGGGCTGGGGTTGGAGCAACAGCCCGATGGTCGTCGATGAGCGGCGAGGACTGGAGGACATTGCGGGGAGCAGCTACACGAACTGCCCGGAGTGTGTTCGGAACGTGACCTTTGAACTCAAGGCCCCCGCGACCACCGTCTTTACCGCCGCCACCCCTCTCCGCACAACCCTGCCCGTCGAGGCCCAATTCACCAACATTGACGTCGATGAGGGCCATCGGCTGGTCAAGCTGGAAAGCCCGGACGTGTTGCAGCCCAACCAGCGGTATACCGTCCAAACCTACGTCCCGCAGGTAACGGTCGAGGACATCACCACGCTCACTCCCCAATACAAAAACTGGGTGGCAGAGAGGTATCTGCAGTTGCCGGACGACTTGCCGCCGAGCGTCCGCAAGTTGGCGGAAACCTGGGCCGAAGACGCCGATACGCCGTACCTCAAGGCCGTCACCATCCGTGAATACTTGCGCAAGCTCGAATACTCCCAAAACATCAACGCCCCGCCCCCGGGCGTTGACGGCCTTGAACACTTCCTCTTCCGCGAAAAGGCAGGCTACAGCGAGTACTTCGGTTCCGCCATGACGGTGATGCTGCGCGCGGTGGGGGTCCCCGCCCGGCTGGCAGTCGGCTATCTGCCCGGCGAGTACAACGACGAGTTGGGCGCGTTCGTCGTTCGCGAGACCGATCTCCATTCGTGGGCGGAAGCCTATTTCCCCGGGTACGGGTGGATTCCGTTTGAGCCGACGCCGAACGTTGAGCCGGACGCGCCCGGCGGGCCAACGGGGACGTTCTCCGCGCTCGTTCCCGACGTTGACCTTGAGCTTGCGGGCGATCTCGGCGCGTTCGCATTTGAGGAAGCAGACCTGCTGCAGGAGGACAGCTTCCTCGACGCCGCCGACCAGGAGTTTGACGATGCCGGCGCCGGGATTTTGCCGGACGTGGGGATCGATCCGAGGGTCTGGTACGGAGCGGGCGCAATTCTTGGCGTCGTTGGCCTCTCAATCCTCGTGTTCTTCTGGTGGCAGGCATTGGCGCGGCCGCGCACCGCCGGGCGGGCATACGCGCGAACCGTCCGGCTTGGACGGCTGGCGGGGGTCAAGACCAGGCCCGATGAGACGCCGGCGGAGTACATCAGCCGCCTGTCCGCCGCATGGCCTCGCGCAACGTGGGCGCTGTACGGCGTGGTGCAATGGTACGACCATGTCCTGTATGGTCCTGATAAGGACGCCGCGCCGGACAGGCCGTTCTCATGGCGCGCGATCGTATTCGGCCTGCTGGCGTTGACGCTGCTGAGATTCGTGCCGAGGGGACGCGCCAGGGTGAGAAGGAGAACCGCAGATGCACGCTAACGGTCACAGGGTTATTTCGACGCCGCTCGGATTCCTCGGCCTTATCGCCTCGCCAAAGGGTCTGAAAGCCGTCCTGGGGCCGCATGATGATCGGGCGCTCATCGAGCAGGAGCGCGCGGACATCCCCGGCCTCCTCCATGACGATCCTGCCAATGAGGTTCTCAACCACTGGGCGGACGCGCTGGCGCGCTACACGAACGGGGAGGAGATGGATCTCTCGGGCCCGCTGGACATGGACGGCGGAACGGACTTCCAGCGCGCCGTTTGGCAGACCCTCACCGAGATTCCCGCCGGCAAGGTGTGGACATACGGTGACGTGGCGCACGCCATCGGCAGGCCAAAGGCGGCGCGCGCCATCGGGCAGGCGGTTGGCGCCAACCCGCTCGGCGTCGTCGTCCCTTGACATCGCGTCGTGGGCGCGGACGGCGCCCTTACCGGATTCGGCGGCGGGCTGGCCGTCAAGGAACGCCTCCTCGCCCATGAGGGGTGGGCGGATGCCGCGAAACAGCGCGACCGAACGGAGTCCCGCGCCGGATTCCGGCTGACACGCCGGGAGCGCGGCCTGCGCCCGCGCATCGGCGTCATCGACTAGACGGCAGCTACTGCTCCTCCAGCGACTCATCCTCCACCGGAGCGCGCGGGCTGGAGCGGGCGCGTTCCAGGTACGTCGGATCGCGCAGCGTTTCCTCGATCATCTCCGATGCCCGCTCGCCCGCGGCTTCAAACGGCAGCAGCACAAGCGTCGCGCCCAGGTCTTCAAGGCGATGGGCCGTCGCGGCCGATTGGCTGGTCAGGAGGACGGGGCGGCGGAAGTTGTTGTCCCGCAGCGCCTCGACGAGTCCCACCTCGATATCGGGCGCGCGAATAGTTGACACCGCCATCTGCGCCGACGACAGGGGCAGCCCTTGCAGGAATTCCGGGGCTTCAACATCCGCGAATCTCATGTGGAATCCGAGTTCCTGTAGACGCCGCACGGCGACGGGGTCGAAATCGACGCCCATCGCCTCAACGCCAATCTCGCGCAGCCGCGAGAGGATGACGGTGCCCAGCCTCCCCGTTCCGAAAACAAGAACCTGGACGGGCTGATCCGCCTCATCGATGATTTCATCTTCCCGATGCGCGACGGGGCGTTCGATTTTGCTCATCACGGGCTGCAAGAACCTGTATATCTGGTTGGCGTACGTGATCATGTACGTGGACGCGGCGAACGTGATCAGCCCGACCAGCGTGACGAGGGCAAGGCTGGATTCGTCCACGTGGCCCAGATCCAACCCCAGCGCCATCAGGATGAAGGAGAATTCGCTGATCTGGGCGAGCGCCATTCCGGCAACTAGGCCCGTGCGGGCGCGGAAACCCATTGCAATGGCGATGCCCATGACGATAAGCGGGTTGCCCACCAGCACGAAGAGTGAAAGCCCAATCGCGCCCAGGAGTTGGTCCTGCAAATCGGAAAGGTGTAGGTGAACTCCCAGGCTCACGAAGAAGAAGAGCAGGAGGAAGTCTCGAACGGTGGTGAGGCGGGCGGCCACCAGTTGGCGCGGCCTCTTGGTCGCTAGCACGATGCCTGCGACGAACGCGCCCATCTCTGGGCTGAATCCCGCCCACGTTGCGCCTGCCGCCATGAGCACGGCCCACGCGATGCCGCCCAGAACCAGCACTTCAGGCGTTGTGAGCAGGCGCGGCTCGATGAGCGGGAGAAGGAATCGCGCCATGATGATCATGGCTGCGACAAGCGCCGCCCCGCGCAGCACGCTCAGCCCCAACTGCTGGAGGGTCGACTCGGCGCTCTCCGCCCCTTCGAGGCCGGACAGCAGGGTGAGGGCAACGATGACGACAATGTCCTGCACGATCAGGATGCCGAGCGCGATGCGCCCATGGAGTGAGTCGATCTCGCGCCGGTCGGAGAGAACCTTCACGATGATGACTGTGCTCGAGAACGTTAGCGCAAGCGAGATGTAAAGCGCCGACAGGAGATCGACCCCAAAGATGAACGTAATCAGGAAACCGATGATGGTCGTGATGATCACTTGTCCAAGGCCGGAGACGACGGCAACGAAACCGGCTGTGCGGATGAGCGCGGGATCGAGCTTCAGGCCGACGACGAAGAGCAGCAGTGCAATTCCCACGCGCCCGAACAGGTCAACGAACTCAGAATCCGCAGGCACCATGTCGATGCCGGCCGGGCCGACGAAGACGCCGACAAAGATAAACGCGACGACAATCGGCTGTCGCAGCAGCGTCGCGGCAACGGCCGCAACGGTGGCGACACCGAGAATCTGGATCAGGTCAACGAATTCGGCAGACGGAGTCATGTCCCTCACCCGGGTGAACAGAAATGTGGGCGCACAAGCATCCCTATTCAGTGTAAACTCTAGTCTCATCAACGCGCATGGTGAGTATCATGTGGATTGGGGGTGAGTCATGACGATGCGAGGCGCAGCGGCGATTGTGGGCTTCGCGGAGATGCCGACGCGCCGCACCTATGAGGGGCGCACCGCCCTGGGGCTGATGGCGGAGGCGACGCGCGACGCGATTGTCGACGCGGGCATCCGCAAGGAGGAAATCGACGGGCTCGTCGTTGAGGGCGGCAGCTTCTATCCCGCTCCCATCGGCGAATACATGGGCCTCAACCCCAACTTCGTAACCGGCGTCAGCACGATGGGCGCGAGCGGGGCAACGGCGACGTCCGTCGCGGCGATGGCCATCTACTCGGGGCTCGCCACCACCGTCCTCGTCACGCTGTCGGAGGCGCGGCAGGCGGGCAGCCCGTGGGGCAGTCCTGCCACGCCGGGGCTGCGAACCGAATTTGAAGACCCTTACGGCCCCGCCGTCGCGGCGAACACCGGCTACGGCCTCATGTACTCCCGCCACATGGCCGAATACGGCACCACGCAGGAGCAGTTGGCCAATATCTCCGTGAACCAACGCTTCAACGCGCTGGAGAATGAGAACGCGGTGTTTCGCGGGCAGCCGCTGACCATCGAGGACGTGCTCAATTCGCGGTATATCAACTATCCGATCCGGCTGCTGGAGTCCGTGATGCCGTGCGCGGGCGGGTCGGCCATCATTCTCACGTCCGCCGAGAGAGCGAAATCGCTCAAGAACAAGCCTGTGTACATCCTGGGCGCGGGCATCGCGTGCGACCCGCTGTCGGGTTGGCAGCGGGAACGACTAACGCGCTCGGTGGTGACGCGCTCCGCGCCCATCGCGCTCGGCATGGCGGGGTACGGGCCGTCCGACATCGAGTTCGCGCAGTTCTACGATTGCTACACCATCCTTCATGCCGTGTGCCTTGAGGACGCGGGGCTTGTGCCCAAGGGCGACATCGGCCCGTTCTTCGCGTCAACGGATACGACGTACAAGGGCGAGTTTCCGATCAACACGGACGGCGGCCAGCTCTCATGCGGGCAGCCCGGCGACGCGGGCGGGTTCCGCCACGTGATCGAGGCGACGCGGCAGATCATGGGGCGGGGCGGCGTTCGGCAGGTTGAGCGGAACGACCTGTGTTTGGTGAACGGTTGAGGCGGCACGGTGTCCAGTATGGCCACCCTGGTCCTCGGGTCCGAGGCCGCGCTCTAGGATGAAACGATGACGACTGAGTATACAAAGCCGCTGCCGATTCCGGGTGGGTTGCACGGCACAACGCTGGGGGACTTCACCAAGCCGTTCTGGGAGGCGACGAAGCGGCACGAGCTGGTGATCCAACGATGCCGCATGTGCGACAGGTTCTTCTTCTACCCGCGCGAGCTTTGCCCCGCCTGCCTGTCCGACGACCTTGAATGGGCGCCGGTTTCTGGGCGCGGGCGCGTCCACGCCTTTACCATCGTCTACCAGCCGAATGATCCGCGGTTCAACGAGGACGTGCCGTATGTGTACGCGATCATCCAATTGGACGAGGGGGCGCGGATGATCTCCAACGTGATCGGCATTGAGCCGCACGACGTTGAGGTGAACATGCCCGTCGTCGCGGTGTATGACGACATCACGCCCGAGTGGACGCTGGTGAAGTTCAAGCCTGCGTGATTCATCGATGAGCGGCCTCGGGGCCGCCGCACAGTCTCCGGCTTACACCCGTCGCACCGGGTGGGTCGTCATGTCCGCCCTGTGGGCGGTGGACGGCACGTCCACGGTGATGATCTTCCTGATCGGGCTGACCCTGCCGGAGATCCGCGAAGAGTTCAACATCACGCCCGTCGAGGAGGGCTACCTGGGGTCTGCATTCTTCGTCGCGCTGACCACCCTCTCCCTGCCGTCCGCGATCTGGATGTCGCGGTTCAGCCCGCGCCTCGTGACCTTGCTGGCGCTTATCGGCATGACGATTACCGCGGTCTTGCAGGGCATCGCGCCGAACTACTGGATACTGCTGGCGGCGAGGCTGATGTTCATGTACGCGCTTGTGTCCAGGACGCAGGCGGAGGTGATGTTGATCCAGCAGTGGTTCAGCGGACCGCGCATCGCCACGCTCAATTCCATTACGGTCGCGAGTTTCGGAATCGGCCAATTGGCCGCCATCGGGCTTGTGCCGATACTCATGCCCCACGTTGGCGGGTGGCGGGGTATCCACCTGCTTCTTGCTGTCGTCTATGCCGGCGTCGCAATCGTGTGGTTCATCGTTGGGCGCGAGCGTCCGTACCAATCTTCGGCAACGGAGATGCCGCCCGCCGCGCTGCGGGCCGACGGGACGCCGGGCGGCCCGGCGGGCGTGCTCAAGCGGCATCCAATTCTCTTCGTCATTGCCTCAACACAGTTCGGCGGCGCGATGGCGTGGGCGACGTTCGTGACGTTCTTCCCGACGTTTGCGCAGGAGGAGCATGGGCTGTCGCTGATCACGGTGGGCCTGCTGTTCTCCGCGTTCCCAATCGGCGGCACGATTGGCTCGCTCAGCGTCGGGCCGTTATCCAACTGGGTGCGGCGGCGAAAGCCGTTCATCTTCATCCAGGGATTCATCATGCCCGTCCTCTACCTGACCATCCTGTCAATGGGCCCCGACAACCCCCTGATAGCGTGGCTGCCCGATAGTTTCCTGTCGGGCGATTCATGGACGCTGGCGCTGTTGCCGTTCCTGGTCTTGCAAGGGATGATGACGTCCTCGGTGGTGCCGATGATCATGACAGTGCCGTTCGACATGCAGTTCCGCCCGCGCGAAGTTGCGGTGGCGGTTGGGCTTATCCGGACGATCACCCCTCTCGGCTCCACCATCGGCCCGATTCTTGCGGGCGTGCTGCAAGAGGGGACAGGCTCGCTCGCAACAGCCCTCTTCATCGTCCTGCCCGTCTCAGTCACAGTAGGACTAATCGGCATCCTCCTGCCGGAATCCCACCCCTCGCGCCGAACCGGTTAGGGCTACCGCCCCTTCCACTCCGGCGTGCGCCGCTCCGCGAACGCCGCAGGCCCAACCGCCGCGTCCTCGCTGCCCAGCACCTTCGCGCTCAACTCCTGCGCGAACCGGTATGAGTACTCCGGCGCCATACTGCGGCCAACGTACGCGATCTGCTTGATCGCCTGCACGGCCATCGGCGCGCAGAGCTTGACCTCTTCCGCGATTCCCTGGGCCGCCTCCATCAGCGCGTCGCGGTCCGGATGCACCTCCTGGATGAGGCCGATCCGCAGCGCGTTATCGGACGTGATGCGGCTGCCCGTGAGCATCATCCGCAGCGCGTCGCCTGTTGGAACCATCCGCATCATGTGGTGCAGGCCGTAGGCGGGCATGATGCTCCAGCGCGGCTCCGGCAGGCCGAACTGCGACTTCTCCGTTGCGAGGCGGATATCGCATTGCATCGCCAGTTCCAGGCCGCCTGCCACGCAATAGCCGTCAATGGCCGCGATGATCGGCTTCCAGACATTGAGATCGGGAATGAATCGAGAGCCGGGCCCCCGCTCCTCGAATTGAGATTTCCCCTCAGCCTGCCTGCCGCTCACCTCTTTCAGGTCTGCGCCGGCGGAAAACGCCCGTCCGCCCTCTCCCGTGATAATCGCGACGAGCAGGTCGTCATCGTCGCGGAAATCGCTCCAGATTTCATAGAGCCGCGCCCCCACCGCTGAGTTCAGCGCGTTCATCGCCTCCGGTCGATTCAACGTCACGTACGCGATTCGATCCCGCTTCTCGTACAGGACAACATCCGATGAACCTGTCATTGCCATCCGCTCCTTTCAGCCTCCCTGCCGTCCACCCCTCTATCATGCCGTATTGTAGAGGGTGTAATGGTCTTCTTGTTGCAAGCCCTCTTTGGCCGCGGCCCGCTGCGATCCTTCCGGTCAGGCGACTATACCCTGTTCTGGCTGTCGTCCGTCGCCGCGATCATGTCCCACATGATGCTCCTTCTCTTCCGGGGGTGGGTCGTGCTTGAAATGACAGACTCCCCGGAACTTGTCGCCGCCGCCTGGACTGCGGGCGAGCTGCCGTCATTGATTTCCCTCTTCGGCGGCGTCCTGGCAGACCGGTTCAGCCGCAAGTGGATACTCATTGTCACGGAGATAATAACGATCCTCGCTTTGCTGGGATTCGTCGTCCTGCTTGCCATCGACCAAATAGAGCTATGGAGCATCTTCGTGCTGAGCGTAATCGCTGGCATCGCATTCGCCGTTGCTCTCCCGTCGCGTATGGCCGTGGTGCCGAACCTCGTGAGCCGCGACAACATGGCCAACGGCATCGCGCTGTCCTCCATCATGTTCAGCGGCGGGATGCTCGTCGGCAGCTTCATTGGCGGGCGCATCTTTGACGAATTCGGCGGGGCGGCGGCATTCGGCGCTGCCGCCGGCCTCTCAATCGTGTCCATCTTCTTCCTCCTGCCCGTCGACATCCGCCAGGGCTCGCGCGAGGGAAACAAGACACTGGCGATCGTCTGGAAGGACACGGTTGAAGGCGCCCTCTTCATTTGGCGCCACAAGGTCATCCTCGGCCTGATGACGGTTGCGGGCGCTGCGATCATCTTTGGTTCGCCCTACCAGACCCAGCTTGTCGTCTTCGCGCGTGACGTCCTCAACCAGGGCGCGACGGCGGCGGGTGATCTCGGCGCGGCGGCGGGGGCAGGCTCCATGACCGGGTCCATTGTCCTCGCAACGTTTAGCAGCCCCCGCGCCATCCGCAACCTAATTGTGTTCGGCGGGATCGGCTTCTCGCTCGCCCTCATTGCTTTCAGCTTCTCCGAGATACTGACGTTGAGCCTGCTCTTTGCCTATCTCGCCGGTCTCGGCTTCCAGTCCTGCCTCGTGGCCACCACCGCGCGGGCGCAACTCCTCATCAGCGATTCCATGCGAGGGCGGCTGTCCGCAATCCGCACGACGACGTGGGGAGCCTCGCCTGTGGGGATCACGATGATTGGCAGGCTGGCGGAGGAGTGGGGGGCGCCGACCGCCACGGCGATCATGGGCGCAATCACCCTCGTTTTGGTCATCGTCATCCTCCTCATATTCCGGTCGCTTCGCAGCACTGCCATGCCGGACCAGCTGCTGGGTTCGGAATCGGAGAGCGGCGAGCGGGACGCGGCAGTGGGGGTTTAGGAAATGATGCGGCGCATATTGGCCGTCGTTGACTCGGCGACTTCCTGAACGGTGATGCCCTTGAGTTCCGCCACCTTTGCCGCAACGGTCGGCACGTCGCGCGGCTCTGTCCAGTTCCTCCGATGCTTCTTCCAAGGCTGCGGGTAGGAGTCCGTTTCGAGGACGATGGACTCCAAAGGCGCATGTTTCGCAACGATGTCCTGCAAGTCCGGCAGCCTCAGCAGCGGCTTGGCCAACGACAGATAGACGCCCTGGTCGAGGCAGGCGAGAGCGTAGTCGAGCGGCCCCTGGAAATAGTGCGCCACGGCAGGAACCTTATCGCCTACCTCCTCTCGGATGACCCCCAGCGGCTCCATGCCCGCCTCACGGTTGTGAAAAATCACGGGCAGATCCAGCTCAACCGCAAGCCGCAGTTGTGCACGGAAAGCCTGTTCCTGCGCCGCCCTGTCCGGCCTCCCCGGCTCCCAGTCAAGCCCGGTCTCGCTGATGCAGACGACGCCCGGCATCCGCGCCAGTTCACGCAGGCGGTCGACGTCCCCGTCCGAAAGCGGGCCGGAGATGTCCATCGGGTGGACGCCGACGCCCGCCCACACGACGTCCGGATACTCCCGCGCCAACTGCACACACCGCTCGGACGACTCGATTGTCACGCCCGCCGCGATGATCGCTTCAACGCCGGCGTCCTGGGCGCGCGCCACGATACCGGGCAATTCGTCCGGATCGTGCTGGTCGATGTGCGTGTGTGAATCGATGAATGGCCCCATTAGCCCCACTTCCCCCGTAAACAAGTATAATTCGCTGAATCGGGAATCGAGGGGAGGGGTTGGCGCGTGTCGCCATGGCGGCTGGCGTGGAGACAGACGAGGGGCAAGAGGGCGCTGGCGCTCGTGGCATCCCTTGGAATCCTGCTGACGATTACCCTTTCCGTTCTCGGCCCTCTTTATCTCAGCACCGTGGAGCGCCTTGCTTTCCAGGATTACCTTGAACGCAACTCCAGGAACCTGGATGTCCTCGTCTCCACAAGCTACTCGTCGTTCGAGCCGGAGCAATACAACGCCGCCCGGCAGGTCATACTCGCCGCCGCCGAGGACACGCTTGGCGACGCGCTGGATCGGCGCGGGGTCTATTCAACCGCTTATTCCATTCGCACGGCGTTGACCGGAACGGACGAACCGGACGTAATCGCGACGCTGACGTCCCGCTCGGGTTTTGACGAGAAAGTTCAGATTGTCGAGGGCCGGCGGGCGCAGTTCGTCTCAAGCGGCCCCATTGAAGTCATGCTTGGCAGGGCTGCCGCAGAGAAGACCGGATTCCAAATCGACCAGCAATTCCGCCTCAACACCCGCCTCCCCCCGCCCGCCACGCCTCATGACGCTGTCCTCGTGGGCATCGTGGAACCGGTCGATCCCGAAGAACGCTACTGGTTCCAGGTTGGCGGACTGTTTTACGCGCGGCTAGACGCGGAGCGAAACGATGCCGGCCTGTGGATGGTCAGCCTGTTCCTGCCTGAACAGACCCTTGTTGACCGTATCGGCGCGGAGACGCCTTCCCTACTCGGCAGCATCTCGGACACCCTCTACGTCAACCCTGACCGTCTGCTCGACATGGGGCTTGCCGATGCCGACGCGGCTGTGGCGAGCCTGCAAGGGCGAATCACCGCGGAGGCGCCGCGCAGCCTCTTCATATCGTTGCTCGCGAACAGCCTGCCCGATTTCCGGGATGAGGTCGCCCGCAACCGGATGCCCCTCGTTATTGTTCTCGTTATCGTCGCTGCAATCCTGCTCTACGCGCTGACGATGATTGCTTTCACTGTTGGGCGGACGACGGAGGGAATTGTCGGCCTGCTGCGGAGCAGGGGAGCGGGAGGAGGGAGAACCGTCGCGCTGATTTTGGCGTGGGCTTTCGGCGCAACGATAGTTTCCGCAGCCCTCGCGCCCCTTATTTCCTACGGGGCAATTCGTGGACTCGGTGAGCTTGGAGCGTGGAAAACTGCCCTCGACGGTGCGAGTCTTACGCCCGCCCCAATTGTTCCCATTCTGCCGTGGCTCGCCGCGGGCGTCGCCCTCACGATTGCCGTCATGGCCATACCGGTGATTGGCGCTTCCCGCGTCCCCGTCTCAACGCTCCAGAGCGAGCGGTCGCGGCCAACAAATCTTCCCTGGTTCCGCCGCCTGCACCTTGATGTCGTTCTCCTCGTAATCGCCGCCGCAATCCTCTGGCAGGTGGAGATTCGAGGCGTCGAGGAGGGCGTCGCCGTCGCGCAAACGGACGGCACGGCGCAGCTTGACCGCACAGTGCTCATCGTGCCCATTGCCATGACGCTCGCCGCGCTGCTGCTCCTCTACCGCCTGCTGCCGTTCGGGATACGGATTGCCGCCGCCGTTGCCCGCGCCCTCGGACGTTTGCCGGTTGACGTGGCGTTGGAGCGCGTCAACCGCGCCTCCACGCCTGCGGCGGCCCTCGCCGGCCTCTTGCTCCTCTTCGGCGTCCTCGGAGTCTTTGTCGCTACATTTGGCGGCACGTTGGACAGGGCTGCGGCAGACCAGGCGACATTCCAGGCGGGCGTCGACGTTCGCATCGACCGCCACCGGGCGTTCGACGGCAAGTCATTCGACGAGGTGACGGCGACGTATCGGGCGCTTGACGGTGTCCGCGACGCCTCTGCCGCGTACTCCAGCCAGGCGGGTCTCGGCTCCATCCAGGTAGGCACGCTGGTCCCGCTTATTGGTGTCGATCCGTCCACGATCGGCGGACTGCTGGAATTCCGGGACGATTACGCAGACGTGCCCATGGAGCAGCTTCTCATTGAGCTTGCGATCACGAACGAATCACTCGCGCCTCCGCGCGTCATCCCGGACGGAACGCAGCGCGTGGGCATCTGGGTGAACCCCGAACGCGCGCAGGCCAACCGTTTCCTGTGGCTCCAGATCATTGATGGGCTCGGGAGACCGGACACGTACAGCCTCGGCGCGCTGGACTTTTCGGGCTGGCGGTTCCTTGAAACGCGGCTTTCCCGCGGCAGCCAACCGCCTCCCCCCGGCCCCTACACCCTCAACAGCATCATGATCTACGAACCTGTCGAAGGCGCGAACGGGACGCCCGGCAGCTTTGAGCTTGACGACTTTGTCGCCATCAATGCCGCAGGCATCCAGACGCCGGTGGAGGACTTTGACGAGGCCGCCGATTGGCTGCCGATCCTGCTGACCGGAGAACGCCGCGACGTTATCGAGGCCGGCTCATCCACAGGCCAACGGCAAGGCACGCTCAAGTTCGCATGGGGTCGTGATACGCGCGACGGCGTGCGCGGCATCTACATCTCCCCCGGCGCATCCTCCATACCAATGCTCGCCTCCGACGATCTCCTGCTGAATCGCGGCTGGCAGGTGGGAAGCCTGGCGGCGGTGCACGTGGCAGACCGGCTCGTTCCCATCCGCATCGTCGGCTCGCTTGCGGCATTCCCCACAATTGAGCCCGGCTCGGCAGGCTTCCTTGTCGCCAACGGCCAGTCGCTCATTGACCACGTCAACGCAGTCAGCGTCACCAAGAAGCTCTGGCCGAACCGCGTCTTTCTCTCTCTGCCCGCCGCGCCTGACGAAAGAACGGCTATCTTGGATGCAATCGTGAACGATGAAAGGTACTCCGGCGAAGTCGTGGACCGCATCGCCATCCAGGAAGAGACACAGCAAAGCCCGCTCGCGTCCGCCGGGTGGCGCGGCATGACACTGATTGCCCTGATCGGGGGCATCGGCGCGTTGGCCGTTGGCGTCGCGGCTCATGCCGCAGGCGCAGCCTCTGACCGCGCGCGAGAGAACGCCGTACTGCGCGCGCTTGGCGTGGCCCGTGTCACCGCGCTGGTGTCTTTCGCTGTTGAATACGTGTCGATAGCGCTGCCGGCCGGAGCGGGCGCAATTGCCGCTGGCGGCTACCTCAGTTGGATTCTCGTGCCGCGATTCCAGGGTCTCGCCGGAACCGAACCTGTGCCGAGCCTGATCCTGTCGCCGGACTGGCAGGTGGCGGGGCTGGTGATTGGGCTGATATGCGCCACCGGCCTTGGCCTGGCCGCCACCCTGTGGCGGGCATACGTGTCCCAGCCCGTCGCGTGGGTTCTGCGCGGGGCGGAGGCGTAGCGTGGGCATCAGGCTTTTGCCGCTCGTCTTGCGCCGGCTGCGCACGTACGCGCCCCTCTTGCTGCCCGTGCTGATCGGCGCCACTGTCGCGGCGGCCACCATGGCCAGCATCGTCATCTACACCCAGGCGCTCCGCGACCTTGGCCTCCAGCACGCCATAACGAACGCTGATGAAGAATCCCTCGATCTCGAAGTCCATTTCCAGACATCGGGCATCGACCGCGAGGTCTATGAACGCGCAACGCGCCGCGTTCATTCCGGCGTCACGTCTGCATTTGACGGCCTGGCCGAGCGTGAAGTATTGACTGTCCGATCCTCAACATTCCTCGTGCCAACCGACGGCTCAGACGAAATCGACCTCGAAACCACGCCGCGTGCCACGTTCCACGTCCTCAATTCGAATCAGAAGCTCCTCGCGCTGATCGAGAGCATGGCGCAGCCGGGCGCGGTCGAAACGGTTGACGGCGTCGTGACCGTGGAGGCCGTCGCCATGAGGCAGGGCGCGGAGTATCTCGGCCTTGAGATCGGCGATACCGTGCCGTTCGTTCCCTTCTGGGAGGACAAGACGAGCAAGATCAACGTCCGGATCACGGGCTTTGCCGTTCCCGTCGATCCTGACTCCCACTACTGGGACGCGCCTGCCCTCCAACGGCTTGTGCGAGAACCAACGCTCCTGAGCACGCTGCCCGTGATCGTTCCCGCTGAGACGCTTGTTGACACTGTCGGCTCGCTGTTCCTCAAGGCGGACGGCTCCTTTTACTCGCGCTACTACACAAGCCCGTATGACATCCGCGCCGCGGATTCTGAGCGGTTTGCCAGAGCCATTGCCGGACTCAACGGCGGGCTCGGGGGCTCCGTGGACAGCTACCGGCAGACCACCGAACTCGATGACGTGCTGAATACCTATGACACACGCATCCGCTTCATCGAAGCGCCCATCGCCATCATGCTCTTCCTCGTGACGGCCATGGTGCTGTACGCCATCGTGTTCCTTGCCGGACTTGTCACGGACAGGCAGCGCGCGGATGCTGCCCTCCTCCGCAGCCGCGGCGCGCGAACCCCGCAGGTGCTCCAGATTTACGCCGTCCAGGGGCTGCTGGTCACTGCCGCCGCCTCCGTCGCCGCCCCGTTCATTGCGGCCGGACTGATCGCGAGCATCGGATTCTTGCCCGTATTCTCTGCGCTTGGCGACGGCGGTCCGCTGCGCGTTTCTGTCTCCCCCTTAGCGTTCGCCCTTGCGGGAGTGGGGGGCCTGCTCGCCTTTGCCGTCCTTCTCATCCCGACCCTCCGTCTCGCCCGCCGCAACCTCCTTGAGGAACGGCGCCTCATCGTCCGACCCAACCAGGTCGGATTCGTCCAGCGTTACTACCTCGACGTGGGACTTGCCGTCGCAGGACTCATCTTCCTCTGGCAGCTCGGCCAGCAAGGATCGTTGGTCGCGGACGCCCTCTCCGGCCAGCAGGGGGCGGACCTGTTTTTGCTGCTCATCCCCACGCTGTTCCTGCTCTCTGCCGGCCTGCTCCTGCTGCGGGTGCTGCCGCTCATCGGCGGCCTCGTCGCGCGCATCGCCGCCCCCGTATCCCCAACGTGGCTCGCGCTCGGCCTCTGGCAGGTTGGGCGCAATCCGCTGTCCGTTACCCGTTTGGTACTGCTTCTCGTTCTAGCCGCAGGGCTCGGCGCTTTCGCGGCCAGTTTCGGCGGAACGCTCGACCGCAGCTATGAGGAGCGCGCGCGGTACGAGGCCGGGGCGGACGCCCGCATCGTCGGCGCCGCCATCGCCAACAGCCAGGGACCGACACAGGACATGCAAGCGCTCGTCGAATCCCCGGATGGAGTCGCCGCTGCCGCCCGCGTCTTTCGCTCCTCCGCCGGCTTCGCTGCGGGGTCATCCACCGACAGGTTCGAGGCGCTGGCTGTTGACGCGCCAACCCTCAAGAACGTGACGTGGTGGCGTGACGATTTCGCCTCAAACTCCCTCGACGAAACACTGGACGCCGTCGGTGGTGAATCCATTGAGAATTGGGGCATTCGGCTGCCCGACGACGCCCGCCACATGGGACTGTGGGTTCGGAGCGCCGAGCAGCCCGATCCTCTCTCCAACCTGACTGCCACCATCGAAGACGGCAACGGCCGTTTCTTCACCATATTCCTGGGCGCACTGGAGAGCACGGACTGGAGCTACCGCGAGGCCGCCCTTGAGCCGATCCGCCGCCGTTCGTGGGGGCGTTCCGTTCCCACGATTCAGCCCGCCGCTCCCTTTACCCTCGTCTCTCTCCAAATCGTGCAGCGCTCCCGCTCGGAGGGCATGTCCGGCGGCGCATTCTACGTCGACGAAATCATGACGCGAACGGTCGCAGAGGGTTCCGAGCCGGTTTCCGTCCGCCGGTTCACCGGCAGGGATGACCTGGCCGTCATACAGATTGGGCCTCTCACGCGGACGGATTCTCTCCAACTGCTTGGCGGCGCGGGGCGCGACGGCGGCCCGTCGCTCCTGTTCAGTTGGGGCGCGACGACGGCGTTCGTCCAGCGCGGCTTCTACGCAGGCCCGCAGGTTTACCAGTTGCCCATGCTGGTCAGCCCCGGCATTCTGCGCTCCTCCGGCCTCCGTGTCGGCGATATCCTCGATATCGGCGTGGGCAGCGCGCGCGTTCCCGGCACAATCGTTGATGTCGTTGACTTCTTCCCCACCATGAACCTAACCGAGGGCGCGGGCTACGTCATCACGGAGATACAGGGCCTCCTGCGCCACCAGAATCTCGTCGGCCAGGGACAGGAAACGCAGGCCAACGAGGTCTGGTACCGGCTTGACGAGGGGTTGACGGGCGACGAGCGAACCGAGGCGCTCCGGGGCATCATGGAATCCGTCGGCGCCAACAATATCATCGACCGCAGGGACCTGATCGCCGCCTCGCAGGCCGATCCGCTCGTCGCGGCAGGGTGGGGCGCGCTGCTGCTGGTGGCCTACGGCGCGGTTCTGTTCCTCGGCGGCACGTGCTTCGTGGCGCATTCCATCCTCACGGTTGGAGAGCGCGGCAGGCAGTTCGCACTGCTGCGCACGATGGGACTCAACGGCCCGCAGATTCGCGCCGTTGTCTGGTTTGAACACATGCTGGTCGTCGGCATCGGAATCGGGGCGGGATTCCTGCTTGGCCAGAGGACCGGCGCGCTGCTGATGCCGTTCCTCGACCGGACGCAGGACGGCGTCGCCGTGCTGCCGCCCTACATCATCGAGACGAGCGCCGTTTCCATCGGGATCGTCTACGCGCTCATGGCCGCCGTATTCGTCGCCGCCACGGCATTCGTCGTCCGCATGTACAATACGCTCGCCCTGGGCCAGACCCTGCGCATTGGCGAGGACTGAGCGGCAAGTCATACTGATGGCAATGACGAACCACAACAGTCCCCGCGACGTCCACATCGTCTGCAGAGACCTTTTCAAGATCTACAAGGCGCAAGACCTTGAAGTGGTCGCCCTGCGCGGCCTCGATTTCCAGGCGGCGCGCGGCGAAATCGTCGCTATCGTCGGGGCGAGCGGCAGCGGCAAATCCACGCTGCTCAACATCCTCGCGGGCTATGACACCCCCTCCGCCGGCGATATTCGCGTCGGAGACCGTGACTTGCTCGTCATGCGGGGGCGCGCCGTGGAGTCGTACCGTCTCCGTGAAGTCGGGTTCGTCTGGCAGCAGACCGGGCGCAACCTGGTTCCCTATCTCACAGCGCGTGAAAACGTGGAACTTCCCATGCTCCTTGCCAACGTTCGCGGATCAGAGCGGCGCGCGCGGGCAGAGGAACTCCTGGACGCCGTAGGCCTTGCCGAACGGGCCGCGCACCACGCCAATGAGTTGTCCGGGGGCGAACAGCAGCGCGTGGCCATCGCCATCGCGCTCGCCAATCAGCCCGACTTGCTCCTGGCGGACGAGCCCACGGGCGAACTTGATACGGACACGGCGCGAACAGTCTTGAATCTCTTCCAGTCCTTGCGAGACCGCTATGGGACGACGATTGTGATCGTGAGCCACGACCCGGAGATTTCCAATTTCGTCGACCGCGTCATCATCATCCGGGACGGACGCGCAAGCGCGGAGATCGTCTCGCTGCATTCTTTCAGGCCGACGGGACAGGACGGCGCATCGGAGCCGCCCCGCGAATATATTCTCGTCGACAGCATGGGGCGCCTACAGCTTCCGCGCGAGTTGATGGACCGTATTCGCCTGCGCGAGAGGGCGGTGGTGACTGTTGACGGCGATCGCGTCGTCGTGACCCCGTCGGATTCCGGTGAGTTCTAGGGCCATGGCCACCGCGTCGCACGACGGCACAGGGCCGCCGATTCTTGCCGAGGCGCGAGGCGTCGAGCGCGTGTACACGCTTGGCGCAGAACGGCTGCACGCCCTGCGCGGCGTTGACATGAGCGGAGCCGCAGGCGAGTTCATCGCCCTGATTGGCAGGTCCGGCTCCGGCAAGACCACCCTCCTCAACATCCTTGCCGGGCTTGACCGCTCCACCGCCGGGGAGGCGTATCTGGCAGGACAGCGTTTGAACGGACTCTCGGAAGAAGGCCGCGCCGCGCTCCGGCGGCAGCACGTCGGCATCGTGTTTCAGTCGTCCTCGCTCATGCCGCTGCTGACGGCGGCGGAAAACGTGGAACTCCCGCTGCGAATCTCGGGCTGGTCTCGCAGAGACCGTGAAGAGCGCGCCCGGGAAGTGATGGATCGCGTGGGCCTCGTACACAGGATGCGGCACCGCCCCTATGAACTCTCCGGCGGCGAACAGCAGCGCGTCGGCATCGCCCGCGCTATCGCATCGCGCCCTTCCGTCCTCATGGCCGATGAGCCGACGGGCGAACTCGATTCCGTATCCGCCCAGACCATCTTTTCGCTGTTCAGGAGCCTGGTCGAAGAGGAGAGAGTCCTGATCATCGCCGCGACACACGACCGCGCAATCATGACTGCGGCGGACCGCATCCTCGAACTCCGCGACGGCCTCCTCACGCGTGAATCAACCGCCGAACGCGAGCCTGTTTCGGAGTAGGTTTCCCGCTTACGCCCGCGCCGCTGCCACCATCTCCGCGATAGCGGGCAGGTCTTCTGCGCGGCGGTACGCAATCATCAGTTCATCGACGCCGAATGATTCCATGCGCTGCAAGTGCTCTCGCAGGCTTGTGGCATCCGTGAAGACCAGCTCTGCGGCCAGATCCTCGTAGCTCGCCGTGTTTGGCTCACGACCGCACAACTGCTGCAAGTTGAAGTTGCGGCCAAAGTTGTTGACCCACCACTCGCGCACCTCTTCCGGCTCCACGTACCCCAGGGTGGTTGTGACCTCAAAATCGGGATTCTTTGCTGCGCGTTTCGTCTCCTGTGCCGTGGCCAGCAGGGTGGGGTTGCTGGTGTACAGGTGAACCCCGTCCGCCGTATCGCGCGCAATATCCAGCCAATAGCGGCTCATGGACGCGATGGCGATTGAGACGTGGTCCTGGACCGGCTGAACACGCTGTGAGACATCCCTGAACGTGAACGCCGTCCCCTCCATGCTCACCGTCTCGCCCGAAAGCAGGCCGTTGATGATCGTGATCGCCTCCGTCACGGCCTCATCCGGCCGATCCGCGTCGATGCTTGCGATATACGGCCGCGACCCCCGGCCAATCGACAGGTCAACTCTCCCGCCGGACAACTGATCGAGCGTTGCTGCGGCATGGGCAATGACAGCCGGATTCCGGTGGTACGGCGCCATTACGCCGACGCCGATGCGCGCCGTGGTCGTGTACATCGCCGCCAGCGCCGCCGTCGTCCACACCTCCCATTGCGAGAAGGCCGCGTCCGGCACCCAGATCCGCTCAAAGCCGTAGGAATCGTAATTCTTGATATAGTCCACCAGTTCGTTGACCGGTGTGCGGACCGCGAGTTCAACACCAATGCGCATGGTATGTGGCGCCCCCTCTTCTCCCTGTGTTTGACTAGCGTGTGCCCTGCGCAATGGGGCGTCAAGCGCATGCGTCTATCATTGAAGGTACTTACATTGATGCGTGAGGAGGATCATCGCGGGTGATTGAGGAGATTCTGTCCGACTTCCAGGCTGTCATAGACGACCCCGGGCCGTTCCTGCAATTCATCGCTGTCTGGGGCGGCGGGGCGGTTGCCCTGATGCTGGCCGTCTGGCTGGCGCTTCCTCCTCTCATCAGGGCATTGCTCCGGTCCATTGACCGGGTATTCCCCGGCGGATTCGAGTGGCTGCAAGCCGATCTGAGTTCAATGGTGGTGCGGGCGGCATGGCTCATCATCGTCATCGCCACAATCGAGATAGCCGCTGCGTTCGCGCTTGGCTACTCCTCCCTCGCCAGGGGGTCGATGTCTGCGGTGGGGCAGTGGGCGCTGGAGACCGCCGTCGATAACGCCCTCCCGGTCATCCTCATCGTCATCGGCGGCATCATCGCCATGCGCATCGTCACGTTCAGCGTGCCGCGCCTTGTCGAGTCCAATATCCGGGCACGCGCCAACGTCACCCTTGAAGAAGAAATCCAAAAGAACATTGACACGCTCTCAGACGTCGTCGTCGGAACGGCCCGCGCCGCCATCGTGCTGCTAACCGTCTTTCTCGCGCTCAGCCAGATCGGCGTCGACCTCGCTCCGCTCCTGGTCGCCGCGGGCGCGATTGCCGTCGGTGTCGGCTTTGCGGTGCAGAACCTGATTCGCGATGTTCTCAGCGGGATATTCATCACGCTCGAAAATCAATACCGCATCGGCGATGTCGTCAGCATCGCGGGCACCGCCGGACTGGTTGAGGACATCAATCTCCGCCGCACGCTTCTCCGTGACCTTGACTACAAGCAGCACACCATCCCCAACGGCACGATCACCACGACCACCAATTACACGAAGGACATGTCCCGCGTGAACATGAACATCGGCGTCGCGTACAAGACCGACATCGAGCACGCCTTTGCCGTGCTGAACCGGGTGGGGCAGGAGATGGCCGACGAGGAGGAATGGGGGCCGGTTTTCCTTGAGCCCATCAAGGCCCTGCGCATCGACAGCTTCGGCGACTCCGCCATCGAGATTAAGGTTCTCGGCGAGGTCTTGCCCATCCGCCAATGGGAGGTGTCCGGCGAGTACCGCCTTCGCATCAAGAAAGCCTTCGATGAGGAGGGCATTGAGATACCCTTCCCGCACCGGACGCTGTACATGGGGGACGAACCGGCGGAATCCGTGGGTCTGCGCGGGGCGATGATGGAGGCGCAACAGGATACTGCGCGGGGGGCGTCGGCGGACGGGGGCGAGCCGGAGGCGGAGCGGCCTGCCTAGTCGGACAGGCGGGATCAAGCGCATGGCAGAGCCGTTGTTCGAGCACTGGGCGGAGGTGAAGACCCGTTTGCAGACCGCCAGCCACGTGCTGATTGCGTGTGATTTTGACGGGACGCTTTCGCCAATCTTTGACCGCCCGGAGGACGCTTCCATACTGCCGGCGTGCGCGGACGCGCTTGGGCGGCTTGCTGAGTTGGCAAGATTCGACGTTGCAATTGTGAGCGGGCGGGCGCTTGATGACGTTCGGGGGCGGGCAGGGATTCCAGGGGCGATCTATTCCGGCAATCACGGAATGGAGATCGACGTGCCCGGCATGGCGATTGAGGATGGTGTCGCTGAGCGGGCGTGGCTGGTCATGGCTGACTTGCGGCGGGGGCTTGAGGGGGGAGTCGGTGAGATTGACGGGGCGTTCGTCGAAGACAAGGGCGTGAGCTTGAGCGTCCACTTTCGCATGGCGCCGATGGATTTGGAGGCGCAGGTGCAGCAGGTTGTCCGCGACGCGACCGCAGGCGCAGTCGCTGATGGCAAGATCATCGTCGTGCAGGGCAAGAAGGTGCTTGATATCCGACCGGCCGCCGCCCGCGACAAGGGCGCGGCCCTGCGCTTCATCCTGGAAACACTGGAGCGAACGTCAGGGGCGCGGCGGTTGCCCGTCTACGTCGGCGACGACACAACGGACGAAGACGCCTTTCGGGAAGTCAATGTCTCAGGCGGCCTCTCAATCTTCGTGGGCGGGCCTGACCACGATACTGAGGCAGCGTACCGGCTGGATTCGCCTGTTGATGTCGCCGCGTTTCTCACCGACATAGCCGGTGTATAGGTGGGCGTGCCGCTGATTGATTCGCTATGATTGACTGGCAAGGGCAGGGGATGGGGACTGGAGTGGGCAATGGACGCATCAGAAATCATGTCAACCCGTGTCTACACCGTTCGGGCCGACGCGACGGTTGTGGATGCCGCCAATATCATGCTCGATCACAACATCAGCGCGCTGCCTGTTGTGAATGACCGCGATCATCTCGTTGGGATCATGAGCCACTCGGACTTCTTCCTGAAGCCCATCCGCGATCCCGGGATGCACGGAACGGTTTTTGAGCTTTTCGGCCACGTTGTGGGGAATCAAAATGAGATTGGCGACCTCCACGCGGCGATGGGCGACACGCTTGTCTCGCAGGTCATGTCCACGCCTGTCGTGACCGTCAGGGAGGGCACGGCGGTGGAAGACGTCGTGCGCATCATGCACCAGCGGCGGCTCAAGCGGCTTCCCGTCGTCCGCGACGACAAGCTCATCGGCATCATCACACGCCACGATTTCGTGCGGCTTGTTGCCACAATCGGGCGCTAGCGCGGACGGCCGGGTAGTGGAGGAGAAAATGACAACCACCATCACGCGCGGCAAGCACGTCCTCGTCCGCGCCGATCTTGACGGCGACAGCGTTCTTTTGACAGACGGCGCAGTGGCGCAGACGGATGGGGAGATTGTCGCCGTGGGCGCCTACGACGGCCTCCGTTCCCGGTACCCGGACGCGGACGTCGTCGGCAACGGCCGCCAGTTCCTCATGCCCGGCATGGTCAACGCCCACCACCATGGCCGGGGCCTCTCGGGACTCCTGCTCGGCCAGCCGGACGGCGGCCTTGAAACGTGGATCAACCACTCGTGGGGGCGCCGCGCGGTGGAGCCGTTCAACATGATGCTCTACACGCTCCTCAACCTCGTCCGCTCCGGCGTCACCACCGTCATGTTCAACCAGTCCGCCACGGCCCGCCGCATGGTCTGGGACGAGGCCCAGGCCAACCTCCGCGCTTTTGCCCAGGCCGGTGTTCGGACGGCGTTTTCCCTCGCGTTCAAGAACCAGTGCTACCTGGTGTACGGCAACGATGAGGATGTCCTGAGCAAGATGCCGGACGACCTCGCCGGCGGCGTCCGCGGCATCATCGACAGCTCCATCCTGTCCACTGAAGACTACCTGGCCATGACCGCCGACCTGATCCGCGACTACCCCGCCGATTCCACCAACATGGTGCGGCTGCTCTACAGCCCACAGGCGTACCACTGGGCGGATGAGGACACGCTGGCGCAAATCGCAGACCTGGCCCGCGCCGCGAATGTCGGCCTCCATACCCACTGCGTCGAAAGCTACTACCAGAGGCTCTACGCTGAGCGGCTCCACGGCCAAACTCCCGTGCAGCGGTTCAACGAGCTTGGATTCCTCGGCCCCAGGACATCCCTTGCCCACTGTGTCTGGCTGACGTCTGAGGACATCGCGATTCTCGCCGAAACCGGGACCAGCATCAGCCACAACCCGAGTTCCAACCTGCGGCTCCGCAGCGGCATCGCGCCCGTCCTTGAAATGCACCGGCAGGGGGTACACGTCGCTCTCGGCACGGACAGCACGTCCATCAACGATGATGACGACCACTTCCAGGAAATGGCGCTCGCAACGCGCCTGCACCGTCCCCCCGGCCTTGACGTGCCCCACCTCACGTCCCACCAGGTTCTCCACATGGCCACGCTGGGCGGCGCGTATGAGACCACGTTCGGCGAGGAATTGATCGGCTCCCTTGAGGTTGGCAAGCGCGCCGACATGGTTTTGCTCGACTGGGACCGGATTTCTACGCCATACGTCGCCGAGAACCTCGATGTGCTGGATGTCCTCGTCTCACGCGCCCGCGCCACGGACGTTGAGACCGTGATCGTCGAGGGCAAGACCATTCTGCAGGACCGCAAACTCCTCACGATTCCCGCAGAGGATGTGATCGAGGCCGTCCGCGAGGAACTGGGCACGCCCGCGCCTGATGACCTTACCAACCGCCGAAGCCTCGCGGCGCGGCTGGAGCCGTATTTGCGCGAGTATTACGCAGATTGGCGTGTGCCTGAGCAGCCGATGTACCACTACCAGAGTTTGGGGTAGGTCTGACCTCCACAGAGAAATCGGATAGACGGCCTGGTTGAGCGCCTGCCATCATGCCCCTGAACCAAACCTACACGCCAACGGGGCGGGGGACATGACAGCAACAATCGAACGCAACACAGCACAGAACGCGCTCGCGGACGAACGCTGGGAGGCCATCCAGAACCACGATCCCGCGTATGAGACCGCGTTCACGTTTGGCGTCAAGACGACGGGCGTCTATTGCCTTACAACCTGTCGGGGAGCGCCCGTCCTCCGCAAGAACATCGAGTTCTTTGACGAGATAGCCGAGGCCCGCGCCGCCGGCTACCGCCCCTGCAAACGCTGCCGGCCTGATGAGGGCGGCCCCCATACCCGCGCCGTCGCCGTGGTCACGCGGGCGTGCGAACTTATCGACGCTCCGCCCGATCAGCCGCTAACTGTTGCCGCGCTTGCCCGCATTGTCGGCGTCACCGACCACACCCTCCGCCGCTCCTTCAAGATGATCGTTGGCATCACCCCGCGCCAGTACGCGGAGCAGCGCCGGCTTGAGCGATTCAAGGACGGCGCGCGCAACGGCCATGACGTGACGTCCGCGCTCTATGACAGCGGGTTCGGCTCTCCCAGCAGGCTCTATGAATCCTCGGACGCCCGCCTTGGCATGACGCCGGGGCAGTACCGCAATGGCGGGGCAGGGGTCTCTATTTCGTATGCCATTGTTGACAGTCCGCTTGGGCGTCTGCTGGTGGCGGGGACGGAGAAGGGGGTGTGTCGGATTTCGCTGGCCGATGATGACGCGGCGCATGAGGCAACGCTGGCATCGGAGTTTCCGAATGCTTCGTTTAGGCGGGATGAGGGGCGCATTGCATCGTGGGCCGCCGTCGTCGCCGACATTGTCTGCGGCGAGACGCCGGACACGGCAGGCGATCTGCCCTTGGACGTGCGCGGCACGGCTTTCCAGCGCCGCGTGTGGGAAGCCCTCCGCCGCATTCCGCGCGGGGAAACCCGCACGTACTCGCAGGTTGCGGAAGAGATTGGGGAGCCTAGCGCAACGCGCGCCGTCGCCAACGCCTGCGCGAAAAACCCAACGCCCATCGTCGTTCCGTGCCACCGCGTCGTGCGAACTGACGGCACACTCGGCGGGTACGCCCTCGGCCCCGAACGCAAGAAGAGTCTCCTTGACCAAGAAGGCGCGCGAGAAAGCTAACCCCTCTGCGCCCGTAGTTCCGGCAGTAGGAGGCGCAGAATCATTACTACGACGAAGCCTGTTCCTGTTAGGACTGCTAGGGCCATTTGAGGGCCGAGGAGGTCGGGTTCTGCCAGCCAGCCTACCGTTAGCATTCCCAGGGGGCTTGCGCCTATTCCGAGGGCGATTGCGCCCATGGCGCGTCCTCGCATTTCAGGGCTGACGGCACGGAGGGCGATTGTCGGCTGCATCGTGGCAAAGCCGGCCATGCCCAGGCCCGCCACCATCAGCAGAACAAGGGAAACCCCGTACCACTCGGAAAGCGAGAACAGCACCAGCATCCCCAGCATGAACGCTGAGCCAAGCGAATAGACCTGCCCATGGCTCCGTATCTGGCGCGACGCGATGATGATCGCCCCCGTCAGCGAGCCGATTCCCGCCGCGCCCGCCAATATCCCGTACAGAAACGCATTCGCGCCCAGCACGTCGCGCCCGATCACCGGCACCATCGTCAGGAAGGGGAATCCGAAGAAGTTGAGGCTGACCGTGATGGTCAGGGCGGCCACGAGCGCCCTGTTGGTTGCCAGCGCCGTCACCGATTCCTTTAAGTGCCGCAGCACGGGCGTCTTTTCCGCGCCCATCGAGTCAGTTTTCGGGATGAAGAACAGCACCCAGCCCGCCGCCGCGTACAGTCCCAACATCAGCGCATACGAGCCCGAGAAGTCGACCAGTTCGATGATCGTCCCTGCGAACAGCGGCCCGACGATGCTGCTGCCCGTCAACGCGACGACATCCAGTGAGATCGCGTTCGTAAGGGCGTCGCCCCGGAATATCTCGGCAAAGTAGGCGCGCCGCGCCGAGAAATCGACTGCCCAGGCCGAGCCTGTCAGAAACGTCGCGAGATATGCGTGCCACGGCTCGACGTCCCCGCCCAGGAGAACGGCGAGCATCCCGCCAACGACCACCACGTTGACGACCTGCGTTGAGATCATCACGTACTTGCGCGGGAAACGGTCTGAGACGCTCCCCGCCACCAGCCCGAGAATGAACATGGGCGCCATGCGGAACACGCCGACGAGCGCCACCTGTGTTGGCGAGTCTGTCAGTTCCAACACCAGCCATGACAGAACCGCCATCTCCATCATGCGGTTCACATACCACACCCAGCCCGCCATCCAGAGGCGGCGGAAGACCGGGTTGCGGAGCGAGCGGAACGTGCGGAAACGCGAAGTTGCTTCGGTTTCGTCCTCAGCTATCGAAAATGGCGCCGTGCTGCTCAAGCGCCGCAGCTCGTGAGGAACTCGTCAAGCTCTTGGTTGTATTGCTCAGGGCGTGCCGCGCGCATCCCGTGCCCCACGTCCGGCCACAGTCGGAAGTCCAGGTCAGGCGTGGCGATGCTGCGGTAGTACTCAAGCTCCTCCGGCATCATGTAGCCGCCCGCGTTGATGTCCGCCACCAGCACCAGAGTGGGCACGGCGATGCGGCGCATATGATCCTCGCAGCGGAACGCCCACTGGCGGTTGTCGGTCAGCAGCCGTGTGACCGCGTGCGGCGAGAAGTGATGGTGGCGGTACACAAGCTCATCGGCTTCTTGTTCGGACATGCCCTGCTCTTTGGCCTCGGCCCGGATATCCGCCTCCGGCCTGTTGTGGCGGGCAAGCGCCTGCTGAAGGCTGGTCACGTGGACGTTCACCATCTTCCAGTACACGGGGTCTTCAAGGAACGCGCAGCAGATCTTGTCCGCGAAATCGGAGGCCATGATCGTGCCGATGTTGCCGCCCCAGGAATGGCCGACGTACGCGGGCTTTTCAAGACCGAGGGTGTCGATCAACTCCGCGATGTCCGTGGCAAAATCGCGCAGCATATAGCCCGTCACCGGCTTGTCAGTCTGCCCATGCCCACGATTGTCCGGCGCAATGACGTGATACCGGTCCTGGAACGCCTCCGCAACGGCTGCCCACGAAGCCCCCAGTCCCGTCCACCCATGCACGAGGAGGAGATCGGGATTGGATGGGTCGCCCCATTCAAGATAGTGCATCTTGAGGCCTTGGATATCGACAAACTTGCTCTCCGGCATAGCCCTTCCCCCGTAAAGCGCAGCATTCCGCCGCATCTGCGTCCCGCCCAATGCCAAAGTGTAGCACGCCCATCCCGTTCACCCTGAGCCTGTCGAAGGGTGAACCCCGCCAAAGCCCCCCCGTTTGACCCCGTATTCCACGACGGCTACCCTTAAAGCACGCCGCGCGGTACATCGCGGCGTTGGGCCGGTCTTCCGGGTGGGGCTAGGGGGCAAGGCGATGCAACAGATACAGCGCCTTGTCGTCGTGTCCAACCGCCTCCCCGCGTCAACGCTACCGGATGCCTCCCGCGACCAGCGAAACCGGCCCGTCGGCGGCCTTGTCTCAGCCGTCCAGGCTGCGCTGGAGCAGCACGGCGGCCTCTGGTTCGGATGGAGCGGAACCACCACCGAGCGACGCCTTGCCGGGGAAGCGGAAGTAACCCGCAGCGGCGCGATTGACGTTGGCGCGCTCAACCTCACTGCGGACGAGGTGAACCTGTTCTATTCGGTCTTCGCCAACCGGACGCTGTGGCCGCTGCTCCACGCATTCCCCAACTTCGTCCAACTCCGCCATGACGCTTACCGCGGCTACCGGCGCGTCAACCGCCGTTTCGCGGAGGGCCTCTACCCCCTCCTTAGTGGAGGCGACGTGGTCTGGGTGCAGGACTATCACCTCATCCCGCTGGGTTCGGAACTGCGGCGGATGGGGTGGCAGGGCAAGATCGGCTTCTTCCTGCACACACCGTTTCCCGCCGCCGAGGTCTTCTCCATCCTCCCGTGGGCCAGGCAAATCCTTGAAGGACTTGTCGGCTACGACCTCGTGGGCTTCCACACCAACCGCTATGCCCACAACTTCCTCGATACCCTCCAGGTGGAGGTTGGCGGGACGGTGGACGCCGGCGTGTTTCGCGGGCAGCACGGAACGGTTGGCGCGGGAGTCTACCCCATCGGCACCGACCCTGAGCAGTTCCGCCGGTGGACGGCTGAAGCGGACGATACGGAAGACGGGGGCCTGTTGCAGAGACTCTTGCCGCGCCGCTCCGTCGAGCGCAAGAGAGTCGTTCTTGGCGTGGACAGGCTCGATTACTCCAAGGGAATACCCCAGCGGCTCAGGGCGTTCGAAGCGCTGTTGGACCGCTATCCCGCTGTCCGCGGCAAGGTCACGTTGATCCAGATATCCGCGCCCTCCCGCAGCCGCGTGCCGGAGTACGTTGAGGAGCGCGAACGTGTGGACAGGCTCGTCGGTCGAATCAACGGCCGGTTTGCCGAGGCCGATTGGGTGCCCGTCCACTACCTCTACCGCGCCTACAGCCAGGAGGAACTGTCGCGCTTCTTCCGCGAGGCGGACGTCTGCCTCGTGACTCCCCTCCGCGACGGCATGAACCTCATTGCCAAGGAGTTCGTGGCGTCGCAGGGGCCGAGCCCGGGAGTCCTCGTTCTGTCCCGTTTCTGCGGGGCGGCGGAAACCATGCGTGAAGCCCTGATCGTCAATCCCTATGACATCGAGGGCACTGCGGAGGCCATGCACACCGCTCTCGGCATGAGTCATCGCGAACGGCAGTTGCGCTGGCAGAACCTGTACGAAGGCGTCCGCAAAAACACCGCCAAGGCGTGGGCCGACAACTTCCTCGCAGACCTCACCGCCGGCCAAAACACGTACGTTCCGCAGTCGGCAATATAGTCACCCTCACCAGTGGGAACACAGCGCCGTGCGTACTCTCATTATCTCGGACATTCATTCGAACATCGTCGCGTTTGACGCCGTCCTCCGTGACGCCAATGCGCGCGGGCCCGTCGACAACATCTGGTCTTTGGGGGATATCGTCGGATACGGCCCGCATCCCAATGAGTGCCTGGACACCCTGCGCGGCTTCGAGCACGTGAGCGTATCCGGCAATCACGACCTCGGCTCAATCGGCGACATCTATCTCGGCATGTTCAACGAGGACGCGGCAATCGCTTGCGAATGGAACGGCGAACAGTTGACGGCGGACAATCGCGCGTACATCGAGGGCCTGCCGAGAGTTGTCAGCCAGGGCGAATTCACGTTGGCACACGGCTCGCTCCGTGATCCCGTCTGGGAATACCTCATTCATGAAGAGGCCGCGCGCGCCTCATTCGCCCTCCTGGAGACGCAGTTCCTGCTCGTAGGGCACTCGCACTTGCCTCTCATCTTTGAGGAAATCCACGTCACCTCGGACGCCCCGCCCCGCGTTCACGCCGTTGGACGCCTCAACCACGGCTCCCTCATCCGCCTGCCCGATGACGTGCGCCTCATCATCAACCCCGGCAGCGTGGGACAGCCCCGTGACAGTGACCCCCGCGCCGCGTATGCAATCCTCGATTCGGATGCGCGCACACTAACGCAGTTCCGCGTCCAATACGATGTCGAATCGGCGCAGGAACACATCAGGGCCGCCGGCCTGCCTTCCAGCCTGGCCGAGCGTCTCGCCTACGGACTCTGAGGCGCGCCGGCGTGCGGCAGACGGCTCTCAATTTCTTCTCGACGGATGACCTGACGCTGGAGGGCATCATCGCTGAGCCGACCAGCGACGAGATTCCCGAAGGTGGCAGCGGCGGCCTGCCCGGCGTCGTGTTTTGCTCGCCGGAGCCGCGCCTGGGCGGCACGATGCTCAGTCCGGTTATCGAGTCGTTGACCCGCGAGGTGACGACGCGCGGGTTCGTGTCGTTCCGATTCAACTACCGGGGCGTTGGCGAATCCCAGGGCGAGAACGCCGTAGGAGAAGGGCAGAGGGCGGATGCACTGGCGGCCTTTGACATGCTGCGGGAATGGCCGGGAGTTGACGACCGCCGTATGGCCGTCGTCGGTTATTCGTTCGGCGCGAGCATCGCAGTGCACGTCGCGGCGAGCGCGCCGAAAGGGTTGAGGGCCGTCGTCGCGGTATCGCCCATACTGGATATTCCCCTGATCGGCATTCCGACGGAGGACGGGCTGTCGGGAGTAGGCGTGCCCGTGAGATTCCTGATAGGAGGCAATGACAGCCTCACAACGCCGGAGAACCTGGGCGGCTGGGTCGATGGTATGGGACGTGGCGACGTGACCGCGATGGCGCTTGAGGGCGCGGACCGCGCATGGCAGACAAGCCGCCCCGCCCTCGCCGAAGCGACCGCCTCCTTCCTGGAAGAAATGATGACTTTACGTTGACACAACCCGCCCCCATACCTACGCTTTGACGTGAGACCCCTACGAGGACACAGCAGGGAGGACAACTAGATGGGGACGTACGTGTTGCTCAGCACGCTGACGGATGAGGGACGCAAGACCGTCAAGCACCGCCCGGAGCGCATCCAGGAAGTGAATCGGGAGATCGAGGCGTGGGGCGCGAAGGTCACGGCCCAATACGCCGTGCTCGGCAACTACGATTTCGTCAACATCGTTGAGGCGCCGGACAACGAGACGATAGCCCGCGTTTCACTGGAGCTGGGGGCGCGCGGCACGGTCCAGATCGTCTCCCTCCCCGCGTTCCCCATTGAGCAGTTCATCGCCCAACTCGCCAAAACCCGCGACAACTAGCTCACGTCCCTAATGTAGGACACGTAGTCGCTGAACCGGCGCGGCGCGAACCCGAAATCCCGCCCAACGGAATGAAGCGCCGTCACGTTGTCCACACGCAGTTGGCTCAATTCCGCCGCAGTGATCGGCGGGTCTTTTAGCGCGCGCCCCATCACTGCCGCCCCCAACCGTGCGGCGAACCGCGGCACCGGCATGCTGTAGACCCGCTTGATGTCCAATTCAGCCGCGAACGCCCGCGCAATGTCCACCAGCGCAATCTGATCCGGCCCGCCGATCTCGTAGACCTGCCCCGCCCGCTCCGGCTCCGTCACGCACAGCGTCAGGACAGCCGCAAGATCGCTCACGTACATCGGCTGCAGCAGCGCGCGCCCCCCGTCCGGGAACGGCAGCACCGCCACCGGCCCCGTCCGCAGCAGCTTGACCGTGCGGCGGGAGACGGCGTCCGACACCCCGAGCACCAGCGACGGCTTGACGACAGTCCACTCCAACCCGCTGCTCGTCACCACCGCCTCCGCCTGCCAGCGCGACCGCCCGTAGGGCATCTCCGGATCGTCCGACGCGCCCAGGATGCCTACGTAGACCAGCCGCTTCGTCCCGACGTCCTTCATCGCATCGATGAGGGATTGTGTTGTGCCGACGTTCGTGTCCCCAAAGGAGCGCCCTTCCGTCTCGCGGATGATGCCCACCGCGTGAACGACCGCGTCCACGTCGGAGACAGCCTCCCGGACTGCGCCCCAATCGCGCGCGTCGCTAGTGATGACCTCGACGGACTCACGCAGCACGGCCTCGCCCCGGTCCGCCCGATCCCGCGCAGCGACAACGTCATCGCGAGTCAGCTTGCGGATGCTTGCCAGTGTCTCCACCGCTTCAAAGCCAACCGCCAGCGAACGCTGCGCATCAGAGAAAACCCTCTCCGGCGAACGGGACAGGACGCGAATCGGCCCATGCCCCGCCGCGACGAGCGTCGCCACAAGATGCCGCCCCACAAACCCCGCGCCGCCTAAAACTGTAACGCGCATCCGAATCTCCTCCGCCGCATCCGAAACTATCCGCTACTGCAAGTGTACGCGCTTGTGCCTCCCGCCTTGCCCCTGCCATTCCCGCAATGCTATTCTCGCCGCGTGCGGGGGTACGCCTGCGCGCCAATAAGGGATAAACGGGGGAGGGCTGATTCATGGCCGACTACAACAACATCCTGTACGAAAAGCAGCGCAAGGGAGTTCTGATAACCCTCAATAGGCCGGAGCGTCTCAACGCCATCAGCCCGGAGTTGGAGCGCGAGCTGCATGAAGCGTTGGACGAGGCGGAGGCCGATCCCGAGGTTCGCGCCATCGTCCTCACCGGGGCGGGCAGGGCATTCTCATCGGGCTATGACATCTCCGGCGAGGCCGAGTTTGAGTGGCCGTACGCGCTGCCCAAGAACACGAGCGTGGCGGCGCATCTCGATCACTGGCGCACGTCGGACCGCAAGAACATGCGCTATTTCCTGCACTTGTGGGAGCTTACCAAGCCGGTCATCGCGGCGGTGAACGGCTGGTGCATGGGCGGCGGCTCCTGGTACGCCAACGCGGCCCACATGACCCTCGCGGCGGACAACGCCGTCTTCGCGCAGCCGGAAGTCCGCCACATGGACAACACCAGCTTCTTCTGGGTGCTCAACGCCGGCTACAAGAACGCCCTCCGCTACGCGCTGACAGGCGACCACATCGACGCCGAAGAGGCTCTTCGCATCGGCATCGTCAACACCATTGTCCCCGCCGATGACCTGCTGGATGAGGCGTTCAAGATCGTTGAGCGTATCGCGCTGGTGTCGCCGGAGACGGTGAAGATCAACCTGTACGTGGCGACGATGGGCCTCGAAATGATGGGATTGCACAACGCGCTTAACCTGAACGCGGAGTTGTCGGCGCACGCGCACACGTCCGTGAGCGAAGAGGGCCGCCGCCCGTTCGTGGAGGCGCAGGAGAAGGGCGGCCTGCGGGGCTACCTGGAGGCGCGGGACGGGCCATTCCAGCCGGAGCCGTTCGGGCCGCGGTCGAGGCCGCGGGAGTAGCGCTGCCTTACACCGAACAACCGAGAGAAACAGAGAGAGGAGAGCAAGTGCCCAACTACGAACAGGTCCTCTATGAGAAGCAGCGCAAGGGAGCGCTGATCACCCTTAACCGCCCCGAAGCCCTGAACGCGATCAGTCCGCAGATGGAAGACGAACTGCACCTGGCGCTTGATGAGGCGGAGGCCGACCCGGAGGTTCGCGCCGTCGTTCTCACAGGAGCGGGCAGGGCGTTCTCCGCCGGCTACGACCTGGGCGCGCCGGACGCGCCGATGCGCGAGTTCGTCTGGCCGTACGGCCTCGCGCCCGGCCAGAACGTCGCGGAGCTACTGGACTCTTGGCGCACGAACGACAACGACGGCGTGCGCAAGCTCCTCCATATGTGGGAGTTGACCAAACCCGTCATCGGCGCAATCAACGGCTGGTGCATGGGCGGCGCGTCATGGTACGCCACCGCCACGCACATGACGCTTGCGTCTGATCAGGCCGTGTTCGGCCAGCCGGAGGTGCGCCACATCTCCAACACCAGCTTCTTCTGGGTGCTGTCGGCAGGGTACAAGAACGCGCTGCGGTATTCGCTGACGGGCGACCACATCGACGCGGAGGAGGCGCTGCGAATCGGCATCGTCAACAAGATCGTGCCGCATGACGATTTGCTGGACGAGGCGTTCCAGCTGGTTGAGCGCATCGCGCTGGTGTCGCCGGAGACGGTGAAGATCAACCTGTACGTTGCGACGATGGGGCTTGAGATGATGGGGCTGGCCAACGCGCTCAAGTTGAACGGCGAATTGTCCGCGTTGGCGCATTCGTCTGGACGGGAGGACTATCGCAAGGACATGTTCGACGGTTTGCAGCAGGGCGGGCTGAGGTCGTTCCTCACCACCCGCGACGGCCCATTCCAACCGGAACCGTTCGGGCCGCGCTCCAAAATACGAGACTGAGCAGCAAAAGGAGGAAAGCAATGGCCGACTATGAGAATATCCTGTATGACAAGCAGCGGAAAGGCGTGCTGATCACGCTGAACCGTCCGGAGGCACTGAACGCGCTGAGCCGTGACCTGGAGGACGAACTGCACGTCGCGCTGGATGAGGCGGAGGCCGATCCCGAGGTCCGGTACATCATCCTCACCGGGGCGGGGCGGGCGTTCTCGGCGGGCTACGACATTGCCGGGGGGCGCGCGCCGACGGTGTGGCCGTATGGCCTGCCGGAGGGCTCGAACATCGCGCAGATGCTGGATGACTGGCGGACGCGCGACAAGCCGGACCGGTTCATGCACCTGTGGGAGCTGACCAAGCCGGTCATCGCGGCGGTCAACGGCTGGTGCATGGGCGGCGGGTCGTGGTACGCGCTGTTCTCCCACATGACCTACGCCTCTGAGGCCGCGGTCTTCTCGCAGCCTGAGGTTCGGATGATCTCCAACACCAGCTTCATCTGGACGCTCAACGCGGGCTACAAGCACGCGCTGCGCTACAGCCTCACCGGCGACCACATCGACGCCGAGGAGGCGCTGCGGATTGGGATCATCAACCAGATCATTCCGCAGGACGACCTGATCGAGGAGTGCTTCAAGATCGGCGAGCGTATCGCGCTGGTGTCGCCGGAGACGGTGAAGATCAACCTGTACGTGGCGACGATGGGGCTGGAGATGATGGGCCTCCGCAACGCGCTCATCCTCAACGGCGAGCTTTCCGCCTTCGCCCACGCCTCCAAGCGCGAGGACGTCATGCGCCCGCTGGAGCAGGCGCGCGAGGAAGGCGGGATGCGCGGGTTCCTCCAGCAGCGAGACGGCCCATTCCAGCCGGAGCCGTTCGGCCCCCGCTCCGCCGCCGCGCGAGGCGGCTAGTCGTCAAAGCGGCACGGATTCGGAAACCGGTAGGGGCGGTTCGCGAACCGCCCCTACATCCCCCTCCGTCATTCCCGCGAAAGCGGGAATCTAAACCCCATTGTGCAACCCAATCAAGTAATGCAAACCCATGAACCTCCAAATCACCCCCCAAACCGCCGCCCTCATCGTCGTCGATATGCAGAACGATTTCTGCCACCCTGACGGCTTCTACGCCCGCGCCGCGGACCGCGTCGAACCCCTCGGCCTTGACCCCCAACTGGTGACGGACGGCATTCCGCCGATGGCGGCGCTGCTGGAGGCGGCGCGGCAGGCAGGCCTATTCATCGTCCATACGCGAATCGAGCGTGACGATTCACCGGACGCCGTCCACCTGATCCACAAAGTGGTGGCGCAGACGTTTGGGGCAGTGGCGGACGCGCCCGGCGGCCCGGCCCTCATGCCCGGCACGTGGGGCGCGGAAATCCACGATGCCCTCGTCCCGCAAGACGGCGAATACGTTGTCACCAAGCGCAGCTTCTCCGCATTCTTTGGCACCGATTTGGAGACGGCGCTGCGCCGCCGCGGCATTCGCACCGTCATCCTCGCAGGCACAATCACCTACGCCTGCGTTCTCCATACGGCATTCGACGCCAACGTGCGCGACCTGGACGTGATCGTCGCCGCAGACGGCACGGCGTCGTGGGCGCCTGATTTACAGGGGCCGACGCTCCGCATCATCGATCTAATCCTCGGCGGCACTGCCGCCACCGGCGAAATCATAGAAGCCCTCGCCCTCTCTGCCCCTCGTTTACCCTGAGCCACCCTCCTGTCACCCTGAGCGTAATCGAAGGGTCACCCCACCCCCCCTCACCTTTGCTACCATATGCACAGCGACCCCACACAAGAAAGCGAGCAAACCCATGCCCAATTATGAAACCGTCCTCTATGAGAAGCAGCGCAACGGCGTGTTGATCACGCTGAACCGGCCCGAAACGCTGAACGCCATCAGCCGCCAACTGGAGCATGACGTGTCCGAGGCGCTGACCGAGGCGGAGAATGATCCCGAGGTGCGGGCGATTGTGCTGACGGGCGCGGGCAGGGCGTTCTCCTCCGGCTACGACATCGGCGGCGGCCGCCCCGAGACGGTGTGGCCGTATGGGATGCCGGAGGGGTGGAGCGCGGCGGCGCTGCTGGATGATTGGCGTGACCGCTCACGCGGCGAGACGGCCAAGCTGCTGCAAATCTGGGAGCTGACCAAGCCTGTCATCGCGGCAGTCAACGGCTGGTGCATGGGCGGCGGATCGTGGTACGCGCTGGCGTCGCACATGACGTACGCGGCGGAGGAAGCAGTCTTCGCCCAGCCCGAAATCCGCATGATTTCCAACACCAACTTCTTCTGGACGCTCAACGCCGGCTACAAGCACGCCCTCCGCTATGGCCTGACGGGCGACCACATTGACGCCCAGGAAGCCCTCCGCATCGGCCTCGTGAACGAGGTGGTGCCGGGCGATGACCTGCTGGAGCACTGCTTCCGCGTGGTGGAGCGCATCGCGTTGGTCTCTCCGGAGACGGTCAAGATCAACCTCTACGTGGCGACGATGGGGCTGGAGATGATGGGACTCCGCAACGCCCTCGTGCTGAACGATGAGTTGTCCGCCCACGTGCAGAGCTCGCAGCGCGCCGACTTCAAGAAGGACATGATGGACGCGCAGAAGGAGGGCGGCCTGCGCGCCTTCCTCCAACTCCGCGACGGCCCCTTCCAGCCGGAGCCCTTCGGCCCCCGCTCCAGGCCGCGCGAGTAACCCCGTACACATACAATAGAAAGCACGCGGGGGTAGCTCAGTGGTAGAGCTCCTGCCTTCCAAGCAGGTTGTCGCGGGTTCAATTCCCGTCCCCCGCTCCATTTGACTCATTCCACCGTTACTGACTTTGCGAGGTTGCGCGGTTGGTCTATGTCTGCGCCTCGGAGGAGGCCGATTTCGTAGGCCAGCATTTGTAGCGGCACCGTCGCCGCAATGGGAACCAGGTGCTCCGGTGTTTTGGGGGTGAAGATTGCTTCGTCCGCCTGGCCCTCAAGCTCATCGTCGCCGTCTGTTAGCAGGCCGATCACGTGGCCGGCGCGGGCCTTGATCTCTGAGATGTTGATGGCCATGCGGTCACGGAGACCACCCTCACAGGCAAGCGCGATTGTCGGCATTGATTGGTCAATCAAGGCGATTGGGCCGTGCTTCATCTCGCCCCCCGCGCTGCCCTCCGCGTGGATGTACGCGACCTCCTTCAGCTTCAACGCCCCCTCCAGCGCGATGGGGTAGAGCGGCCCACGCCCCAGCAACAGGCAATTCTCATTCGCCGTCAACCGTTCCGCGACGGCCCGGATCACGTCTCCCCGTTCCAGCATCTCGCTCACGATTCCCGGCAGGCGCTCCAGGTCAAGCAGATGGCGGCTCACCTCATCCTCGCTCATTGCGCCGCGGCCTGCCGCCGCGTCGATGGCCAGCAGATACAGGCACAGGATCGCGGACGTAAAGCTCTTGGTCGCCGCCACCCCCACCTCGAGCCCGGACCGCATGTCCATCGTCTCGCAGGCGATTCGCGCTGCCTCGCTGTCCAGCGCATTCGTCACCGCCACGCAGTCCGCGCCCCGTTGTGACGCATAGTCCAGCGCGGCGAGCGTATCGAGCGTCTCACCCGACTGCGTGATCGCGATGAGAAGGTCGCCCTCGCCGATGAGCGCGTTGCGGTGCCGCAGTTCGGAGGCCACTTCCGCCTCCACGCGAACCCCGGCGAGCGTCTCAAAATAATGCCGACCCACGAGCGCCGCGTGATAGCTTGACCCGCACCCCGTCAGGATGATGCGCCGCGCCTTGGCCAGCCGCTCGGACAGCCCCGGCCCGTAGTCCGGCTCAAGCCGCCCTGATCCCAAATCGATGCGACCCCGCAGCGCGTCCGTCAGCGCCTGCGGCTGCTCCATGATCTCCTTCAGCATGAAGTGCTTGTACATGCCTTTCGCCGCCCGCAGCGGGTCCCGCGTCACCTCCGTGAACTCCCGCGCCACCGGCTCCCCGTTCAGCGTGGACACCTCCGCCCCGCCCGGCCGCAGCACCGCGATCTCGCCGTTGTTCAGCGGCATCGCCCGCCGCGTCAGCGGCGCCAGCGCCGGCAGATCGCTCGCCGCGTACGTCTCACCCTCTCCCGCGCCGATCACCAGCCCCCCCGCGTTGCCCGCCCGCACCGCAATCAGCGTCTCAGGCTCCTGCGAGCACGCCACCAGGAACACCAGCGCCCCGTGCATGTCCGGCATGATCGACTTCACCGCGTCGACGGGATCAAGGCCGCGATCCAGTGCCTCCTCAATCAGGTGCGGCAGCACCTCCGTGTCCGTCTGCGACGTGAACCGGTGCCCGCGCGAGACGAGTTGCGCTGCGAGCTCGCTGTAATTCTCGACGATCCCGTTCTGCACCACGGCCACCCGTCCGGTGCAGTCCATGTGCGGGTGTGCGTTGGCCAGGGAGGGCGCGCCGTGCGTGGCCCATCGCGTATGCCCCAGCCCGAGCGACCCCGAGACGAACGACCCCTCCAAATCGGCGCGCAAAGCATCCAGCTTGCCGACAGCCTTATTCGTCCCAAACACCCCGGACGGCCCAAGAATCGCGATGCCTGCGGAGTCATACCCGCGGTACTCAATCCGGGACAACCCGTCCAAAACAATCGGCATCGCCTGCCGATCCCCGGTATATCCCATAATCCCGCACATCACCTCCCCCGTTCACCTTGAGCCTGTCGAAGGGTACCTCTCTCCGACTCCTTCAATCATACCCCGCCCCCTCCGACTCCCCTGCGTAGGCGGGGGCCGTCACGGCGTATAGCGCCGCCGTCTCTCAGCCCGTTATCATTACCCCATGACCACCCCAACCGATTGGCGCAACCGCCTCCACTTCGGAGACAACCTCCCCATCATGCGGGAGCACGTCCCCGATGAGAGCGTCGATCTCATCTACCTCGATCCGCCGTTCAACTCCAACGCGACGTACAACGTCCTTTTCCGCGAGCACGACAGCAGCGAGTCCGCCGCCCAAATCCAGGCATTCGACGACACGTGGCACTGGAGCACGGAGGCCGAATGGGCCTACCAGCAGGTCGTCACGAGCGGCCCCAAGCGTCTCGCGGACATGCTCCAGGCCATGCGGACGTTCCTCGGCCAGAACGACATGATGGCTTACCTGACCATGATGGCCCCGCGGATGGTGGAGCTGCACCGCGTCCTCAAGCCGACGGGCAGCATCTACCTCCACTGCGACCCCACCGCCAGCCCACTACCTCAAGCTCCTCATGGACGCCGTCTTCGGGCAAGATAATTTCCGCAACGAGATTACGTGGAAGCGATTCAATTTTCATGCGGATGCTAAGCGATTCGGCAGGGTCAGCGACAGGATCCTGTACTACAGCCGCAGCAGCCAACACGTCTTTAACCAGCAACGCGTGCCATTCTCAGATGAGTATGTGAACTCAAAGTTCCGGCACTCTGACGAAGATGGTCGCCAATTCAGGTTGGACAACCTCAATCCGCCTGCAGGCCGAGGGCCTGTGTATGAGTTTCACGGAATCACCAAGCCATGGCGATTCACTCAGGAGCGGATGCTTCAGTTGGAGCAAGAAGGGCGCATCTACACTGGTAGTAGGATTCCGCAACTGAAGCGGTTTCTTGATGAGCTAGACGGCCAAGCTGCGCATGAGTTGTGGTCGGACATTCCACCGATTAATCCACAAGCCAAAGAACGCCTCGGCTACCCCACCCAAAAGCCCGAGGCTCTTCTTGAACGCATCATCTCCGCGTCCAGCAACGAGGGCGATGTTGTCCTTGATCCGTTCTGCGGCTGCGGCACCGCCATCGCTGTCGCCGAGCGGCTCAACCGCAAATGGATCGGCATCGACGTTACCCATCTCGCCATATCCCTGATGAAGAGCCGCCTGCGCGACTCGTTCGGCGATGACCTGTCCGACTATGAGGTCGTTGGCTCGCCCGCAGACACGGAGAGCGCCCGCGCCCTCTCACTTGAGGGCGGCAACACGGGCCGCTACCAGTTCGAGTATTGGGCGCTTGGCTTGGTAGAGGGCGCGTCCCGCAAATGAGCGGCGCAAGGGCGCAGACTCCGGCGTCGACGGCTACATCAACTTCTTCGACGATAACTCCGGCAAGGCCAAAACCGTCATTGTCCAGGTCAAGAGCGGGCAGGTTGGCCGCAACGTCATCGCCACCCTCAAGGGCGACATGGAGCGTGAGAACGCGGAGATGGGCCTGCTCATCACCCTAGAGCCGCCCACCAGGCCAATGACCGACGAAGCCACCGCCGCCGGATTCTACGTGCCGGAGGCATTCCCGGATCGCCAATTCCCGCGCGTCCAAATCGCCACCGTTGAGGACATCCTGAACGGCAACGGCCCCGCCATCCCCCAGCTCGGCCTCTCCCAGTCCCCCACGTTCCGCCGCGCGCCGCGGCAACGGCGTGCCCAATCTCGCCGTTCCGAGCCCCCTCCTCTAGCCGCCCGTTTCACCCCGAGTGTGTCGAAGGGTCATAACCTCCTCCATCATTCCCGCGAAAACGGGAATCTTGATCTGCGCAAGCGACGGAAGCACCATTCGCCAGAACCCTCCCCCCTTCTGCGGCAAAGGCCAATATTGAGTAAAATGCTGATGTGGCGTGTGGGGTAAGCGAAAGAAAGTGGAGAATCATTGTGGCGACAGTAAAGCGGCCGAGAGTAGCTGTGATCGGGCTGGATGACTCTGAATGGGAGTCGATCATGGCGCTCTGTGGGACGCCCCGGCGGGCAGCCAGCTTGGATGCCTACCTGAGTGAGTATAGCTGGAAAGAGACGGACGTGTTGTTAGTTAAGAACTTCTTGCGGTTGCCCGATAGATCGCAGACGAGTTACGTTAGTCCAGGTGTCAGCATGCTGGCGGTTGAAGGGTGGAATTTCGCCTGGGAGGACAAGTACCGAGACAGCACGGGACTTAGCGAGCTGAACCATCAGGCTTCTCTCGGACGCAATACAGAGCGTGAGATGTCAATTAGTGACTCATGCCCGGATCCGTACAACGAGTTGGCTACTGAGCTAGTCAGCAAATTCAGGGCATCCAACATACCACCGGGAATCATCAGGACATCTAGGAAACTTTCAAGCCCGCTGATAATAACAACTTCTGGGAACGCTGTGGCAATGAGGATCGCATTACCTAAGCGGAATGACGCACCGGCAGGTATTTCGGCTCAACCGGTTGCGCTCCTACTTCCAACAGTCTCCAGCCTCGCGGCATGGTTTCGGGCATTCCTCGCAGATGTACATGAGAGTGACCCCACCCGGGTTCCTGAAACGCCGCCTCGCCTCAGTAAGCAGGTGGACTTGCACACACCAGAAGAACACAATCTTGCGAACCGGATTATGGACATCGATTCAAGTATCGCCGCTCTGATTGCCGAACGCGATGAGATTGAAACTTTGCTGGCTGCGGAAACTCAAAGAGCTGACCAAGGGATACGGAGCGCTCTTTGGGAAGACGGAGAGGCGCTGACATCCGCAGTCAATGAGATTCTATCCGGCATTGGCTTCAATGTCCGAGACATGGATGCGGACTTGAAAGTGGGAAAACCTAAACGTGAAGACCTGCGGCTCACGCACAATGGAGTTCCGAATTGGGAAGCTATAGTCGAAGTTAAGGGTTATGTGAATGGTCCGAGGACGAGTGACACCCGCCAAATCAGGGAATACCGCGATCGGTACAGCAGCGAGGAGGGCCATCCGCCGCAACTGACTCTGTGGGTTGCCAATCCGCACCGCAATTTAGACCCGGCCATCCGACCTAAGCCGGACTCCAACGTTAGAGAGGCTGCCGAGATTGCTGGAGCAGTTTATGTAGATCTGCATCAACTCCTGCGCCAACACTTGCTTGTTGCAAGAGGCGAGCTTGGTTCCGAAACAGTTGTCGATAGTCTTGTGAACGCCCAACTGGGGCTTTGGGCACCGCCAATTCCGCCAGACACGGCTTAGCCCAACTGCCAAATGCCTGCCTCTGTAATGCCGGACAGGCTCACCAAGCCTCCTACAATCATCTAGTGCCTACATGTCCAACGCGTCTGCCTTTCTTCTTGGCATCATCCAGGGAATCACTGAGTGGATTCCCGTCAGTTCGCAGGGCGTTGTCGCCCTTGCCGCGACGTGGATCGATGAGGCATCCCCCTCGGATGCTATCGCGATTGGGTTGTGGCTGCATGGTGGGACGGCGCTGTCTGCGGTCATCGCGATGAGGCGGGAGGTCACGTCGGTGATGCGCGATTCTATGGGCGCGCCCCTTCGGTTCCTTGGGATAAGCACGGCGGTTACTGCGGTTGTTGGTGTGCCGGTCTATTTCTTGTTGGGGGAGCTTGCCGATCTCTTGGGGGGTGCGGCGATGTTGGTTGTGGGGGTGGCCATGCTTGCCACCGCATTCATCATCCGCTGTGGACTGTGGGAGGGCGAACGGGGCAGGGATGATGTTACTCTCGCGGATGCCGTCATCGCCGGTGTCGCGCAGGCGCTGGCCGTCATCCCCGGCCTCAGCCGCACGGGGCTGACCGTCGCCGTGCTCCTCGCGCGCGATTGCAGCCACCGCGAGGCCGTCGTCCTCAGCGTGCTCATGGGCATCCCGGCGAGCATCGGGGCGGGGGTTTTGGCGGCGAGCACGTCCGACACGATCGGCGGCTGGCCTGCTGTTGTCGCGGTGGTGACGGCGGCGGCCGTCGGCGCCGTTGTCATCCGCGCCATCCTTGCATGGGCGAGCCGCGTCACCCTCGCCCCGTTCGTCGCCGCCGCCGGAATCGCCATAACAGCCGGCGCCCTAATCACCCTCCTCGCCTAACCCGTTCACCCTGAGCTTGTCGAAGGGCGCCTGACCGCCTTCGCCGGAACGCCCGCAACCGTTGTTCCCTCTGCCACGTTGCGCGTGACGACGGCCCCCGCCGCCGTGTACGCCTGCGCCCCGATTTGCACCGGCGCAACCAACATGCTCCCGCTCCCGATGAATGCACCGTTGTCGACTATCGTCCTGTGCTTGTCCTGGCCGTCGAAATTGCACGTCACCGCGCCCGCGCCGATGTTCACGTCCTCGCCGATGTTGGCGTCGCCCACGTAGCCGAAATGACCCATCGCTGTGCGGCTGCCGATCCGGCTCTCCTTGATTTCCCCGAAGCTGCCAATATGGGCGTCCGCGCCGACGTGGGTTCCGGGGCGCAGTCGAGCGAACGGACCGACGCTCACGCTCGCCTCGATTGTCACGCCGTCCAGCCACGAGCCCCGCACGACGCACCGCTCTCCGATCACCGAGTCAACCACGCGCGAATCTGGCCCGATCTCGCAGCTTCCCGCAATGGCGGATGCGCCGTAGACGTGCGTATTCGGGTGGATGACGGTGTCCGGGGCGATGGTTACGGTGTCATCGATGTAGGTTGATGCCGGATCGCGGATGATGACGCCTGAGAGCATGAGCCTTTCCAGCGTTCGGCGGCGCGCGAGCTGTTCCGCCTGGGCGAGGTCAATTAGGGTGTTCACGCCGATGGCCTCTTCGGTGTCGATGGCGAGTGTCTGCACGGCGTGTCCGTCTGCTACGGCGAGCTTGATGAGGTCCGTGATGTAATACTCGCCGTTTTCATGGAGGGGGAGGCGGTTGGCGGCTGTTCGCGCCCATGCGGCGTCCAGGGCGTAGACGCCCGCGTTGGCCTCCGGCGGGGCGTCCGCGTGGCGGGGGTCGGCGGGTTCTACGATGTCCTGCGGCGCGCCGTCCGGACCTCGAAGGACGCGGCCTGTTTGGTTGGTTGGGGGTGTCTGTGTCGTCAGGAATGTGACGGCGGCGGCGTCGACTGATTCATGAGCATTTTTGAGAATCGTTAGGGATTCAGAAGTAATCAGAGGCAAATCGGCGTTAAGGACGAGCAGAGAGCGGAAATCGTGGTTGGCGTCGGCTAGCACCGCCTTTAATGCGCCTCCTGTGCCGTTGGTCACGGGCTGGGTGACGTAGCGGTGGATAAGGCCGAGAGCGGAGGGCAGGGCGGGGGAGGCATCGCGAACAATCGTCGTGTCGTCAATGCCCGCGTCAGCAACAGCGGCCAGGATTCGCCGGATGATGGGGAGGCCGGCTATGGGGTGGAGGGGCTTTGGGAGGGTTGTGCGCATTCGCGTCCCCCGGCCGGCTGCCAGCACCGCCGCAGCCCACTTCGTGTCGTCTTGCGCTATCTGTGTCATGGCCGCACCCCCACTCACTTGGCTGTTACAAAAATCACATTGTAGACGTTGTTATCGGAGTTTAAGCGATTTTAAGCCTTGTTAGCGGAATCCAAGTCGTGACAGGATAGATGATACAGGGGGGGACGCATGACGAGCTATGAGCGCCTGATTCGCGAGGTACCGGATTTTCCCGAGGAGGGAATCCTGTTCCGCGACATCACGCCGCTCCTCCATGACCCGGATGCGTTCGCCTGGGCCATCGACAGCATGACACAGGCTGCGGGAACGATGCCGCTGGACGTGATCGTTGCCGTTGAGGCGCGGGGCTACCTGTTCGGCGCGCCGATGGCGCGGGCGCTGGACGTGCCGTTCACGCCCGTTCGCAAGGTCGGCAAGCTGCCCCATAAGACAATCAGCGTGGAGTACGCGCTGGAGTACGGATCAACGGCGGTCGAGATTCATGAGGACGGCATCCAGCCGGGGCAGCGCGTCGTCCTGGTTGACGATCTGCTCGCGACGGGCGGGACGCTCAAGGCGGCGGAAGACCTGGTTCACAAGGCGGGCGGGGTGACGGTTGGGGCGACGGTCCTGATCGAACTGACGGACCTCAACGGGCGCGACAAACTGGGCGATTATCCGATCCACGCGCTCATGCACCTGTAACCGGCGCATCGCCGTCCAGGACGTCCGCGACGACGTCGTAGCGTCCGAACGAGGGCACCATGTAGACGCCGGCGATCATGCCGCGCGTTTCCTCGATCAGCTCCCGCGCGATGGCTGCGCCCTCCGCGCGTCCGTTCTCTCCCGCGCCGTGCAGACGCCGGCGGACGGATTCGGGAATTATCATGCCGGGGACATTGTTGTGGAGGAACTCCGCGTGGCGCGCGCTCTGCAGGGGCAGGACGCTGAGGACGACGGGCAGCGGGAAGCCGCCGAGCAGGTCATGGAAGCGGCGGACGGGCCCGGCATCGAAGACGGTCTGGGTGATGATGTAGTGCGCGCCCGCGTCGATCTTGCGGTTCAGGCTGGCAAGCTCATCGTCCACGCGGGGCGTGTTCGGGGTGAGGGCGCAGGCGATGGCGAATGAGGCAGGCTCCGGCAGCGTGTGTCCCGCGACCTCCTCGCCCGCGTTGAGGCGGCTCAGGATGTTGATCAGGCGGGATGACGTGATGTCGGACAGGCTGCTGGCGTGGGGGTAGTCGCCCATTGCGGGGTTGTCGCCGTGGAAGACGAAGACGTTGCGGACGTTGAGGGCGTGGGCGCCGATGAGATCGGAGTGGAGGGCGAGGACGTTGCGGTTGCGGGTGCCGGTGTGGAGGATTGCCTCGACGCCGGTTTGGCGCTGGAGGAGGACGCTGAGGGCGATTGCGCTCATGCGGGCCTGCGCGAGGGGAACATCGGTGGCGTTGAACGCATCGACGCGAACGCGCTTTAAAAGGTTGTTGAGGCTCTCCAGCGTCCGCTCAAAGGCGAATCCGCGCGGCGGGTGGACCTCCACCGTCGTGACGAACTCGCCGTCGCGCAGTTTCTGCAAGAGGGCCGTGGGGGACGGGGGGGCGGGCAGGGCGGTTGGGGGCATGGCAGGGGGCGCGCTCCATTCTCGATGCTGGCAGGCGTGTTGACGGTTGTGTGTGATTCACGATAAACGTTCTCGCTTTCGCGCGCACGCCCCGCATCCTTCGACAGGCTCAGGACGAGCGGGGGGGCGGTTCGCGAACCGCCCCTACAGGTTTTGGGTGTCGCCGTCAGCCCCCCTTGAAGTGGCCATACCCGTTAGAATGGGTGGTGGATGGTTGTGCATGATGGCGGGCAGGAGGGCAGGCACCCGTCGAAGGGCGAAGCCGTAAAACCCTGCTACACTGTCCACATAGGAGCGCTAAAGACGATGACCACCAAGAAAAAGAGACTCTCCCTGGACGTGGACGCCGAGTTCCAGCAGCGGCTGAAAGCCGTTACGACGCGTAAGGGCGTCAGCATGCGCCAGTACTGCGAGGCCGCGATAGACAACGCCCTGGCGCAAGACGAGGCGAAAGGCGAAATTGACGACCGTCCCGCCCATGTGCGGTTCGCGGAACTGCGGCAGAAGTACTTTGGCGGCAAGCCCCTCCCTGGAAACTCCGTCGATTTGCTCCACGAGGCCCGCGCGATCCGAGAGGCCGAGAGCGCGGACTGGTGATGAACGGGGTCGTCGTCGTCGATGCGAGCTTGGCGGTTAAGTGGCTGATTGAGGAAGAAGACTCCGACAAGGCCCACGCGCTCCTCCGGTCTTGGGAAGATCAGGATATACGGCTTGCAGCCCCGTATCTTATGCCGTTTGAGGTGACCAACACACTTCATAGGAGGGTCGTGCGCGGCCAACTGAGGCTCAGCGAAACCGACCACATGATGGCGCAGCTGCTTGGGCCACCGCTTGAACTGTATCAGTCGGCGCAGCTTCACTTAAGAGCCCTGGAGTTGGCAAGCGAACTCCAGCAGGGCGCATCCTACGATGCCCATTACCTGGCGCTGGCCGAAGAGTTCGGCTGCGAACTGTGGACTGCGGACCGGAGGTTCCACCGCGCAGCAGAAAGCGCAGGCAACGTCCACTTGATTGGCGAGTGGGCGGTGCCACGCTAAATGGCCATACCCGTTAGAATGGGTGGCGGAGGGTTGTTCGATATGGCGCTGGAATTGCGTTTGACGGCGGAGGTTTTGCCGGGGGGCAGGATCGAGGTGGCGGACGCGGGGCTTCCGGTGGGGGAGACTGTCGAAGTCGTTGTGCGGTCGGCGGAGGTGGTTGGGCAGGCCGTGCAGGATAGAGAGCAACAGGACGGGGAGAAGGGCAGGCGGAAGCTGGATTTGGATGAGTTTTGGCCTGTTCATAGTGCGGGGTCGTGGCCCAAAGACCTGAGCATGCGGCGCGAAGACATGTACGAGGACAGGATCTAGTCTCAGATGTTCATGACGCGAATGTCTGTATAAATGCCACGACGCGAACATTCGGTAGGCATGGGAGTTTAAGGCATCATTTCGCGGTTGGATTCTTCGGCTGCGCTTTGATTGACGCAATACGTTTCAGATTCCCGCTTTCGCGGGAATGACGGAGGTGGGGGCACCCTTCGACTGGGCTCAGGGTGACAGGAGGGGGGCTCAGGGTGAGCGGGGGGGAGGGCGCTAGCGTGTTGGGTGGGGGGCGGGGCGTAACGTCTCGTTGACCGGGTCTACGGTTAGCCTTAGTCCTTCGAGGGCGTATGCGCCTAAGAGCGGCTCAACGTCGTCTGAGCCGAACGCGATGATGGTCGTCACGCTGCGGCCGTTGATGGCGGCGCGCGCTTCGGCGATGCCCCTCTCGACTACGCTGCCATCGGCCAACTCAAACTGCTCGATTTCGGTTGGGGCAAGGCCGATTTCACGAAGGAGTGATTCCGGCAAGTGGGTATAGAACGAGCCCGTGTCGGGCATCACCATGGTCTCCCGCTCCTCGCCGCCGGCGGGATTGGAGATACGCAGAGGAATCCTGAACATACCCATGCATCAATTCTACTACGCCCCCGCGCTGTACACCGTCGATCCTGCCCGAAGCGGCCATACCCGTTAGAATGGGTGGCGGAGGGTTGTTCGATATGGCGCTGGAATTGCGTTTGACGGCGGAAGTTTTGCCGGGGGGCAGGATCGAGGTGGCGGACGCGGGGCTGCCGGTGGGGGAGACTGTGGAAGTCGTTGTGCGGTCGGCGGAGGTGGCTGGGCAGGCCGCCGATGGCGAGAGCGTCGATGGCAGGCAGAAGGGTAGGCGTCCGTTGAGTTTGGACGAGATTTGGCCTGTTCATCCCACGGCCGTGTGGCCCGAGGGGCTGAGCCTTCGGCGAGAGGACATGTATGACTAAAGACCTGGTTCCAGATGTTCATTGACACGAACATTTGGGTAAACGCACGTATCGTGGGCGCTCCGGACCATGGGCGAGCCAGCGCGTTGTTGGAGCAAGTCATGCACGGGCAGGAGCCGTTGCGGATCAGTCGGCAGATTATGAGGGAATATCTGGCTGTCGTCACACGACCACAGGTATGGCCGGTTGCAATGACTCTCACAGAGGCACTTGATGACATGCGGCAGCTACTGGGAAGTCTCGATGTTCTAGAGGATGGCCCGGTGGTCTCGGAGTTCCTGTTCAACTTGTGTCGTGATGTGCCGGTCGGCGGGCGCCAGATTCACGATGCCAACATCGTGGCGACTATGTTGGCGCATGGGGAGCGGCGGCTGTTGACCTTCAATGGGGCGGACTTTCGGCGGTATGAGGGCTACATCGATGTGATAGACAGCTAACCCCGCGTCCCCCAACGTTGGTATACTGCGCGTGGAGGACAAGTATGCTCAAGCCGATAGCAGTCGAGGCCCGTGAGGGCTACCGCATCTGGGTGCGCTTCAATGATGGGGCGTCCGGCGAGATTGACCTGTCCGACATGGCGGGGAGGGGCGTGTTTGCCGCATGGAATGACTGCTCTTTCTTTGAATCAGTTCGCTTGACTGAGTACCGGGCGATTGCGCGGGGCGACGACATCGATATTTGCGCGGACGCGCTTTATATGGAGATCACGGGGAAGACCTTGGATGAACTGGCGCTCGTTGAGCAGGGCGCGCCCGCCAATGCCTGAACTGTATCAACAAGAACTGTACGAGGCTTGGGAACGCAGGACGCGGCAGGAGCCGCTGGGCAAGATTGAGCCGCTGCCGTAGATGGGGGGCGGGGGGATCCAGCACCCCGTTTCGGCCACCGGGGAACTTCACGAAGACACTATTGAGCATTTGACTGCTCCGTGACGCACGCCTTTTGCCAAATTAGTGTGACCGACCACTCGACGTCCGACGCCAAGCCGGTTGACCTCAACACTAATTTCTCGTCTGGCAACTCACAGGTGTCGAAACGTGCAGTTGCCTCCCACACTGAATTGCCTTCATCATATTGAGTCAGCCCTCCGGCGCTCGAATTGGCAATTTCTATTTCGTGTTTCAGATCGCCAAAGTCATCCACAGACAAGCTGAACTTGGCCTCTCGATTGGTCCTAACCTCAACTGTGGCGATGTAATGCCCGCGCGGTACGATGGAAGTGGAGACAAACTCAGTGCCTTGCCCTTGCGCGATTATGGGTTCGGATGCGTGCGTCGGTGTTGGAGTGGCGGTCACAACCACTGTCGTGACAAATGCTGTGGGGACGGGTGTGGGGATGGGTGTGGGAGTCGCCTGGCCACCACATGCGACGACGGTGATTACCACGAATGTCGCCAGCCCAAACAGAAGTCCCTTTGCCATTGTCTTCCCCTAGATCGTCGTTTCCCTTTTGAGGTGAGAATAGCACACTCGTACTGAGTCGTCAATTCCCAGTATTCCTTGACGGCGGACACCCTTGTGTGCGGCTTGAGCTTCCTGTCGCCAATCTGCGTTCGTGATGATCAGCATGGATGAGTGCCAGATTCCCGCGTGCGCGGGAATGATGGTGCTATTCGGCTGGGCGGCGCACAGGAATTTGATATTACTACTCCTCAATCTTGCGCTCGGCTAGGGTCTTGAGCCCCTGCATTGTCGTGGCCACCGCCTGCCTGGGCGTTTGCGTGCCTTGTACGGGAGAGGTAGGGCACCCACCCTAGCCTGTTATGGGTGTACTGCCTGGGCATTTGCCTGCCTTGTACAGGCATCTCGTTGAACGCCCGCTTGTTCGTCAGGTGTACTGCCTGGGCATTTGCCTGCCTTGTACAGGGATATGCCCGGCTATCACGTGGCGAAGGGATCGAGAGGCGGTTGAGCCTTTCGATTTTGTATCCCCTTGTTCTTCCTCCGGCCGCCACGACGGGGAGTACACTCCCGTCCGAGGGTTTTTAAGCCCTCTCGCCGGATATTTTCAGCCGCGTTCACGTCCGCGTCGAACTCCCATCCACAGTGCCGGCAAGCGTACTGCTCGCCTTTCCTGGAGCGGGCATCCACGACGCCGCAACGCAAACAAGTCTGACTGGTGTAGTGGGGGGCAACCTCAACAAGGTCTCTACCGGCCCATTCTGCCTTGTAGGACAATTGCTGACGCATCAGCCCCCAACTCTGCTCGAGAATCGAGCGGTTCAATCCACGTTTGCGCGACACTCCTTTCCCCGGCGCGTCCACCGTGCCGGACGCCGATGCCGTCATGTTCGTGATGATGAGGTCTTCCACCGCGATGACGCCGTACCTGGCAACGATGTGGGTCGTCACGCGGTGAACCTCGTTCCGGTTGTGAATCTTCTCGCGGTATTCCAATACGGCCAACTGCCGCCTGGTTTGCTTATAGGACTTGGATGGCATCAGCCGCTTTTGCCTTCCGTGCCGGGCAATCTCTCGCTGCCGCGCCATCTTGCGCTTCAGGCGCTTGTTCTTCTTCAGGTCCGGCCTGCGTGTGGGCAGCAGGAACGGCGCGAAACCGCCGTCGGAGAGCGCCATGCGCTTGTTCACGCCCATGTCGATGCCGACGGCCTCTTCCGATGGGGGAGGCATCTCCATCGTCGGCAGGCCCTTGACGCGGACGTACGCCTTGCCGCGCTCTTCAAGGAGTCTAACCATATTGGGCGACGTATCCTCAATCTCAATGGTGCGCCAACGGGCGCCGGCCTTGAAGCGCGGGTAGCCCGGATTCGTGCCCTCCTTGACCCGCCGGAAGAACGATTGGCAGGCCCTGTCCATCCGCCTGATGACTCCGCGTCCGACTTGTACGTGCAATGCGCCCCATCCGTGAGGGTCGTCCGCGCGAACGCCGGTCAGCTGCCCTGACAGCGCGGAGTAGTTGACGGAATCGGGCTTTGCCTGGTGGCGGGTGGCCTTGTATGCGCCCCTCCAGTGGTCCAGGGCGGCATTGTAAAGCACGGCACAGTTGCGCATCACGTCGTTGAGGCGCTCATGGCCGTTGCGCCGCAGGTAGACTCGCCGCTGGATTGTCTTGTGAACCTTCACGATTGCCTCGCTAGGCTAGCAGTGACTCGCATTGTGGGCTCCTGGGTTCGGTTCTTTGGTAGCGAACGGTTGTCTTAGGATAGCACGATGGTTGGGGGGAGGGGTGTGCACCCTTCGACTGGGCTCAGGGTGGACGGAGGGTGTTGTGGCCCTAGCGGGCCACGGGGTGGATTCCGGCCTACGCCGGAATGACGGAGGGGGGGTGGGGATGATGGAGGGATGGCGGAATGACGGGGGTGGGGTGGGGATGACGGGGGTGGGGTGGGGATGACGGGGGTGGGGTGGGGATGACGGGGGTGGGGTGGGGATGACGGGGGTGGGGTGGGGATGACGGAGGGATGGCGGAATGACGGAGGGGGGCGGGGCTAGAGGATGGTTTGGTATAGGTCCTGCCATTCTGGGTTCATCTCTTCGATTAGGCGGAATTTCCAGAGTCGTTTCCAGTTCTTGAGGGCTTTCTCCCGTTCGATGGCGGCGCTCATGGTGTCATGGACTTCGTACCAGACGAGGGTATTGACATCATATTTTGCCGTGAATCCATCGGTTGCCTTTGTCTTGTGCTGCCAGACGCGGGCGGGAAGGTTGGATGTTGTTCCGATGTACAGGGTTCCTCTCGGTTTGCTGGCCATGACGTAGACGCATGGTATGCGTGATTGGGTCATGTTGGGATTTTAGCAGGTAGGGGGGGTTGTGGCCCTGTCGGGGCACGGGATGGATTCCGGCCTTCGCCGGAATGACGGAGGGGGGCGGGAATGACGGAATGGGGGGGGGTGACGGAGGGGGGTGCCCTTCGACTGCGCTCAGGGTGAGTGGGGGGGGCTTTTGGGGTTAGGGTTGGTTGAAGCGGTCCAGGGTCATTATTTTGTTCCAGGCGGCTATGAAATCTTGGGTGAAGATTTCCTGGGCGTCGTCGGAGGCGTAGGTTTCGGCGATGGCTCGGAGTTCGGAGTTGGAGCCGAAGATTAGGTCTGCGCGGGTGGCCGTCCACCTGAGTTCGCCGGTTGCGCGGTCGCGGCCTTCGAAGACGCCATTGAGTTCGTCCGTTGCGCGGTTGCGTCCTTCGAAGGCGCTGTCGGAGCCGGGGGCGGGCTGCCATTCCGTGTTCATATCGAGGAGGTTCACGAAGAAGTCGTTGGTGAGGGACTCCGGGCGGGTGGTGAGGACGCCGTGTTGGGACTGGGCGGCGTTGGCGTTGAGGACGCGCATGCCGCCGATGAGCGCGGTCATTTCGGGCGGGGTCAGCGTTAGGAGGCAGGCGCGCTCCACGAGCAACTCTTCGGCAGGCCGGGTGTGGGCGGGGTGGAGATAGTTGCGGAAGCCGTCCGCTGTGGGTTCGAGGACGGCGAAGGATTCCTCGTCCGTCCACTCCTGCGCTGCGTCCGTCCGCCCGGGGGTGAAGGGGACGCGGATGTCCTGGCCGGCGTTCCGCGCGGCCTGTTCGACGGCGGCGCATCCGGCGAGGACGATTAGGTCTGCCAATGAGACGCGCTTGGCGCCGGATTGGGCGTCGTTGAACTGCGTCTGGACGTTGGTGAGCGTGTCCAGGGCGGCTGCGAGCGCGGCGGGGTCGTTGACCTCCCAGTCCTTTTGGGGCGAGAGGCGGACGCGCGCGCCGTTGGCGCCGCCGCGCTTGTCGGTGCCGCGGAACGTTGCCGCCGACGCCCAGGCGGTTGCGACGAGCTGGGAAACTGACAGGCCCGATGCGAGAATCCTGGCCTTGAGATCGGCGACGTCCTGTTCGTCGATGAGCGGGTGATCGACGTCCGGCACGGGGTCTTGCCAGAGGAGCGGCTCCCTGGGAACGAGCGGGCCGATGTAGCGGCTCCGGGGGCCCATGTCGCGGTGGAGGAGCTTGAACCAGGCGCGGGCGAAGGCGTCTTCCAACTCTGCGGGGTTCTCGCGGAATCGCTGGGTGATTGCGGCGTAGGCGGGGTCTGCCTTTAGGGACAGATCGGTGGTGAGCATCATGGGGGCGTGGCGCTTCGACGGGTCGTGCGCGTCCGGGACGGTGGCGACAGCGGCTGCGTTGGCGGGCGCGTATTGCGATTTGCCCGCCGGGCTTGTCGTCAACTCCCAGTCGTGTTCGTACAGGTTCTCGACGAATTCGTTGTCCCACTTGACGGGGTTGCTGGTCCACGCGCCTTCGAGGCCGCTGGTGAACGAATCAGCGCCCTTGCCGCTTCCGGCGCTGTTCTTCCAGCCGAGTCCCTGCTCCTCAATGCCCGCGCCCTCGGGGTCGGGGCCGACGAACTCTTCGGCGACGGCGCCGTGGGTCTTGCCGAAGGTGTGGCCGCCGGCGATGAGGGCGACGGTCTCCTCGTCGTTCATGGCCATGCGGGCGAAGGTTTGGCGGATGTAGCGGGCGGCCTCGACGGGGTCCGGGTTGCCGCCGGGGCCCTCCGGGTTGACGTAGATGAGGCCCATGTGGTCTGCGCCGAGCGGCTGTTGGAGTTCGCCGTCGTCGGCGTGGCGCTCATCGTCGAGCCACGTGGTCTCGTTTCCCCAGTAGGTCTCGTCGGCCTCCCACACGTCGTGGCGTCCGAAGGCGAATCCGAAGGTCTTGAATCCCATGGACTCCAGGGCGCAGTTGCCGGCGTAGATGATGAGGTCTGCCCAGGAGATTTTGCGGCCGTACTTTTGCTTGACGGGCCAGAGGAGGCGGCGCGCCTTGTCCAGGTTGGCGTTGTCCGGCCAGCTGTTGAGTGGGGCGAGGCGCTGGTAGCCGGAGCCGCCGCCGCCGCGCCCGTCCGTGATGCGGTAGGTGCCGGCGGCGTGCCAGGTCATGCGGATGAAGAGGGGGCCGTAGTGGCCGTAGTCCGCGGGCCACCAGTCCTGGGAGGTGGTCATCACTTCTTCGATGTCCTGGCGGAGGGCGTCGACGTCCAGGGTCTTGAGCTCTTCGATGTAGTCGAAGGCGTCGCCCATGGGGTCTGAGGCGGGGGAGTCACGGCGGAGTGGCCTGAGGCTGAGCTGGTCCGGCCACCAGTGTTGGTTCGTGGTCATGGTTTACCCCCCTGGATGTGCGGTGTTTGAGCGCGCGTATGCACGACATTACATGGTACAGGGTTGGGGGCGGTTGTGATATGGGGCCCTTCGACAGGCTCAGGGTGAACGGAGGGGGGGGTTGCTCAGGGGGAGGGGAGGGCGGCAATGGTTTGGTGGATGCCATCGCGTAGATTGACCTGGGGTGTCCAACCTAGTTCATCGCGGACTTTTTCGATGTTTAGGTAGATGCGGTGGACGTCGCCGGGGCGTTCGGGGGCGTGGGCGGGGGAGCGGGTGTAGCCGGTTTGCTCCGCTATTAAGGAGAAGATTTGGTTGACCGTCGTGGGGACGCCTGTTCCGATGTTGTAGGTGGCTGATGGGGGGGTGTTGGGGTGGGGGGTGGTCGTGGCCGCAGCCACGACGTCATCGACGTGGATGTAGTCTCGCTCTTGTGTGCCGTCTCCGTAGATGGTTACTTCTTCACCCGCTCGCATTTTTTGGGTGAAGATGGCGATTACTCCTGCTTCGCCGTGGGGGTCCTGGCCTGGGCCGTAGACGTTGCCGGGGCGGAGGATGGTGTACTCGATGCCGTTCGCCTCGGCGATGACGCGCGTGTGCTGCTCCAGGGCGTGTTTGCTGGCGCCGTAGACGCTGAGCGGTTTGATGGGGTGGTTCTCGTCGCAGGGGAGGTATTGGGGTTCGCCGTAGAGGGCGCCGCCCGTTGAGAAGAGGACGATGCGCTTGACGCCGAAGCGGGCGCATTGTTGGAGGACGTTGATGCCGCCGAGGATGTTGGTGTGGACGTCCGCCTCGGGTTCGCGCATGGAGCGGGCGACGGAGACCTGGGCGGCGAGGTGGTAGACGATTTCCGGGCGGAACTGGGCGAAGACGTCTGCCAGGGACGGATCGGCGATGTCCAGGTTGTGGAGGGAGGCGGGGGGTTGGGGGCGGCCGGCGGTCGGGGTGGAGGAGAGGTTGTCCACTACGGTGACATCGTGGCCGTGTTTAAGGAGGGATTGGACGAGGTGGGCGCCGATGAAGCCTGCGCCGCCGGTGACGAGGGCGCGGGTGGGGGTGGTGGGGTGGTTTGGTTGTGTGGTCATGGTGTTGGGTGGTGGATTCACGATTTTGGATTCTTCGCTGCGCTCAGAATGACATATGGGGGCTCAGGATGACATGTGGGGCTCGGTGATATGGGGGGCTTAGGGTGGCTGTGGGTGGCTGCCCGGCCAGGATTCGAACCTGGGTCAGAGGATCCAAAGTCCCCTGTGCTACCACTGCACCACCGGGCAACGGGGGTGGTGCCGAAGGTCGGAGTCGAACCGACACGGGGTTGCCCCCAACGGTGTTTGAGACCGTCGCGTCTGCCATTCCGCCACTTCGGCATTTGACCGGCCTGCCCATTATGGGGCAGGTTCGGGGTGAGGGCGGTTCGTCCATTATGCGATAATTTGGTGACGGGGGGCGAATTGCGGGGGGTTGCTAGTCGAGTTGCCTGTAGTGTGGCATACTACCGACAGACAAGAGGGTACCGTGGGAGGTTACCGTGCTGAAAGTCGATGCTGAGAGGGATCAGGTAACCGTCGTCGCCAAGACGGAGGGTAGGATAGACAGTGGAAGCGCGCAGGAGTTCCAGGCCGCGTTGGAGAACGTGATTCAGCCTGAGGACAAGGCTCTGATAATCGACTTCGAGAACGTGTCGTACATCAGCAGCGCAGGGATGCGAGTGATCTTGCTGACGGCCAAGACTCTCCAGCGCCAGGGAGGCCAGTTGGCTTTGTGTTCACTGACAGAGCCGATCCGGGAGGTCTTCAAGATCAGTGGCTTCGACAACATCATCGCGATCCACGAGTCGCGGGCCGAGGCAGCCGCAGCTATCTCAAAGTGATTGGGTTGCGCGGGGAGACTCATGACCACTGACGTTTCCAGCGAAGAGACCGAGCAGGCGGACGGGCTGCCGGACGATCTACAAAGCTATAAGATTCTCGTCGTTGACGACGAGCCCGACCTTGAGCCGCTCGTTCGGCAGCGGATGCGGCGCGAGATACGGTCCGGCCGCTACAGCTTCGTGTTCGCGCACAACGGGCTTGAAGCGCTGAAGGAATTGGAAGCGGACGACGACATCGACATGGTGTTGTCCGACATCAACATGCCGCAGATGGACGGGCTTACTCTGCTGCAGGAGATTCCGAAGGCAAAGCCCAACGTCCGCTCCGTGATCATCTCCGCGTACGGGGACATGCAGAATATCCGCACCGCGATGAACCGCGGGGCGTTTGACTTCATCACGAAGCCGGTGGACTTCGACGATTTGCGCGTGACCATTGACCGAACGCTGCGGCATATCCAGGAGCTGCGGGACGCGCTGAACGTGCGGGACCGGCTGGTCGCCATCCAGAATGAACTGGACGTCGCGAAGAATATGCAGCAGTCCATCCTGCCGACGGTCTTTCCGACCGGCGACGGGTACTCGGTGTATGGGACGATGCGGCCCGCGAGAAACATCGGCGGGGACTTCTTCGATCTGATGAAGCTCCAGTTCGACCGCCTGGGGCTGGTGGTGGCGGACGTGTCCGACAAGGGGGTGGCGGCGGGGCTGTTCATGATGTCCTCGCGCACGCTGCTGAAGGGCGCGGCGGTGGGCAAGGGGCATCCCGGGGAGGTCCTGACGGAGGTGAACAGCCTCCTGGTGGAGGACAACGAAACGGGGATGTTCGTCACGGTTCTCTATTCTGTTTTCGACCCGCGATCCGGGCGGCTGACGTATGCGAGCGGCGGGGAGAATCCTCCCCTGCTGGTCCACCCGGACGGGTCATCCGAGGAGCTTGCGCTTACGCAGGGAATTGTCCTGGGTGTCGCGCCGGACTATGACTACATGGAAAACAGCGTTGACCTTGCGCCGGGCGACAGCGTGATCTTCGTGACGGACGGCGTGACGGAGGCGATGAACGAGGCACAGGAGCCGATGGGCATCCAGCACGTTCGCGACTACTTCGCGTCGTCGCCGCCCACCGATCCTGAGAGCACCGCTCTCGCGGTCATCGACGTGATTCGAGAGTTTGCGGGGTCTGCGCCACAGCATGACGACATCACGTGCCTGGTGCTGCGCAGGGACGATTAGGACGGCGCCGTGAGCATCTCAATGACCATCGAGTCCAAGCACGATGAACTGGACCGCATCACCGCCGCCATCGAGGAGCTTGGCGAGGAGAGCGGGTGGCCGCTGGAACTGGTCTACAAGATCAACCTGGTTCTTGAAGAGCTGACGCTCAATATCATGAACTATGGCTATACGGATGAGGAAATCCACTATATCGACGTGTCCGTGCAGACCGAGGATTCAAACGTGACCATCGAGATCGTCGATGACGGGCGGCCTTTCAACCCGATCAGCGACGCGCCCGCCCCGGACCTGGAGGGGCCGATGATGGATCGACGGATCGGGGGGTGGGGCGTGCATATTGTCCGAACGATCATGGACGACGTTTCCTACGTGCGGACGGACAATAAGAACAGGATGAAACTGGTCGCCAAGATTTAGCAGCGAGGCTGGAATGGCAACACCCACGCTGGCCCGAGTGATTTTCGCCGCCGCCGTTGGAGCGGCAGCATTGCTGGGCGGCTGCATCCCTGAAATTGGACTGCCGGGCGAGTCGGATACTCCGACGCCGGAGCCTGTCGCGACACCGGATCAGATTGTGAACTCGCCGGGGGTGACGCGCGACCAGGTTGTCTTCGGGCAGTCCGTCGATTTCGGGGAGATTGGGACGAGCCTGCAAATCGGGATCGAGGCGGCGTTCAATGAGATCAATTCCCGGGGCGGGGTGAGCGGACGGAAACTCAGCCTCATCACATTGGACGACGACTATGATCCGGCGAAGGCGCTGAGGAATATCGACCATTTCATCGAGCACGAGGATATATTCGCGATTCTCGGCTCTGCCGGCACGCCGACGGTGGGCGCGGTTTTGCCGATCGCGGCGCAGGAGGGAATCCCGATCATCGCGCCATACACCGGGGCGGAATTCCTGCGGGAGGGCGCGCCGGACAACGTGATCAACCTTCGCGCCTCCTATAAGCAGGAGACGCAGGCGGTCATCGACTATCTCGTCGACAGGCGCGGGATTACGCGCATCGGGCTGCTGTACCAGGACGACGCGTATGGGCGGAGCGGCTACTCAGGAGCGCGGCAGGCGCTGAGGTCGCGCAACATGGAGCCCATTGCCGTTGGGCTTTATACGCCGAATACGAATGCGATCAAGTCGGCCCTGCTGGACATTTCGCCGGCTCACCCGGAGGCGGTGCTGCTGATCGGGACGTTTGAGCCCATCGTGGCGATGATCAAGTGGGCGAACCGGACGGGCCTGCACACGCAGTTCTTCACGGTGTCCGTGGCGGGCAACAAGCGGCTGCTGGAGCAGTTGGGGAACTCAGGGGCGGGGGTCTATGCGACGCAGGTGATGCCGCTGGTGACGCGGGATACCGAGCAAATCGTGCTGGCGTTTGAGAACGCTCTCCAGGCATACGACGTGAACGCGGAGGCCAACGTCTACTCGCTTGAAGGGTATATCGCAGGCAGGCTGGCTGCCGCGGGCATCGCGGCCTGCCGCGAGGAATTGGACCGCGAGTGCTTCCTGCATTCGCTGCAGAATGCCCACCTGCTCACCATCGATGGATTCAGGCTGCAATTTGGCGAGGGCGACAACCAGGGTTCAGACGCCGTCTATCTCACGGTGATCGGAACCGATGGCGCCTATCACCCCGTTGAAACCCTAGTGGAGTCGGCATCATGAACATGACTATCGCGCTGCCAGCCCCGGTGCAAAGAATCCGCGAACGAGTGCTTGGGCGGATTCGCATTGCGACGCAACTCTATATCAGCATCGGCGGCGCGGTCATGCTGACCCTGTTGGCGAGCCTGGTGGCGTGGTTCTCATTCAACAGCATCAATGACGCGCAGGACCAGGTGAATGAGGGGAGCGTGCCGGAACTGGCGTCCGCGTTCGGCATCGCCCAATACGGGCAGATCCTGGTTGCCGCCGCGCCAAGTTTGACGGCGGCGGACAACAGGCAGGATTTCCAGAGGCTCGTTGGGGAAATCGACTCGGCCTATGACGAGTTTGAGGGGCAGATGGCGGCGCTGGAGGCGCAGCCCGGCGTTGACCCCGAGCGCATCCGCGTCATCAGGAATTACGCCAACACGCTTCTCTCAAACATCGATTCCATCGCGGCACAGACAGACGGCACATTCGCATTGATCGACCTGCGCGGCATCCACCAAATCGAGCTCACGAGCCTTGGAATCCAGCTCAACAGCGTCCTTGTCCCCGCCATCGACGACCAACTCTTCTTCATCATGACGGGCTTTCCCGATATCGACCAGGACCAGGCGCAACGGCTTGAACATTTTTCGGAAGAGCAGGTGGAGAGATACCGGCGGCTCGTGGAGATACAGTCAGACGTGACGATCGGCGGGGAGCAGCTGGCGAGCGCGTTCACCGCGACCGACCCGAGGCTCGTGGATTCGCTGCGGGCTGAGTTTGAGGCGGCGACGAGCAGGATCGACCGCAACCTGAATTTCCTGGTGGGCACGGAGATCCACGACCAGGCCCAACCGATTCTCAACGAGTTCGCCGCCCTGGGCCTCAGCGAGGACGGAATCTATGACGTCGTGCAGCAATCGCTCCAGATCGCGGTTGCGCAGCGGCAGCTTCTCGAAAGCAACCGCGCCCTATCGATTGAACTGCTGGCCGAGGTGGACGGGCTTGTGATCTCGTCACAGGAGGGAACGGTGACTGCCACGGCGGCGTCCACGCAGGCAATACGCACCGGGCGGATTCTCCTGGTGGTGATTACGACGCTGAGCGTGGTTGGGGCGCTGCTGGTGATCTGGCTGTTCATTGGCCGGGTTCTGCTGCGGCGGCTGAATACGCTGTCCAATCGAATGCAGAGCATGGCCGAGGGCGACCTGGAATCGTCAGTGGACATCGGGGGGCAGGATGAGGTTGCGATCATGGCGTCCGCGCTGGAAGTCTTCCGGCGGCACGCGCTGGAGGTTCAACGCCTGAACCTCGTTGAGCAGCTTGCCAATGAAGTGCAGGACAAGAACGAGGAGCTCGAGGGGGTGCTGGGCGAACTGCGGCAGGCGCAGGGACAGATCGTCCTGCGGGAGAAGCTGGCGGCGCTGGGCGAGTTGACGGCGGGCGTGGCGCACGAAATCCGCAACCCGCTGAACTTCATGAACAACTTCTCCGAGGCGTCACAGGAGCTTGTCGACGAGCTCAAGGAGATTTTCGAGGACCCCAAGTTGGAGGTGTCCGATGATCAGAAGTCGTACTTCGATGAGGTCGTGGGCGACCTGCATGACAACCTGGGGCGGATCAAGTCGCACGGCGACCGGGCGAACCGCATCGTCCATGACATGCTCCAGATTGGGCGGGACACGGGCGAGTGGGAGCAGGTTGACATGAACGTGCTTGTCGACCAGCAGTACCGGCTTGCGTATCACAGCCAGCGGGCCACCGATTCCGACTTCAACCTGACGACGGAGGAGGACTACGACCCGAACATCGGCACGGTGGAGGTGATACCGCAGGAGCTGGGCCGCGTGTTCCTGAACATGGTGGCGAACGCGTGCTACGCCACGGACCTGCGCCGCAAGAACCTGGCTGCGGAAGGGAATACCGGCGACTACACGCCGATGCTGTGGCTCAAGACGCGGCGCGAGGAGGACAAGATTCGCGTGACGATTCGCGACAACGGGGTTGGGATGCCGGACGAGGTGAAGGAAAAGATCTTCAACCCGTTCTTCACGACGAAGCCGCCTGAGAAGGGGACGGGCTTGGGCCTTGCCATTTCGAACGACATCGTGCAGCGGCACGGGGGATCGATCTCGGTGGAGTCAGCGCCGAATGAGTACACGGAGATGTACATCGACATCCCGCTACAGTCCGTGAAGGACTATACGGGGGAAGAGATGGCGGAGATGCAGGAGAGCGCGGCCAACTAGGACTTGGGGTTCGTGTCCTGGGAGATTGCGGGCATGTCGGATTCATCGCCGGCGCCCTGCGTGGACATCGTCTTGAATGTGCCCACGAGGTCTGAGACGCGGTGCTCCTCAAGGTCGGCGGGCAGGCGGGCGAGGTTGACGGTCTCAGGCAGGACGATGCCGCCGGAGAAGACCAGCTTCATGGCGTCATCGGGGTTCAGGTTCGTTTCGATGACATCATCCTCAAAGACGAAGGCCATGTTGCCGGACGTCGGGTTCGGGATCGTCGGGATGTAGACGCTGACCATCGTCATATGAGTTTCCGGGGAATAGATGCGCCCGGTGACGAAGCCGAGCGCCATCATTCCCTCGCGGGGCCACTCGATGAAGACGACGCGGCTGAAGTTCGTCTTGCTGCTGCCGATGGATGCCATCGCTTGCTTCATCATGCGGAAGACGACCTTGACAACGGGCAGCACGGACATGACGGCGCTAAAGCCGTTCATTACCTTGCGGCCAGGCGGCAGTGAGATCAGGATGCCGGTCAGATAAAAGATGATCGCAAGGACGATTGCGCCGATTCCCCAGAAATCAAGGCCCAGGGTGAAGTCCGACTCTCCGACTGTGACGGTGAGCGTCGGCAGGTCCAACAGTTGGATGATCGGCCGAATCAGGGCGTCGGCGTAGCCGACGAGGAATGCGATGACGCCGATTGTCACGAGGAGGGGGACGAGTTCAATGAGGCCGTCCATGACGCTTTTCTGGACGTGCTGTTCTACGGAAACGAACGTGCCCCTCTTGCGCCGCTGCCCGCCTCCGCCGTTGCCGTCGGCGGAGGCCATACCATTGCTGTCAGTATTAACGATCCACCCCCGGGTGTCCCACGTGCGCCGATCCCGTTTTTCGCGCTGATACGCGGCGGATGCGCCCGCCGCGTCCATCCGTAGTCTAGCATAAGGATTTCGCGTCGTGATGCTGAGGGCAATCGTTGTGAGGCACAGAGGCGGCCTCGCGGGGGGTGAGGGACGTTGGGGAGATGATGTGTGGAGCCAGCGATCGGATTTGAACCGATGGCCTGCGGTTTACGAAACCGCTGCTCTACCCCTGAGCTACGCTGGCTTGCGGAGGACGGTTGGTTCAAGTTTACCAAAGGAGGGGCGGGGGGGCTTGTATGCTTGGGGGGATGAGCGGTCTTCGTTGGGTTTTTGGCGTGGGCGCTGTGGGGGCGCTTGGGCTGCTGGCGTTTTCGGGGTGTGCGGGGGAGGATGCGGCGACTGCTACGGCGACGCCAACCCCCACGCTGACGGCGACCGCTACCGCGACCGTAACGTCCACGCCTTCGCCAACGTCCACGCCGTCGCCGCTCGATGAGGGATTCCTGGCGATTGATGACGTGGAGGACGCGGCGTTAATCCGGCGGATGTCATTGAAGGGTCACGTCTTTGGCCTGGAGATTGCGGACACGGCGGAGGAGCGGGCGCTCGGCTTGATGCATCGCGAGAGCCTGGCTGAGGATGCGGGGATGCTGTTCGTGTTCGATTCGGCATACACGCTCAGCTTCTGGATGAAGAATACGCTGATACCGCTGGACATCCTGTACATGGATTCGGCAGGCGTGGTGGTGGATATTCAAACGATGGTTCCGCAGCCGGGGGTACCGGCTTCTGAACTGCGGACGTATCCGAGCGCGGCGCCGGCGCAGTACGCGCTGGAGATCAACGCGGGGCTGGCGGCGGAATACGGGTTCGCGGTTGGGGATCAGGCGTTTTTTGCGGTTGGCGATGGGGCGGGGTAGGGCGGCAATTCAGCGCCGGCGGTTTTGGCGGCGGGCGAATTCGGCGGCCTCGCGGGCGAGGGCGGTGATGCCGGTTGTGGGGACGGTGATGGTGCGGGGGCCGTCGTAGAGATTGGTGACGCGGTGGAGGGCAGGAGTGCGCGCCCAGATGAGGATGACGTCGCCCCACCTGAGATCGCTGTCCGCGTCGCGTTGGTTGACGTGTCCCAGTCCATCGACGAATCGCCATTGGAGGGACGGCGGGCTGAGTTCGAGTATCCGGGCGGCTTTTTGGTCTGTGCCGCCAACGACGACTGCACGCGCGAGACCGGCGGCGGTCATGGCGGTTGCCATTTCGTTGAGGGCGCGCCGGTCGGAGGACCCGCCGCATACTTCGCAGGCTTCGCGCTCGACGAGGAGGAGTTGGCGCGGGGATTCGGCGTCGATCTCGTCGAGTTCGAGCGTGTCGCTGCACGTGGTAGTGGCGCAGTGGAATGCGAGACGGCGGCGGAGGGCGTCCTCGGCGGCGGGTTCTTTCTCGACGGCCATGTTGGTCTTGCGGGGGTTGGTGAAGCTTTCGTCTTCGAGGACGGCGCGCGCGACGGTCTGCTGCTCGGCGCCGGAGACGCCGAGGGAGCGTAGGAAGACGGAGATGGGGCGGTTTTTCATGGTGTATCCATTATCGTGGATGCGGCAAGGATGGCGTGTTATGGCTATAGTGGAGGAGGCGACTGTGCCCTGCCCCCATCGTCTAGTGGCCCAGGACTGCGGCCCTTCAAGCCGCCGACAGGGGTTCGAGTCCCCTTGGGGGCACCAGTATGTCGCGACAAGGAGAACGATGTGCCTGCGAAAGCAAAGCCCAAGCGGCAGGTCAAGCCCAAGCCACAGATCGATTACTCGAAGCTGGGCACGCTGCGGGATAAGGTCAAGCCGGGCACGCCGCCGTTCGATATCCGGAAGCTGCGGGACGAGGGTTATGATCCCGCGCTGTATCGGGAGTGATACCTCGGTGCTCGTGCGGCGAGGACTGAGGAAGCTTGATCAAGTTGCGGGGGCATATTGTCTAGCCGCTAAGGTATGACCTTCTCTGGCACGCCAGCCTCCCTCAAAAGGTCATACAATTCGTTGATCTTCGAGCGCGCCCGGTCTTCTACGTAAGTGAAAATAACTCGTTGTTCGGCTCTGGAGAGCGCAACGAGGAATGTTGCTCGGCCCTCCATGACATTCCTATCGAAGCTCCACCAATTCTTATCGTCTAGTCCCAGGAAGATGATGGTGTCGTATTCGAGGCCCTTGCTCTTGTGTACGGTCATCAAGGGTACGGAGTGAGTGCCCTCGAAGAGGTCGATACATTCAGCCCAATCCTTGCTTTCGTTTGCGCAGTTGGTCAGATGCTCCTTGAATGCCTCCACGATGATTTCCAGTTGCTCCGTCTCCTGGTGTCGGGTGGTAGCCGTCAGCAGGGCGTCCATGCCGAGGAAACCAAAGAGGCTGTTAACGATACCCTCCACCGCTTTGCTGTCGGGGGCACCTTCAACTGTACCCCGCAGATGTTTGATGTAACTGGTCAATTCATCTTGAGCGGTGCGTTGCGCGGCAATATTGTCGTTATCAAATGCACGGAGGACTGGCAATGCCTGATTCACAATGGCCCATGCGTCAGGGTCTCGCCTGTAGACGGCCAGCTTCAGGAGCGAAAGGGCCAAGGCGGTGACGTCTTCAGACAGAAGATCTTGTAGCGTCGTGTGACCGAGCGAATGGCTCTCGTTCCTTATACCCAGACCACGTGCGTTGAAGTTCCACTTGAGCTGCGCTTCGTAATCGTCGGCTTTCTGGCGTACTAGCAGGGCGTAATTCCGCGGCATTTGTCCTCTGTCTCGCATGTCGTTCTTCAGCCACTCGGCGACATGTTCGGACTCATTATCATCCGTCGGGAATCGCCAGATCTCTGCAACGTCTCCGTCTATATGACTTGGAGCCTTGGATTCGGGTGTAGGAGCGTTGGGGTCGATTGCCCTGCCAACCACTGTTTGAAGATGGACGAGGGCAGGGGAAGACCTGAAGTTAATCAGAAGAGGGACCCTTTCCGCCTCAAAGTCTTTTTGGAAGGCGTCAAACGCTTCTGGGTGAGCGCCTGCCCACGTCATGATTCGTTGCTTGTCGTCGCCAACTGCCGTGACCGTGGTGTCTGAGCCAGAGAACACAGATTCGAGGAAGCCATATTGGGCATAGGTCGTGTCCTGAAACTCGTCAAGGAAGACGAAAGGGTAGGCCTCAAGCAGAGCGCGTTTGACCTCAGGGTTCACCCGGAAGATAAGCTCGGCAAGCCGGTTCAAGGACGTGAAAGTGAGTGAAGATGGTTCACGATCAAGGGTTTCCTTCCACCACTGTTCAATGGCGTACTCGTGGCCATCTTGTGGCACACGGCGTTCAGGATTCATCCTAGTCTGGCCAATTGCCCTCTGCTCAAAGCTCCCCTCTTGGAGTTCTGCAATCTGAGCCTGCCAGGCAGAGTCGACGTTGGCCAGAGCTAGCTGGAGTACTCCACGGATAGCTGTCACCCGAGGGGAGTAGATTTCGTAAGGATTCGTCGGTCGCCATGCATCTGGAAGAGCATTCCAGAACCGATCGACGATTGCCTTGGTGAGCGCATCGAACGTCATGGATACAAAGCGCCTTGCCTCGCTTACGGTGCAACGCGAATCCACTCGCCGCTTCAAATTCGCAGCTGCGTCACGCTTGAAACTGATGGCCAAGATTCGATATGGAGCGGGGCACAACCCTGTCTGCAGGAGGTAGGCGGCTCGCTGAGCAAGAAACTCTGTCTTGCCAGCTCCGGGCCCTGCAAGCACCAAGGTTGAGCCTTCGCGCCTTAGGGCCTCCCAAGCGTTTGGTTCAAGATCTTCGACGTCGATGGGGTGCCATGCATCTGGGTTCACTGTGGAAGCCAACCTATTGCTGCTCCTCATTCGATCTGCTTAGTTGATTCTGAACCCGGTCCAAGAGTGCTCTGAGAACATCAGGGACGTTGCTGCGAATTGTATCGGCCTCAATCTGACTGAGCACGCGAAGATGTGTATCTGGTTTGCTTCGCCCAAGGAACAGGTACCGGTACCATGCGAATAGCCCGTCCCCGGAATCGTGGAGAGGAGTAGTCTGGTGCTGCTCTCCCAATACCGCTCTCTTTGCTCGTGCTTCTTCCTCTGCTCCGCCCTGAGGACCGCTTCGATTGGCCGGGACAACGCAGTAGTTTTCCGGGTAAGTGCCCAGCATCATCATGTCGAGATCAAGCGGTTCCGAGAAGTAGACGCCAAAGGCTCGTAGCCGAGTTATCCACTCTTGTATGGACTTGTCCAAGGGGCGTCTATCGAAAGCCTCAAGGACCTCATTCCAACTAGTTTCCTTGGGATTCTCTCCGAGCAACTCACTGGGATTGATACCACCCTGGAGTAACTCTCGGCAGACATATTTCACGCGCCCCCAGCCACCGCCGAAGCGGCCTGTGTCCAGGTCAAGCAGGGTTGCATGGGGGATGTCCAGATCCTCTAGGAGGCGCCAAAAGTGGTTCACGTGTCGGCCACCCAAGGGCACCACGGCGACAAAAGATCGGTCGATATTGATGTCAAGCGCCGCAGCGATTCGAGGAATCACGATTTGTTCGGATGCCCCTTCACCGAGAACCACGAACCGAGCGAAATAGAGCTCCGGATATGCCCGCACTGCTTCTCGCACGAACTTGCTCTCATTCTCAGGCTCAGCAGGCAGCCTAATGGCATTGACCACTGTTGTTCGAGTTGGCTGCCTCAATCTGAAATGGCGTACATCGCCAGGGTCTACACGGCCAAGCAGGCTTGCCGAATGGCTTGCGATCACTGCCTGAACATGTTCGGAATCGCTCGCGAGTTGCTGAATTTCGTCAATGATCCTAGACAAGTAGAAGGGTGCTAGATTGTTCTCGGGCTCTTCGACGGCCAAGAGGGTAAGGGCCGGCAAATGGACGTGATTATCCTTGAACCCCTGAGCCTCTCCCGTCCTGAGTTTTGATTCCAGGTCCAGGGTGGCCAGTGTCATTCCGATATGAAACAGTGCACGTTGGCCGTCACCAAGCTCCTGTAGTCCCAAAGGACGGCCGTCATGCCCTGGCTTGAATGAAACCTCTGCGCGTCGAATGAAATCCTCGAAGTGCTGGGCAAGCGGAGAAAATTCAGGATTTGCCGTCGGGTTTCCGTCCGATAGTTTTGACCACTTGCCCAACAGGGACGCCGTAATGTAACGCACGCCCGATTCACGGGCGAAGTCAGCGGACAGACTTTTGGTCGCCTGCCTCACTCCTTCTTGGAAATCCTCGCTCCATTCGATCGCCCTCCAAATTGTCCCTCGCAGGAACGAGGCGACCTCAGAGGTCGCGTCTCGATTTGACGGCAGGTAAACCATTTGGATTCGGGCGCGATCTGTCGCAGACACTCGCTTCCGGTCGTCCTCCTGATAGTTGTCGGCGAGAGAAGTGATGGCCCAATAGCCTTGCTCGATATCGCCCTCAATCGTGCCGTTATCCGTCCACGTGGCTTCAAGCAAGAGACGACACTTCGGGCTTCCCCCGTCCTCACCAACTGCCATCTGGTCAAAGAATTCCGGGATTGCAGAGCGATCGGCGGGATTCCCATTCGCTTCGTTTTCGCGGAGCAGTTCCGGGAACCCCAACCTCACTTCAATGGATAGCTTGGAACCGTCCTCCAGTGCCTCTTTATCATTGGCCACGTGAAAGTCTGATCGCCGAATCTGGCGCTGGCCGGTCGAGGTGCCAAACATCCGCTGCAATGCCTGCATGACGGCTGTCTTGCCGGAGCCATTCTCGCCTATAAACGCTGTCAGGCCGCCGGAAAGGTCGATTGAAACCGGATCGGCACCAAAGCACTGGAACGAGGTTAGGGTTATCTGTTCGATTCTCATCGAGGTTCTAGGCTACCACCATCCCACCTTAGTTGGGGTAGTCTGCCAGGCCGGGGCCTTCTTCCATGTCTGTTAGCATGTCTGCCGTTGTTACGGCTTTGGCCCATTCGAGGAGGCCGATCTGCTCGTAGCCGTTGACGCCTCTTGATTCCATGCTCATCACCGGTTCGTGCGTGGGGTCTTCGTGCTCGCACAGCATCTTTCGGATCAGGACGAAGCCCATGAGCTCCTGGTCCAGGATGGTTCCGTGTTCCTGCGTCGATATGGTGATGCGGTACATTTTGGGCCTCCGGGGCGAGCGTAGCCAGTATGGACAGGGTAACTGATTTTGGTGGGGCGGGGTGAGATTCTTCGCTGCGCTCAGAATGACATGTGGGGCAGGGTGAATGACAGATAGGGGCGGGGATGGGGTAGAATGCGAATGTCGTCTTAGTCATCATGAAACTGGATCTTCACGTACACACGCATGTCGGCTCATCCGACAGCGGCCTCTCGCCACAGGACCTTGTGACGGTTGCCAAGGCCGTTGGGTTGGACGGTGTGTGCGTGACGGAGCACGGCACGGTCTGGGACTCCTACCAGATGGAGCGGTTCTCCGCCGAGCATGATTTCCTGGTCATTCCCGGCATGGAGGTGGCCACGGATTTGGGGCACATCACGTGCTTCGGCCTGACGGGGTATTCGTCCGGCATTCACCGCGCTGAGATCCTGCGGCGGGTGGTGCAGGCGTCCGACGGCATCATGATCGCGGCACATCCTTTTCGCCGCATGTTCGATGATCCGCGGATCAACGGCTGGTCGAAGCAGTACAGCCTGGAGGAGGCGGCCGATCTCCCGATCTTCAAGCTGACGGACGAGCTGGAGGTTGTGAACGGGGCGAACAACGCGCAGGAGAACCTGTTCGCGCTGCAGGTGGCGGAGCGATTGGGGCGCATTGGGGTCGGCGGCGGGGACGCGCATTCGACGTCCGGCATCGGCTCCGGGGCGATTGTGACGGAGCGGGACGTGTCCAACGTGGAGGAGTTCATCGAGGAGATACGCGCGGGGCGCTATTATCCGACCGGCTCATTGCTGCGGGGCAGCACGATTTCGTATTGGGAGGAGCGGGCCGACGACCTCCATGCCGTGGGCGTGGGATGACTGCGGCGCGCGCGTCCGACACGGCGGCGTTTCCGCTGGCGTTCGTTGCCCTTGACCTGGAAACGACGGGGCTGAACGCGGAGAACGACCGCATCATCGAGGTTGGGGCGGTGAAGGTCGAGGGCGGGAGGATCGTCGACAGCTTTCAGCGGCTGGTCAATCCGGGCCATGCGATTCCTGATTTCGTGTCCGTGCTGACCGGCATTACGGATGCCGATCTTGTTGGCGCGCCGCCGTTCACCGCGATTGCGGATGAGCTTGCGGCGTTCATCGGCGACTTGCCGATGGTGGGGCAGAACTACCAGTTCGATCTTAATTTCCTTAACGCGAACGGGGTGACGCCGAGCGGCGCCGTGTTCGATACGCTCGACCTCTCCCGAATCATGCGGCCGTCGGCGGCCAGCCATTCGCTTGCGTGGCTCATCGAGGAGCTGGGCGTTGTGAACGAGAGCCCGCACCGGGCACTGGCGGACGCGGAGGCGACGGCGCAGGTGTTTCTCGCGTTTTGGGACAGGATTCTCGCGCTTGAGCCGGCCACGCTGGCGATGATCCGGTCACTTTCGGAGCGCGCGCCGGGGGAGTGGCGAGCGGGGCAGGTCTTCGCGTTGGCGGCGCAGCAGCAGGGCATTGCGAGCGACGGGCCTGAGCGGGTTGTCCGGCAGTTGACCGAGCGTCTTGGCAAGCCGAGCGTGGAGTCCGAGACGCGCCAACGGAGGATGACGATAACCCAGGACGGGAGCGCAGCGGTTGCGGCGGCGTTTGCAGCCGGCGGCGGGCTTGCCCTGGCGCTTGGGAGCGCGTATGAGCCGCGCGGGCAGCAGTTGGAGATGGCGCGGGCGGTGGATGCCATCCAGGAGGCGGGGCGAACGCTCCTGTTGGAGGCGCCGCCGGGGACGGGCAAATCACTGGGCTACCTGATACCGGCTATCCGGCGGGCGCAGTCGGACGAGGAGCAGGTCGTCGTGGCCACGTCCACGCGCGGTTTGCAGGAGCAACTTGCTGCCAAGGACGTGCCGGTCGCGTTGCGGGCGCTTGGGCTGTCGCCGGACGAGGTGCGAGTGGCGGTGCTGAAGGGCAGGGGGAATTATCTTTGCATCACGCGGCTGCTGTCGCGGCTGGGGAACCCTACTCTTGAGGTGGGAACCGGCGATGCGGCGTTCTATGCGCGGCTTGCGGTTTGGCTGGAATCGACGGAAAGCGGCGATCTTGGCGAGCTGCCGATGGGCCAGCAGGAGGCGGCGCGCTGGTCAAGCCTGTCCGCAGGATCGGAGGAGGGGCACGGCAACTGCGCGTATGAGCGTGAGGGGCTGTGCTTCATTGGGCGGGCTCGGAGGGCCGCGCAGGCGGCGCACCTGGTGATCACGAATCATGCTCTTTTGCTGGCGGACTCGTCTTCCGGCGGGAATGTTCTTGGTGAGATTCCCCACGTGATTCTGGACGAGGCACATAATCTCGAACGTGAGGCGACGGACCACTACGGCCTCAGCATCTCTCACAGCGACGTGAACGAGCTGCTCAACTTGCTTGGGGCGGATTCGGACGACGGCGGATCGCGGTTTGTGGCGGCGGCGCTCAACGGATCTGAGGAGATTGGGGGTTCGCAGCGGGCCACCATCGAGGCGGCGGGCGCGGAGGTTGCGGCGGCGGCGCGAAACGGGACGAGCCGGTCCGGGCAGTTCTTCCGGGCCGTGGGCGCGTTGGCCGCGGGGGCGCGCTCGGATCGGGGAGGCGATCAAGCCGTGCGGTTGACGGAACGGGCACGGGAAACGGATGAGTGGCGGGAGACCGCGAAAGCATGGGAGGAACTGGACGCGGCGCTCTCGGCAGTCGGCAACCTAGTCGATTCGCGGTTGAGATCGGCGCTACAAACGGCGCAAGGCCGGCAGGGGCCGTCTACGGACGTGGACGACGTGATGCGGCGTCTATCCGACGTGAGGGCGCGGCTCCAGTCCGTCATGCGGGACGTGAACCAGGATGAGGACATCACGTGGCTTGAAACGCCGCGTGATCAGCGGGGCAGCATCTCGCTGCACTGGGCGCCGATGTCCGTCGCGCCGCACCTCGCGAGCGGCCCGTTCGCCGACCGCAAGTCGGTTGTGCTTTCAAGCGCGACGCTGACGACGGACGATTCCTTTGGATTCATCAGCGACCGGCTGGGGCTCGATGAGCCGGCAACGCTACAGGTGAGAATCGCGCTGGGGCCGGAGGATGCGGCGGCGGCGATGGTTCCCGCCGACGTGCCGGACCCGAACAACAACGCCTACGGCAAGGCGGTTCAGCAGGCGATCATGGATGTTGCCACGGCGACGGGGGGCGGCGTGCTTGCGCTGTTCACGTCGCACGCCTCCCTGCGCCAAACGTACACGACGGTCAGTTCCGTGCTGCGGGAGCGCGACATCAGCGTGCTGGGGCAGGGGATCGACGGGGCGCCTGACCGGCTGGCGGAGATTGCGCGGCTTCGCAAGGGAATTGTCATCCTGGGGGCGGCGGCTTTTTGGGAGGGGGTCGATTTGCCGGGCGACGCTTTGAAAGCGCTCATCGTTACGCGCCTTCCGTTTGACGTGCCGTCCGACCCGATTATCGCGGCGCGTGGCGAGACGTATGAGAACGCTTTCAGCGAGTTCCAGATTCCGCGGTCGCTGCTACGGTTCAAGCAGGGCGTTGGGCGGCTGCTTCGGAGCACGAAGGACCAGGGCGTGATCATCGTGCTAGATTCACGGGTGTTGAATCGCGCGTACGGGGCGGCGTTCATCGACGCGCTTCCCACGTCCAACGTGCAGACGCCGACGCTCGATCGACTGGGCGACGAGGTGCGGGATTGGTTCAGCGCCGATGGGGGATGACACGGCGGGCGGGGAGGCAGCGCGGATCGAGTTGGATTCACCGCTCGACCTGCCGGCGTCGCTGGATGAGGGGCAGGCATTCGGCTGGAGTGCGCCGGAGGGCGAGGACGGCGGCTGGTGGATTGGGACGGTTTATGGGCATCCGGTTCGCATCCGGCATATCGACGACGGCGGTGACGGCCGGGGCGCGCTGGAGGTTGAGGCGCACGACGCGGGGCTGTCCGATGGCGCGGCGGCGGGGATGGTGGTTCGCTACCTGAGGCTGGACGACGACCGGACGGCTATTCGCCGGGCGCTATCGGCAGATGCGACGTTGGCGGAGGTGATGGAGCGGTGGCCGGGGCTTGGCCTGCTGCGGCAGGAGCCGTGGGAGTGCCTTGCGAGCTTCATCATCAGCGCGCAGTGCCATTTGCCTCGCATTAAGAGGAATATGCAGAACCTGGCGGAGGCGTGCGGGGTGAGCGGCGCGGCGTGGGGGCAGACGGTGTACCGCGTTCCCGAGCCGGACGCGGTGGCGCGGTTGGGGGAGGGGCGCTTGCGCGAGATCGGGCTAGGGTTTCGCGCGCCGTTCCTGGCGTCGGCGGCTGTCCGCATCGCGGAGGGGGAGATAGACTTCGGCGCGCTGCGGTCATCGTCCTACGAGGAGGCCAAGGCGGGGCTGTTGGCATTCAAGGGGATTGGGCCGAAGATTGCCGACTGCATCCTCGCGTTTTCGCTGGACCACACGGAGGCGTTCGCGGTTGACCGGTGGGTGAGCCGGGCGGTGACGCGCTTGTACCTGGATGGGGCAAAGACGCCGGAGGACGCGATTGCGGCGTGGGGGCGGGAGCGATTCGGCAGATACGCGGCGTACGCGCAGCAACTGCTGTTCCAGGAGGAGCGTGAGGTCGCGATGCGGGAGCGGGGGCTGCCGGGGAGCGTGGCTATCCGCCGGCGGCGGCAGAACCGCGCCCCGTCCACTGCCTGACCAACTGCGTTTCGCCGTCCCTGTTCATGACCAGGCCGTCCATGCGGTCTTTCCGCAACCGGTCAAGGAACTTGCCGATGAGCGGGCCCTGACGGACGCCCATTTCAAGAAGGTCGTTGCCGTTCAGTTCCGGTTGGACGTGCCGCCACGCGCCGAGATACGAGGCGATGGCGCGGGCCTCCGGGGCGTCGCCGGTGAGGTAGAGGGCGACGAGGGCGGCGGGCTCAAAGAGGGCGAGGATGTCCGCGACGTGGCTTGGGCGATTCGATTCGGAGGCTTCGCGGAATCTCGCCGCGCCGGTCGTTTTCCAGAGGCGGATGTCATCGACGGCGCGTTGCGCGCTGCCGGCGAGATGGAAGGCGTCGGTGAGCGTTTCGTATTCATTGCCAATGGTCGTCGCAATGAGCGCCCAATGGATGTCGGCAACACCGGCGTCATCAGGCCTGGCCGCCTCTTCCCGATCGGACAGCGAGATACTGTAGAGGCCGGTCACCCACTGGGATGCCGTGGGGAGGTTGTCCAGAACGCCCCATGATTGGAGCAAGTGCAGCCCTTCGATGGGCTTTTCTTCCCGCCAGAGCCGGTTGAGCTCGTTGCGGAGGCGGTCGGGGCCTACCGTTCTGATGAGCGGGGCGTCGTTCTTGAGCCACGCTTCGGTCTCGGTGTGGAGCTTGAACCGGAGGCGGGCGGCGTAACGGGCGGCGCGAATGATGCGCGTGGGGTCGTCGCGGAATGATGCGGGGTGGAGGGCGCGGAGCACGCCTGCCTGCACATCGTTGACGCCATGGTGGGGATCGATGACGCGGCCGAAATCCATGGAGCCGATGGAGACGGCGATGGCGTTTGCGGCGAAGTCGCGGCGTCGCAGGTCCGTCTCGATGTCCGCCGGAGCAACGTCCGGCAGGGCGCCGGGCGAGGCGTAGGTTTCGGCGCGGGCGGTGGCGAGGTCTATGTCGCGGGCGCCGATGGTGAGCTTGACGGTCATGAACTGGGAGGCGGCGGTGCGGCGGGCAAGGCGGAATTGGACTGCTCTTTGGGCCAGTTCTTCCGCGTTGCCCTGGATGACGAGATCGACTTCATCGGGCTGTCTGCCAAGCAGGATGTCCCGGATTGCGCCCGCCGACGATGAATAGCGTGCCGGGTTCGGCGATGTCGCCGAGCGTCCGGCATGTTTCGAGGAGGTCAGGGGGGAGGTTTTGCCCGAGTTCGAGGGCGATGCTGTTTTGGCCAACCATGGCTCTATGATGACACGGGCGGGGCGGGAGCGTTGTTTGGTTTCATCGTCGGGAGACTGGTTGTAGAATCAAGTTGGAGACGGAAGAGGACTTACAGCCGCAGCCGAAGGCTCGGTGGAGGTGTTTGTGGCGACAGGGGTTGGCGCAAAGCCGGTTGTGTACACGTTGACGACGTGCCCGGCGTGCGTGGTGATGAAAGAGGATTGGACAAAGCAGGGCATCGAGTTCGAGGAGCGCCAGGTGGATGAGAACCAGGCGTGGCTCGATGAGGCGCGCGAATTCGGGCGACGTGGTGCCAATCGTCGTGTATCCGGACGGCAAGGTCACGATGGGCTACAAGGACATGATCAGTTGTAACATTGGATAGAGAGTCGAACGGGGCCGCTGTACGCGGCATTGGGGGAATGTGACATGGCTGAGAAGACGACCGTGGTGACGCCCGAGCGCTTTGGAGCGGGATTCACGTACGACGACTACATCGCGCAGATCAAGGTGAACAAGGACAAGTTCGAGCAGTATTACGCCAGCGCGCGGCTCTCGGACGACGACGTCGCGTTTTTCCGCCGCGCGAAAGAGGCGGGGGCGACGAGGATGCTGATCCTGGGCGAGGACTGGTGCCCGGACGTGTTCCGCGGGATGCCGGTCTTGGCCAAGATCGCCGAGGCGGCCGGGATGGAGGGTCAGCGTGTTTCCCGCGCGACGAGAACCTCGACATCATGAACGAGTTCCTCAAGGGGGGCGAGTTCATGTCCATCCCCGTGCCGGTGTTCTACACGGACGACATGGACGAGATCGGGCACTGGCATGAGCGCCCCGGTGTCCGCGAACGAGGAGATGCCCAAGATCAACGAGGAGACGAAGGCGGCGATGCCGGACGCGGACGAGCAGGAGTTCCGCCGCGCGATCCGCGACAAGACGCAGGCCCGCTATCCGGCGTGGCAGGTGGAGACTGTGCGGGAGCTGCGGGAGCTGCTCGCGCAGCGGCTTTCGCTCTAGGATTTCTTTGAGCCGAAAGGGGCGGGGCGCACATGCGCCCCGCCTCTTCTTTTTGTCCCATTGCTAACGCGCGGGGGGCGTGATAGCGTTGACTTAACTGTGCGCGCTCTGCGTGGGACATTCGAGACAAGTTGAGGTGTGGGTCTAGTGGCGACAATGCGACGTCTTCGTCCGTGGCAATTCATCGTGATCATCGGCGTGCTGATTGCGGGCGCGGCGGGGGCGGTCGTCTTCGTTGGCGGGCAGCTCTCGAACGACCAAGCGGCCGGCGGGCTCACCGAGAATGAGCAACTGGTGGCAGTGACGCGCGGGGGATCTGGTCAACCAGATACAGACGGGCGGCACGCTCACGCTGCCGCGGCGGGAGTCGATACGTCTCAGCGCGGATTCAATCGTCCAAGGACGTGTTGGTTGAAGAGGGGCAGGCCGTCATTGAAGGGCAGGCGTTGCTGACGCTGGATGACGCGACGGTGGCGCGGCACGACATGGACGTTGCGAAGGCGCAGATTGCCCTGCGCGACGCTGAGGATGCGCTTGCGAACCTGCTTGCGGACACGCAGTCCGGCCTGGTTACCGCAGAGGCGGATGTTTCGGATGCCGAGCGGGCCCTCGCAGATATGGAAAAGGAACACCGGGACAAGATCGACACTGCGCAGGATGACGTTGGTAAAGGGGAAGACGACTATCGGAATATTTTCTCGGCTTGGCTGGGCGTCACGCTGGGGGCGGATGAGTTGGGGACGGCCCCGAAGGACTTGTTGACGGCATGGGGAGTGAACCTGGAAGAACTGCTCATCGAGGCCGTTGGGGACGACACGGGGCGGGGCATCTATTCGAGCGGCGCCCCGCAGGACGACCCGGCCACCAGATGGTCGGAGACGCTTGTGTACGGCGTCGTCAATTTTTATCCGGGAGAGGTCGTCGCCGCGTGTGAGAGCACGGACGCGCATCCTCTTAATGGACACTGTTTACAGAAGGGATTTGATGACGCGTGGAACGGCCTTATCTCTGCCCGCGACGCGCTGGACGGCGCGATAACGGCCAGGGACAGCGCAATTCGAGACGCACAGGACAAGCTGGACGCGGCGCGGGACAGGCATGAGCAGGCACGGCAGGCCGTTGACGATGCCTCCGGCGGGCCGGCGGGGTACACGCGGAGCCTGCGGGAGGCCGAGCTTGTCACGGCGCAGGTCGCGCTGGATGACGCGCTGCAACGGCGGGAGGACGCGACCGTTCGCGCGCCAATCGACGGGATTGTGGCAGTCCTGAACGCGGTGGCGGGCGAGGCGATCCAGGTGGAATCACGTATTGCCGTGGAGATCATTGACACGTCCGTCGTGGAACTCCAGGGGCAGGTGGATGAGACCGACGTGCTGCAGATCAGCTACGGCGATGCGGCAGAAATTACCCTCGATGCGATGCCGGGGCAGGTGTTCACCGGGTCAATATCGTCCATATCGTCCGGGGCGCAGCTGGAACAGGGCATCGCCGTTTTCTCCGTGATGGTCCGCATCGACATTGTGCCGGGCGTTGACCTGCGGGAGGGCATGAACGCGACTGCGCGGATGGCCGTGGAGGAAGAGTTCGACGTCCTGCTGGTTCCCGTGCAGTCGATCTACGGCACGTTCCAGGAGCCACTGCTGCGCGTCATGGCGGACGACACGATAGAGCCGCGCCCCGTGACGCTGGGCAACAACGACGACTTCTGGGTCGTGGTGGAGTCGGGCGTGGAGGAGGGCGAAGAGGTCATCATGCACGTGTCCGAGGCCGAGGACTTCGGGATGTTCGGCGGCCCCGGCATCCGGCGGCAGACGACGACAACGACCGTGAGGCGGGTCGGGTAGCGCCGTTGGGCGCGGCGGCTGCGGAGGCGGCATCGTGATCGAGCTGGCGGACGTGCGGAAGATCTACCGGATGGGCGAGGTAGAGATTGCAGCGCTGCGCGGGGTGAGCCTGACCATCGGGGACGGGGAGATGGTCGCGATCATGGGCGCGTCCGGCTCCGGCAAGTCCACCATGATGAATATCGTGGGCTGTTTGGACGTTCCCACGTCAGGCCGGTATTCGCTCGATGGGGTGGGCGTGGGGCGGCTGTCCGATTCACGGCTGGCGGCGATCCGAAACCGTAAGATCGGGTTCGTGTTCCAGAGCTACAACCTGCTGCCGCGCCTCACGGCGGAGGCGAACGTGGAACTGCCGCTGTTGTACGCGCGAAAGGGCGGCAGCGCGCGTTTGGCGCGGGAGGCGCTGGGGCGCGTGGGGCTTGCGGACAGGACGGGGCACCGGCCAACGGAGATGTCCGGGGGACAGCAGCAGCGAGTTGCCATCGCGCGGGCGCTGGTCAACGAGCCGTCCATCCTGCTCGCCGACGAGCCGACGGGCAACCTGGATTCCCGCTCCAGTTTGGAGATCATCGAGCTGCTCCGAGAGCTTAACCGATCATCGGGGATCACGGTGATCATCGTTACGCACGAGGAGGACATCGCGCGTTTTGCGGAGCGGGTCATCCTGATGCGGGACGGGGAAATCGTCAGCGATGAGAAAACCGGGGGCGCGGCGTGAGTCCGCAACGGACGCTGCTTTCGGCGCTCCAGTCTGTCGGAGCCAACAAGCTGCGGAGCCTGCTGACGCTGCTGGGCATCGTGATCGGCGTGGCGGCGGTGATTTCGCTGATGTCCATCGGGCGCGGGGTGCAGGAGTCGGTCACGTCGTTCATCCAGGAGCTTGGCACCAATATCCTCTTCGTCAATTCAGACTACGGAACGCTGACGCTAGATGACGCCTACGCGCTGATGGACCCGCTGCTCGCGCCATCGGTGGACATGGTTGCGCCGGAGGTCAACGCGTTCGGGACGGCGAGCGTGACCAACCGGTTTGGCGCGCGGTCTGTTTCGACTGAGATCACGGGCGTGACACCGGAGTACCAGGACGTGCGGGATTACGCAGTCGGCAGCGGCAGCTTCATCAGCATTCCGCACGTATCCGGGGCGTCGGACGTGGCGGTTCTCGGCTCGCAGACGGCGGCGGACCTCTTCCTGGGGCGCGATCCGATTGGGCAGAGCATCAAGGTAAACGAACGGCAGATGACGGTTATCGGCGTGCTGGAAAGCAGGGGCGGCGGGGCGTTCGGCTTTGAGGACACCCGCATCCTGATTCCGATTACGACGGCGTACCGCCGGTTCAGCGCGGACCGGTCAGTGGAGGGGGCGGTGACCGTCAATACGATCAGCGTCCTCGTGGGCAATGTCACCAACATGGAACGGGCGGAGGGGGAGGTCAGCAGGATTCTGCGCCTGCGGCACCGCATCACGGACGAGGACGATTTTGAGGTTCGGAATCAACAGCAGGCGCTGGAGGCGTTCCAGGACACGACGCGGGCTTTCGTGCTGTTCCTGGGTTCCATCGCGAGCATCTCGCTGATTGTCGGCGGGATCGGGATTATGAACATCATGCTCGTGTCCGTGACGGAACGGACGCGGGAGATCGGCATTCGCAAGGCGGTTGGGGCGCGGCGGTGGGACATTCTCTCGCAGTTCGTGCTGGAGGCGGTGCTGCTGAGCCTGGGCGGCGGGATCATCGGCGTACTGCTTGGGATGCTCATCGCGCAGGGGATGAACATGACGCTGCTTGCGAATGAGGACATCCGAACGGTGGTGAGCACGGACATTACGGCGCTGGCGCTGGGGGTTTCGATGCTCATCGGGCTGGTGTTCGGCATCTATCCGGCGATGCGGGCGGCGTCGCTCCATCCAATCGAGGCGCTGCGGTACGAATAGGAGATGAGGCGACATGGACGACCAAACGACTGAATCGGCGGTGACGGACGAAACGGCAGCGGACGAAACGGCAGCGGACGACGAGGAGGGCGGCGGGCTGAGCGGGCGCGCGTTCATGGGCATTGCCGCAGTCGTGCTGGCGGTGGGGCTGAGCATCGGCGGCGCGTTCGCGGTTGGCGTGCAGGTCGGGCAGGGGCAGCAAGCGGACGTCGAAGAGGTTCCGCCGCTGGCGATAACGGCTGAGGAACCGGGCGTCGTGGAGCTTGACGGGGACGACGCAGAGATTGAGACGGTGACGTTTGGGCCGGACGGCGACGGGGAGATTCCGCCGGAAGTGGTGGAGGCGATGCGGGAGCAGGGCGTCACGGAGGCGGACCTCGCGCAAATGCGCCTGGATATCAGGGAGTTCCAGGGCGGCGAGGGAGCGGGATTCCCCCGGGGGAGGCCCGGGTTCGCGGTGGGGACGGGGGATGCGGATAATGCGGCAATCGGCACGCGCATGGCCGGGACGATTGAATCCATCGACGGGGATACGATTACGCTGATGACGCCGGCGGGGCCGCAGCGGATAGCGACCATTGCCGGAACGCGAATCACTGTCACGCAGCCGGGCGAGATCGATGATTTGGCCGTCGGTGATCGGGTGACGGTCGCGGCTGTGCCCGGGCCCGATGAGGATGTGTTGGAGGCGGCGAGTATTACGGCGGTGTCTGTGGAGGAGTAGGGCGTGCGATAATGGGGTTGTTATGGTGACGCCGCGTGATCGTCTTGCTGTGCCTCTTTTGGATCGGCTGGTGCCCCGCTTCCGGGATATGAAGCCGTATGAGCCTGTTGCGCCGCCTGAGCGCTTGCAGGCAGAGAGCGGGGTGGGCGAAGACGGCATCGTGCGTCTCAATGCCAATGAGAATCCCTACGGGCCGCCGCCCCGCGTGCGGGCGCTCATCGAGTCGTTCGACGCCGCCAACATCTACCCTGACCCCGACCACGCCGCGCTGCGGGCCTGCCTTGCGGGGTACACGGGCTTTGACGCGGAGCGCATCGTCGCAGGGTCGGGCAGCGACGAACTGATCGCGCTTTTGGCGCGGCTCTTCGTGGGGCCGGAGGGCACGGTCGTCGCGACGCCGCCCACTTTCGGCATGTACGCGGTGGAGACCGATCTTGCCGGCGCGCGGTTTGTCGGCGTGCCGCGCAGCCAGGATGATTTTTCGATTGACTTGCCGCGTCTCGTCGAGGCGGCGCGGGAGGCGTCGATTGTGTTCTTTTCGACGCCGAACAACCCGACGGGCAACAGCGTTACTGAGGAGGAGATTCGCGCCGTCGCGGAGACGCAGGCGTTGACGATTGTCGATGAGGCGTACGCGGAGTTCTCCGGGGAATCGCTCATGTACCTGGCGGACGAGTACCCCAACGTTGTTTTTCTGCGGACGTTCAGCAAGTGGGCGGGGCTGGCGGGGCTGCGCGTGGGCTACGGCATCTTCCCCGCGGACCTTGCCGGAATCCTGATGACGGTCAAGCCGCCGTACAACGTGAACACGCTGGCGCAGGCGGCGGCTGTCGCGGCCATCGAGGACATAGACGCCGCGCTGGCGACGGTCAATCTCATCGTGCAGGAGCGCGCCGTGCTGGAGAGGGAATTGCGGTTGCTGCCGAGCGTCCAGGTGTTTCCGTCGGACGCCAATTTCCTGCTGGTGCGGTTCCTGGAGCACGACGCCAAGGCGCTGCACGCCTCACTGCTGCGCCGCGGCGTCGCCCTGCGGCATTTCAATACGCCGGGACTGAGCGACTGCATCCGCATCACGGTGGGGCGGCCGCGCGACCATGAGCGCCTGCTGGCGGCCATGCGCGAGGAAATGGAGGCCCAGAGGTGACAAGTCAGGAAGCGTCGCCGCGCCAGGCGACCGCCCGCCGCGAGACGGGCGAGACGGTGGTGGAGGTGTCCATCAACATCGACGGGCGGGCGAACTATGAGGTCAGCACGGGCTACCGGATGCTGGATCACATGCTGGACCAGCTTGCGCGGCACAGCGGCTTTGACCTGACCGTTCGCGCCGAGGGGCTGAACGATCCTGACGGGCACCACACGGCTGAGGACGTGGGCATCGTGCTGGGGCGCGCGCTGGGAGAGGCGCTTGGGGACCGAACCGGCATCATGCGGATTGCCCACGCGACCGCGCCGCTGGACGACGCGCTGACGACGGCGGCAATCGACCTAGGCGGGCGGGGCTATTCCGCCATCGGGCTGACGTTCACATCGGCGATGGTTGGCGATCTGCGAACGGAGCTAATCGGCCACCTGCTGGAGTCGATGGCGCGGGAGGCGCGGATCAACTTGCACGTCGTGCAACATGCCGGGGTCAACGATCACCACATTGCGGAGTCTGCGTTCAAGGCGCTGGCGAAGGCGTTGGATGCGGCGACGCGGCGCGATGAGAGGTTTGCGGGAGTGGCGCCGTCTACGAAGGGGACGCTGACGGGGTAGGGGGGTCCCCCTCACCCTAGCCCTCTCCCTCAGGGAGAGGGAACTCTGTGACTTCGAAGCGGTAGTCTTCTATTACGGGGTTGGCTAGCAGTTGGCGGCACATTTCCGTTGTGCGGGTTTCGGCGTCCTGTTTTGAGGGGGCTTCGCCGAGGTGGACTTCAAGGTAGCGTCCCGCGCGGACGGCGGTTACGGAATCGTAGCCGAGGTTCTTGAGGCCGCCCAGGATGGAGAGGCCCTGGGGATCGACGACGCCGGGCTTTGGGGTGACGTAGATGCGGGCGAGGTAGTTCATCTGCGGGATTGGCGGAGGCGTTGGACGGCCATGACGCCAAGCGTTCCGGCGAGCGTGCCGAATATGACGGGCAGGAAGAGCTTGACCGTGATGGGCATCTCATCGAATTGCGCCACGCCCCAGACGGTGCTGACTGCGCCGACGATGGTGTACAGCATGACCGCCGCCGCGAGTCCGATGAGCGCGCTCCCGACGATGCGGCCGATGCTCACAGGACGAGCTCCTGTGACGTTAGCCGCTGGTATACGTCGCGGTACTTGTCGATGGTCTGCTGGACGATGTCGTCGGGCAGTTCCGGCGCGGGCGGCTCGCGATTCCAGCCGGATTCCGTCAGCCAATCGCGGATGATCTGCTTGTCGAAACTGGGCTGGGGCTTGCCCGCCTCATAGATGTTGGCGTCCCAGTAGCGGGAGGAGTCCGGCGTCAGCAGCTCGTCGATCACCGAGATCTTGCCGTCTATGATGCCGAACTCGAACTTGGTGTCCGCAAGGATGACACCCATCGCGCGGGCATAGTCGGACGCCATGCGGTAGAGGGCGAGGCTGTGCTCTTCAAGGGGCCAGGCGATGTTGCCGCCCACCTGCTTCCAGAGTTCGTCAACCGTCAGGGGAATATCGTGCCCCGTCTCCTCCTTGGTGGTGGGGGTGAAGAGCGCGGACTCAAAGGCCTGCGAGTCAACCATGTCCGGGGGCAGGTCATAGCCCTGCACCGTACCGGACTTGCGGTATTCGGCCAACGCGGAGCCGGTGATGTAGCCGCGCACGACGCACTCGATGTCGATGCGCTCCGCCTTTTTGACGACCATTCCGCGGCGCGCGACGGGCTCATCGAGGTCGCCGAGCTTGTATTCGTTGGCGACCTCCGGCTCATGGGCCATGCCGATGAAGTGGTTGGGGAACTCATGGCCGGAGCGACGGAACCAGAAGGCGGAGATTTCCGAGAGGACGATGCCGCGCCCGGGGACGCCGGTGGGGAGGACGACATCAAACGCGGAGACGCGGTCGGTGGCGACCAGCAGGAGCGTGTCGCTGCCGAGGTCGTATGTATCGCGGACCTTGCCGCGATGGATCATGGGGAAGGGGAGTTGTGTTTCAAGCAGGGCGTCTGTCATACGGTCATTGTAGCGCACACGGCGGGGGCGGCGGGAGGGTTTGATTGCGTGGTGGCGTAAAATTAAGGGGCGGTATTGACGAGCGGCACGGGGCGACAAGCAGCGGAGGAAAACGAGATGACGCTATTGAACTGGTACGTTGGGCTGATTCTGCGGCCCATCGAGACGATACGGGAGATTGTGGCAGAGCGGCCGGTGGGGCTTGGGCTGGTGACGCTGCTGATCGTGTTCATCGCGAACGGGATCATCCGATTTGGCCTGGGGATCGACCCCGGCACGTTTGAGCAATTCAGCGATGAGGAGATATCCATCGGGCCGGTCGCCGCCATCATCGGCGCAATCCTGTTCGTCGGTTTCGCCGCATTTGCGACCGGCATTTCCTCCCTGATCGTCCACCTGATATCGAAGCTGTTTGGCGGGGTCGGAGCGTACACCGGGATGCTTTCGGGGCTGTTGCTGCTCTCGGCCCTGAGCCTAATACCCGTCGTGCCGGGCCTGATCGACGTTCTCATCAGGGGCGAAGGCGATTCGTCCGTGTTCGCGGTGATTGCCGGAGCGGTCAGCATTGTCGTGTTAATTTGGTACGCCATCTTGGGCATTCTCCTCATTCGTGAGAACTACCAGTTGAGCACGCTGTTGGCCGTGCTGAGCGGCATTGCGTCATTCCTGGTCTCGATTTTCGTGACCGTCATTGTGATCTTCATGGTCATCATCATTTGGGTGGCGCTGATCATCGCGCTGGGCGTCGCGACGTAGGAGGCGAGGGGCCGCCGTTCTGGCGGAGAGTTTTGAAAGGGGCGCGGGGCTGCGTCATAACGCAGCCCCGCGCTTGGCGTTTAATGGGTAGACTGCTGCGAAGACGTAGAGTACTGAGACCAGGTAGGCGTTTATTGCGTGGCTACAGCTCCATGAGTAAGATAGACTTCTGTTATGGCAAAGCGACTGCAAGTCTTGTTCGATGACGAGGAGTATCGGGAGATTCAAAGTATCGCCCGGGGGCAACGCATGACCGTCGCGGAGTGGGTTCGGCAGGTTCTCCGCCGCGCACGAAATGACCGGCCTGATGCGGTTGAGACCAAGCTTCGTGCCATTGCGAAAGCATATCGTCACAAGCATCCTACGGCGGACATCGATGTGATGCTCAGCGAGATTGAGGTGGGCCGTAATCTCTCGTGATCTTTGTTGACTCAAACGTGCCGATGTACTTGGTGGGTGATGATCATCCGAACAAGTTAATTTCCGACATCGAACGGTTGGCGTGACGAGGCCTAGCTGCTGCGTGTGCGCTGCCAGGCGGCCATAGTGGTTGATAAACAATATGACCTCTCAGTGGCCTCGTCTCTTTTGAATGAGCTGTTGGGTTGTGTTGAGCCGTAGTATGGGTTGATGTTTATTGATCCTTTGGCGGGTTTGAGTGGAGCAACAGGGCGGCACCATGACGCAGCCCCGCGCTTGGCGTTTAGCGGGTAGACTGCGTGGCGAGGGATGATGCGGTGAACGGAGATGAGACTGCGCGCCAGCCGACGATGCCGGGTGGGGATGCACCTGTTGCAGGCGGAGGGTATCCGTCGGAGTTTTGGCTGCGGACGCTTTTGCGGTGGTATGTGGGCCTTGTGATTCGGCCTGGGGCGACGGTGCGGGAGATTGTGGAGCGGCGGCCTTCATTCTGGTTGGGGCTTGGCTCCCTGTGGTTTGGCATCCTTGCTTCGTATATTGGCACAGTGGCGGGCATCTTGCTTGCAAGCGGCGGCCCTGACGGCGTTCCCTTGGACGACTCAGAGGCAGTGACAGCATTGATAGTCGGCCCCCTCGCAATAGCCGGATATTTTGCCGCAGCCCCCGTTCTGCTGGGTCTCTGGGTACTTGTGATGCACGCGCTCGGCCTTCAACTGGGCGGCAGGGGCATTTATTCGACGTCGCTAGTTTCGATGATGTTGGTCTGCACGGTCGCGTTCTCTGCGTTTGGCCTGATGATTGTTGGTTTTGGGCTTGTCTACTTCAACACGTCAGGCTTTGACGTGATTAATGCGATGCTGATGACGGTGCTCATAGCCGTCGTAGGCGGCCTGGTCTGGGGTCATGTGGCGGCAACTGTCCTGGTGCGGGAAAACTATGACCTCGATACACGTATGGCGATAATTACGGTCACTGTCTGCATCATTCCTACTTTCATCTTTGGGCTTGCGGCCTTTGTGGGGTGGATATGGACTCTATTCGCCGTTGTGCCGATGCTTGCGGCGATGGGGGTGGTTTGATGATGCAGCCCTGCGCTTGGCGTTTAGCGGGTAGACTGCGTGGCGGGGGATGATGCGATGACGTCGAGTGATGCTGCCGGAGAATCTGTGCGGAGCGAGTTTTGGCTGCGGACGCTTTTGCGGTGGTATGTGGGCCTTGTGATTCGGCCTGGGGCGACGGTGCGGGAGATCGTATTGAGGGAGCCGCCGTTACGATATGGGTTGCTAACGGCAATTGTCGGGACGCTTGTCTCGTTTGAGGCAGTTGCAGCAAGTGTGTGGCTGTTGGATGGCAGGGAAGGCTTCCACTTGGCAATGGTCGGTGAAGACAATGGCTGGCTTGTTGCCGTAGTCGAGCTAACAGGATACTGCGGTTTAGTGGTGACTTATGCGGCTATATGGGGAGTCTCGCTGCACTGGACCGGGAAGATGTTTGGACGCAGTGAGTACTGGGAGACAACTTTCAGCTCGATGATGTTCATCCTATTGGCCGGATTCACGCTTCTTTCGGCAGGCATGCTTGTTGTGGGCATTGCGTATCCGATCATTGACCCCGACAGGACGGGGACGGAGAACGTGGCTGGCTTCGCCACTCTTGCTATAGGCCCGATGAGCCTCCTGTGGGTTGCCGTTCTGGCGACATTGCTTCTGCGGAGCACGCATGGGATTAGAACCCTGAAGGCGGCCACGGCTGTTGCGGCAAGCGTGATATCAACCTTTGTCATTGGGATATTCTTCGCGTATATTCCGTGGGTTCTGGTTATCCTGGGGCTCACAGCCCTAATGGGCGTCTCCCACTTTGAATAGCTGCGACGTATGGGCGGTTCATTAGGCCATGTTCATTGATCCGGCAACGGGGTTGAGCGGAGCAGCAGGCTGGCAGCACGACGCAGCCCTGCGTTTAGCGTTTAACAGGTAGACTGCGTGGTGGGGAACGATGCGATGAACGAGGATGAGATTGCGCGCCAGCCGTCATCAGGCGGGGATACTCCTGTCACCAGAGGGGACTATCCGTCGGAGTTTTGGGTACGGACCCTTTTGCGGTGGTATGTGGGGCTTGTGATTCGGCCTGGGGCGACGATACGGGAGATTGTGGAGCGGCGGCCGTCACTCTGGCTGGGGCTTGGTTCGCTGTGTTTGGGCATTCTTGGTTCGTATATCGGCACAATGGCCGGAATCTTCCTTGCCGACGGGGGGCCTGACGTGGCTGCCATGGCCATGGAGGACTCGGAGGCGGTGAGAGCGTTGATCGTGGCCCCCCCTGGCACTGGCCGGGTACTGCGCCACGGCTTCCGCTCTCCTGGGTCTCTGGGTACTTGTGATGCACGTGCTTGGGGGCAACCTAGGCGGCGAGGGCAGGTACTTGACGTCGATCGTTTCCATGATGCTGGTCTCTACGGTCGCGTTTTGCGCGTTCGGCCTGGTGATTATTGGTTTTGGGCTTGTCTACTTCAACACGTCAGGCTTTGACGCGGTTAATGCGCTGCTCACGGGGACACTCCTTGCCATCATAGGAGTCCTCGTCTGGGCCCACGTGATCGCATACGTTCTGATACAGGAAAACTATGACCTCGGCGCACGCAAGGCGGCATTAGTTGTCGCTGCCTGCATCATTCCTACTCTCGTCCTTGGCTTTGCGGCCTTTGCGGGGTGGGTTTTGACTTTGTTCGCTGTTGTGTCGATGGTTTCGGCAATGTGGCCGTCCTGATAAGGCTCTTCAGAATCCAGGCCGCTTGCAGGCTCCATGCCATAGTATGGGTTGATGTTTATTGATCCTTTGGCGGGGGGGGGATGCCTCCGGTGTTGGGGCGCCGGGGCCGCAGCGGCGGGTGCGGGCCCGCGCTTAGCGTTTACGTGTAGACTGCGTGGCGAGGGATGATGCGATGACGTCGAGTGATGCTGCCGGAGAATCTGTGCGGAGCGAGTTTTGGCTGCGGACGCTTTTGCGGTGGTATGTGGGGCTTGTGATTCGGCCTGGGGCGACGGTGCGGGAGATTGTGGAGCGGCGGCCGTTTTGGGCAGGGGCGATCGCCGCGTGCATCGGCTCGTATCTGTGGCTGTTCCTTTGGAACGTCTATACGGGTTCCGGAGGTCTGTCACATTCACTGGAGCCCAGCGGCGGTTTCCCCACAAATGTAGGCGGCCTGATAGTGATAGTCATAATCAGCTTCATAGCCGTCATATCTATAGGCGTACTTGCGGTCGTATTCCACTTAGTTGCGAGTCTGATGCGCGGATGGGGAGAACTGTCTGCAATGTACGTTGGGCTGCTCAACCTCTCGGCCGTGGCGGTCATGACTGGGATACTGGCAATCGCCATAGCTGCCTTGCTGGAAGTGGCCGGCGTCAGTCTGGCTTTCTCGACGGGACCGCGAATCCTTACGGCAATTGGCGTGGCCCCGACAGCCTGGACGATTTTCCTAACCTATTACATCATTAGGGCTAACTATGAATTGGGTCCAATCCGTTCGGGGGTAGCACTCCTCGTTGGCCTAGCGGCGCTGCCCATTGCGTTGACTGTTGCGCTTGCGCTGCTGGTGATCGCACTCTTGATCGGGATGGGATCCGTGTGAATCGATGCTTGGCGTTTAACGGGTAGACTGCGTGGCGGGGAGCGATGCGATGAACGGAGAAGAGAGTGCGAGCCAGCCGCCGATTTCGGGCGGGGATGCTCCTGTTGCAGGTGGGGGCTATCCGTCGGAGTTTTGGCTGCGGACGGTGTTGCGGTGGTATGTGGGGCTTGTGATTCGGCCTGGGGCGACTGTGCGGGAGATTTTGGAGCGGCGGCCGTTGCTGGCCGGGGTAGGGACGGCTAGCGTAGGCATCGCGGTGTGTGGCGCAGCATTCTTTGTTGCTTATCACCTGCTCGAGTATGGGTCTCTGTCGATTGATCAATTCAAATCAGGTGAAGTTGACGCCATTGGAGCTGTCAACCCCTTGAATTGCTGCATCGCCATCAGCGTCATTGGCGCGTGGTCACTGAATCTTCATTGGATAGCCGAACGGTTCGGGCGCCGCGCAGGGTTCCTGAGGACCTTTTCCGCGTTGTCAGTGATTTCGGCGATAGGCTACGCGGTATTTTCTGGCGGAATCCTAGCAGCTTCCCTGTTCATCAGCCCTGGAGGCCCCAGTATCTTCTACGATGCCTTCCACGCGGCAACTAATGTTGCGTTGGGGCTTGTCTTAACCGGACTCCTCTTGATTGGTTCACTGGCGGTCATAATGGTCAAGGAGAACTATGGCCTCCATCCAGCGAAAGCTGCCCTGACGGTTGCCTTAAGCCTTTTGCCGACGGTCATCCTAGGGTACGTGGCAGCGATGCTCTTGCTTGTCGTCTCGATTGTCATTGCGCTCCTATTGGGGCAGGAAGTAAGAATTGGAAACTGAAGAACTGACTTGTGGCGTGCCTCCATGTTCATCGATCCGAACTCATCGGTAAGCGGGGACAACCCCGGCGTTGGGGCGCCGGGGCCGCAGCGGCGGAGGCGGCCCTTGGCGTTTTATCTGCGCGGGATTGTGCGGACTCCTACGTGGACGTTCAGCGATATTGCTATCGATCAGCCGACTCTGCGGGGGACGGGGGCGCTGGTCGTTGGTTTGGCGGTGGCGGGGGCGTTGTTTGGCGCCGGGGGGCTGGTTGGGGATTTTGACGGGTTTGTGGGGGCCGTGGTTGGGGCGGCGGGGTTTGTTGGGGGCGGGTACGCGGCGTTCCTGTTTTCGATGATGCTGCTGCACTTGATCGGCAAGGCGTTCGAGGGGGAGGCGAGCATTGCGGAGGAGCTTGCGGCGATGACGTATGCCGCGCTGCCGGTGTGGCTCCTTGTGCCGACGGCGCTGCTATGGCTCGTGGCGGACGGGGCGCGACCGTGGGTGATGACGCTGGGCGTGGCGCTGACATCGGTGACGGCGATCCGCCTGACGTATATCGCGATTCGGGAGGCAAACCGATTCGTGGGCACGCAGGCTATTTTGACCATGCTGATGGTGCCGCTTGGGACGGGGCTGCTGGCTATTGCGACGTTCTTCGTCTTCGCGTTCGGCACGCTGATCCTTGAGTAGGGCGGCGCGGGCGGCATCATCGCGTATCGAGTAGCATCATCGCGTATACTGTGGGCATGAGCAGGGAGGCAGCATGACCATTCCAAGCGGACTCGAACTGATCCTGATCCTGGCGATTATCCTGTTGATTTTTGGGGGCGCCAAGCTGCCCGGGCTTGCGCGCTCGATGGGAAGCTCGATCCGGGAGTTCCGCAAGGGGGCGGAGTTGGAGGAGGGCAAGACGTCCGAGGACGCCAAGGATGGCGCGGAATCGGATTCGACTGCTGGGAAGTCGTAGGCTGCCGTCCCGGGGCGCGAGAGGGGAGCGGGCATGACTGACGAAAAGAGCCGCACGGAGATGTTTGAAGAGGCGCTGATGCGGCTCATGAACATGTCGCAGGATCATGACACGATTATCCGGAATCAGGAGATGGCGCTTGCGGAAGACCGCGCGAATCATGAGGCGTGGCGCAGGGAGCATGAGGCGGCGGCGATCGAAGATCGCGCGTGGCGCAAGGAGCATGAGGCGGCGATGAGCGAGCATCGCGCGTGGCTCAAGGAGCATGAAGCGATGATGCGTGAGAATCGCGCGATGCTTAGGGATCATGAGCAGAGGCTGATTGACCACAGCGGACTGATGGAGACCCTCGCTGAAATTATGCGCAGGCTGGATGAAAACCTGGAGGAGCTGCGGCGGGATTCCCGGCATACGCAGCGGCTTTGGATCCGGCTGGCGCAGAAGAATGGTTGGCTGGATGATGAGGATCTGTGGGACGACGGGGACTCTCGCGCGGGGGCCTGACTGCGCTTAGGGCCTAGCTGCCGCGTTTGCGCTGCCAGGCGGCGAGGCGGGCCATTAGGAGGCCGATTTCGTAGAGGATCCAGATTGGGATGCCCCAGATGACCATGTTGATGGGGTCGCCTGTGGGGGTGATGATTGCGGCGGCGACGAATGAGAGCAGGATTGCCCCCTTGCGCTTCGTCCGCAGGCTTGCCGGGTCGATGATGTCCAGCCGCGCAAGCAGGTACATGACGATTGGTAGCTCAAAGAGCAGCCCCATCGCAAAGATAAGCCAGACGGTTGTCCCGACGATGCTGTCGATGCGAATCTGAGGCTCAATGTCATCCCCGAGGAATTGAGGGAGTATCTGCATCATCACGGGTATCGGCACGAAGAACGCGAACGTGATTCCTGCCGCGAACAGCACACTCACGATTGGCAAGGCGAGATAGACGAAACGCTTCTCGGAGCCGGTCAGGGCGGGACGGATGAACATGATCGTCTGGTAGAGGATCATCGGGAATGCGACGATGAGTCCGCCCAGGATGGCGATCTTCATGCGGACGCGGACGCCCTCGAGCACGTCGATCTGGACCACTTCGATGTCGTCCGGGAATGGAATCAGCAGCACGTCAATGAGCCGGTTTCCGATGGCGAATGCGCCGACGGCGCCGATGCCGACGACGATGAACGTCCACATGAGGCGCGTTCGCAGCTCCCGCAGATGGGCGGACAGCGGCATTGTCGCTTCGGACACGCCCTCCGGCTCAGGCGTTGTCACCTGGTTTCCTCCGTCGGCGGCTCTTCGGCGGGGGGTTCGTTTTCATCAGCGGATGGCGCGTCGGGCGGGGGCGCGTCCTCCGGGGGCGGCTCGGCGCGGCCTGTGTTGGGGCGGGGTTCGGACAGGTCGAAGGGGCGGCGGAGGTTGGATTCAACGTCGCGGAGGGAGTCACGGGCGGAGCGCAGCGGCTCCGTGTCTTCGCGGGCCTGGGTACGCAAATCCTCGGTCATGGAGTTGATGGTGCGGCGGGCGCTGGCGATGAGCCGGCCAATCTGGCCTGCCATCTCCGCGGCGCGTGAGGGGCCGACGATGATGATGGCGAGGCCGGCGAGAAAGAGAAGCTCAAGTCCTCCGACGTTGAAGAAGTCCATGTGATGAGTGTAGCCGACGTGAGATTCTTCGCTACGCTCAGAATGACAGACGGCGGCGGGTGTGGCTATGATTGGCGGGTAGTGGTGGTTGGCCTTTTGCCGCCGGAGGTTGGCGCTTTGCCGTTGGAGGGGATGAGTGGCTGAAGCGGACGAACTGGTCTTAAGCCTGTTGGTTCTCGCGCCGTTTGTGGGCGGCCTGGCGCTTATTCTCGTTCCGGGCAGCCGGCCCACCGCGATTCGGAGCATCGCCACCGCCGTCACGGGCTTCACCTTCGCGCTGTCCATCTACCTGACTCTGCGGCACTACCTGGGCGCGCCTGCGGGGGAGGAGTTCTGGCCGCTGACGCGCGTCGATTGGCTGCCGAGCCTTGGCATTGGCTTCACGCTGGGCGTGGACGGCATCTCCGTGCTGATGGTGTTGCTGAACGGCGTGGTGGCGTTCGCGGGGACGCTTGTGGCGTGGCGCATCCCGGAGCGCTCCAAGGAGTTTTTCGTCCTGTTCCTGCTGCTGATCGCGGGGGTGTACGGCGTCTTCGTCGCGCTTGACCTGTTCTTCTTCTTCTTCTTCTATGAACTGGCCGTCATCCCGATGTACCTGTTGATTGGGGTGTGGGGCAGCTCGACGGACTTCCGCTCCTACGTGCCGCCTTTATTGTTCAGCCGCACCAAGGAATACAGCGCGATGAAGCTGACGATCATGCTCAGCCTCGGCAGCGTCCTGGTGTGGGTGGCGATTATCGCGCTGTATATCTTCGCGGACAATCCGACGTTCGACTTCCTGAGCCTGCGCGACAACGAGGAGTACTCACGCGAATTCCAGTTGATCTTCTTCCCGCTCGTGGCCATCGGATTCGGCGTGCTGGCCGGGCTGTGGCCGTTCCACACGTGGTCGCCGGACGGGCACGTCGCCGCGCCGACGTCCGTGAGCATGCTTCACGCGGGCGTGCTGATGAAGCTGGGGGCGTACGGCATCCTGCGGATCGGGATGGACCTGTTCCCGGAGGGAGCGCAGGCGTGGATGCCCGTCCTGATCATCCTTGCGACGGTCAACGTGGTGTACGGGGCGATATCCGCGCTGGGGCAGCGCGACCTCAAGTACGTCATCGGGTATTCCAGCGTCAGCCACATGGGGTACGTGATCATGGGGTTGGCGACGCTGGACCCGCTGGGCGTGAACGGGGCGGTGCTCCAGATGTTCTCGCACGGGGTGATGACTGCTCTCTTCTTCGTGCTTGTCGGCGCGGTGTACGACCGCGCGCATATCCGGGACATTGGCGTGCTGGAGGGGCTGGCCAAACGGATGGGCGGGACGGCGACGTTCTTCGCGATAGCAGGCTTAGCCTCGCTGGGGCTCCCGGGCCTCAGCGGATTCGTCGCGGAGCTGCTGGTGTTCATCGGCGCGTTCAATACGTATCCGCTGGTGGGCGTGTTGGGGGTGTTCGCGGCGGCGATCACGGCGGTGTACGTGCTGCGGCTGCTGGGCAAGGTCTTCTTCGGGCCGGTCAGCCCGCGGTGGCAGGGGTTGACGGACGCGTCGCGCGTGGAAATGGCGGCGGGCGGGCTGCTCATCGCGTTCATCGTCGCCATTGGCATCTGGCCGTTCCCGTGGATCGAGTTGATCGATGGCAGCGTGACGGCGCTGTTGGGCAGGATCGGGTGAGCATCGTGATGTTCGTTTACACTGTGTCTGAGCCGCACATCGACTGGCCGATAGGAGTGCAGGGGAATGCCGGCTGAGTATGCGTTCAACTGGGCCGCTGTGGGAATTGCCGCCATCTTCGGCTTCGGCGGCGTGGCGTCGTTCTTTGTGATCTCATGGATTCTCGCGCCGCGCCGCGCCACGAGCCTGAGCGGCATCGCGTATGAGTGCGGCATCCTGCCGACGGGCGAGGGCAACACGCGCTACAACGTGCGGTACTACCTGTTCGCGCTCTTCTTCCTGATCTTCGCGGTGGAGACCGTTTTCCTGTTCCCGTGGGCGTTCGTGTTCCTCGATCTGCCCGCCGCCGCGTTCTATTCCATGGTGATATTCCTTGTTGTGTTGTTCTTCGGTTTGGTCTATGCATGGCGCAAGGGGGTGTTGTCCTGGCGATGAATATCGAACCCGCAGGCGGGCAGGGTGGACTGGGGCAGCAGGGCCCCGTCGTCTCCACCCCCGAATCCCGCATGGCGCTGCAGAACATCGCGGCGCACCAGAAGAGTGGCCTGTCCGGGGTGATTACGCTCAAGACGGAGGAGTTGTTCGCGATGGCGCGCAAGTCGTCGTTGTGGCCGCTGACGTTCGGCCTGGCGTGCTGCGCGATCGAGATGATCTCCGCGTACATGCCCAAGCATGATTTCGACCGCTACGGCGTCGTCACGTGGCCGTCGCCGCGGCAATCCGACGTCATGATCGTGGCGGGGACGGTGGTCAAGAAGATGGCCGAGCCGATCAAGCTGCTGTACGAGCAGATGCCCGCGCCCAAGTGGGTCATCGCGATGGGGTCGTGCGCCACGTGCGGCGGCCCGTATGTGCGCTCGTATTCGGTCGTGATGGGAGTGGATCAGATCATTCCGGTGGACGTGTACGTGCCGGGTTGCCCGCCGCGCCCGGAGGCGCTGCAGCACGGCATCCTCGAACTTCAACGCAGAATCCAGGACGAGCCGCGGCTCAAGAGGGGACTGTAGGTGACGACCGACGACCGGCCTGACGCCCGCCCCGAGGAATCCGCAGAGGAGACCGCCGCGTCCTCGCCAATTGAGGCGCGCGCGCGGGAAATTGCCGGGGACAGCGCGCAGTCCATCGAGTATTCGTTCGATGAACTTGAGTTGCGTGTGCCGCGCGACGCGGTCGTTGACGTGTGCGCCGCATTGAAGTCCGATCCGGATTTGGACTTCAGGTATCTCCGCTGCCTTTCAGTTGTGGATTGGCAGGAGGAGTTGGAGGCGGTGTATCATCTCGCTTCGCTCAGCCATCCGCACAAGGTGGTGGTCAAGACGCGCGCGCCCATCGACGATCCGTGGATTCCAACGGTGATCGGCGTCTGGATGGGGGCGGACTGGCATGAGCGGGAGGGGCACGACCTGTTTGGGCTGGAGTTTCGCGGACACCCGGACCTGTCGCCGTTGATCCTGTATGAGGGGTTCGAGGGATTCCCGGGGCGCAAGGACTATGAGATTCCGGAGCAGGTGACGTTCTATGGCGACTGATGCCGGACTGTCGGCGAACATCGCGCGCGACCCCGTCACGGAGCAGGCGGAGTTGAGCATCAACATGGGGCCGCAGCATCCGGCGACGCACGGCGTGTTTCGGATGGTGCTGACGCTGGACGGCGAGCGCGTTGTTGACGTGTATCCGCACATCGGATACCTGCACCGGGGGTCAGAGCGGCTGGCGGAGGGCGAGAATTTTCAGCAGATAACAACGCTATTCGACCGCCTGGACTACGTGGCCAATTTCAACAATGAGTGGGTCTACGTGCGGGCGGTGGAAAAGGCGATGGGAGTGGCGCCGCCGGAGCGCGCCGAGTACATCCGCCTTATTTTGTCCGAGCTGAACCGCATTGCGAGCCACCTGCTGTTCTACGGGACGTACGGGCTGGATACGGGGGCGATGAACCCCGTGATGATCGGGTTCCGCGACCGCGAGCGGATTCAGCAGATTTTCGAGGGCGTTACGGGCGCGCGCATGATGCACAACTACTTCCGCATCGGCGGGGTCAAGGAGGATTTGCCGGACGGGTTTGTCCCCGCCGTGCGCGCCCTGCTGGATCAACTCAAGTCCGGTTATGAAGAGGCGCGCGGCACGCTTACAGAGAGCGAGATATTCATCGAGCGGACGGCGGGCATCGGCGCGATTCCCGCGGAGGACCTGCTCGACTACGGCGTGACGGGGCCGCTGCTGCGGGCGGCGGGCATCGACTATGACATTCGCAAGGCCGATCCCTACTCCGTCTACGAGGAACTGGACTTTCGCGTGCCGACCGGCCAAACAGGCGATTGCTACGACCGCTACATGGTGCGGATGCTGGAGATCGAGCAGTCGATTTCCATTGTTGCCCAGGCGCTGGACAAGCTGCCGGAGGGCCCGGTGATGGGCCGCGTGCCGCGCATCATGCGCCCGGAGGCGGGCGACGTGTACGTTCACGGGGAGAACCCGCGCGGCGATCTTGGCGTCTATCTCGTTTCGTCAGGCGGCACTGTGCGGCCGTACCGCCTCAAGATTCGCGGGCCGAGCTTCTGCAACCTCATGGCGCTGCCGGCCATGATTCGAGGCTCGTACCTTGCGGACGCCACCGTGATCCTCGGCTCTATGGACATCGTGCTGGGCGAGGTGGATCGATGAGTTTGCTCGATCTCATCACGATTGCCATTGTCGTCTTCGTGCTGTTCAACGGCATTTTGACCGCCGTGCTAGGCGTGATCTATGCGGAGCGCAAGGCTCTGGCGCGGCTGCAGCAGCGCGTGGGGCCGTCGCGGACGGGGCCGTTCGGCCTGCTGCAGACGGCGGCGGACGCGATCAAGCTGATGCTCAAGGAGGACGTGCGGCCGGGGAGCGTGAACCTGGTCATCTTCTACGTCGCGCCGCTGCTGATTTTCACGCCGATCTTCATGTTGTGGATGGTTCTGCCGTTCGGCCCCGACTGGGTGCTGAGCGACCTGGACATCGGGCTGTTGTATATCATCGCTATCCTGGGGCTGTCCGTGGTGGGCCACGTGCTGGCCGGCTGGGCGTCCAACAACAAGTACGCATTGCTTGGGAGCGCGCGCAACGCCGCGCAGTTGATCAGCTATGAGCTGCCTCTCGTGTTCGCGGTGCTGGCCGTGGGGCTGCTCGCGCAGACGGCGACGGACCGCCCGTTCAGCCTCTCCGGAATCGTGGAGGCGCAGGGCAGCGTGCCGTACCTGCTGATCATGCCGCTGGGCTTCATCCTCTTCATCGTGGGGGCGTTGGCGGAGACGGCGCGGATTCCGTTTGATATCCCGCACGCGGAGGAGGAGATTGTGGGCGGGGCGTTCGTCGAATACTCCGGCATCCGCTGGGGCGTGTTCTTCCTGACCGAGTACGCGGGGCTGGCGACGATGGCGTTCCTGGCAACAATCCTGTTCCTGGGCGGATGGAGCGGCCCGTTCTCGGACGAATACACGTTCCTCCAACCGTTCTACCTGTTCGTGAAGATTGCCGCCATCATCCTCATCGTGTTCTGGATTCGCGCGCCGCTGCCCCGGCTCCGCATCGACCAGCTCATGGCGTTCGCGTGGAAAATCGCCATCCCGGCGTCGCTCGTGAATCTCCTGCTGGTGGCGACGGTGGTCTGGGTCCAGCACCAGAACGGTTGGGAACCCTGGCTGACAAGTGTGACAATTAGCGCGGTGAGCATCGTGCTGGCCGTGGCGACCGGCATCTACATCCAGCGGCGCAGAGAACAGAGGCTCCGGCAATTCAGGCAAAGGTGGGCGCAATAGTCATGCTAGGCACATTCAAGAGTCTGCTTACAACGGTGAAGCTGGCGCTCAAGCCGCCGGTCACGGCGGAATATCCGAGTGTCGAACCGACGCTTGCGCCGCGTTTCATGGCGCATCCCGTGTTGACATGGGACAAGGACGTGCCGGAGCCGTACTGCACCGGCTGCCTGGTGTGTATGCGGATTTGTCCGACGGACTGTATCGACGTGGCGATGATGGACAATCCAAAGCACGCGGAGGGCGACAGTTCGCGCCGCAAGATCGTGGATTATTTTGATTTGAACGTGGCGGACTGCATCATGTGCGGGCTGTGCGTGGAGTACTGCAACTTCGACGCGATCATCATGTCCGACAACTTCGATGCGAGCCAGTATGCGCGTCCGAATCTCGTATTTGACCTGGAGCAACTGCTTGAGGCCGGCAAAGAGCAGGAGGCGAAGGGGCGGTGGTCGCCGCCGGAGGCGAAGAAGTCGCAACGACGGGCCGCCGCGCAGGGCGGCGGGACTGCGGCAGCGGCGGACGCGCCTGCGTCGAGCGAGGATCGGGTAGCGGCGGCGCGGGCCAAGGCGGCGGAACTGCGGGCGCAACGGGCGGCTGAGCGAGCGGCGCAGGGAGAGGGAGATAAGGACGCCGAATGATTGAGACGGCGATATTGGGGGCGATTGGGATTATCACGGTTGCGGCGGCCGTTGGGGTTGTCGCGACGCGGAACGTGGTGTACGCCGCTGTCTTCCTTTTGCTTTCGCTTGTGGGGGTGGCGGCTCTCTTCCTGATGATGCTGGCAGAGTTCATCGCGCTGGCGCAGGTCTTGATATACGGCGGCGCGATAACGATTGTGCTGCTGTTCGGCATCATGCTGACGCGGGCGCCGGAACAGGCGAACGTGGAGGACAATACACAGCGCCCGCTTGCCGCGATGGCCTGTCTTGGGCTGTTCGCGCTGCTTGTTGCGGCGGCGTTGTCGACGCCATGGCGGACGCGCGAGCCGGGCACCGACCCGATGGCCGAGTTCACGGCGCTGAGCGAACTGCTCTTCAGCGATTTCCTGATTCCGTTTGAAATTGCGTCACTGGTGCTGCTGGTGGCGTTGGTCGGCGCGGTTGTGCTGACTCGCAGCGGGCGTGACGGCGCATGACTGTCCTGGAGTTCATGCTCATTTTGGGGGCGGCGCTGTTCTGCCTTGGCTTGTACGGCGTGCTGGCGCGGCGGAACGCGGTGCTTGTGCTCATGTCCGTGGAGTTGATGTTGAACGCGGTCAACGTGCATCTCATCGCGTTCGCGCGCTACGTGGTTGGGACAGAGGCCATCGCGCACGTGCTGATCATCTTCGTGATCACCATTGCGGCGGCGGAGGTCGGCCTCGCGCTCGCCATCGTTCTTCGCATGTTCAGAAACTGGGAGACGGTCAATTTGGACCGCATCTCCACCTTGCAGCAGTAGGGATTGGCACCCGTGACAGCCCTGCTGGACATGATTCCGATTGGCGCAGAGCAGGCGTGGCTGGTTGCCGCGCTGCCGTTTGCCGCATTCGTCATTCTCGCCATCGGGCGGCTCCAGATTCTGCCGCAGGCCGCGTCCTGGGTGAGCGTTGCCGCCATCGGCATTGCATTCATCGGGTCGCTTGGCGTTTTGGGCGATTACCTTGCGAACGGGGAATATGTTGGGAAAATCGTCTGGCTGTCAGCGGGAGGCTCCGAGTTTGGGCTGAGTTATATCGTCGACAGCCTGTCGGTGATGATGATCATTCTGGTCACGTCCGTGTCTCTTGCGGTGCAGGTGTATTCGCTGGAGTACATGAAGGGGGACGAGCGGTTCGGGTGGTATTTCGCGGCACATTCGCTGTTCGCGGCGTCCATGCTGGCGCTTGTGCTGACCGGCAGCCTGCTGCTGTTGTATATCTCGTGGGAACTGGTTGGGCTGTGCTCGTTCCTGCTCATCGGCTTCTACTGGGAGCGGCGCTCGGCGGCGGAGGCGGCGAAAAAGGCGTTCATCACGACGCGATTCGGGGACGTCGGGCTGCTCATCGGCATCATCGTCGCGTACCTGAGCACGGGGACGTTCGACATCCGGGAGGTTATCGCGTCGTTGAGCGGAGGAGAGGCGGCGCTGGTGGCGTTCCTGCTGTTCCTGGGCGCGATGGGCAAGAGCGCGCAATTCCCGTTCCACATCTGGCTGCCGGACGCGATGGAGGGGCCGACACCGGTCAGCGCGCTGATTCACGCGGCGACGATGGTGGCGGCGGGGGTGTTCCTGGTTGCCAGGATGTTCGACCTGTTCGTGGAGGCGCCCGGGGTGCTCTGGTTCGTGGCGGTGATTGGGCTGGTGACGGCCATCCTTGCCGGGCTGCTCGCGCTGGGCGAGATCGACTTCAAGCGCATCCTCGCGTATTCGACGGTGAGCCAGCTTGGGCTGATGATGCTGGCGCTTGGCGCGGCGGGCCTTTCGGCAAACGTCGAGCACCGCGACCCGAGCGGCGGCATGTTCCACCTGCTGACGCACGGCTATTTCAAGGCGCTGTTGTTCCTGACGGCGGGGGTTGCGCTGCACGCGATTCACGCATCTTCGGCTTCGATTTACCAGGTGCGGGGGCTGCGGATCGGCGCGCCGCTCACTGCCGCTGCGCTTATCATCGGGAGCCTGTCGCTGGCCGGGATACCACCCTTAAGCGGGTTCTTCTCCAAGGAGGGGATTCTTGCGCCGGCGCTTGAGATCGAGACGCTGCCGGGCTACCTGCTGTTCTTTGGAGCCGTCATCGCCTCATTCCTGAGCGCGCTGTACATGACGCGGCTCGCGCTGGTTGTCGCGCAGGGAGGGCCGGCGCCGCCTGTGGAATCGCATGACGGAGAGGGGAGCCACGCGGCCGTTTTGCATGACGCGCCGCCGTTGATGTCCGTTCCGCTTGTGGCGCTTGGCGCGCTGGCCATTTTCCTTGGCATTGTGCTGGCGTTTGGCTGGGACTTCATCGAGTTCCTGACGCATGGGCACCGCGAGTTCCATTTCGACATGCTCCTGGCGCTGGCGTCCACGCTGACCGCCGTCGCGGGGATCGGCGTCGGGCTGAACTACTGGAACAACAGGGAGCGCGTTGACGATGGGGTTTTGGAGGCAGTGGCGGGGCCGCTGAAGCTTGTCCAGAACCGGTTCTACATCGATGCCGCGGCGCAGTGGGTCATCGACCGGATTGTGCTGGTCTTTGCCGGGTTCATCCGCGAGGTTGACCGGCGCGTGGTCAATGACGCCGGGGTGGACGGCCCCGCCGCGCGCACGGTGGACGCGGGGCAACTTCTTCGTGGGATGCAGACGGGCTTCGTCTTCAACTACGCGCTTGTCTTTACAATCGCGGCGGTGATCATCGTGGCCGTGGCCGTGCTGGCGGAGACGGTGTAGGGGCGTGATGCGATGAACTGGGCGCTGCTGTTGCCGGGCTATCTCGTGACCGGCCTTGCGTTCGGGGCGTTCACGCTCGACCTGATTGTGCCGCGCCTCTCGCGGACCGTCCTGGTGTACGGGGGCGCGGCGGTCATGGCCGCGATTGGCGTGTTCATCATCGTTGCGAACGACGGCGAGACGAGCCGCTTCGCAGGCGGCATCCTCATCTTCGATACGTATTCCGCGTTCTTCTTCGCGCTGTTCGTGATCCTCGCGGCGGTGACGATTCTCGGTTCGTCGCAATTCGTGTCGTCGATTGACAGCCCCGGCGAGTTCGTGGCTCTCCTGATGATGGCCACCGTGGGCGCGATGGGGATGGCGGCGGCGGGCGAGTTGATCACGGCGTATATCTCGCTGGAGCTGTTGAGCTTCTCGCTGTACATCCTGGCGTCGTACACGTGGAAGGAGCGGCGGACGAACGAGGCGGGGATGAAGTACATCCTGCTTGGGGCGATTGCGTCGGCGTTCCTCTTGCTGGGCATCACGTACATCTACGGGCTGACGGGCGACACGCGCTACGACGAGGTGGCGAGCGGGCTGAGCACGCTTTCACCAAGCCCGGGGCTGATCATCGCGCTGGCGATGTTGACGGCGGGGCTGGGGTTCAAGGTGGCCGCCGTGCCGTTCCACATGTGGACGCCGGACGTGTACGAGGGCGCGCCGATACCCATTACGGCGTACCTTGCGGCGGCGTCCAAGGCCGCCGGGTTCGCGTTGTTGATCCGGCTGGTTGCCGTCGCGCTGGAGCCGGTCGCGCTCTTCTGGGACTGGGTGTTCATCCTGCTGGCGGTGCTGAGCATGATGCTCGGCAACCTCGTCGCTATCTTGCAGTCGAATCTGAAACGGCTGATGGCGTATTCGAGCATCGGGCAGGTGGGCTACCTGCTGCTGGGGATCGCGGCGCTGGGGGCAGACGACCCCGCGAAACCGGCTGCGGGGATACTGATCCACAGCGTGAGCTACGCGGCGTCCACGATGGTGGCGTTCATGGTTTTGCTTGCGGTGTGGCAGCAGACGGGCAAGGAGGGGGTGCGCGACGTGGCGGGGCTGGCGCGGCGCAACCCGTTCCTGGCGCTGGCGTTGACGGGGGCGTTGTTCAGCCTGGCCGGATTCCCGTTCTTCATCGGGTTCGCGTCCAAGTTCTACCTGTTCACGGTGGTGGCGACGGCGGGGACGCGATTCCTCGTTCCGGTGGGCATCGCCATATTCGCCAGCCTGATTTCGCTGTACTACTATCTGAATATCGTGAGGCAGATGTACATTGAGCAGCCGGAGGAGGGCGCGGGGCCGATTCGCGTATCGAGGACGATGTGGCTGCTGATACTGGGCTTGCTCGTTGCGATCGTGGCGGGCGGGCTGTACGTGAGGCCGTTGGCGGAGGCGGCGGAGACTGCGGCGGCGTCGCTATTTGGGGGCGAGTAGCTACAACGGGGGAGGATATGGCGCCATCGTACACGGCGGTTCTGCTGTCCAATGAGGACGGGTCTTACAGCGCGGTAGTGCCTGCGATTGCGGGCGTGACGGGGCAGGGGGCGACGCGGGCGGCGGCGTTGGACGACGTGGCCGACAATGCGGGGATCGCGCTTGGGGAGATCATCGCGGAGGGCGGCGAGACGCCGCGTGAGGAGTGGCCTCCCGTTCGGACTGTGTGGGTGCGGAATCCGCGTCGCGGCGATACGTCGCCGTATATCGTGATGATCCAGCGGACGGAGGAGGGGGAGTACCGCGCGACGCCCGTAGCATTCCCGGACGTGTCCATCGTTTCAGCCGATTTGGAGGAGGCGGTGTCGCAGGTGGGGCCGCTGCTGTTCCAGCGTCTGACGGAGATGTTTGCGGAGGGTCGGCATTATTCGACGCAGGATGATTTGCAGAATTATGTTGTTAGGGTGAGGGGGGATGGATTCCGGCCTTCGCCGGAATGACGGAGGGTTGGGGGGAATGACGGAGGGGTTGGGTGACGGGGGTGGGCTAGCCGAGGGCGGTTAGCTTTTCGTTTAGGGCTGTTACTTCTTCGGGGGTTAGGGTCCAGTCTGCGGCCTTTGCGTTTGCTTGTACTTGTTCGGGGCGGGTTGCGCCTGCGATGACGCTTGCCACCTGCGGCTGGGCTAGCAGCCATGCTATGGCGAGTTCGACCGTTGTGTGACCGCGCTGTTCGGCGAATTTCGCGGCGACGTCGGCTATGGCAAAGGTGCGGTCGTTCATGAAGCGGCCGCGGAAGTTGGCGGGGGTGGTGGACATGCGCGTGCCCTCCGGCGGCTCCTGTCCCTGCGTGTACTTGCCGGTGAGGACGCCGCCGGCGAGCGGGAAATAGGGGATGACGCCAATGTTGTACTTGACGGCGAAGGGGATCAGTTCACGCTCGACGTCGCGGTTGATGAGGCTGTATTCCGGCTGCGTGCTGATGAAGCTGTTGAGGCCGAGGTGGCGGCTTGTCCACGCGGCCTCCGCCTCCTGCCATACGGCGAAGTTGGAGCTGCCGATGTACAGAATCTTGCCGGCGTGGATCAGATCGTCTAGCGCGCGGAGCGTCTCTTCGATGGGCGTGTCGTTGTCCGGGAAGTGGATTTGGTAGAGGTCGATGTAGTCGGTTTGGAGGCGTGTTAGGCTGGCCTCCACCTCGGCTGTGATGTGCTTGCGGGAGTTGCCGCTGCCGTGGGGGCCCTGGCTCATTTGACCGCCGCCCTTGGTGGCGATGACCGCCGCCTCGCGGCTGCCCTTGAGGGCGCGCCCGATGTGTTCTTCGGACTCGCCCATGCTGTAGATGTTGGCTGTGTCGATGAAGTTGATCCCGTTATCGAGCGACGCCTTGATGACCGCCTCGCTCTGTTCGTATTCGAGCCGCCTGCCGAAGTTGTTGGTGCCGAGCCCGACGGTGGAGACCTGGAGGCCTGAGTTGCCCAGACGACGGTATTGCATTGGTTGTTGTTCCTCCCTGAGAGATTCTTCGCTCCGCTCAGAATGACAGAATATGCATCATTATAGAGTGGAACGGGGGGTGTGTACTTTGAATGAATCTGCGGTTCGGGAGCGGCTTTCGACGAGGATCATTGGGGCGGAGTACCGGCATTTGGCGCTTACTCATTCCACGCAGGACGATGTCTCGGCGGCCGGGCGGGCGGGGGCTGCGGAGGGGCTGGTTATCACCGCGGACGAGCAGACGCGGGGCAGGGGGCGATTCCGGCGGTCGTGGATGTCGCCGCCAGGGGCGTCGCTGCTGGTCTCAGTCCTGTTGAGGCCGAGCCCGGAACTGTTGCCGTCGCTGTCGATGATTGCCGCGCTTGCCGTGCCGCGCGCGATCCGGCGGGTCTGCCCGGAGCTTGCGCCTGAGATCAAGTGGCCGAACGACGTGCTCATTGGCGGGCGCAAGGTTTGCGGCATTCTCGTTGAGGTTGTGCGGGACGAATCGGAGGCGGACCAGTTCGCCATTGTTGGCATCGGCGTCAACGTCAACTGGGATACGGCGTCCATACCGGAGATCGCCGACGCGTCCACGAGTCTTAGCAGGGAGACGGGCGGGGAGGTTTCGCGTCTTGACCTGTTGTGCGCTCTTTTGGAGGAGATGGAGGCGCTGTACGTGGAGGCGCGGGAGGGCGGAGACGTGTTCGACCAATGGCGCGCGGCTCTCGTCAACCTCGGCAAGCGCGTGAGCGTGTCCGGCAGCGATTCGACGTTTGAGGGCATCGCGCTGGACGTCGAACCGAGCGGGGGGCTGGTCGTCCAGACGGATGACGGGCAGCGGAGGGTGGTTCACGCGGGGGACGTGACGCTTGGCTAACGCGGCGCAGGCGGGCGATCCGGGGGGCGGGGAGCGGCGGAACCGCGTCGTACCGATTCTCCAGGTGGGCGCAGCGCTGGTCATCTCGCTTATCGTCATCGTGCTTCTCATTCGCTACGCGAGCTTCGTGGAGGGGCTGGGCGAGTGGGGCTACGCAGGGGTGTTCCTGCTGCAACTCATCAACAGCGCGACGGTCGTGCTGCTGCCGGTGCCGGGCCACGCGGTCATCTTCGCGGTGTCGGGGACGCTGAACCCGCTGCTGATCGGGCTGTTTGGCGCGGTGGGCGCTGCTTTGGGGGAGATCACGGCGTACATGGCGGGACGGGGCGGGTCGTCGATGATCGAGGGGAGCAGGTGGCACGCGCGGCTGGAGGGCGTGGGGGAACGGTGGCGGGGGCTGGCGATCTTCGCCTTCGCGGCGACGCCGCTGCCGTTCGACATCGCGGGCATCTGGGCGGGGGCGATCCGGTATCCGCTGGCGCGCTTCCTGCTGATCGTGTTTGGCGGCAAGCTCATCCTCGTGACGGCAATCGCGCTGGCGGGCTACTACAGCATCGATTTCCTCCAGAATCTGCCCTTTGTGGGCGACGTTTTATTCTGAGAATGCCCTACGATAGAATTAGGAACGACCGACAAGGCGGCGGACAGAGGCGGGACAACGTGCTGCGACTGGCTCTCCCAAGCAACAACCGACTTGCGAATGACACGCTGACGATGCTCAATGCGTGCGGCATCCACGTGTCTCGCCGGGGGACGGGCCTTGTTGAGGAGGTTCGCGATATTCCCGAATGCGAGGCGGTGTTCCTGCGGCCGGACGACATCCCGTCCATCGTCGCGGAGGGCGGCGCGCACCTGGGCATTACCGGGCGCGACTGGTTTGAAGAGAAGAGCCTGAGCGGCCTTGAGAACGTGGCGTGCATCATACCGGACCTTGGGTTCGGGCACGGTCGATTGATGCTGGCCGCGCCAAGCCGCCGGTTCGGCGATTCCGGTGATATTCCCGTGGGCGACCTGACGGGGTGGGCGAGGCAACTGGGGCGTGACCTGCGCGTTGCCACCAAGTACCCGGAACTGACGCGGCAATACATGGAGCGTCAGGGACTGTCCGGGAAAGGCGTTCGACTCTTCCAGGGTTCGCATGAGCTGCTGCCGCGACTTGGGGCGGCGGACCTGGTCGCGGACGTGGTGGTCACGGGTTCGACGCTCGCGGCGCACTCGTTGACCGGACTGCGGCTGGGGAATCCTCCCAAGCCGATTTTGAATTCGAGCGCGGCGCTAATCGCCTGCGTGAACAAGGCAGTGTATGACGACCAGGCCGTGCAGTCCGCGTGGCTCGTGCTGGAGTACATTCACGCCAATCTCAACGCAGAGGGGCGGTACGTTGTCATGGCCAACATTCCCGGGGATTCTCCCCAGGACGTTGCGCGCAAGCTGTTCGCCCTGCCGTCTTTGGGCAGCGTGGGGTTGAAGGGGCCCACGATAGCCCCCGTGGTCACGCGGGAGAACCTCGACGGCGACGACGGGAACCAGTGGTTTTCCGTGTCGTTCGTCATCAATCACCAGCAGACGGAGCAACTCGTCGCGACCGAATCACTGCGGACGATCGGGGCGGCGGACGTGATTGCGTTCCCGCTGACACAGCATTTCGGCGAGCCGCCGGAATTGCCGCTCCGCTGAGGCGGGACTGACGTTATGCCGATGCTGGCGGTTCATCTGAGCCTCGTCCAGGAAGTGGTGGACACGCTGGGCGTTGACGAGTTGCGCGAGAACATGGGCGCGGCGCTGCTGGGGTCCACGACGCCGGACCGCCGCGTGATGACACGGGAATCGCGAGAGGAAACGCATTATTTCAGTCTTGCCGACGGCAAGGTCGGGGACGGGTTCCGGGGGATGAAGGAGGCGCTCCCGGAGATGTCGTCTCGCGCGCCCGACAGCGACTGGACGCTGACCGCGTTCCTGATCGGCTACGCCAGCCATTTGGCGGCGGATGAGGCGTGGGTCGTCGACGTGTACCGTCCGTATTTCGGCGACGAGAAGTATCTCGGCGGCGAACCGGCACGCAATATCCTCGACCGCGCGGTGCAGTTCGAGATGGAACTGGACGTTCGGACGGACGCGGCCCAACTGCGTGAATGGCAGAAACTGGTTTCCGCTTCGGACAGCATCATTGCGTCCGTGCCCACCACGTTCATCCCGTATGGGATCATGCGGGGCTGGGCGGAGTACGTTGGGGAACGGGTGTTGACGATGGCGGCTGATTGGGCGGCGTTTCCGCGTTTCATCGGGCGGTATCTGGATGGTCCGGGCCTGGACGAGGCGGCGGTGCAGGAGCTGGTCGCGGAGCCTGAGTCGATGCTCGGGCGGGTGTACGAGACGGTGCCGCGCGAGGTGATCGAGGGATACCGGGCAATCGCGGTTAAGCAGTCGCTGGAGCACGCCGTGGAGATACTGTCGTGAGGGCATTCCACGGGATAGAGGAGGCAAAGGCGGAACTGATCCCCGCCAACCTGTGGTTGAATCCGCAGGCGTCGGAATCGACGCTCTCCTTCCTGGAACGGGCCTTTGGCGAACGGATTTCGCCGGAGGAGGCCGTGCGGCGCGTGATCGAAACCGTGCGGACGGAGGGGGACGAGGGCATCCGCGACCTGGCGCGAAAGTTCGACGGCGTGGAGCTTTCGGCGCTGGAGGTGACGCAGGAGGAGATCGCGCGGGCGTACGACAGCGTTGATACGCACGTGATAGACGCCTTGCACCGGGCCGCGGAGGAGATCGAGGCGTTCCACGTCCAGCAGTCGCGCCAGGGCTGGATGGACTTCGAACGCGGCGTGGGGCAGCTGGTGCGGCCGGTGGAGCGGGCGGGCATCTACGTGCCGGGCGGGCGCGCGGCGTATCCGTCCACGGTGCTGATGATCGGCATTCCGGCGCGGACGGCCAACGTGCCCGAGATATTCGTCACAACGCCGGCGCGGGCGAACGGGGTCGTCGCGCCGGTCGTGCTCGTTGCGTGCAGCATTGCGCGGATCAACCGCGTATTCCGCGTGGGGGGGCCGCAGGGGGTTGCCGCGTTCGCAATCGGCACGGAGTCCGTCCCGCAGGCCGACAAGATATTTGGGCCGGGCAACCTGCTGGTCCAGCTTGCCAAGAAGGCTGTTTACGGCGTCGTCGGCATTGATTCTTTACAGGGCGCAACGGAGACACTGGTTATTTCTGACGACAGGTCTGACCCGGCGCTGTGCGCGGCGGATTTGCTGGCGCAAGCGGAGCACGACCCCGAGGCGCGCGTCGTGATGGTCACGACGTCGGAACGCATGGCGACGCGGACTGACAGGGAGCTGCAACGTCAACTGCGCGATCTGCCGGAGGATTCGGCGGCGCACCTGTCCACGCAGACGGGGGGGTACGTGATCGTGGAGTCCGACGACGAGATTGTGGATTTCTGCAATGCGTTCGCGCCGGAGCACCTGTGCGTGATGACGCAGGACCCGCACGCGCTGATTCCACGACTGCGGAACGCGGGGGGCATCTTCGTGGGAGAGCACTCGCCGGAGGTGCTGGCAGACTACATCGCGGGGCCAAGCCACTCAATGCCGACGGGCGGGGCGGCGCGGTACAGCTCTCCCGTCAATGTCTTCGAATTCCTCAAGGTGACGAGCATCGTGGCCGCGCCGCGCGAACGGCTGCAAGACCTGGGGCCGAGCGGAATCGCCATTGCCCGCGCGGAGGGGCTCGTGGCGCACGCGAACGCGCTTGAGATGCGGATGGACGCGGAATCCGCCGATACGCCGGACTAGCCGGGCGAGCGCATTTTATGACTTCTTCGATGGACAAGAGCGTCGGCAAGACCAAGAAGGCGTGGTTCGGGCGCGTTACAAGCATCTTTGGGCGCAGTTCGATCCCGCCCGAGGCGTGGGACGAGCTGGAGGAGGCCCTTATCGGCGCGGACGTTGGTCTGGACCTGAGCGAGGAGATGATTTCTCGGACGCGGGAACGGATCGAGGGGATGCGCGGGGCGCAGCCAAACGACCTGCGGGACGCGCTTGCGGCGGAGCTTGTGGACGCGGCCAGCGCCAACGGGGCGTCGCCCAATCCGGCGGGCGCGGCAACGGGTTCGCCGCACGTCATTCTCGTGGTGGGCGTCAATGGGAGCGGCAAGACGACGACCATCGCCAAGCTGGCACGGCGTGAGATTGCGGAGGACCGGGGCGTGCTGCTGGTTGCGGGGGACACGTTCCGCGCGGCTGCCATTGAGCAGCTGCAAGTGTGGGGGGAGCGGCTGGGCGTGACGGTCGTCGCGCAGCAGCACGGGGCGGACCCCGGGGCGGTGGCGTTCGACGGCATCGCGGCGGCAAAGTCGCGGGGCGCGGACACGGTGATCATCGACACGGCAGGACGCCTGCAGACGCGGACCTCGCTGATGGATGAACTCCGCAAGGTGCGGCGGGTTGTGGAACGGTCGGTTGACGCATCGGACATCACTGTCTTGCTGGTGCTGGACGCGACGACGGGGCAGAACGGGCTGTCGCAGGCGCGCGAGTTCATGGGGGCGGTGGGCGTGGACGGGGTGGTTTTGAGCAAGGTGGACGGCACGTCCAAGGGCGGCATCGCGATTGCGATACGCCGCGAGTTCGGCGTGCCGGTGACGTATATCGGCACAGGCGAGGGCATCGACGACCTTGAGCCGTTCGACGCCCGCGCGTTCGTCTCGGCGCTGCTCGCGTAGGGGCGCGGACGGCCCCGCTTTCTCCTGATGTTCAACCTGATTCTCTGGCTCGTCCTGCTGCAAGTTATCGGGGCAGCGGGGTTCGCGTGGGCGTTCCCGTTCTTCCGCGACCTGCCGGACCGCGGATACGGCGTGTCCAAGGTCCTGGGCATTCTCGTGCTGGCGTACGCGTACTGGGCGCTTGTGACCGCGCGCGTCCTGGAGAACGGGCTGCTTTCGCTGCTGGCCGTGTTTGCGCTGCTTCTCGGCGCGAGTGTCGTACTGGCGCGGCAGAACCGGGAGGAGATGGTCGACTTCATCCACAGCCGGTGGCGTCTGCTTGTAGCGAGCGAAGTCGTGTTCATGGCGGCATTCGTGCTGTTCGCGGTCTTTCGCATCCTCGCGCCGGACATCACGATTACGACGGCGGTTACGGGGCTGACGACCGAGCAGCCGATGGACCTTGCCTTCCCTTGCGAGCGCGCTGCGGAGCCCGACGTTTCCGGCGGCGGACCCGTGGCTGGCGGGCCATTCCATCAGCTACTACTATTTCGGCTACCTGATTTTCAGCATTCCCGCGTACTTGACGGGCGCGGCGGCGACGGTGGGGTACAACCTGGCGTTTGTCACGCTGTTCGCGCTCGCGGCGGTCTCAGCCTTTTCGCTGACGATGAATGCGGCGCTGCGGGCGGGCATCGCGCGTGTCCAGTTGCCAAGACTGGATGTTGCGGTGGTTATCGGGGGAGTCGGGGCGGTTGTTGCGCTGCTGATCGCGGGGAACCTGAGCGGGGGGATGCGGGCAGTGTCGGAGGCGTTGTCGCTGGAGGGGGCGACGGGATTCAGTTCGTGGTGGTGGGATTCGACGCGCATCATCGACGACCCAGGCGCGCTTTCGCCCATCGACGAGTTTCCCGCGTTCAGCTTCCTGCTGGGAGACCTCCACCCGCACGTGATGTCGCTGCCGTTCGTGCTGCTTGCGCTCACGGTGACGCTTGGGTGGTTGTGCAAGCCGGAGTCGCCGGATTCGACGTGGCCGCGGCGGCGAGCCGGAGAGCTATTCCTGACCGCGCTGATCATTGGCGCTCTTGGCTTCATCAACACGTGGGACATCCTGGCGTACATGGCCGTGCTGCTGCTGGCAATCGCCGCGCGGAGACTTTGGGACGAGGGAATCGGCGAGCGCGTCTTCCGGCAGGAAGTGATTCTCGACATCGTTGTGCCGACAGCGGCAATCGCCGCGCTGGCGCTACTGCTCTTTGCGCCGTACTACCTGACCGTTAGCAGCGGCGTGCGCGGCGTGCTGCCCGTTCCCGCCTCCGGCACGGAGGTCAGCCACTACGCGCGCATCTGGGGGCCGATGGCGCTGGCCATACTGCCTGCCGCCGCCTACGCATGGGCGCGGCTGGACGGCCAGGAGGTGCGGCTGAGCGTGGTTGGCGTCGTCGTGCTGCTTGCCGCGAGCCCGCTGATCCTGTGGTCGCTGGTCGCGGCGGGGTGGAATCTCTTGCCGCCCGATTCGCCGGTGGCGGGCTTCGCGCCCGATCTTGGCGAGATCAGCCTGCGGTGGCTGGTGGCTATTCCCGCCATCGTGCTTGCGGCTATTGGACTCATCGCCATCGTGCCGCTGCACGACGAAGAGAGGCCGGAACGGCAGGGGCTGCTGTTCGCGTCGCTCCTGCTGGTCGCCGCGGCGATGGGCATCGTCATCACGGAAGTCTTCTTCGTCTGGGACTCCTTTGGGGTTCGCATGAACACCGTGTTCAAGGTGCATTACCAGGTGTGGACGCTGCTGGCCGTCGCGACGGGGATCGGCGTGGCGTGGGCGATTGCGCGACGGCCAAAGCGGTTGTCGCCGGGGCAGGGCGGACTCATTGCGGCGGGAGCGGGGGGGCTTGCGCTGCTGGTTGTGGGGGCGGCTTATGGGCCGCTTGCCGCTATGGAACGTGTCGAGGCGTCGCCATCCAGGAGCATTGGGCTGGACGGGCTTGCGACGTACCGCGAGCGCTTTCCTGACGACGCGGCGGCGATTGACTGGCTGCTGGACAACGCGGAGCGCGGCGACCACGTTTTGGAGGCGCATGGCAACGACTATACGGATTACGGGCGTGTTTCCGCGATTACTGGAATGCCGACGACCATCGGGTGGGCGGGGCATGAGTTGCAGTGGCGCGGCGGGACGGAACTGATTGGGCCGCGAATCGAGTACACGGAGGAAATCTACCGGGGAGAGGCTGTGTCGGGAGGCGGGGCGCTCACGGAGGACCAGTTGAAGCTCAGGCTTGAGTTCTACGGGATCGACTATATCTTCGTGGGCTCGCTGGAGCGGGCGACGTACGGGGAGGACACGACGGCGCGGCTAATGGCTTCCATGCCGGACCGCCTCGTGGTTGCCTTTGGGTCAGGGGATACTGCGGTTTTGGAGTACGTTCCCATCGTGTGACGGCAGTCTCGTATAGTTAGATTAGACGATGAGCAAATCCCAACGCAGACGCAACCGGCAGCGCCGGCAGAGGAGGAACCCGGAGGCGGGCGCCGTTGAGCCGCGCGCCGTCGACGAATCTCCGGTTTTGGACGACGCCGATTCCGGCGATGAGTCCCGCCAACTTCCGGGGGGGCTTTCGCGCGTGCCGTGGCGTCAACTCACCGACGACCTTGTGGCGTGGGCGCGGAGGCCGGAGGGGATTGCCCTCATCGCCATCGTGCTTGCGGCGGCGGCGCTGCGCTTCTGGGACCTGGGCGAACGGGCCGTCCACCATGACGAAAGTTTGCACGGGTATTATTCGTGGTTCATGGCGGAGAACGGGGGATTCGTCCACAACCCGCTTCTGCACGGGACGGTTCAGTTCATCGCGACGAGCTTCGTGTTCGAGATTTTTGGCGCATCCGATGCGACGCTGCGCGTCCTGCCGGCCCTGCTGGGCGTCATCGTTGTGGCACTGCCGTATCTCCTGTTCCGCGACCGGATGGGCACGTTGGGCGCGCTGGCGGCGTCGGGGCTGCTGGCCATATCGCCCGGCGTGCTGTACTTCAGCCGCTTTGCGCGCAACGACATCTACATCGTCCTCATCACACTCGTTTTGTTCTGGACAATGTGGGCGTACACGGACACGCGCAAGCTGCGCTACCTGGTGATTGCCTCGGCGACGCTGGCGATTGGGTTCGCGACCAAGGAGATCACGTACCTGCTCGTACTCGTGCCGCTCACGTTCCTAATCATTGCCCACCTGGGCGACGTCCGGCGTCTCATGCGCACGCCGTTCCAGGAATGGCCGCCGGCGGCTGTGTTCGGGCTGATCCTGACGACGCTTGTGCTGCCGATGGGGGCAGCGGGCGTGGCGCTCTTCCAGAACGCGCTCGGCATTCACCTGGCGAACCCGGATTCGGGGGCGACTGTTGGGGAAGGCGCGTTGGCGAATCTTTCGGGCCCTGTCGGCGCGCCGATCTCGCAGGGACCGGGGACGACGACATGGATCATCGAGAGACTCTCCGGCTTGCCCTGGGTCGGGTTCGACCTGGCAAACCTGCAGGAAATCCAGAATCCGGCGGCGGGCACGCTGTTCGGGATGCAGTCGTTGGACATTGCCGTTTTCGTGCTGCTGGCGCTGTTTTGCGTTGGCGCGGCGCTGGGCATCCTGTGGAACCCGCGCCATTGGCTGATCATCTCCGGGGTGTTCTGGGTCCTGATCGCCGCGCTGTTCACGACGCTTTTCACGAACGGCATCGGCTTTGGCAGCGGCGTATGGCAATCACTGGGCTACTGGGTGGCGCAGCAGGAGGTCGGGCGGGGGAGCCAGCCCTGGTACTACTACTTCATGGTCTTGTCCGTGTACGAACTGCTGCCGCTTGTGGTTGCGCTGGTGACGGGCTTCTTCATCCTGAGGCGGCGCCCCGCGTTCTTCTCCTTTGACGTGTTTCTCATCTATTGGTTCCTGCTCGTGCTTGTGCTGCTGCTGATGGCGGGCGAGAAGATGCCGTGGCTGTCCATTCACCTGACGCTGCCGCTCATCATGATTGCCGGACGGGGGCTGGGGGAGTATCTGCCGCGCGCCTATGACCGGGTCCGCGAGCTTGGGCAGGAGGCCGACGCGCGGCGTGTTGGGCACGCCGTTGCTGCCGGCGCGCTGGTCGTGCTCCTGATCGTCACGGCGCGTTCCGCAGTCACGGCCAGTTTTGAGAACGGCGACATCCCCGTGGAGATGCTCGTCTACACGCAGACGTCGCCCGCGCTGGAGCTGGCCGTTGATGAGATCGACCGCTACGCCGTCACGTCTGAGCAAGGTTCGACGCTGCCAATTACGGTTGATACGGCGCAGGGGTACTCGTGGCCGTGGCACTGGTACTTGCGCGAGTATGACAACGTGGAGTACCGCTGCATGGGCGGTGAGAGCGTGTGCGGGGCGGGGGCGGCGGTGGTGACGGACGACAACCCGCCGCGCGGCGTTTTCATGGTTCTCAACGCAGGGAGCGCGCCGAATATCCAGACTGTTGAGTGGGGTTCCAGTGAGGCCAATCGCGTGCTCATACCGCTCCGGTGGTGGTTCCCGGAGGGCGTGTACCGCGGGGAGGACTACTACGCGGGGCTGGGCATTGGAGACATTGCGCGGGGCGCGATCGATCCGGGCGCGTGGTCGACCATCTGGACGTACTGGACGCTGCGGGAGCCGCCGCGGCGTCTGGGCAGTTCCGACATCTACGTGTACTTCCCATACGACTATGAGCCGGAGATAAGCACGCCGCCCGATCCCGTCTACGGGCCTGCGTAGGCCGGCGGGCAGATGATCGTCAACAGGCGGACGCTGGTCGCGCTTGCGATAAGCGTGGGGTTCCTGGGCGTGGTCTTTTGGAGCATCGACTTCGACGAGTTCCTGTCCGCGTTCGCGGAGGCGAATTACCTATGGCTGATTCCGGCGGTAGTCGTCTACTTTCTCGCGTTCACGCTGCGGGCGTGGCGGTGGCAGAGCCTGCTGGCGCACCTGGGCGGGGTGACGCTGGGACGGTCGTATTTCGTGGCGACAATCGGGTACGCGGCGAACAACGTCTTACCGCTTCGATTAGGCGAGTTTGTCAGGGCATATCTCCTGCGGCGCAACCCCGGCCTGGACATGACGGCCAGCCTGGCGACGATTGCGGTCGAGCGAATCCTCGACGGACTGACACTCCTGTTGTGGCTGGGCATCGGGCTGCTGTTCTTTGCCTCAACGTGGACGCTCTCGCCGCTGTTGACGCTTGCGGCGCAGCTTGCGGCGGTCTTTTTCATCGGGGCGGGTGTTGGCGTGATGCTGGCCGTCCTGTTTCCGGATGCGGCCATGCGGGCGGCGCGTGTTGTCACGCGGCCTGTGCCGGAGCGATACGCCGCACGGGTGATGGGCATTGTGGAATCGCTACTGCACGGATTCGCCGCGCTCAGGGACGCGCGCAAGATACCGTTCTGGTTCGTGATTTCCAACGCGGTGTGGGCGGGGGAGGCGCTGGTGTACCTCTTCGTGGCCGTCGCGATGGGGGTGGAAGCCGATATGGTGGTGCTGTGCGTGGCGGTCGCGGCGTCCAACCTGGCCACTGCGGTGCCGTCGTCGTCCGGCGGGATCGGCCCGTTTGAACTGCTGGCAAAGGAGACGCTGGTGCGGGCGGGGGTGGGGGCGGGGCTTGCGACTGCGTACGCCATCGTCATTCACGCCACGTTGTGGGTTCCCGTTACGATAGTCGGAGCGATACTGCTCATCCTAGAGGGCGCGCCGCTGCGTGAAGTGCTGCGTCCGACGGGCGCGATGGGCGAGACGGAAACGCGAAAGCCGGAGATACAGGGGACGAAAGCGGAATGAGGGTTGGAATCATCGGCGGCGGCGTGGGTGGGCTTGCGGCGGGCTATGAGCTTGCCAAGGCCGGACATTCCGTTGAGCTGTTCGAACGGGCGCCGTTCCTGGGCGGGCTGGCGTCCACGTTCGACGTGGGCGGCGGGCAGTTGGAGCGGTTCTACCACCACCTCTTCCTGTCCGACACGACGATCATCGGGCTGCTGGATGAGCTTGGGTTGAAGGACCGGCTCATCTGGGAGGACTCGAAGGTTGGGTATTTCACACACGGGCGCATCTTCCCGTTCGCGACGGCGACGGACCTGTTGAAGTTCAGCCCCGTCGGGTTTTTGGATCGCATCCGAATGGGGCTGGTGACGCTGTACATCCAGCGCATCAAGAATTGGAAGAGGCTGGAGGACACGACGGCGGCGGCGTTCATGCGGAAGTGGGCGGGGCGGCGCAACTACGAGGAGATCTGGGAGCCGCTGCTGCGCGGCAAGTTTGGACGCTATGCGGAGCAGATCGCCATGCCGTGGATGTGGAGCAAGTTCGCGACGCGGGTGGCGTCGCGCAAGGGGCTGCTTGGGCGGGAGCAGCTTGGCTATATCGAGGGCAGCTGGCAGGTTCTCATCGACGCGCTGGAGCGGCGGGTCACGGAGATGGGCGGGGAGGTGCGGACGGGCGTGGGGGTGTCGCGCATCGAGACTGCGGACAACCGCGTGACGGGGCTGACGATTGCGGGGGCGGACGGCGAGGAGGAGCGGCGGGAGTATGATGCCGTTCTGGCCACCGTTCCCAGCTTTTTGCTGCCGCGCCTGGTGGATTTGCCGCAGGATTACCTCGGCAAGGTGAGCGGTATCGACTATGAGGGCGCAATCGCCGTGATCTGGGTGATGAGCCGCAGCCTGTCGCCGATCTATTGGCTGAACATCGCGGACGCGGACATCCCGTTCCTGCTGGCGCTTGAGCAGACGAACCTCGTGCCGCCGTCCGTTTACGGGGGAAAGCACATCCTCTATACGGCAGACTACGTGACGTCCGATGATCCGCGGTGGGGGCTGTCCGATGACGAGTTGATCGACAGCTACGTCGAGCACCTTCGGAAGATCAATCCGGAGTTTGACCTGTCGTGGGTGGAGTCGACGCATGTCCACCGTGAGGGGGCGGCGCAGCCCATCATGACGACGCATTTCAGCGACAAGATACCGCCCAACAAGACGCCCGTGGACGGCCTGTGGCTCGCGGCAATGAGCCAGATCTACCCGGAGGACCGGGGGACGAATTACAGCATCCGGCAGGGGGTGGAGGTGGCGGGGATGATGATGGCAGAGACAGGATAGGGCGCTCGTGGTGTTAGACTGGTCGCAAAACGACGGATACTCAATGAGGGCGGACATATGAGAACCGAAGAAAGGGAACCCCCGCCGGCGGAACCCGCGCCGCCATCCCGACCTATAGCGGAAATCCGCCGAATGGGCGAAGAAATATACGTTAGCAGCATCGAGGTTCTGGTTGACGACGATCACACCGGCGAGGTTTGTGCGATTGACGTGGACAGCGGCGCGTGGGCGATTGGCGAGGATAGCCTGGAGGCGAGCGCGCGCCTACGCGAGAAGAGCCGTGACGCTCACAATGTCTGGTCGCTGCGAATTGGACCCTGGGCCTCGTACAAAATTGCCGCTTCGCCACGAACGCCCACGTCGGTTCATCGTGACTCTTCCGGTCTCGCCGGAGATGTGCGAATGAGCGATGAGGAACGGGAGGCGCTGAGAGTGACCCTGTTGGCAGGATCGAATCGCTCTCCCTCTCGCCCAACCGAGGAGATCGCCCGGCTCGGTGACGAAATCTACGAAGAGAACATTCGCCATCTCGTGGAGAAAGATCACGTCGGTGAGATCTGCGTTATTGATGTTGAGACCGGGGAGTGGGCTCTAGGTGAGGAGGGCGACGTTGCGGTCGGACTCCTGCGCTGGCGGCATTCAGGCGCACGTCAAGTCTGGTCCGTGCGCGTCGGTCATGGGCAGATGCAGAAGTTCGGCTGGGGAGTCATGGGCCGGGGTCCTCAGTGACCCTGGGGCATTTCACCTCATACGTGCCTGTCATCAGGCTTGCCTTGCTGACTCCGGCGGGCGAAAGACGTGACGTTGACGCAATCATCGACACAGGCTTTGACGGATCGTTGGCGCTGCCGCCCGGACTCATAGCCGAACTGCAAGCGCCGCGGCTGCGAACCGGCCGGGCAGCCCTGGTGGACGGTCGGCCGGTGGATTTCGATATTTGCCAGGTCGTCGTTGTGTGGAGCAACGCCCCGCGGCTAGCCGAAGCCAACGTGGTTGGCGAGATACCTATCGTCGGCATGGAGTTTCTCTACGGCCATGACCTCCACGTGGAAATCGTCGAGGGTGGCCGCGTGGTTATCGAGGCGCGCCCCTGAGGGCTAACCGCGCAGCCAAACCTGTCACCCCGAATATCGTTTGTCGTTGCTCTTTACTTTGAAGGTGGTTTCTACTTCTACTGGGGCGTTGCGGGGGAGGGAGCCTACTCCGATGGCGTTTCTGGCGTGGCGGCCCGCTTCGCCGAGGACTTCGACGAGGAAATCTGACGCGCCGTTGGCCACGATGGATTGCTGGGCGAAGTCCGGCACGGCATTGACGAATACCGTGATGCGCGTCAGGGATTCCACCGCGTCCAGCCCGCCGTCAAGGACGTTTTCCGCGGCGGACAGCGCGTTTAGCGCGCAGATGCGAGCCGCCTCCGCCGCCTGCTCGATGGTCACGTCCGCGCCGACCTTGCCCGTCGCGACCAACTCGCCGTCAACCGTCGGGAGTTGGCCTGCTACGTAGAGGGTGTGGCCTACCAGGTTGGCGGGGGTGTAGTTGCCGCCGGGGGTGGCGGGCGGGGGGAGGGTGATGCCGAGTTCCTTTAGCCTGTCTGCTACTGTCATGGCTGTGTGCCTCCTGTTGTGATTCTCTGCGTGTCGGGGCGCTGCGTGTCGGGCCAAATGTTGTCCAGTTCAGAATACTGTGGATAGCGTCCGGCGAGCAGGGGCATGTGGTCCGGGGAGAGCAGGACGGGGGGCAGGCCGTCCAGACCGCCACGCGCGCGGCTTATGACGACGTCGTCGATGCCAAACGGTTCGCCGTTCTCCGCGCCCGTGCTGTGAACCAGGACGCCGAATCCGCCGAACCCGTTTGGCCTGGTGAGTTCAAGAATCGCCATGCGGTTCGCGAGGACATCCTGCGGCGGGAGATCACGCTCACGCAGCGCGTCGATAAACGCCTGCGAACCGAGCTTCTTCAAGTAGCGCTGCTGGGTGAGCAGCCCCTCTGTCAGCAGCCCCGCCTCCTCCGCGGCCCATGCAAGCGAGGTGAAATCCACGTGCGCCGTGATGTCCTGCTTGCCCAGCCGGATGTAGGGGTTGGTGGAGGACGTGTGGCGGTGGTAGCAGAGCAGGGTGCCCTCCCGCCGCGAGCCGTCGTAGAGGGTGGCGGCGGGATAGCCGTAATCGATGGTGAAGACGAACCCGCGCCGCAGGCGGGATGCGCTCTGTTTCAGATGCGCGGCGCCTTCAAGGTCGATCTCCGCCTTGCTGCCGTTTGGCAGCGTGACGTCCAGCCGCCGCATACGTTCAGCCAGTTCCGGGGTTGACGGCTCTGCGATTAGCTCGATGAATCCGGCGTCCGTCGCGTCCACCAGCAGTTCGTACAGCGTTTGGCCTTGTTGGATGACACGGTGGCGCGGCATGGCGTCGTACAGCTCATTGGAGATGATTGCGCCGGCTTGGATCTCGTCCGGCGTCACGCGCCCGTTTTGCCCACGCTCCACGACGTGGTAATCGACAGCGTTGCTGAAACCGGCGGCCAGGTGGCGGGAGTAGGCGAGAATGTCGGCTGCGAGACGGCCCTTGCCGCCGCCCTCTTCGATGATCGTGAATTGCGCTGGCTTGTCGAGTAGTTCCCAGCAGCGTTCGAGTTGGAGGGCGAGCAGCGCGCCAAAGGCCGGGTGGGTGGCGGGGGAGGTGTAGAAATCACCCGTTGGGCCGATGCGGTCTTCAAGGGTGCTGTAGTAGCCGCCGTCCGGGTCATAGAGAGCGACGCGCATGAAATCGGCGAAGGGGATTGGACCCCTTCGCCGTATTTCGTCTCTGAGCCGGGCCTCCAGCGTGTGCCGGGCCATTGGCGACCGTTTCGTTCGCGTCTACTGGATTGCGAACGACTCAATCATCTGGTCGATGTCCCGGGAGCGCAGGCGGGCGTTGAGGTTGGTGTAGCGAACGTCGAGCGGCTCGGAGTTGTCCGCCGCGTACAGGACGCCGAGCGGCACGCCGGGGTCCTGCGCGATCCTGAGGGCCTCGCCGTAGTTGGTCGGGTCGTGGCTGTCCGGGATGTCATAGGTCAGGGGATCAATGCCCTTCTTGGCGTTGCCGCGGAGGACATCGTAGTTGTCGTTGTAGGTGGTGCATGGCGACTGGACGTGGACGATAGAGAAGCCGGGATAGTCCATGCCGTCGCGGATCATCTGCGCCATCTCACGCGGCTTGCTGGAGAACGCGGAGGCGACGAAGGATGCGCCCAGCGACAGGTAGTACTGGAACGGCTTGACCTCGCCCTCAATCTTGCCGCCGGGGGTGGTGCTGGTGACGACGCCGAACTGGGTGGTGGGTGAACTCTGCCCCTTGGTGAGGCCGTAGACGCCGTTGTCCATGATCACGCAGGTGACGTTCAGGTTGCGCTGGGCGGCGGGGCCGATGTGCTCCGCGCCGATGCTGAGGAAATCGCCGTCGCCGGCGACAACCATGACTTCAAGATCGGGGTTGCCGCTCTTGATGCCGAACGCGACGGGCAGGGTGCGCCCGTGGATGCCGTGGAAACCGAACGGCTGGGGGCCGTCCGTCAGGTGAACCAGGTTGCCCGAGCAACCGATTCCGGCGATGATCACGTTGTTCTCGAACGGGATGTCCATTTCGGTGGTGCGCGCTGCGATGGTCAACTCGATGGCGCGCTTGACGCCAAAGTCGCCGCAGCCGGGGCACCACTTGAAATCGTACTCGGGGTTCCGCTTCGTCATTGTCTGCTACCTCTCTCCTTCGACTGTGCCCGCGCGCGGGGCGCTTAGACTCCGACCTTGCTGCCCGCCATGGCCTCGACCTCGGCGGTGACTCTCTCAACCAGGTCTGCCACCTTGAAGGGCAGGCCCGTGTACTGGGTAAGGGACTTCGCGTTGACGCCGTGCTGGCGGAGGATGGAGGACAACTGCCCAAGGTAGTTGAGCTCCGGCACCAGCACGAGCTTCTTCGAGCGCAACTCATCGAGCAGCGCGGGATTGAGCGGGGAGATGAACATGGTGTAGTACCAGCCCAGCGGCACGCCGTTCTCCATCATCTGCTCATAGGCCTCATGGGCCGGGCCCTTGGAGCCGCCCCAGGGCAGGATGACCACGTCATTGTCCGTGTTGCGCGCCTCGTAGGGCGTGTCCTCGAGGAGCTTCAACTTGCCGAACCGGCGATCCGTGCCGCGGACGTGGTGGATTGGGAGGTGTGTGGTGTCGCCGATGGTATCGTGCTCGCTCGCGTTGGCGACGTAGGCGCCGGGGCCGCCAGGGAGGGGCATGGGGGTCACGGTGTCTCCTTCGTAGCGCTTGTAGCCGTTCGTGCCGGTGTAAATCTGGCGCGCCTCCACTTCGACGAGGGAGGGATCGGGCTTGCGGATGTTCTGCACGCGCTCGGAGAGCATGTGCTCGGAGAGCACGATGACGGGGCCCTGGTAGCGCTCCGCCCAGTTGAGGGCGTGCATGGCCGCGTAGAAGCACTCTTCGATGGTGCCGGGGGCAATGACCGGGAGCTGCGAGTCGCCGTGCGCCGGGTGCATCGCCATGTAGAGGTCGGACTGCTCCGACTTGGTGGGGAGTCCGGTGGCGGGGCCGCCGCGCTGAACGTCGACGACGACGCAGGGAACCTCCATCATCCACGCCATGCCGAGCCCCTCGCTCATCAGGGAGAAACCGGGGCCGGCGGTGGATGTCATGGCCTTCTTGCCGACGAAACCTGCGCCGACGATGGTGCTGATGGATTCGATTTCAGAGCTTGCCTGGTAGACGAACGTGCCCTCGCCGCGGAGATTTTGCTCCATGAAGACGAGGATGGACGTTGCCGGGGAGATGGGGTAGCCGACGAAGAAGTTGACGCCGCCGGCGAGCGCGCCCAGCCCAAAGCTCTCGTTGCCCTTGATGATGATCTGCTCATAGTCGGGCGGATCGGGCGCCGCCAACTCGCCGAGCGAGAACCCGCTGGCCTTCGCCGCGTCGCGCCCAAGACCGAGGCCCATGCTGTTGGCCGCGACAACCTCGGCGTCGTTCGGGCGTCCGCGCGTGAAGCGCTTGACGTTGAAGTCCTCAAGGTACTGTTCAGGCCACTGGACGAACTGGGCAACCGCGCCAAGGATGACCATGTTGGCGGCGCGGGGGTTGCCGGTGGACTTTCCAAGCTCCTCGTAGGGAAGGGCGACGATGTTCATCGCGCCCTTGTCTTCCTCCGGCACCTCAAAGACGGCGGAGTCATAGACGAGGATGCCGCCGTCACGAAGCTCTTCCTTGTGAACCTGGTAGGCTTCCTCATTGAATGCGACGAGCACGTCCAGGGTGTCGCCGTTGCTGAGCGCCGGCGTCACGGAAATTCGACACTGGCTCCACGTGGGCCCGCCCATGATCTGGGACGGGAAGGTTACGAACGTCATCACGTGGTATCCGACCTGGGCGGCTGCGGCGGCGAGGGCCTCGGATGCCGTCACCATGCCCTGTCCGCCCTCACCCGCGAAGCGGATGACAAAATCTCGTGTTGCTGCCACTACAATCCCCCTTGCGATACCAACTCCCGCGTACTTGTGAGTATAGCAAACGATTGGGCTGAATGGGGCATGTGAATGGGGCATCCGGACGCGCGGCTGATATAATCGGCGGCAACATGGCATGAGAGGCACGCGCGAAATGGCTGAGTCTGTCACCGAAGTCGCCCCCGGCATCTTCCAGATGCGTATTCCAATGCCCGACAACCCGCTCGGCTACACGCTGCCGTACCTGGTTACCGGCCCGGACAAGCCCATCCTGATCGATACCGGGCTTCGCACAGAGGAAGGGATCGAGGCGCTGGAGGATCAGTTGGCGGGACAGCTGGGCATCAAGCCGGGGCAGATCGACTTCATCCTCATCACGCACAACCACCCGGATCACTACGGGCTTGCCATCGATGCCAAGAAGCTCACCGGCGCGCGCACGGCCATGCACCGCATCGACTGGGAGCAAAGCCCGTTCCGCGAGGCGATGGAGGCCATCAAGCGCGATCCCAAGGCGGCGCGGGCAGGCGGCTCCGACCGCATGAAGGACTGGTACCGGCGACACGGCGTGCCGGAGGAGGAGCTGCAAGGGGAGCTTTTCGGCGGGCGCAGCGGACGGGCGCGGCGTGCAGCGGAGGAGGAAGAGCGGAGGCAAAAGCATCCGGAAGGGATTCCCTCGCACGGCGATTCGGCGGAAAGAGGCGCGGGGGAAGAGCGGGAGGCGCGGCAGTGGGCGCTGTTCCGCGAGTTCGAGCCGCCTGACATTCTTCTCGATGGCTCGGAAGTCTACAAGACGGGCAATCACAATTTGCGCGCATTCTGGACGCCCGGCCACACCCCGGGGCACCTGTGCTGGGTGGATGAGGAAGCTCGAATCGTGTTTACGGGCGACCACATCCTGCCGATCATCACGTCCAACGTCTCCGTGCGGATGACGTCCGACGGGGATCCGCTGGGGGATTATCTTGACTCGGTGGCAAAGATGGGCGAACTGGACGTTGATCTCGTCCTGCCGGCGCACGAGCACCACTTCACCGATCTCAAGGGGCGCGTCGCGGAACTGCACGAGCATCACGCGGCGCGACTGGATGCCGTGCTTGCGGCGGCGGACGGCGGGCCGCGCACGGCGTATGAGGTTGCGGCAGGCGTGCCGTGGGACGTTGGGTCATGGGAGGAGATGGACGAGTTTCTGCGGCGGGCGGCTGTCGGGGAGACGCTTTCGCATCTCGAGCACCTGAGCCGCAGGGGAACGGCCGCGGCGCATACGTGATGAGGGATCGCCCCTGGTGAGGTGGCAGACAGTGTCGTAATTGCCGGAGAGAGTACAATTGAGGCGGAATAGCGCGGGGAGAGGACATGGCGGACGTAGAGACTGCCGTACAGGCTCTCAAGGAAACGGCGTCGGCGCATGAGGGGCGGAATATCGTCGACCGCGCTTTCGCGCGTGAGGTCGAGACGCTTCTTGACGGCTTTCTACACGGACATCACGCAGCTCAAACGGATTGAGCTGCAGAGCCTGTTCGACCTGTTTCCTGCTCAAGGCGCTCTACATCGAACCGCCACAGCACCAGCATCGCTACGCTTGACTATCTTGGGGGATTGCTTGCGCGGCACGTTCGGATGCGGGAGATATTTCCGATTCCCGATCTCGCCGCGCACTTTGGCAACCTGCTGGAAAGCCTGATGGAGGAGGCGGAGCACGGCGCGGCGCGGGAGGCGCAGAACCTCTTCGAGGCGAACCGCAACATCGCGGACAGCACGCTCTTCCTCATCGGCATCTTTCCCGCGAGCCTGACGGGACGCCGCAGCAGGTGGCGACGGCGCCGCAACCCCGCAATGCAGGCGATTCCGCGCCTGGACATCAGCTACTACACGCGGTTGGGGCGGAGCCATTACGCGCTTGCGTCGGAACATGAACTGGCGCGCTGGACGGGCCTGGACCGCGTCCTGAGCCGGCTGTCCAACAACTTCGACATCTACGCGGAGGTCCTGTCCGAGGTGGCGCAGACGTTCATCCACGGCGTGGACGTTCAGCGCGTGACGAATCTCATGCTGGACAGCTACAACGCGTGGCGGCGGACGGGGGATCCGCAACGGATGGAGGAGTTGAGGAAGTACGCGGCGCTGTTGGCGTTGGACCCGCGGCGGGCGTTTTCACGGTTAAGGCGGCGGGGGTATGTGCTGTTGGAGCCCTCACCCTGATTCCCGCTTTCGCGGGAATGACGGAGGATGAGGGAGAGGGAACTCGCGGTGGAGGCGGGGTTCGGTTTGCGAGGGTTCCGGTTTTGCTTCGTCTGCGTAGAGGCTGCCGTTGCGCTCGATGATGATTAGGGCGGGGAGGGGGGCGTCCGCCGGGCCGGCCACTAGTTCACCAAGCCGGTTGAATATCGAGGCGTCTCTCGAACAGTAGAATCGTCCGATCGGGGCTATTTCGTCTTCGGAGCGGTCATCGCCGCGCCATGGAACGAGGGCGCCGTCGTTTGGGCAGCGAGCGCGCAGCGCCAGGATGCCGGTAGGCGTTCGGACGGCGTGGATGTCTGCGCGGCGGGGGGACGCGAGAACCTCGCCGACGGCCAGATCGCGCAGGGCAGGAATGGCGCCGAGCAAGACGAGATTCGCGGCTTGCTGCGCGGACGGAGACTGTTCCGCCAGAGCAGCCTCGCTGTCACGCCGCCATGCCATTGTGAGGAAGGCGCGGCGGCTCAGTTCGTTCTCGTCGTTGCCGGTCATTGTGGTCTCACGCGAGTTCCTGCGGCTGATTCTTTGGTGTTTGCGTTAACCGTTGTATCATGGTGAACGCAGTGTAAACGAGGCCGACGGTCTCAGCGCACGGCATTTCGCGGAGGGATCGCATAGCCAGGTCTAGTGCGGCCGCCTGCTAAGCGGTTTGTCCTTTAATCGGGACACATGGGTTCGAATCCCATTCCCTCCGCCATTACGCATTAACGGGGATGCGGAGGAGCGTGGAATGACCAGCTATCACGTCTGGACGGTTGGCTGCCAGATGAACGCGGCCGACTCCGAACGACTCGGCCTTTCCCTTGACCAGTTGGGCTACAACGCGGTTGACAAGGCGGAAGATGCCGACATCGTTGTCCTGAATAGCTGCGTTGTGCGCCAGGGGGCGGAGGACAAGGTCGTTGGCAGGCTGGATTCTTTGAAGTCGCACAAGAAGAAGAACCCGGACGCGACGATTGCGTTGATGGGGTGCATGGTTGGGCCGCGGACGGACGCGCTGCGCGAGCGGTTTCCGCACGTTGATTTCTTCCTGCGCCCGCAGGATTTTACGGCGCTCGTTGAGTTTGCGGCGGATAGGCAAGGGCTGTCCTGCGACACGGACCAGGCGTTCCTGGTTCCTTCGCAGCCGGCGGTGAGCACGTTCGTGCCCGTCATCCAGGGGTGCGATGAGTTTTGCACGTACTGCATTGTGCCGTACCGGCGGGGACGGGAGACGAGCCGGCCGGTGGAGGAGCTTGTGCGAGAGGCGGAGATGCTGGCGGCGCGGGGCGTGAAGGAAATCACGCTGTTGGGGCAAATCGTCGACCGCTACGGCCATGATTTGCCGGACAAGCCGGACCTTGCCGATTTGCTCCACGCCATCAATCCGACGGACGGTTTGGAGCGCATCCGATTCCTGACGTCCCACCCGCGCGACATGACGCAACGGATACTCGATGCCGTGGCGGACCTCCCGAAGGCGTGCGAGCATCTCAATCTGCCGTTCCAGGCGGGGTCAGACGAGGTGCTGGAGCGGATGCGGCGGCCGTACATCATCGCGGACTATTTGAGGCTTATCGAGCGGGCGCGGGAGACCATCCCGGGGGTGGCGATCAGCACCGATGTCATTGTCGGGTTCTGCGGCGAGACGGACGAGGAGTTCCGGCAGACGATGGACGTGCTGGAGCAGGTGAAGTTCGACGTCGTACACGTCGCGCCGTACTCGACACGGCCGGGCACGATCGCCGACCGCAAGCTGGTGGATGATGTTCCGCCGGCGGTGAAGATCCAGCGGCGCAAGGCCGTTGAGGAGCTGCAGGAGGGCATCGCCACTTCTCTGAACGCGCCCCTTGCCGGAACGTGGCAGGAAGTGTTGATCGAGCGGCGCGTCAAGGAGTCGTGGACGGGCAGGACGCGGACGAACAAGATCGTTCACGTGCAGGGCGCGGAGAACGCCGAGCTCGAGGGGCGCGTGGTGGACGTTGAGGTTACGCGCGCGGGGCCGTGGTCGCTGGGGGGCGTGACGGCCCCCTCACCCTAACCCTCTCCCCCAGGGAGAGGGGACTTCTGGGAGCGGTTTAGTCTACGTCCAGGACGGTGATTTCACCGACCGACATGTTGCCGGTGAAGGTGAACTCCGGCCCGAAGACTGCGTGATTGAACGGCGCGTCGTTCGGGTCGAAGTACGTCGTGAACTCGAACGTGTCGCCTGCCGCGCCGCCGCCTTCGCCGCGATCAACGGCGGTCACGCGGTAGTCGGCGGGCTCCGGGTTCACGCGGCTGCCGTGGACGGCCTTGAACTCGTCGGGCACCAGGGCGTTTTCGGTGAGGTCGACTTCCGTGAAGCAGTCCAGCGTTCCCGTGAGGACAACCTGCGTCGAGCCGTCCGCATTGGTGGAAATCTCGTAGGAGTCGACGGTTGTGGACGACATGGCCATGAAGAAGGTGTTGGCATCGATGGGAATCTCACCCAACTGGTTTGTGGGCATCAGGAAGTCGGCGAAGTTGGTATCGACGCGGCACATGGCGAACTCCGTGCTGAACGCGAAGGACTCGTCCATCACGTGGGCTACGCCGCCGGTCATGGTGGGCATCGACTTCTGATTGACACCGCCGCCGAACGCGGTGATGGCGGCAAGATCGCCCACCTGACCCTCAAGCGCCGACTTGTCGCTTTCAAGCGCTGCCTTGTCGTCCTCAAGGCCGCTGATGGTTCCCTGCTGCGAGAGATACCCCGCGCCGCCCGCGATGATGGCGAGAACCAATGCCGCAGCCGCCGCGATAGAAAGTGGAACGTTGTTGCTCACCTGAACCGTCCTCCCCGGGAGAAACCCCTTAGCGAATCGACAATACTTGCCGTTTACTGTATCCCACAATTGCGAAACGGGAAAGCAAATCTATACATACGCATATGCGTATTGGACGCTGCGGCGTCGTTCGGCCAGTTAGAGATCGTCCAGCGGCTCAAGCATCCATGCCGCCCACGCCCGGAGTTGTTCCTCGATGTCATTGCCGCAGCGGGGACATTCGTAGTCGCCGTAGCGGATGCGCGTTTTGCAGTCCGGACAGGAGATGGTTGCGCTGCTCATGGCCTGGACCACGTGAGTTATCTGATCTTCGGTGGCGCTCATCCAGCGTTCTGCTCCCGCACGACTTTGGACTGTTGGTGAATGCCCGTCGCGCCGCTCGGACGATTGCCCATCTGGGCCTCGATCTGGGGAGTGCCGTCGGCCTCGTAGCAGCGGACGCGCATCCTGTGGTTGCCCGCCTCAAACGGCCAGTCGTAGCGCCAGATCACCCAGGTCGTGTCTGAAAGCGGCGCCCGCAGCTGGGCAGGCTGCCATGCGCCGTTGTCCACGCTGACCTCAACGCGCGAGATGCCGCGCGCGCCGGCGTAGGCGATGCCGCCAACCGGAACGAGCGTCTGGCCGTCACGCTCGAAAACTGCTTCGTCGGATATTGTGTCAACGACGGAGGTGGCGCGCACGCGGGCGACCTCGTCCCACTGGCGCGCGACCCAGTAGCCGGGCGTGTATTCCTCCTGGACGGTCATGTTGGTAATCCACTTCGGCTGTTTCATCCCGTAGCGGTCCGGGAGCCAGATGCGGAGCGGGAAACCGTGCTCGACTGGTATCGGCCTTTCATCCCATGAATACGCGAGCATGATGCGCTCATCCGCGTTGATCATCTCCAAATCGACGATCTCATGGAAGCCGTCGCCGCATTCGATGTTGACGTAGCGCGCGCCGGGCAGCGGCTGGACGTCCGCCAGGATGTCCTTGAAGCTCGCGCCCGTCCATTGCGTTGTGCTGATGAGCGGGCCGCCGACGCGGTTGGAGATGCAGGAGAGCGTGATGAATTGGCTGCGGGGCTCGTAGTTGTCGCGGATGTCCTCGATGGACAGGTCAACGGGATTTGCGACGAGGCCGGAGATTGGCAGCGTCCATGATGCGCCGTCGATTACCGTATGTGTGGTGCGGATGAAGATGCGGTAGTGGTCTTCGACGGGGGTGTACTCGGCGCGCGTGCCGGGGGCGGGCAGGACGGGATCGCCGTCGTTTGGGAACGACGTGACGCCTCCTGCCATCAACTCCTCATCCATTCCTTCGGGCATCGTGATCTTTGAACCGCCACTGCCCGCATTGCCAATCAGATTGCCCGTCACCGATCCCGCGACCGTGATGACGGCTGCGGCGCCGCCCACGCGGACGATAAACTCGCGGCGATTCATGCCGCCGTCCTTGCCCCAGGTCGGCTGCGCGGACTCCTCCTGGTATTGCCGGGTTTCAACGACGGGCGGTTCCTCTTCAGGGACGGGCTGCGGCAGGATCCCCTCCAGAACGTGGCCGGCGGCATAGCCCCACAGGGCGTAGGCGCCCGTTATCCAGACGACGCTGGCGAGCGCGGGCAGGGTGGAGCCGCCGATGGCAAGGGACACGGCTGACAATGCGAGGCCGTTGGCGACGCCGGCGTAGAAGGCGGTCCGGCGCAGGTTAAGGGTGAGGGCGGGGGCGACGACCGCGACCAGAGTGATCAGGGCCACGTCCATGGCAAAGAACTGGAGCAGGGCGATGGCCAACTCCGCCGTCTTGGCCGTGTCCGCCACGTCCAGCCCGACGAGGATCATGCCGTCAATGAAGAGGTCCAGGCCGAACGTGACAAGCGGCCCGGGCAGGACGCGCGTTATCCAGTCGAAGAGGTCATAGGGCGGGAAGGGCAGTTCAAAGAGCTTGTTCGCCAGGTAGAACAGCGCCATCAATGGCGCCGTCACCATCGCTCCCGCCGCCGCACCGCCGACTATCCGTGACCAGGGCATCACTCACTCCTACGCCTCACCCCAACAATACACGCCTACGCCGCGACGCGCTGATCCTCTGCCAACGCGCCCTCCAATGCCCTGACGGCCACTTCGATCTGGTCGTCGTCCGGCTGGCGGGTTGTTAGCGCCTGCAGGAGGAGGTTTGGCCAGATGATTGCCTTGACGAGGATGTTGTTGGCGTGGAACCCGCTGAACCGGATGATTTCGTAGCTCAGGCCCGCAATGAGGGGCAGCACGACGACCCGCGAGATGACTCTGTCGATCAGCCCGGGGGGCGTCCAAAAGACGTGGACGATGATTGCCACGACGAGGACGACCAGAATGAACGCCGTGCCGCAGCGCGGATGCGCGGTGCCGTATTGGCGAATTGACTGGGTGTCGAGCGGCTGGCCGTGCTCCCGCGCGTGGATGGTCATGTGCTCTGCGCCGTGGTAGGCGAAGACGCGGCGGATGTCCGGCATGAGGCCGATCAGCACGATATATGCGACGAACATGAGGAGGCGAATTATGCCCTCGATGATGTTGCTCCAGAGGTTGGACGTTTCGATCAGCGAATCAACGAGGCGCGTTGCAAAGACGGGCGTTGCGAAGAAGATTGCGATGGCGAGGAGCAGGCTGACGCCGATCGAACCGGCGACGGCCCACGATGATAGGCCGCCCGGGCCTTTTTCCGCAGTGGCATCACTCTCTTCCTCGGAGGCGACGTTGGCGGAGAAGATGAGGGCGCGCGTGCCGACGACGAGCATTTCGCTCAGGACGATCACGCCCCGGACGAACGGAATGCGGCGGATCGTTCGCGCCCAGCGCCAGCCGATGGGCTGCGTTTCGACAAGGATCTCGCCGTTCGGGCGGCGCACGGCCATGCTGACGCAGGTTTGGCCGCGGATCATCACGCCCTCGATGAGGGCCTGGCCGCCGTAGGTGCTAGTCGTTGGGACGCCCCTGCTGCTGGGTGGCCTGGGCGTAGCGGCGGCGCAGGCGCTCCACGCGGCCCAGGGTATCGACGATGCGCTGCTGGCCGGTGAAGAACGGATGGCACGTGTTGCACACGTCTATGCGAATCTCAGGCGTTGTGCCGCCCGTGGTCCACGAGGTTCCGCACGCGCAGGTTACGCTTGTCCGGTGGTACTCAGGGTGGATTCCCGGCTTCATGGTGATGTTCTCCGCACTTGAACGGCGCTGCTACGCTTCGACCGGATAGACGCTGACGCGCTTCTTGGCGCGGGTCTGATGCTCAAACTTGACCGTGCCGTCGATCAGGGAATAGAGGGTGAAATCACGACCACGCCCGACGTTCGTCCCCTCAAATATCCTGGTTCCGCGCTGCCGCAGGATGATTGTTCCCGCGCGGACGGCCTCGCCGTCGTAGCGCTTCACGCCGAGCCGCTGCCCCTGGCTGTCGCGACCGTTCCGAGTGGTTCCGCCGCCCTTCTTATGCGCCATTGTTTCTGTGTCCTTTGCTGCCTGACGTTCCGGCTTGCGCGGCCTATGACGGCACGATCTCCCGCACGAGCAGTTCCGTGATGCGCTGCCGGTGGCCGCGCTTGCGTCGATACCGCACCTTGGACTTGTACTTGAAGACGACGATCTTCTTGTCCTTGCCCTGCTTTTCGACCTCCGCGATTACCTTCGCCCCGTCGATTGTGGGGGTTCCAACGGCGATGTCGCCGTCGTTGGTGATCATCAGAACCTGGTCAAGCTCAATGATCTCCCCCTCCTCGGCGTCGAGCTTCTCCACAGAAACCCTCTGGCCGGGGGACACGCGGTATTGCTTGCCGCCCGTCTGGACGATTGCGTAGTTGATGGAAACACCTCGTGGATCGTGTGGCGAAAGTGGCATCAATGATACGCGGCGCGCCCGCCGTCGGTCAAGCTGACGGCCCGAGCATCCCTATCTGACGCTCCACCATTTGACGGGATTGTCCATGTCCAGCTCTTCCAGGGTTTCCAGGCGGATGATGCGGACCTTCGGCTCTTGCCCGTGATTCAGTTCAAGCAGCCCTACGGTGCCGACCAGGTGGTCGAGGTTGTGGGGCAGGGTTGGGCTGCCGGGGTTCACGCACAACACGTCCCTGACCGTGACGACCTCCTCCGTGTGCGTGTCTCCAAAGACGATGATGTCTACGGCGCGGCTGAATTCGTGATCCATCACGGTCTCGATTGTGCGATGCGGCGGGAACTCCGGGATGGCGAGGCCGTGCGTGAGGCCGATGGAGAAGCCCTCGACCTCCATCACGCGGGTTCGTTCAATGCGCGGGTCTGTGATTTTACGGAAGAAATCGCCGTTCCCTTCGCAGGCGTAGACGGGGGCGGCGCGTTCGAGGTCATCGAGGCAGGAGGGGCTGTAGATGTCTCCGGCGTGGAGGATGAACTCGGCTCCCGCGCCGGTGAAGATTTCCAGGGCGGTGTCGGGGAGGGGGAGGGGGGCTTCCGGGACGTGGGTGTCTGAGATTAGGCCTATGATCATGGGCTACCCCTGTGTGACGATTGCTCAGCCATAGCTGACTACCTGTTAGTGGATTCCGGCATGACGGTGACGCCGTGTCCAGATATGTTTCGATCAAAGGTAAACACTCGCGCGCCCACGTTTCGCGCGAGCAGTACAAGCGTCCAGTCAACGAGGCTCAGTGATTGTCCTTGCGCGTCGATGTAGCGTTCCACAGCGGCTGTGTGGGAGTCCTCATTCATCGCGACGACGGTGATCTCCTGCTCCGCGAAGTTGATCAGTCGGCGCGCTTCATCGAACCCACGCCTCCTATGCGCCAGGGCAATAGCTTCTACAAGCGCATATGACGTTGTGACGATCTGGGCTCCCCTTGCGGAGTAGGGGTCAAAGAGGTCGCGCGCTGCCTCGTGGAACAAGTCATCCTCTCGCAACAGGGCAAAGAGGGCCGACGTATCGATGACGATTGTTTCCATGTCCGATTGGCGACCCGTTCTAGTCCCACTCCGCGTCCCAATAGGAGTCGTGGTTGATCGACATGTCCGTCGGGCCGCCCTTGATGCTGCCGACGTACTTCATCATTTCCTTGATTCTCCGCATCTTCTGCGGATATACGGTCAGCGACACGATCTCCCCGTCAACGCTCAGTCGGATTAGCACGCCGCGAAGATACCAAACCTCGTAAGCGGTGGCGGGCAGCGGCTCATCGGCAACCTCTATGGTCGTATTCGACTTGTACGATCCCGGGGCTTTCCCGATGGCAGCCTTGAAGAGCCGGGACAACGGTTCCAGCCCGACATCCATCGGCAGGCTATAGAAATCGTCATGGGTCAACAATGCACAGTGACGCATGCCGACCAGCCCGTCCTCGCGGGTTAGGCGCTCCTTGTCTAGAATTGCGCGCAGCTTTCGGACGTGCTCCTCGCGTTCCTCGTCGGACATCCGGGAGGGCGGCGCTGTCTCGCTTGCGCCAATTCTCTCGCTTTGAATTGTTCCGCTCATGCCATCACTTCCGCAGGGTTACGCGGGCGTCTTTTTCTCCTACTACTATGCGGGATACGCCCAGGAGGACTACGTCTCGCAGGAGGGAGTGGAGGGCCATGTCCTCGTCCGTTAGTTGCAGGAGCGATTCGATTGCGGTTGTCGCGCTGCCATGGGTGCGGGTGGCGTCTCGCAGCCTGCCCGCCTCGTGGAACAGGAGCTGCGCCGTCGATCGAATATCCTCTGCCGGGGTGCGCCCCTTTGCCGCTTCCCTGGCGAGATTGCTTATTCGCAAATCGACTGCCGCCTCGATCCGGGAGGCAATCCCGTCCAGGCCGATCCGCGCCAGGATCGCTGCGTCCAGCTCCCGCGCGCGCCGGGTGTGGTACGAGCAGCGCCCCTGGTTCGTCGCGGCCTCGCACTGGTAATAGCGATACGTGTTGGAACCCGAGGAGCCGTCGTTTCGCGTCCATGATTGGCGGCGCGTGACGCCCACCATGTTGCTGCCGCATGCGCCGCAGGTTGCGGCGCCGGACAAGAGGTATGGTCTGCCGACTCCGTAGCCGGCGCGCTTTGCCCGCTCATCCAGCCGGTCCTGGATTTCCCTGAACAGCGTGGCTTCGACGAGGGCAGGGTGGTTGCCGGCGACGCGCGCGCCAAACCGGTTGTAGGCGCCGGTGTAGACGCGGTTGCGCAGCATGTCGCGGATGGTGACGATGCTCCAGGCTCCGCCCCGGCGCGTTCGCAGCCCGCGCGAATTGAGTTCCGCCGCGATGGCGCGAATGCCCTTGCTTTGCGCCGCAAGCCCAAAGATGATCTTGACGACGGTCGCTTCCTCCGGGTGTTCTTCCAACTGGCCGCGGTCGCCCGTCTTGTAGCCATACGGAATCCGTCCCAGGACGACGCCGCGCAGCGCCTTGCGCGCCATGCTCTGCCGGATGACCTGCCCCCGGTCTGACGGCTCCGCGCCATTCTCCGGCACAAGGGCGATTTCCAGCGGATGCCCCGCCTTTTCCACGGAGACCAGTTCCACGCCCATCGCCTCCAGGCGCAGCAGCTCTTCAATGAGCCGGACGCGGGGAATACGATCCCCCGGCGAGATCATCACTGCTACTCCGGAGGGCTCCTTTTCCTCGATGAGCCGCTGGCGCAGAGCCCAGAAGCCGTCTTCCGTCGCCGCGTACATGCCGTCGAACGGCGTGTTGCCTTCTTCCGCCGCGCGATCAAGGTCGCGGCGGTCCCCCACCCCAAATATGATATTTGCCACGGATCGCTGTCCCCCCACCCAAATCCGCCGCTTTGTGCTTCGTAAATTTTAGCACATGCCGTGCTACGCTAATCGTCACGACCATGAAGGCCAGCAGAAAGAAACACCGACGCTTTCCGCCGCGAGGCGGCAGGACTCCCGCCCCGGACGGCCCGGCGCAGCGGCTCACGGTTGAGCTTGAGCGCGCCGGACACCAGGGCGAGGCGGTGGGGCGGCGCGACGACGGCAAGATTGTGCTGGCGTCCTACGGCATCGCGGGCGAGCGGGTGGTTGTCGAGGTGCGGGAGGAGCATCCGACTTATATCGTGGCGGAAGTGGTTGAGGTCTTGCGGGCATCACCGGAGCGCGTCGAGCCGCGATGTCCGCACTTTGGCGCGTGCGGCGGCTGCCAACTCCAACATATCTCCTATGACGAGCAGGGCAGGATCAAGGCGGGTGTTGTGGCGGATCAACTCCGCCGTATCGGGCATATCGTTGAGCCGTCGGTTCGTCCTATGCTGTCCGCCGAGAATCCGTGGAATTACCGCAACAATGCCCGATTTACCGTACGGCGCGAGGGCACTGCCGGGTTCACGCATTGGCATACGCATCGGTTCGAGCCTATCGACGAGTGCCTGATCATGGACGCGCGCATCAACGACATCAAGCGCGCGCTGGACGGCGCGCTGACCAAGCGCGAGCGGCAGCTTGCCGTGCGGATTGGACGCAACACGGGGGAGATTCTCATACACCCGGCGCTTGACGGGCGCGGGAATGAGCGGGGTGTGGAGACTGGGCAGGAATCCTATGAGGAGCGGCTTTTCAACGTGCCGTTCAGGGTGTCTGCTGCGTCGTTTTTCCAGGTGAACACGGCGCAGGCCGAGCGCATGACGGCCCTGGTTCGGGACCGGCTCCAACCCACGTCTTCAGACACGATTGTTGACGCCTACGCCGGAGTTGGGACGATTGCCGCGCTCATCGCGCCGATGGTGGGGCGCGTCATTGCCATCGAGGAGTCCGCCGCAGCGGTGCGCGACGCGGAGGTTAATCTTTCGCCGTTTCCCAACGTTGAGATGGTCATGGCCAAGACGGAGGAGGCGCTGCCGGAGCTCAATGAGCGGGTGGACGCCGTGATTCTCGATCCGCCGCGCGCGGGGTGCTATCCGGAGGTCATCGACGCGATTGTTCGGATGCAGCCGCGCCGCGTCGTGTATGTTTCCTGCGACCCTGCGACTCTTGCCCGCGACCTGAACGGCCTGATTCCGGGCGGCTACGCGCTGACCGATGTCACACCCGTCGATATGTTTCCGCACACGTATCATATTGAAAGCGTTTCGACGCTGGAGAGGATGGGGGCGGGCGGCTTCATCTTGGCCTCCACGTCATCGCGGCGGCGCGAGATTCTCAGCGAGCACGGCGCGCCATTCGTGGCGCTTGCGCCGGCGCGCAACATCGAAAGCTCTGATGCCGATTCTGTCATTCTGAGCGAAAGCGAAGAATCTCCAGCCGCGTACGCCGAGAACCTTGCCTTGAGAAAGGCGCAATCCGTGGCGGGTGAAGGGGCAATAGTTCCCGTCGTTGGCGCGGATACGGTGGTCGTCGCCCCGGATGGCCGAATCCTGAACAAGCCCCGGGATTCGGATGAGGCGCGCGAGATGCTTCGCGCGTTAAGGGAAGGAGAGCACCACGTCATCACGGCGATTGCCGTCGTTCCGCCCGGCAATGATGCAGCCCCAATCGTTGGGCATGAGGTCACGGCGGGGCGGATGCGCGACTACACGGACGACGAAATAGAGGGCTATATCGCCAGCGGAGACCCGTTCGACAAGGCGGGCGCGTACGGAATCCAGCACCCGGAGTTCCGCCCCGTCGCGGAACTTGACGGGTGCTATCTCAACGTCGTGGGGCTTCCTCTCTGCCTGCTAGACCGCTTGCTGGGGCAGCTTTCGACGGCCGGGGTTAACGGCGGGCGCGGGGGCCGAAGGGCTCCGGCTGGAACGGGGCGTCGCGGGTTTCAATGTAGCTGCGGAGGCCGCCCTTCTCGTTGGCATCGTCCAGATGGCGCTTAAAATCCTCGCGCTGGGAGGTGTGGGCGAGGGCGGCAAGCTCGGCGTTGAGCTTCCACGCCTTGTCGAGCCCCATCATTTCGAGGCCCATCGTGGCGACGTGCAGGTTGATCTTGACGGTTTCGGGGGAGACCAGCGCGATGCGCTCGCCAATGTAGAAGCACTCTTCGAGCAGACCGTCGTGCGGAACGACCTTGTTGACGAGGCCGATGCGGAGGGCCTCCTGCGCGTCGATGTGGTCGCCGGTGAGGGCGTAGCGGAGGGCGTTCTTGTAGCCCGCGAGCAGCACCCAGATGAAGTTGGTGTTGGAGATGTGGCGCACCTCCGGCTGGCCAAAGACGGCGTTCTCAGAGGCGATGGTGATGTGGGTTGTGAGGGCGAGCCAGGAGGCCGCGCCGAGCGCCCAGCCGTTGATGGCGCCGATGATGGGCTTGGGATACTCCCAGCGCCGCATCTGGTCGCGGATGCCGTTGTGGTCGCCCGTGCGCCAGGAGTCCAGGAATTCGGCGACGGACTGGCCTTCGCGGAGGCCGTAAGGCCAGACGACGGGCGGGAGGGAGCCGTCGCGTGAGCCGCGCATGTTGGCGCCGGCGGAGAAGGCACGGCCCGCGCCGGTGAGCACGATGTAGCGGACCGCATCGTCCTGCTCGGCCTCATCGAGGGCGGTGTTCAAGTCGGCGCGGAGTTCGACGCTGAGGGAGTTCATGGCCTCAGGGCGGTTGAGCGTGATGAGGACGCCGTTCCTCTGCGGCTCATACAGGATGTTTTCGTATGTGGTGGTCATTGGGGTGCCTCCTTTTTTCTCTATTCTCCATCGGCGCAAGGACAGAACACCATCTCCATGCGCAGCCCTTGCTTATCGAATTCGGGTTCCTCCGGGATTGACCTCAAGTTATCGTGACAGTGCCACGCAGTAAGTGCGGCGGCCAGCGCGTCAAGAATGTCGTCTGCTCTGACACCAACCTGGGCTAAGTGTTCCAATGCATCCTTAAAGATTTCCTCAGCGCGATCTTCGATTTCTCCTAGCACTGTCAATCTCTCCGCAACACCCTCACGTGTGCGCTTCCTATGGCGCATCGACTTACAGCCGTTCAGCGCCCAGAACAATAGCTCAGGATGAACTTCGCGTATGGGGTGAGAAGAGCGGATTGGGTCCCTTACGATTGCATCCACCTCATAAATCTTGCCGCCGATTCCGAAGGCTTGCCGGGTAAGACCAACGTTCGCCGTCGCCTGTTCAATCTGATTGGCAGCTTCGTAGTCACCCGGATTCTCGTCGATCTGCTCTACGGTCTTGCGGGAAGGGGTGCGAAAAACTGACGAACCGCGCGGCCTACCGAGAAGCTGTCGCGCTTCAACATCACAGGTTCGCGGCTCAGCGCCCTCAGACAATCCAATCGGTATGTCAACCAGGATCAACTCGGCATCTGAAAATTCCGCAACGATTTCGTCAAAAGTATCCGACACCCCATGGAAGAAATTGCTGTCCTCATCAAAGCTGACGATGACCCAGCCTCCGCTATACCCGTCCACACCAACCCATTTGATAGCCATTCTTGTTCCTCCTACTTTGATGTCAGGCGACTAATGAGTCATAGATTCCCGCTTTCGCGGGAATGACGGGCGGGGTGGCGGGAATGACGGTGGGGCGGCGGGAATGACGGGCGGGGATGGATTCCGGCTTTCGCCGGAATGACGGAGGGTTTTCATACCAACGCTCCGCTTTCCGTTAGGCGGGTGATTTCGTCCTCTGTTAGGTGGAGGATGTTGCGGTAGATGTCGTCGTTGTGTTGGCCGGAGGTTGGGGCTGGGGTGTCTGATTGGCCGGGGGTTTCGGAGAGGCGGGCGGTTAGGGCGGGGTGGGTGAGCGGAGGGCCGACGTTCCAGGGGGCGGGCGGCGGGACGGTGACGACTGCGCCGCGCTCCCGCAGGTGGGGATCCCAGACGAGCTTGTCCGGGCCCTGGTCCATGCCGGCGGGGACGCCGCTGCGCTGGAGGCGGTCGAAGACCTGCTGCGGGTACAGCGTGGCCGTCCATTCGCCGATGCGGCGGTCGAGTTCTTCCTTGTTAGTTACGCGGCCTTCCAGCGTGTCCCACCTGGCGTCCTGCGCCCACTCGGGGGATTCCATGGCTGTGACCAGCCGCCGCCAATCATCGTCGTCACGGCAGGCGACGGCGCACCAGGCATCATGGCCGAGGCAAGCGTAGACCTCATGCGGGGCCATGCGCTCGGAGCGGTTGCCGCGCGGCTGGGCATCGACGCCATTAATGGAATAGTCCATGTAGAGGGCGCCGAGCGTTGCTGCCAAGCCCTCCAACTGCGCCACTTCGATGAACTGGCCCTCGCCGGTCTGGGCGCGGTGTTCGAGGGCGGTCAGGATCGCGCCGACGGTGGCAGAGCCTGCGACGTAGTCGGTGTAGCCGAGCTTGGGGCGGGTGGTCATCTGGCTGCCCTCATGCCCCCAGACGTAGCCGAGCCCGCAGAAGCCGAAGATCATCTGGCCGTAGGTGGTGAAGTGGTGGGAGGGGCCGGTGAGGCCGAGGCCTGGCATCTGGACGGCGATGATGTCCGGCTTGACCTCCACGAGCTTGTCATAGCCGAGTCCCATGCGGTCCATGACGCCTGCGCGCCAGTTGTCGATGACAACGTCGGATTCGGCGACGAGGCGCAGGGCGACCTCATAGCCCTCGGGGTTCTGGGCATTGATGTTCACGCTGCGCTTGCCGCGGTTGAGTTCGGCGAAGGCGGGGGCGTCCGGCCTGCGGGCGATCGGGTGGGCGTCCGTTTCCACCTTGATGACGTCCGCGCCGAGGAATGCGAGGAAGCCGGTGGCGACGGGGCCTGCGACGGCCTGGGTGAAGTCAACGACGCGGATTCCTTCGAGGGGTTTGGGGGTGGGGGGGAGGCCGGATGGATTCCGGCTTTCGCCGGAATGACGGGCGGGGGCGCTGGGAATGACGGCGGGGGCGGCGTGGCCCCCCGCCTTCGCGGGGGATTCGGATACAGTTTCAGAGAGAATCTCGTCGGTGTGTTGGCCTAGTTGGGGGGCGGGTTTGGTGACGCGCCAGGGGGTCTTGCTCATGCGGAATGGGGCGCCGGCTGTTTTGTATGGGCCGATTACGGGGTGCTCCAGGTTCTCGAACCAGTCGCGCGCGTTTGGGTGGGGATGGTTGACGAATTCGGACACGGTGTGGATGGCAGTAGAGGGGATGCCGCGTTTCTGCCCTTCGTCGACAAAGTCGTCACGGTCAATGTGGGCAATGAAATCCACCATGACGGCGTCGATGAGGTCGATGTTGTCGCGCCGCCAGACGGGATCAAGCATGTTTTCCGGGGTCACGGCGTCCGAACCGAGCCATTCCGCGAGGCGGGTGTAATGGCGATCCATGTAGGTGGAGGTCTGGACGAAGCCGCCGTCGCTGGACTCAAAGATGGAGACGCCGGGGTTGCTGGGGGCGGAGCCGGCGCGGCGCCTGATGTACTGGGAGTAGGAGTATTCGCCGAGAACGACCATCAACTGCCACAGGCCGACGTCCTGCATGGACACGTCCACCTGCTGGCCACGGCCTGTGAGGCGGCGGGCGCGGACGGCGGCCATGATGCCGAGAACCGTGTGGAATCCCGTTACGCGGTAGAGCTGCTCGGCGGGAACGAGGCACGGGCGCTCCTCGCTATCGCCGTGGATGTACATGACGCCCGTCATGGCCTGCACGGTTAGCTCCGTGCCGGCGTAGTCCTTGCGCTGGCCGGTTCGTCCGTATGGGGAGACGGAGGCGAGAATGAGGCGCGGGTTGGTTTGGGAGAGGTCTTCGTAGCCGATGCCGCAGTCATCCAGGTAGGTCCGGTCAAAGCACTCGACGATGACATCGGCGGTGGCGGCGAGACGCTTTAGCGCGCTGCGACCCTCATCGGTCTCGATGTCCAGGACGACGCTGCGCTTGTTGTGGTTATCGAAAATGAACGGGATGCTGCGCTCAGGATGGGGCGCGCCGCCGGCGAACGGGGCCTGCATTCGGAGGGGGTCGCCGCCGGGCGGCTCTACTTTAATTACGTCCGCGCCGAGGTCGCCGAGGAGGCGGGTTGCGAATTGCGGCGTTGGGCCGCCGAGGTCGAGGACGCGGAGGTGGGCAAGCGCCGATGGGCTTTCGTTTCCGTTCTGGTCAGTCATGACAGTCCTCCCCCTGTTCTGCCACACCCGCCGATTGTGGGGGTATCATCCCGCGATGGGGATAATCTGTCTAGTTTTTGGATTCTTCGCTGCGCTCAGAATGACATGGGCGTTTAGCCGCCTATGAAGCGGAGGAGGAGGCCCAGGAGGATGACTATGGGGCCGAGGATTAGGAGGGTGTTGGTGGGGGAGACCAGGCGGCGGGAGGCTCGGCGGCCTATGGAGAAAGCTATTAGGAACATGGCGGCTGAGAGGGCTAGTTTGATTCCCAGGATGACGGCGTAATCAAGGGCGATTTGCTGGGTTAGGCGGTCGTAGATGAGGAGCGCGCCGGTGATGATGAGCACCCACATGGAGAGGTCGACGATGCGCTTGAATCGCTCGCCGATGACGCGGGGGAGGTCCGTCGAGCCGGGAGGGTGGTTTCGCATGGCGGGGCGGAGGGCGGCAAGGTAGAAGATGTTGCCGCCTACCCACGCGACGGTGGCGATGACGTGCGCCCATCGCGTTACCAGGACTGTGACTTCGAGAAAGGTCATAGGGATAGTGTACGGGGCGGCTTGGGGGGACGCGCGCGCCCATTCTTTCCTACAATTGCGGTATGCCTAACGCGGAGATCATCACGGGCGGGGTTGGCAGCGGCAAGACGCGGCGCATCGTTGAGCGGCTGGCCGCGCGGTATCGCGACGAGCCGTTCGCGGACGCGCTCGTCCTCGTGCCGACGATTCGCCACGCGGACCAACTGCGTCGCCGGCTGGTGCAGGAATATCCGGTTGCGATGAATCTGCGCGTCGAGACGCTGCCGATGCTCAGCCACAGCTTGACGTCCGGCGCGCCGGTTCTCAGCAGCGCACGCGCTATCGACGAACTGGCCCGGGTGGCGCGGCGAATGGTGAACGGGGGCGGGGCAGCGTCGTATTTCGCGCCGATAGTCAGATCGGCGGGCTTCGTGACGATGATCTCGGCGGCTGCCGGCAGCCTGATGGAGGAGGAGACGGACGCGGGCGCGCTGAGCCGCGCAGCAGGGCAGTCCGACTCTCAACCCGCCCGCGCCCTTGCGGAGATCTACGCCGCCTACCTCGATGAGTTGGAGCAGTCGCGGCTGATTCACCCGATGCAGATTAATGGCGCAGCCGCGCGGGCCGTCCAGTCGGGCGCGGACGTGCCGGGCGTCGTGATGGCGGACGGTTTTCAGCGGTTCACGGCGGGCGAGTTGGGGCTGCTGTCGGCGTTGGCCGCGCGGGCGGATATGATTGTCACGATAGACGACTCGGCATCGGAACGCTCTGGGCACGACCTTGAGCGGCTGAAAGCAGCGCTGCCCGGCGCGACCGTTACGGGATTGCCGCCTGCGGACAACGCAGCAGCGCCGCGCATGACGAGGGGGGAGGCGGGGAGCCGCGAGCAGCACGCGCGGGAGATTGCGCGGCAGATCAAGCGGCTGATGGCGGACGATCCGACGCTGAGGCCGTCCGACTGCGCGGTGACGTTCCGGCAAGTGACGCCGTATTTGGGAATGATGCGCCGCATCTTTGCGGAGTATGAGATTCCGCTCGATCCGGCGGGCGGGGCGCGGTTGAGCGATACGCCCGTCGGCGCGTGGCTGCGGCGTCTGCTCGGCATTGCGGAGAACGGGTGGCGTGTCAAGGACATCGCGGCAGTACTGCGGAGCGGCATCGTCAACCTGGGCCGGTGGGGCCTTTCCGCCGATGACGTGGAGAGCTTCATGGCGGCAGCCCGGGAAAACGGCGTGTGGTCCGGCCGCGAGCAGGCCGAACGGTTGGCGGAGGGGATGGGCGAACTGCTCGACGGGCTTGAATCGGATGCCGTTGGGCGGGAACGGCGTCTGGCCGACGCGCTGTTCGGCGAGAACGGCTGGCTCCGTGATTCCCACGATTTCGATGAGGAAACGGCGCAGTCCATCGAGCGGCTGCGCGCCTACCTGGCCGAGATGGCCGATGCGCCCGGCGATGCCGACACGGATGAGCCCGAGCCGTATGAGAGATTCCAGGAACGACTGAACCGGCGTCTAGCCATGCCCGTCCTGATGCGGCGGACGCCGGGCGGCGTGCTGCTTGCGCCGATGCACACGATGCACGGCCTGCGCTTCCGGCACGTCGTGGTGGGGGGCTTGTCGGAGGGAGAGTTTCCGGCGGGCCGCCGCTCCGGGGAACTGCTGAATGAGGCGATGCGGGAATCCCTGCGACGGGCCGGCCTGTCGCTCCCGCCCGCGCCGCGCTCAACGGAGGACGAACTCTGGCAGTCCGTGACGTCACGGGCAGACGAGTCAACGGCCCTGTGGCGGTACCGGATCAATGAGGGCGGCAAGCCCGTCACGGCGGCGTGGGCGTTCGACGCGGCTGAGGCTGAACCCGTGCCGCCGGCCGGTGACTCCAACCCGCAGGAAACCGCCTCGCGGCGTGAACTTGCCATCGCCTCCGCGCTTGGGTGGCGGGATGGTCTCGCCTTGCGTCCGCCCAAGGATCGGTCAGGGGAAAGCAATTCGTGGGACGTGGTTCGCATCGCCGCCCACATTGAGCACATGCGGCGGTCGTTCAGCTTTGCGGGCAAATACGAGGGGCAGGTTGCGGGCGGGCTTGCGCCCCGGATGACGGAGGCGGGCGCGCGGTGGAGCGCGTCGTCGTTGGACTCCTATATCACGTGCTCATTCCAGTTCTTTGGCAGGTACGTCCTCGGCCTCAAAGAGCTGGATGACGAATCCGACGAAGGGGACGCGGCGATACGCGGCACGATCATTCATGACATCCTGGAAAAGGCATTTGAGCAGCCGTTCGTGCGGGATGAGCCGCTGTCTGCCACGGCGTTGGAGCGCGTGATGGCGTATGTCGATACGGCGGGGCGGGAGACGTGGATGCGCGCGCCGGAGGAGCGGGGGTTCGGCAGGGCGGCGCTGTGGCGGCTGGAATGGGACCGCTACCGCGACCGGATTGCGCGGATGCTGGAGGCGCAGGACGGGCTGAACGGGACTGACAGCGACTTTCGCGTTCTCGGCACGGAGCTTGAGTTCGACGAGGAAATCTCGACGAATCCGCCGCTGCGAATCCATGGAAAGATCGACCGCGTGGACGAATCGGCGGAGCCCGGGCTGTTCATCTATGACTACAAGACGGGGCGCATTCCGTCGCAGAAGGACGTGCGGGAGGGAAAGAGCGCGCAGCTTCCGCTGTACGCCTACGCCATGCGGCAACATCCGCGCGGCAGAGACGCGAACATCCAGGTCGCGTACGCCAAGCTGCCGTCGCCGCGCGACCTAAAGCCCTGGGCGCTGGACAGCCTCAACGACGACGATGCGGCGGTTCTGGACGGGATAGCGGACGTCTTGCAGGACAAGCGCGACCTTGTGGAGCGCGGGGATTTTCGCGTCAATCCGCAGGTTCCCACGTGCCCCGCGTACTGCGCGATGAAGCACGTTTGCCGCGTCAACGCATTCAGCAGGTACAAGGAACGCAGGCCGTGAATCTGACCGAGAACCAGCGGCGGGCGGTTGAGACGCGCGGGCGTGATGTTGTTGTCACCGCAGGGGCGGGCAGCGGCAAGACGCGGGTGCTCGTGGAACGCTACGTCTCGCTGCTGGAGGACCACGACATCGATCAGCTTGTTGCTGTGACGTTTACGGACGCGGCGGCGGCTGAGATGCGCGGGCGCGTGCGGGAGGCGGTCATGTCGCGCCCGGAGTTGGCGCGGCACAAGCAGCATCTTGACACCGCCGTCATCGGCACCATCCATTCGCTCTGTCTCCAGATGCTGAGAGAGAACCCGGTTGAGGCGGGCATCGACCCGGCGGCGGCAGTGCTGGGCGAGGATGAGGCGCAGATGGAGCTGCTCGGCGCCTGCCGCGACGCCGTGGAGGCTGCGGCGGCAGGTGAGGGGCCGGGCGTGGACGCCCTGCTGGGCCTCGGCGTCTTTTCCGCGCAGAGCGCCCTGCCGCGCATGGTGGAGCGGCGCGACGAGGTGGAGCAGGCGTATGCCGCGCTGGACGGGGACACGGCGGCGGAGTGGGGCGTTCACCTGCGGCTGCTGCTTGCGAACTACGTGGACCAGAAGCTCGCGGTGTTGCGGCGGGAACTTGTTGAGCGGCTGTCGTGGCTTGATAAGGTTCGCAATCCCGACGAGACCGACGCGCTCACGCCGTTGGCGGATTGGGTCGCTGAAACCATCGGCGATCCCCTGGAGGGGGATTCGGAGGACTTGCTGCATCGCCTGCTCAACGCCTCGTTCATGGGGACGGTGCGCGGCGGGTCAGCCAAGGCGTGGTCGGCCAGCACGCAGGCAGTCAGGGGCGCTCTTAGCGCCATCAAGAACATGTACGGAGAGGTTGCGCCGTTCATTTGGAACGACGCGGACACGGATGCGCTGCCTGTGCTGGAATCCCTGCGGGGGCTGTTTCGCGGGGCGCGCGACCGGTATGAGGCGCGCAAGCGGGAACTCTCGGCGCTGGATTTCCTCGACCTCGAACTGAAGGCCATTGAGCTGCTGCGCGCGTCGCCGGGGACGGCGGCGGGCTATCGCTCGCGCTTCCGCCACGTCCTGGTGGATGAGGCGCAGGACCTCAACCCCACACAGTTCGAGTTCCTGAAACTGTTGACGGACGGCGACGCGGAGTCGGGGGGCAGGCCACCTGAGCAGTTCTTCGTTGGCGACGTCAAGCAATCCATCTTCCGTTTCCGCCGCAGCGACGTGCGGAACCTCAACAGGCTGACGGCGGACGTTGGGCGGGACGAGGGGGAGATAATCTCGCTCGACACGTCGTTCCGGTCGCATCCCGACCTGGTGGGCGCGCTTAATGCCGTCATGGAGGACGTGCTGGGGCAGGGTCTTGAGGAGTATGAGGCGCGGATGGAGGCGATGTCGTCCGCCCGCCCTTCGCGCCCAGGCGCGCCGTTCGTTGAGGTTATGCCCATCGCGCGGGAGTACGCCGATTCCGGCCAGGACGGACGTCCCAGCGACTCCGAGAAACGGCGCATGGAGGCGCACATGATCGCCGGCCGCATCAGGGAACTGGTGGACGGCGGGTACAGGGTCTGGGACAAAGACATGAACGACTATCGCCCTGCCGCGCCCGGCGATATTGTCATTCTCATACGCCGCATGTCCCACGTTGATGAGTACGAGCGGGCGCTGGAGAGCCAGGGCGTTCCGTACCGCACGGCGTCCGGCGGCGGCTTCTACAACCGCGCCGAGATCATCGACCTGGCGAACCTGCTGGAGTGGCTTGCGGAGCCTGCGAATGATATTGCGCTCGTCGGCTTGCTGCGGTCGCTGTTCTTTGCCATCGACGACGAATCGCTGGTCGCACTGACGCAGGCGGACGGCACGCTGCTCGATGCGCTGGGGAACCCGTCGGACGGCGTCCTGCCGCAGACGCGCCCGCTCTGCGTCCATGCCGCCCGCGTGCTGGAGCAACTGCGGGAGGAATCGCGGTTGGCTTCGCCTGAGCAGTTGGTTGAACGGGCGCTGGTCCTGACGAACTACGAGGCATCGTGGGCGCCGCTGCGGGGCGGGGAGCAGGTTTTGGCCAACATCCGGCAGTTCGCGGGGATGGCGCGGGCGGCGGCGGACAAGACAGTGGATGAGTTCGTCGAGCACATCCGGGCGCTGCGGGACGACCTCGACATACGCGCGCCGCAAGCCGCGCCGGACGCCGGGGACGCCGCGCGGCTGCTGACCATCCACTCCGCCAAGGGGCTGGAGTTTCCCATCGTCTTCCTTGCGGATGCCGGACCGACGCAGGGCGGGCCACGCTCCTCCGCCGTGCTGTGGCGGGCGGAAGAAGGCATCTCCCTGACGCTGGAACGCGAGGTGGGGGACGACGAAACGGGGCGCAGGCAGCCGGCCTTTCACAACTATCTGAGGGCGCTTGAACAGCGCGAAGAGGAAGCGGAGAACAAGCGGCTGCTGTACGTCGCCGCCACACGCGCGGCAGACCTGCTCACCGTGAGTGGCTCCCTTGCGGCGAACGAGACCAGGGCCACGTGGCTCAATGATTTCAGCAACCCGGCGCACGCCGGGCACACCCACGTCCATGCGCCGGTGGGCGTGGACATGGCATCGATACGCAGCCGCGCGCCGCGTTCGCCGTTCACCGTGCCGCCTGCGGAGTCGGAGCAGGAGGCCGACGCGCCGTTGATTGGGCGGCGGGGCGCGATTCCGATACGGTCGAGCACGCCCGCGACGGCGCTGGAGCGCCACGAGCAGCGATTCGGGGGCGGGGCGTCCGATCCGTTGGCGCTCATTCGCGGCACGGTGGCGCACGCGGCTATCGAGGAGTGGTTTAAGGTGGGTGCGCGGCCCGACGCGGCGGCGTTGGCCGACCGGCTGGGGGCGCGGCTAAGCGACGAGGATTTGGCGAACATCGCGGCGGACGTGGACGGGATGCTCGACGATTTCGATACATCCGAGTTGGCGGCGACGCTGCGCGACTCGGCCACGCGGAAACACTTCGAGCTGCCGTTTTCGTGGGCGTGGGACGGGGTCGCCGTTCACGGCAGCATCGACCTTGCGTATGAGGCGGGGGGCGAATGGCGGGTGGTGGATTTCAAGACGGACCGCGTGGAGGAGGGCGGGGAAGCTGAGCGTGCCGCCGCGTACCTGACGCAGCTTGGCGTGTATGCGGGCGCAATCGAGGCGGCGACGGGACGGCGGCCTGCTGCGGGGCTGCTGTTCCTGCGGACGGGAAAACTCTGGTGGGCGACGGGCGCGGAGATCGAGGATGCGCTGCGCGAGACGCGGGGCAGGATTGATGCGGGGGACGTCTCGGTTGGGGAGAGCGATGAGAACGGCGAGTTTGCCGACGAGGCGCTGATTTCCCCGGCATGATGATGCGGCGGATAATGGGCGGGGAGGGCTGGATGGCGATTGGCAGGGCGTTCGCGATTCTGGCGTTGCTGGCGTTCGCGCTTGTGGTGGGAGCGGCGTGCGTGGGCGACTCAGAGGACGTGGACACGCCTGAGCCGTCGCCCATTCCGCCTCCGGTCGAATCGCCGGAGCCGGCGCCCGGCAGCGGCCAAGAAAACCTTGTCGCGGACATCGATCTTGGAATGGGCACGCCGCACTGGTTCAGGCCGCGCGCCCCATACACGTGCATCACGCCTGAAAAGGAAACGTCCCCGTGGATCGAGGCGGGCATGGCGGACCTGGGCGGGGCGGATGCGCTGTCGCTGGTGCGCTGGCACGGCAACGACAGCCATATTCCCTGGACGTTCATGACCTACAACGGCTGCACGCGGACGACGTCAGACCCGGAGAAGACCTACCTCGATGCGCCGATAGACCCCACCTATTACTCGCTCGGCGACCTGGTTATCAGTGTTGACATTGCCCGCGTGCCGGTGGGGAAGGGCGGGTGGTTCAACGACGACGGCGCGCGCGAATCAATGAGCATGGAGGAGGCCGTCGCTACGCTCAATGAGTATGTTGCGGCCTATTACCGGCGCATCTCCAGCGGCAAGCTGCGGTTCTCCTTTGCGCCTGGAAGCGATTTCGTCGTGGAGGGCGACGGTTCCCACGATACCGCGAAGAAGCAGCAACTGCGGCTGGCCGGCATACGGGATTGCGCCGAGGGGGATACGCGGGCGCTGTGTACACTTTCGGAGCCGGCCGGCATCCACCGCATTTTGCTGGTCGACGTCACGGCCTATTCGGCCGGGCAGGGCTTCGCCGGCAGCGCGGACTTTGGGCTGGTCAGCGTCTCACAGGCAAGCATGCAGGTACTGGTGCATGAGATTGGGCACGGCTGGATGAACTGGCCGCACTCATTCACTGAGATTGGCTGGAAGCCGAAGGGCGTGGACGATGGTCTGGAGCCGCCGAACCCATACAGCAACCACCTGGACGTGATGTCGGCGCTCACGCTGCCGCCGGTTAAGGGCTGGAGCGACAAGATGCCGGCGACGATGGCAATCAACAGGTACAGCGCGGGGTGGATCGATCCGTCGGACGTTGCGCTGCATTTGGCCTACGAGGGCGTCTACACGCTACAGCCGCCTCTCCAGGACGGCTACCAACTCCTCGTCATTTCGTCCGGCCGGCCCCACGCGTTCACGACGGTGGAGGTACTGGACGAACGCGACGACATCTATATCGACGACAGCCCGATCGTCTATGACCCGGACGCGCCCGACGGGCTGAGACCGTTCCGCTACAGCGGGGCGCTGATCAGTCGGTATGACCAGTCCGCCGGAACCGGCACGCAGACGCGGCTGGGGCCGGCGCTGTATGACATCCGCAATCCTGACGTGAATGAGGCTGTCGGGTGGGGCAGGGACGATTATTCGGTGCTCCATGACGGGGAATCCCGCGAGATTGGGGGCGGGGTGACGGTGGGGGTGTCGGAGAACGCGGACGGGAGTTATGAGATTGCCGTCCGCGGTGGGCGAATTGCGCCGTTCACGCGGTGGTGCTACAAGCTGTGGTTTTCCTCGACAGGGGACTACGACACGGGGTGCGCGCTGGCGGGGGAGCTGAATGGGAGGTAGGAATGACGATGGAGGCGGCTGGGGATGGGGAGGGTTGACTTGGGAGGGGGTTGAGGTGTTGGATGGCGTCTGATCGCAGAGTTGGAACGTAACCTTCGGCCTGTGCTCCGCTTGCCAGTTAGGGCCGCTCAGGCAAGCAAGGGAAGCATCTTGAATTCCAGAACTGGCGAGGTGGTCACAAGAAGGGATTGTCGCAAAGTTCAACTGAATATCTCTTCAAGATATTCAACAACTTCGCTGACCTTTCCATAATACTCCTGCACTCTTGAAAAAGTCAGGCTAACAGGATCACCATGAGCAATGCGATTCCGGTTTGCGTACAAGGAATCCACTGCCTCTTTCCGGGCGCCTTGCAAGTACTCGGCAATTCTTTCACCCCATCCAGAATCAAAAGAGCCGACCAATTGTCTCAGTTGCTCAGCATTCATGTTGCTGGGACGTTGCAAACGATTCTCCACAAAATTTTGGATTCTTGGAGATGACTTGTCTCTGCAATATTCCAACGCAATTTCAGAAGCGGCTGCCTCAAGGAAACCACATGTCAATACGCAGAGATAAGCTGCGAAATCTGCCCTGACTTGCAACGATTCTTCCGGGAGATTCGAAATCCGGGAAAAGACAGCATCGAGCCTGTTTTTTCTGTCGACAACAGCGCGCGTCTTCACCGAACTTCCTACACTAGTTCTTTCATTGCCGTCTTCGCGAGACTCAGCCTGGTCTTCACGTTTCCCTCTTGAGTGGTGCCGCTGGTCACAGAATCCAAAAAGGCACTGTTTAGAAGCAAGTTTCTATAAGCTTGATTAATCCCCGACAAATCAGTGATTAAGCCGTGCTCACGTATGCGCGCAGCAACCCCAACCATCACGGCCTCCATGACTGCCACATTAAGGGGGTTAGCCAATCGAAAGGCACGATTCCCCAAGCTCTGACGGAGAGCTTTCACTGTGGATTCAAAAATCTCTCGAAGTTCACTTTCATTTTGAATATTCAACTTACGATTTTCGCTAGCATAGAGATTCAGGAAGTCCTTCATAGGTGGCTTATAATCCTGCTCCCTATAGAGCAGGCTGAAGAACCTCAATATGAGCTCTTGATCTTTGAGGCGCGTAGACTTCGTACCAAAAAAATCTCGCCATGCCGTGAACTCATTCAAATCGCGCAGCAAGTTCATAAACGGTCCACCATAGAGAGCTACGCGAATCTCTTGCGGCTGCAGTGCCGTACCTCCCGTGTTAAGCCTTTCGAATATCATGTAGATGCTACTTTGATCATCCGATGGTTCATCCTGCCTAACGATTGTGGCGTGAATTATACTATCATCAAGCCGCCGCCTGTCTGCCAAATCAAGCGTCTGGTATGTCTTCCCAGCAAAGCTATCCTGAACTCGCTCTAATTTGTGCTTTCTCGCCTGAGTGTCACCTGAGCAAAACGAGTATAGAGTCAGCAACCGCTGCTGGCCATCCAGCACAAGAAGGCGGCCATCTTCTTGGCTTACAAGGAATATGCCGGGGACCGGCAGGCCAAGCAGAAGCGACTCGATAAACCTATCGCTTTGGCCCTTATTCCAGACGAATTGCCTCTGGAAGCCCCTGATGCCCTCCGCCGGCGTTTCTGGATCGAACCGCGGCACTACAATATCCTTTGAAGCAATCCTCTTCACTAAGGCGTCTACGGGGTAATCTGCGCCATATGCTGTTATCTGGTACCGGAAGGGAGAAGCCTCGTCGGACTCTTCGGCTTCGTCCACCACCTCTAAATCGTCTGTCTGCTCAATTTCACTGGACATTCCTGAGGCTCCTGACACATTAGGTTGCTCACTCATTATACACCAGAGCATGCGTGCCCCTGACCGCGCTTTAGGTGCCATTCTATGGAGGTTGCGTCAAGAGTGCCTGCCACCATAACTTCTCTATGCATCAGCCACGACAAGAGCGCATTAGTCTTTGCAGGTCTCGTCAGACGTGTAGCCGTGTAGCCTGCGAGGCTGCGGTGCGCCTCATCCGCTATCACGACGATGTTGCGCCTGTCCGAAAGCGTGGGGTGCGTATCCCCCTTTTCCTCCGGGAAGAATTTTTGGATGGTAGTGAAGACGATGCCGCCTGCGTTGACGGACAGCTTTTTCCGGAGGTCCGCCCTGCTATCCGCCTGCGTCGGCGGCTGCCTCAGCAGGTCTTGGCAGCGGGAGAACGTGCCGAATAGCTGGTCGTCCAAATCGTTGCGGTCCGTGAGGACGACAATAGTCGGATTCTCCATGGCAGGCTCACGCACAATCGCGCCCGCGTAGAAAGCCATCGTCAGGCTTTTGCCGGAGCCTTGCGTGTGCCACACGACGCCGATGCGACGGTCGCCGGGTTGCCCGCCCGCCATGCTGCCGGATTCATACCTGCCGCCCGCTTCCACGACCCCGGCTTCATCGCGCTGTAGTTCCGCCGCCCGCAGGGTCTCATCGACGGCAACCCTGACGGCGTGGAACTGGTGGTAGCCTGCCATTTTCTTGGCAAGCGCGCCGCCCCCGTCGTCCTCAAACACGATGAAGTCACGGATCATGGCAAGGAACCGGCGCGGCTCGAATACGCCCTGCAGCATCACCTGCAGCTCGGTCATGCGGGAATCTGCGAGAGCCTCGCCGGTGGTCGTGCGCCAGGGTTTGAACCACTCGCGGCCGGAGGTCAGCGCGCCGAGGCGGGCGGTCATGCCGTCCGAGACCACCAGCGCCTCGTTCATGGAAAACAGGGTGGGCAGCTCTGCCTTGTAGGTCTGGAGCTGCTGCCATGCCGTCCAGATGGTGGCGTCCTCATCCGCCGGATTCTTCAACTCCATGATGCCCAGGGGCAGGCCATTGACGAAAAGGATGACGTCCGGCCGGCGGGCGCTGCGGTTCTCGTTGACAGTGAACTGGTTGACGGCGAGGAAGCCATTGTTTCCGGGGTCATCAAAGTCAATGACCCGAACCTGCGCCCCCCGAATGCGTCCCTCGCCTTCCGGGTACTCCACCGTGACGCCATTGACGAGCATCCGGTGGAATGCGCGGTTGCGCGTTTCCGTGGTCGCGCCGTCGGGCCGCGTGAGCTTGCGAAAGGCGTCGTCGATTGCCGAGGCGGGCAGGGCGGGGTTCAATTCCTCGAGGGCGTCTCTCAGCCGCTGCTCCAGCATGACCTGACGGAAATCGTCACGTTCCGCGTTTGGGGCGCCCGGCGCGATGTCCGGCCCGTGCGCGACGTTCCAGCCGAGGGCGGTCAGCCAGTGAAGGGCGGCCTCTTCAACGACGGCTTCGGTGAGCGTGGTCATACAGGCTGAGCAGCGTTTGCATGGACTACGAGATTACGGATGTTGCGCAGCTGAAACGCGTTGCCGGACGGATGAACGTCTGCTTCAAGAGAGACGTCAACTTGGTCTCTAAAGGCGCGAATGACCTCTTCGTAGAGTGGTTTTTCGAACTCCGCATTCATTCGCGTCAGCCGTCCATCCCAGATGGATGCGATCGTAGCCCTGCCGTCAAATTCTCCTGGCTCCTTCTCTAGCCGGACGACAAGTCCCATGATCGTCTCGTCGAACGACGTTTCCTTGGTTCGCAGGGACTTTGCTGCTTCGGTCAATATATCCGCTGAAGCAGATGAAAATCGGAAGGTTGAGTCTTCAATGTTCGCAGGGCGTACTCCTGCCCAAGAAAGCCCGATTGTGATCCCCTCGGCTCGATGCGCCAAATCGGCTATTGAGTCGCAGAGATTCGCGCTTATGCCGCGATTGATGCCCTGTTTGAATGAGTCGAGGTTGTCTTGGGCCAGAACACTTTCAACGGCTTCGGAAGTATGCTTCAAGCCTTCGGCCAGCTTGTGTGTAACGAGACGCGGGAAGGGGGCTTGAAAGTCATCTCCCAAGTCTTGTTGGGTGTCAAAGCTCATTGGAACAGGGGAGCGCAGCATTAGATCGAAGGATGCCGAGAATCCCGGCATCGGCTTCACATTGTCCAGATACTCTGCAACATCTGCACTTAGTTTGCCTCTGTAAATGGCTCGTGGTTTTTCAACCGCCCTGGCCCCAGCTTCAAGCATCTTGTAGGCGTCGCTCAACATCTCGGAGCTCTGTCGTATAGAAGGCGTCTCCATGCTGGAGCCGACCGGAGAACGCAGATAAACGACATCGGCCCCCGTAGCCACCAGATCGTTATAGATATCAAGTTGTGACCGTTCCTCTACGGCTGCCAAGACTGAAATCGCATCAGCCATGTTTTCCGCGTATCCGCCCAGGGTGTCGCGGAGCGGCACCAAGACCTCCCACGTTCTCCCGTGCCGCTCGGCTGCAAACAACGCGACTGGCCGTTCTCCCCACTTACCTGAATCAGTCCAGCCGCGAGATGCGAGGTAAGAGCGAAGATTGATAATCGGAATGGATCCCAGCGCGGGACGGTCGCGAATGTCAATGTTCACAGCGCACCTGTCCTTTCGGTCTGTTCCATCATCCATCTGAGGCGATCACTGTCAAAAATATACTCTGTTGGCAATCGAACCATGACGCTGTCACTGTTCGATGTGGCGGGCTCGTCCCTGAGCGACCTCCAATATGCGCAGCGACGCAAGCAAAGCTCATCCGCTGACTGGTTTAGCCAATCCTCCGGTGAATCAGGCATCAGCATCACTATCAATATCCGCGGAACGATGGTCTCCAGACGCAATTCCTCGTAGTTTTTTACTGGCAGGTCAAAATGGACGCCGTCAGGACGCAGAATGTTCTGACTAGTCGCTTTGGCTTGAAACTCGATTCGAGGTCTCTTGCCGAAATCGCCCATCAAGATTCCGTCGACGCTGTCTTCGTCCACCTTAGGCTCGACGACCTGAAAGCCAGCATGCGATGCAACTGCCTCGATATACGACAGGGAGAAGCGGGACTTCCGCATGTTTTCGCTCATCATCATGCTGTTATTCTACTCCCCCCATCCACCCTCACCTCTCCGCTCACCAGCCGCGGCAACAGGGCATCCCGTTGTGCGGCCAGTGCGCGGGATTCAGTTTCAAGTTGGTTGCGCTGTGCGAACATCGTCTCAACAGTATGATCGAATTCGCGCAGCACATCCGACGCAGGAAGCAATTGTGCGTTCGAATAGGCGAGGTTGCGATTTAGCCCAGGTACGGCAGAGTCGGCGGCCACTGACGGCAAATCCTGCCGACAGAGCGAATAGAACAAGAACGCCATGCTGAGTTCACCATCGGCAGGTTCTACGTAGAAGGTGGTGTCAATGGGAAAGAAGTCGGTTTGAGACCACGTAACGATACCCGGGTTCCCTTTCCTTCCAACTACAATGCCGGGGCCCTTGACCAGAGCCTCATCATGCCAGCCAACTTGACCATTTGAGCCATAGACAGGAATATCGCCGGGCCTTCGGCTGTCGGCTTTCAAAGCCTTACCATACGCCAACTCAATCGCCTCTCCCAGCGGCTTTATCTGCCAGCCCTCTGGAATCTCGCCTAGTTGGGAGGGGGTTAGGCGGTTTGGGAAGAGATCGAACAACTCGGCGGGGAGGCCGGGGAGGGATTCTCCTCGATGCCACCGGCCCTCCATCTTGGCCCGCACCGGCTCGAAATCGACGAACCACGATTTGAACAGGGCTCTCGCCATGGACTCCAGCGTCTCATTCATCTGGCGGTTCAACTCGATCTTGTCGTCCAGCGTGCCGAGGACGTGGGCTATGGCGCGTTGTTCTTGCAGCGGGGGGACCTTGACTGGAAGCGGGTGTATGTGATTCCGATTCAAGGTGGGGACACCACTTCCAGCGTTGAATTGAGCCAGGTCAAGAGAGCCGAGAAGGTAGTAGCAGTACCTCACGTCATTCTCGTGAAAATCTTTGACCCAGAGGGCAGTATTCAGGGGCCAGTAGTCGCCGCGGATGTATTGACCGCCGCCCAAACTGCCGGAACGACCTATTACTACTCCAGGCCCTTTGACCGCTGCCTCGTTGTGATTTCCGACCTCGCCTGTGGATGCAATCACGGGATATGGTCCATGTATGCGCTTAGTTTGCGCCAAGTCAAAGCCACGCTGAAAAGTCATGACGTCGCCAAGCGTCACCTCGCGCCAGCCGTTGGGAAGGGATGGTGGGGAGGTCATGGGGATACTCCTGCGCGGCGCTTGCTTAGGAGATAGGTGACGAAAGAGGCGCAGGCCCCGAGCATGAAGACAGCTTCGTCACGACCGACAGGCGAGGTGTCGTCTTCCAGCAGGGAGTGCCTGATTCCCGTCTCGTCAGACGTGTAGCCGTACAGCCTGCTGAAGGCACCTTTGAGAGCGGGATGAATTCGAATCTGCTTCTCCAACGATTTGAGCGCGTCATCCAGGGTGTTGGTGTCTTGGGGGTCAAGCACGCGGGCGACGGATTCCACCGCATGAATGCTCTCGCGAACCGACTCCGCCCACTCTCCGGCGTTGATCTGGGTTCCCGCTTCCCGCAGGTGAGTCTCTGCCCCCAGATAGCCACCATCCTTTAGATTTCGCAGAGCGGCGATCAATGCCTCGCCCTCCTGGGGAGTCGCGGCAGGGAGTATCGTTGGCGGGCCGGTCGTATCCACAACGTAAGCGAGGCGGCATTCCTCAAAGATCGCCGCAGTGGTACTAACAAACGTTTTTGGGCACCGACGATGCCGCATAATCATCTGCCACAAATCAAACAAGATGTGAAATGAAAGATCCGACAGGATCAGGGGCCTGTAAATTTTCCGTATTACATCCGCATCAGCGTCAAACTCATCCAGAGGCTCCTTCATGAACTCTAGATGGAGAGTCTGAAAGACATTAGGCCAATAGTCCGTGGCCCAGTCATCCCAATCATGTTCCCAAGCGGATAGCCACAAAAGGTCCCAAAGTTTGCGGCGCGCGTCATAGCTGACTTCTTCTAAGGCCAGTGGCTGAGGCAAGTCTTCGTAGCCGTTGGCCTGGGAGAAGCTGAGCGTCCTTGGGTCGGGATTAGTTGTCTCGGTCATGACTGAATCTGTTCGCAGGTCGCCTAGCCCTTCCACACTCCTTAGTGCGACGTCCGACGCAGAACCAAAGCCTCTTCAACCTTGAGGCCGACCAGCTTCTCTTGAGGCAGATAGTTGGCATCTCCATGCTTGCCGACCCAATCCTGGTCTCCCACATCCAAGGCAACCTTAGCCATAGCGAGCTGTTCCGGCGATAGGTCGTCGTAGCCGTCCTCGTAGCCGTCCACCACCACGCGCAGGTCGGGTGGATATGCCGCCAGCAATTGGGCCAGTTCATTGACAGTCATCGCTATCCTCCAAACCCCAGTTTACGCAGGTTCTGTTCCTACGGGAGCGGGTCTATCTTGCCGGGCGGCTCATGGCGCTGCGCCCGATCTCAGGCATCCTGGGTCCTGGGCAGCAGGCCGGGCATTACTTCTTCGGCGGATTTGCCGGTGAGGTCCATGTAGAGGGATTCGGGGCAGAGGTCGATCTCATCACTCCATGCGACGTCGCCGGCCTCGTTGATGTGAACCCTGTCGAAATAGCCCGGCTCATTCCAGGCGGCAAAGACGCCCTTGCCGGCAAGGGCCGAGAGGTCAACTTCTCCCTCCGCACCGTCGGAATAGCGAATCCATATCCGGTATCCCTCTCGCGCCTCAACCTTAGTTGGCCGAATCATCTATCTCTCCATTGCCCAGTAGGCCAGGCCATTGCGACCTGGTGTGATTGTCATCGTGTCTATTCTACGACTTCGATCTATGCGTCTGCTTATCCTCCAAACCCCAGTTTACGCAGGTTGTCTTCTATGGCGGCGTCCAGTTTGGCGGCTTGCGCTTGCTGCTCTCGCCATTGGGTTGAGAGGGCGGCCATCTTGTCCGTGAAGGGTTCCCCATCGTCTTCTTGCGGGGCTGCGCCGACGTAGCGGCCGGGGGTGAGGACGCAGCCGTGCCGCTGAATCTCTTCGAGCGAGGCGCTTTTGCAGAATCCGGGGACGTCGGCGTAGCCCTCACCCTGACCCTCTCCCTGGGGGAGAGGGGAGTGGCCACGCCATGCGTGGTAGGCGCCGACGATGCGGGCGATGTCGTCGTCAGTCAGTTCCCGGTGGACGCGGTCCACCATGCGCCCCAGCGCGCGGGCGTCGATGAACAGTACTTCGCCCCGCCGATCCCGGTAGTTGCCGCCTCTGCGATCTTTGGAGAGGAACCAGAGGCAGACGGGTATCTGGGTGGAGTAGAAGAGCTGGCCGGGCAGAGCCACCATGCAGTCCACCAGGTCCGCCTCGATGATGTTCTTGCGGATCTCACCTTCGTTGGATTGGTTGGACGACATGGAGCCGTTGGCGAGGACGAAACCTGCCGTGCCGCGCGGGGACAGGTGATGGATGAAGTGCTGCACCCACGCGAAGTTTGCGTTGCCGGCGGGCGGGAGGCCGTACTTCCACCGCCTGTCATCCCGCAAGTGTTCCCCGTTCCAATCTGAGACGTTGAAGGGCGGGTTGGCCAGGATGTAGTCGGCCTTGAGGTCGGGATGGCGGTCGTTGAGAAAGCTGTTGCCATGGGCGATATTGTCATGGTCGATGGCCCGGATAGCCAGGTTCATCTTTGCCAGCTTCCAGGTTGTGTAGTTGAACTCCTGGCCCCAGATGGAAACGCGGCTTCGGGCCTTGCCGCCGTTGCCGTTCCCGGTGGCATGGGCGTCGATGAACTCCAGCGACTGGACGAACATGCCGGCGGAGCCGCAGCAGGGATCATAGACGCGGCCCCTGTATGGCTCCAGCATCTCCACCAGGAGGCGTACGACTGAGCGCGGGGTGTAGAACTCGCCGCCTTTTTTGCCTTCGGCGCTGGCGAACTGGGACAGGAAATACTCGTACACTCGGCCCAAGACATCCCTGGAACGCGCTTCTGCGTCTCCTACCCGGATGTTGCTGATCATGTCAATCAGCTGGCCAAGACGCGCCTTGTCCAGGGCAGGTCGGGCGTAATCTTTGGGCAGCACGTCCTTGAGCCCCGGGTTGTCGCGCTCCACAGCGGCCATAGCGTCGTCCACCAGTCGGCCGATAGTCGACTGCCGCGCCTGCTCTTTCAAGCGCGACCAGCGCGCTTCTGGCGGAACCCAAAAGATATTCTCGCCCCGGTACTCATCCATGTCCTCCGGGTCGTATCCCTCAGCCGTCATCGACTCCAACCAGGTGTGCATTTCCTCGAAGGCATCGGAGATGTACTTGAGGAAGATGAGGCCGAGGACGACGTGCTTGTACTCGGCGGCGTCCATGCTCCCACGGAGGGCATCGGCCATCTTCCATAACTCGGCCTCGTAGCCTGTCACAGCTCCGTTGCCGCTGTTCGCGCCGGATGTTGTCATTCGTGCTCCCTTCTTACGGTTGGAGGATTTGCTGGGTGTATTGTTGGACTGCCTGGGCGCATTCTTGGGGTTGTTCGAGGAGCATTAGGTGGGTGGCGTCTGCTATGAAATCGTAATCGACGGTGGTGATGTCGCTTAGGTCCAGCGTGGGGAGGTATGAGTAGGGGACGGTGGGGTCCGCGCCCATGACCTTGACGGGGCACGCCATGCTTTCGAAATCGACGGATACGGCGAAGATGCCCGCGTATTCCATGATCTGCCCTTCGTATTCGCGCGGGCAGCGGAGTTCATAACCGTCGCCGTCCGCCGCCTCTCGCAGCGTCGTCTCTGCCAGGAGTTGTCCGACGCCGTCGACGACCTGCTGGAATGCGGGCATGTAGGGCAGTATTTCGATGAGTTCGCGGCGGGTCTTGAATTTCTCCGTGCGGCGGCGGATCATCTCCGCGTTGCGTACCGCCGCCGCGTCCAGTTCTTCATATGTCCTGCCCGGCTTGCACACGGGTGGATCGAAGAGGAAGAGACCGGAGAATCGCCGCCCCCTCGCGGGCGACAAGAGCGCGATCAATGCGGAGATTGAGTGGAAAACTCCGACCTGCGGCTTGCTGCCGAATTGCGCGTCGATTGCCTCCAGGATGCGGTCGTGATCGCGGATGAACGTTGGCAGGTTGTGGCGCTCCATGGGGCCAACGGGGTTCCACCCGTGGTTCCTGATGTCATGGACGATGATGTCGAAATCATCCAGCAGGAGGGACCAGAACGGGTAATAGAGGTCGATTGCGAGGCCGTTGCCGTGGCTCAGCACGAGGCGGGGGCCGTTTGGGTTGCCGTGGCGCCGCAGCGTCACGACCGTGTCGGCGTCCAGTTGGACGTCATGCGTGGCCAGCGGCTCAGGCGGCATCCATACGGAATCGTTTGAGTCAGTCACAGCCGGCGTCCGCCCGTATTTCCTGCGCGACAGCGGCGGCGAATTGCGCGCCGCTCAGCTTGGTCAGCCGCCACCGGATGCCGGGAGCTTGCGGAACGGCTATCGTGCCGGACGCCGCGCCGCTTTTCATCGCGTCGGGAATCTCGATGTCCTGCAACGGCATGCGCAGCCCGAGGCCGACTGCCTTGATGAGCGCTTCTTTGAGTGTCCACAAGTCCAAGAATGACCTTTTGCGGGCGTCGCTGTCCAGAGCGGCAAGCTGCTGCCGTTCGCGCGGGCTTGGGACGGAGTCCATGAGTTGCTCCAGCGGGAGCCGCGTGTTTCGATCCTCGACGTCGACTCCCACCAGCGCCTTTCCCGCGATGGCGATGAGTCCATGGTTGCCGCTGTGGCTCACACTGAAGTTGACGTCCGCCGGCACGTCCTCGACCAGCGCGATGGGCTTGCCGTAGGCAGTTGGGTAGAAATCGAGATCGGAATTGTCGCAGCCGAGCCGCTCACAGATGAGGGAGCGGAGGGCGGCGCGGCAGAGGACGAAGCGGCGGCGCGGCTCTGCGAAATAGAATCGGCCGGCGCGCTCTGTTTCCTCTTCATTCAGCAGGGCGCGGGCCGCGGCCTCGCGCCCGGGATGCGGCGTCACGTCGACGTGATAGACGGCAACGCCGCCGGTGAGTCCGTAGTCGACCCACTCTCCGCCCACTCCTGCTGACGCCACTCTGCTTAATGTGAATCGCGTTCCCGCCGCGACGGCGACGGGAACGCGATTGCCGAACGGATGCCGCTAGGCGGCGTTCGCGTTGATGTGGGCGACGAGGTCGCCGACGTTGTTGAAGCCTGCGAAGTCTTCCGGGGTAACCGTGATGCCGAACTCATCCGCCACGAGCTTGGCGAACGCGACGACCTGCGCCGAGGCCACGCCGGCGTCCGCGAAATTCAGGTTCAGGTTCAGGCTCTCGGTGTCCGGGACGTCCAGGTTGTCGTGAACCAGCTTGTGGAGCCTCTCTTCCGTTGTTGCCATTCTGTCACTCCTTTCGTCATGCCATTTGTGCTCTCTATCAGCGTACCGCATTCACTTGCGATTGTCGCTTACGTTCTCTTAACCTGACCCGTTTTTTGGCGGCGCCCAGTAGCGGCGGCGCTGGAAGGGATAGCCGGGCAGGGCGATCTTCCTGTGCTCCTCTCCCTCGAATAGCGTTGCGAAATCGACGTCCTGTCCGGCCTCGTATGCCCGCGCCGCCGCGCTTGCGGAATCCGCGTTTCCATCCGCAGTTGCGCCGTTCTGCGGAGAATTGCCGTCGATCAGGCGGTCAAGTCCTGTTCGCAGGTCGTCCGCGTTCCTGAAGACCACCGCCGCGCGGGCGGGGAAATGGCTGCGCCCGATGGATGCCGTCCATGCCATGTCCGCGAGTTGTTCGTCGCCTTGAGTGTCGAGCCAACCGCGGTATCGTTCTGCGAGATCGCGCAGGGCATCATCGTCTTTGGCGGAGAGCGGGAGGAGGCGTGTTTTCGGAATGCCGGGCGACGATGCCTGGGCGGGAGGCGGCTCGTAGCTTTCGACGATCATGTGGGCGTTGGCGCCGGTCATGCCGAAGATGTTGACGGCCGCCGTCGCGGGCCGATCTGGGGGCGCCGGCCAGTCCATCGCCTCCGCCGGGATCTGCACGGGCATGGCGTCCCAGGCGATGTCCGGGTTCGGCGTGGTGAAGTTGAGATGCCTGGGGATCAGGCGGTGATTCATGGCAAGGATGACCTTGAGCAGGCTTGCCATTCCTGATGCCGCCTCCAGGTGTCCCATGTTCGTCTTGACCGATCCCATGACGAGCGGGCGGTCCGGCTCACGTCCCTGGCCGTATACGGCGGCGACCGCATTCGCCTCGATGGAGTCTCCCAGCGGCGTGCCTGTGCCGTGCGCCTCCAGGTAATCGACGTCGGACGCTGCCAGGCCTGAACGCTTGAGGGCCTCCCGCATGACCGCCTGTTGAGCGGCTCCGTTGGGGCTGGTGATGCTGAATCCCGCGCCGTTCTGGTTCACCGCCGATCCGCGGATGACGCCCCAGATACGGTCGCCGTCCGCCTCCGCCTGTCCCAAGCGCTTCAACACGACGAATCCGCAGCCCTCGCCGCGCGTGAACCCGTCGCCCGACGCGTCGAAGCTCGCGGTCTTTCCGCTGCTTGAGAGGATGCCCAACTCTGCAAGGAACCGCGACGTGGATTGGGAAAGCGTGATGCTCACGCCGCCGGCAAGCGCTAGGTCAACCTCGCCGCTGCGGAGCGCCGCCGCGCCCTGGTGCACCGCCGCCAGCGATGACGTGCAGGCAAGGTCGATTGGCACGGCCGGCCCCTGCAGGCCGAGCGTGAAAGCGATGCGTCCGACGGCCATGCTGGGGATGGAGCCCAAAATATCATCGTTGCCGTTGCGCGCGAGAACGGCGCGGTATTCGCTCCCGCTGATGCCCGCGTAGACGCCGGTGCGGCTGCCCTTTAAGGTCTCAGGGTCGATTCCGGCGTCCTCAAAGGCCTGCCAGCCCGTCTCTAGCAGGAGCCGCTGCTGGGGGTCCATCGTCCGGGCCTCGATGGGCTGGACGCGGAAGAACCGCGAATCGAACTCGTCGATGTTTTCCAGGAACGCGCCCTGCCGTTCATACGCATTCGCGGCGTTCGGATCGCCGAACAGTCCTGTCCAGTCGCGCCCGTCCCTGCGTCCGTCCGTGACTGCCGATCTGCCCTCGTCCAGCAGGCGCCAGAAGGCGTCCACGTCCTCGGAGCCGGGGAAGCGGCACGCCATACCGACGATGGCGATTGCGTCCTTATCCGCGTGGTGTCGCACGCGGGCCCGGGCTGCGGGCTGTTCAGCAACGGGGGTGGGCGGCGACGGCGGCGCGGGCAACTCGATGACCGGCGCGGGGAGCGCGGGGGCGGGCGTATCCGCAACAGGCGCGGCAGGCAGGTCAGCGTCGCCGAGCCCGCCCGCAAGGTGGGCGGCCAGCCGGTCGATGCTGGGGTAATCAAAGACGACGGTGTTGGGCGCGACGTATGCGCCGATGAGGGCGCGATTGATCCTGTTTCGCAGTTCAACGGCCATGAGCGAGTCCATGCCGAGTTCCGAGAACTCCGCCGCAGGGAGGGGAAGCGACGGCATCCGCATCACCGATTGCAACTCCTGTTGGAGGAAGTCGATGATCAACTGCTCGCGCTGTTCGGCGGGAGCGTCCGCGAGTCCGGCGAGCAGGGACGGCCCCGCATCGTCTGATGCCGCGCTGCCGGCTGCGTCAACGCGCTCAAAATCCGCGAAGAGGGGCGGCGCGTACCCGATGCTGTCGAAAAGCGAATCCCACTCGATTGATGCGACGGTCGCGTTCGTCCAGTCCTGCCTGACGAGCCAGTCCAGCGCGCGCATTCCCTGCTCGGGAGGAATCCACCCGGTTCCGCGTTCAGCCAGCCGCTCTTCGATGCGCTCCCGCTGCTCCGCCGCCTCGCCGATGTCCGACCACGCGCCCCACGCGATAGTCTGCCCGGCAAGGCCCATGGCGCGGCGGTGTCCGGCCAGTTGATCGAGGAATGCGTTTGCGGCGGCGTGGTTGGCTTGCCCGGGGTTGCCGAACACCCCTGCCGCGCTGGAGAACAGGATGAACATGTCAAGATCACGATTCAGCGTTGCCCGGTGGAGATGCCACGCGCCGAGAACCTTGGGCGAGAGCACCCGCTCAAAGGATTCCCACGTCTGGTTGGCAACGGACGCGTCGGCCAGGATGCCAACGCTGTGGATGACGCCTGCAAGCGGCGGGAGCGATTCGTCGATCCGGGCGAGCATGGCGTCTATCGCGTCCGCGTCCGTTACGTCGGCGAGTTCCACCTGCACGGTGACACCTGCCTCACGCAGTTCGTCGATGACGTCCTGCGCCTCCGGGTCAGGATCGCGCCGCCCGTTGAGGACGATTGCGCCCGCGCCGTTGCCGGCGAGCCACCGCGCGACCGCCACGCCGATGCCGCCCAGGCCGCCGGTAACGAGATATGTTCTGTCCGCCCGGAGACGGCCCTGCTGGAGGGGGGAGTTGGACAGGACGATCTTTCCGACGTGGCGCGTGTCGCGCATGAACTTGAGGGCGGCGGGCGCCTCTGCCATTGACCACGCGGTATGGGCGATGGGGGCGAGCGCGCCGTCTGCCACCTGCTCCATGACCGCTTGGAGGGCGGCGCCCGGGGTGTGGGGATCGACGACCTTGAGATCATTCAATTGGATGGTGTGATACTCCACGTCAGGCCGGGTATCCGACATCTCTTCGGCAGTCAGGATTCCCTCGACCGCCAATTCCATGAACCGGCCGCCGCGCGCCAGGCATGAAAGACTGGCCTCGATAAAGCCCTCTCCCGTCAGGCTGTTGAGCACCACGTCGACGCCTGCGCCGTCCGTGTCCTCCAGGATGCCCTGCGCAAAGTCCGTGCTGCGGCTGTCATAGACGTGATCTATTCCCAACTCCCGCAGATAGCCCTGCTTGCGGCTGCTTGCCGTGGCAAAGATCTCCGCGCCCGCCGCTTTCGCCATCTCCACGGCTGCCAGCCCAACCCCGCCTGCGGCGGCGTGTATCAGCACGCGGTCTCCCTTGGCAAGGCGGATGAGCTCATATGACAGGGCGACAGTTGCGCCGACGGTCGGCACCGTCGCAAGCGCGCGGGACGACATGGTTTCCGGCGCGCGCGTGACCAGTTCCTCGTGAATGACGGTCTCCGGCCCCAGCGTTTCAAACGCGAGGCCGACAACGCGGTCTCCCGGCGCGACGCGCGTCACGTCCGCGCCGACTTCAGAGATGCGTCCCGAGAACTCCAGTCCAAGATTATCGCCGTCTTCAACGCCCATGCTCACCAGGACATCGCGGAAATTGAGAGCGGCGGCGTCTATTGTGGCGCGGACTTCCCACGGCTCCGGGGCGCGGGGCGGCATTTCCACCGTATGCGCCTTGTCCAGGTCTCCCGACGGGTCAGGCCGCAGACGCCAAGTTGTCGTCTCCGGCACGGTTAGGCGATCCGGCACGTCTGCGGCGCGCGCCAGCCGCGCGGCCTGGCGGAAACCCCTGCGCCATGCGACGTGATTCTCGCCGTCCGGGCGCAGCAGTTCTTCGACGAGGTCGGAACCCGGCACGCCTTCGGCATCCAGGTCGATCATTCTCGGTTGGAGGGAGGGCATTTCGCGGATCAGGGACTTGCCGAATCCCCAGAGGGCCGCGCCTGCCGGCTCGATGAGGCGCTCGCGCCCGACGGACTGCGCCCCGCGCGTGATGAGCCACAGGCCGCCCGACGGCGCCGCGTCCGCGTCCAGCAGCCCCTGCACCATGGCCAGAGCGGAGCCGGCCGCTTGTCGGACGTCGGAGAACATATCGTCCGTCGCCGCGTCCGCCCCGTGGCCGCTCGCCCCGATGAGATGAACGACGCCACGGAGGGGAACGTCCGGCGGCAGATCCGCGAAGAGGGCGCGCCAGGAATCGCGATTGGCCGGATCGACGTCTGCGAGCGTGACGGACTGGTTTCGCGCGGCCAGTTCTGCGGGCGAGCGTCTCGGCAACGCCGCTGTCGTCAGCGGCAATGACCCATGCGCCGCGCTCCTCAAGGATTTCCGCGGGCGCGCCGGCGAGGAAAACGGCGCGGTCGGGAGTTTCGGAGGGTTCGTTTGAGCCGAGACCGAGAACCTGCGGGTTCTCAAACCCCGTGTCCGCCAGCGCGCGCGTCCACACGTCCGCGCCGACGATTCCATGATTGGTTCGATAGCGGTCGTCGAAGCGCCACCAGCCCTCCAGCGCGCCGAACGTCACGTCCTGCCAGCCCATGCCGACAAGCGCTTCTATCGCCACGAGTTGGCCGGAGGGGGCAAGGAGGCTCAGGCAGTTGCTGAGCGTCTCATCGAGCGAGATGGTGTCATGCAGGACGTTGGAGGCGATCACGAGGTCATAGCGGTGGAGGTCAAGTCCCTGTTCCGCCGGGCTCTTTTCAATATCGAGCGGCGCGTACGTTATGGCGCCGCCGGCGGTTCCGAACCGGGCCTCCGCCTCCGAGAAGAATCCAGCGGATATGTCCGTGTAGACGTATTCGAATCGCCCCTCAGGGAGCTGGGGCAGGACGGATGCGGTGCCTGAGCCTGTGCCCGCGCCCACCTCGATGATTCGCAGCGGGCGTCCGTCGGGCAGTCCTTCGATGAGGTCGGCGACGGCATCGGCCAGCAGGCTGTTGACGGCGCGCGCGGCAGGGGCGGCGCTGAACAGGTCGGCGGGGGTTGGGTTCCCGCTTCCGAACAAGAGTGACACGGGGTCCGTCTTCCCTTGCAGGATGCCCGGCAGTTGCGCCGCCGTCCGCCGGCAGAGGGCGATTTCAATTGATGCGTGCGGGTAGCGCTCCAGCATGGATGCGGCAAAGGCGTCCGGGTCAGGGGGCAGGTCTGCGGGCAGCGGGTCGTCCGGCCCGATCAGGACATGGAAGCCGTCCGCCGTTTCCTCAACGACGCCGGCCCGCGCAAGTAGTTCAAAGACTCGCCTGAACAACCTGGCGCGGTCTCCTGTGATGCCCAGTTCGCCGCCCGCCGTCTCCGGGTCGATCATCTCCCCGGCGGTGGGATGGCAGCCGAGCGAGCGAACGGCGGCCAGGGCGAAGGACCACGAGAGGCGTTCAAGATCGGTCAGCAGGTTGATACGTTCGCTCCAGTCCACGCCTTCCCGTCCGACGTACTCCTCAAAGGTTGGCGTCACGTCCTGGATGGTGGAGGGCGAGGCGAGGAAATCGGCGGGCAGCAGCGGACGGAGGGGGCGGTCCTGCCAGACGACATCGTAGAGCAGGTTCGAGAGCCCCTCCGCTGCGGAGAGCAGGGCCTCTCGCGTTGCGCGCTTGACCGTCAGGCCAACGATTCCGCCAAGCGGCTCGCCGTCGGGGCTGTAGACGGTCACGTCCATCGAATGCACTTCGGGCGCGCCGCGTTGGGCGCCGGCTGCGGCGTCTGCGGCCCGTTCGCGCATTTTGGCGTGGCAGTAGACGCGGGAGGGCAGCGGGCCGCTCATCCACAGGCGCTCCCACGCGAAGGGCAAGTACGCGGCGTCGCCGCCGGAGTTGTCGTCCATCCTCGCGGCTGACGCGGCCTGCAGGCACCCATCCAGGAGAACCGGGTGGAAATCAAGCCCGCCGCGAGCCAGCTCATCGGAAAGAGTGATTTCGCCGAGAGATGTCCCGTTTGCCGCCCACAGCCCCGTTACGACGCGGAACAGCGGGCCGAAGTCGATACGGATATCCGCCTTGGCGCGATAGAACTCCGCAATATCCACCGGCGCGAGGCCGTCACGCAGCGCGTCCGGCGACGCGGCTGTCACGCCGTCCGGCAGCCCGCCCTGCATGGCAAGGGTCGTGCCCCTGGCGTGGAGGGTCCAGTCCTTCTCAGATTCGGACGTGCTGTAAATCTCAAAGCCGCGACCCGCGTCGCCGCCTCTGGGTTCGAGGATCAACTGGACGGAGCGTTCGGCGGACTCCGGCGCGTCGTCGTCCTGGCCGTCCGCAAAGACGAGGGCAGTCTGTATCTGCATATCGTCGAGGGCGATGATTCCGTCGTGATCGGCCCGCGCGGTGGTTAGGGCAAGCGCGGCGTGCATTGCGCCGGGGGCGATGACGCGGCCAAAGACGCGGTGATCGCTGAGCCACGCGGGGTCTGACGGGGACGGGCGGCTTTCGAACGTCACCTCGCCGCGCGGGGAGTCATGGCGAACGCCCAAAAGGGGATGGCCTGTGGCTGCCCGTGGCTGCGCGGCTGCATCAACCCAGTGGCGATGCCGTTGGAATGGATAGCTCGGAACCATGACGCGGCGACGCGATTCGCCCGCAAAGAGGCCGGAAAAGTCGATTGGCAAGCCTGCTTCGTAGGCGGCGGCGGCCGCGGTGACGAATCCGCGTGTTGCGTCGATTGGCGGCTCCGTCTCGTCGTGGGGAGGACGCACCATGCTGGAGAGGACGGGCGGGTCTTTGGCGGGGGCTCCCTGGGGCCAGCACATGGAAACGATCGCGCCCACGACTGCGCCCGGGCCAATCTCGATGACGAAATCCACGCCGCTTTCCGCCAGCGATTCAACGCTGGTTCGATACAGGACTTTCTCCCGTGAATGGCGCATCCAGTAGGCGGCGTCCAGGAGGGTGTCCTGCTCAACCGGCCTGCCTGTTGCGCCGCAGATGAAATCAATATCCGGCGCTCGCGGCGCCGCAACAATTTCACGGACTTTTTCTCCGAGAGGTTCAAGCATCGGCTCTAGCAAGCTGCTGTGGAATGCTGGGCTGGGCGGCATACGCCGAACGCGAACTTCCTGCGCCTCGAATTTTTGAAGGACTGCCTCGACGTCCCCTTCCGGGCCGCTGACGACGTGGTTGATGCCGTTGTCAACGGCAATCGTCAGGCGGTCGTCGCCGGAGACTTCCTGCTGCGCAAGGACGGCTTCCTGCACGGCGGCTTCGGGCGCGAATACAACGCCCATCGCCGCGCCAAGCGGGAGTCCGCTCATCAACTCTCCGCGCGCTGCCGTGAGGCGGATGCCCTCTTCCAGGGTGAACACACCGGCTGCCTGCGCTGCCGCGTATTCCCCGAGGCTGTGACCGGCGACCACTGCGGGCGTTATGCCGATGCTCTTCCAGAGGGCAGTTAGGGCACATTCCACGGCGTAGATAGTCGGCATGGCCCATCTCGAATCATCGAGGTCAGCGGCTTTGCCGAAGATGACATCCAGCAGCGAGATTCCGCGCTCCTCTTTAATGATGCGGTCACACCGGTCGAGCACGTCTTGCGCGACCGGCTCTGTCTCATAGAGCGCCTGTGCCATGCCGACCCACTGGCTGCCCTGGCCGGTGAAGACGAATCCGATTTTGGCAGGGCTGCCCGCCGCGCGCGAGTTATCGAGCTCCGCGATTTTGCGGAGGCCCTCCCGCAGCGAATCGGCGTCGCGGTACACGATGCCGGAGCGGTAGCGGTGGTGACTGCGCCCGATGCTCGCCGTCCACGCAAGGTCGGACAGGGCAGGGTCGGATGCTGCCACGTCCGGGGCGGGGCCGCCGCGCACTTCGTCCAGGTCATCAAGGTGCCGCTGCGCCAATTCGGCCAGGGCTTGCGGCGACTTGCCGGCCATGGGCAGGAATCGCGTTGGGCGCGGCGTCGTCCCGGGCATTTCTTCCTTTAAAGAGTCTGCGGTGGACAGTGAAAGCGGCACGGGTTGGTATGCGCCGAGCGGCCACGTTGTTCCTGTGCCTGCGGCGGCTTGAGCAGCCGGTTCGCCATAGCCCTCGACGATGATGTGCGCGTTCGTGCCGGACCATCCGAAACCGCTGACGCCGGCTCGCGGCGGCCTGCCGGCGACTTCCGGCCAGTCCGTCATCTCCGTCGGCACACGCAGGTTGGCGGTTTCCCAGTCGATTGCCGTGGTGGGATTCTCGAGATTGAGATGTCTGGGGATGATGCCGCGCCGCATTCCCAGCACGACTTTCATCACTCCGGCGACGCCTGACGCAGGCTCAAGGTGGCCGAAGTTGGTCTTGACGGAGCCGATGAGCATTGGTTGATCAGCGGGCCGCTGAGTTCCATACGCAGCGGCTGCCGCGTTCAACTCCGCCGGATCGCCAACCGGGGTGGCGGTTCCGTGCGCCTCCAGGTAGTCAACGTCCATCGGCGTGAGGCCGGCTGTGGCCAGCGCATCGCGGATGACGTTTTCCTGGGCCGCCGCGCTCGGCACGGTGATGCCCTGGCTTGCGCCGTCCTGGTTGATGGCGGAGCCGCGAATGACGCCCCAGATGCGGTCGCCGTCGCGTTCGGCGTCGCTGAGGCGCTTGAGCACGATGATGCCGCAGCCTTCGCCGCGCAGGTAGCCGTCTGCCGCTTCGTCGAACGTGCGGCATATGCCGCTGGGGGAGAGCATTCCGGCCTGGCGGCGGAGGTTCATTACCCGCGCGGAGAGGATGGCGTTGACGCCGCCGGCGAGAGCCAAATCGGCTTCTCCGCGATCCAGGGCGATTACAGCCTGGTGCATGGCAACGAGGGACGATGAGCAGGCCGTATCGACGGAAATCGCAGGTCCTTCAAGGCCGAGGGCGTAGGAAACGCGGCCAATGGCGGTGTTGAGGCTGCTTCCGCTGGCGGCGTAGAGGCTGGTGGCGGGATCGCCCAATTCAATGGACGCGATAGCCGCATATCGGTATTCGGCGTTGCTTATTCCTCCATATACGCCGGTGCGGGTGCCTTTAAGGGTGTCGGGATCGATGCCGGCGTCTTCGAGGGCGCGCCAGCTCGTTTCGAGCATCAGGCGCTGCTGCGGATCGAGCAATTGGGCCTCTACCGGCGCGATCCTGAAGAATTCTGAATCGAATTTGTCGATATGCTCTATGAAAGCTGCGTGGTGAATTAATTCACCAAGTTGGTCCGGAAGTTCGAGGAATTGCCCCATTCTGCCGGGGCTTTTGGGCCCAATCATGCCCTCCGTGCGGACCATCGTGCCCGTGGCGAGCAGCCGCCAGTAGGCGTCGTAGTCGTCCGCGCCGGGGAAGCGGCAGGCCATGCCGATGATGGCGACGGGTTCATTTTGCGCTGCCGTTGTCATACCGCCTCCGCGTTCCGCGCACACTGACTACACTGCTGATTACACTATAGTCACTTTGGGCGCCCGTGTGGGCTGAACGGGGCGGGGCACATGATCAGGACAGCGGCACTAACCGGCAGGCTCAGCTATAGCTGGGGTCAACTCCGGGGCGACGTTCTCGGCGGACTCACTGCGGGGAGCATCGTGCTTCCGGCGGCGATCGGGTACGGGGCGATCTCCGGGCTTGGCGCGGTTGCCGGGCTGTACGGCGCGTTCGCGGTGAGCCTGTTCGGGGCGGTGTTCGGGGGGACGCGCGGGCTGATCTCCGGCCCGAATATCCTCGTCACGCTGACGATGGCAGCCGTTGTCTCCCAATACGCGAACAGCCTTGCGGAGGCGGCGACCGCGGCGATTCTCGCGGGCTTGATCCAGATGGGCTTCGGCGTGTTGCGGCTAGGGCGTTTCGTGGCGTATACGCCGTACTCCCTGGTTGCCGGATTCTTCACGGCGTTCGGCATCCTCCTGATCATCAAGCAGCTGCTGCTCGGCGTTGGAGCGTCCCCGGCGGGCACCGCGCTGGACAGCATCCGGGCGCTGCCTGACGCGGCGGCGAACGCCAACGTGGAGGCGATGATCGTTGCGGCGCTCTGCGTGGCGTTGGGGGTGGCGTGGCGCGGACGGCTGTTGAAGATTGCGCCGTCGCAGTTCGCCGTGCTGGCGTTGGGAACAACAGTGGGGGTTCTGTTCTTTGCGGGGGCGCCGACCATCGGGGCGATTCCGCAGGAGCTTCCCCCGCCGGTATGGCCCGCGTTCTCCCTCGAAACGGCCGTCCGGCTGCTGCAGCCCGCCTTCGCGATGGCGCTGCTGAGTTCGCTTTCGACGCTGATCGTGGCGCTTCCGCTGGACACGATCACGGGGACGCAGCACAAGCCGAACCAGGAGCTGGCGGCGCAGGGGGCGGGGAACGTGGCGGCGGGCATGATTGGCGGGTTGCCCGGGGGCGTGTCTCCCGGGACTTTTGTCAACGCGTTCGCAGGCGGGCGCACGCAGTTGGCGGGCTTGACCGTCGCGGCGCTCATCGGCGCCACGATCTTCGTTCTCGGCCCGCTGGTGGAGCGCGTGCCGCTCGCGGTTTTGGCGGGCATCCTGATCATCAACGGCTGGAACATCATTGATTGGCGGTTCATCAAGCGGGCGCGCCGCGTGCCGGCGGACTACACGATCGTGATGGCGCTGACGTGCGTCCTCGTGCTGTTCGTGGACATCACTCTCGCGGTGGTGGTGGGCTTCGTCGTGTCCGCGCTGGCGGGGGCGCGGCGCCACGAAAAGCTGGAGACGGAGGCGCTGATCTCCGCGCCCCTCCTCGACAGCGCGCTTTTCGGCGATGACGAGACAGATTCGTTCGAGGCGCGGGCGGGCATGGTCATCTTCCCGGACCGGGTGACGGCGGCATCGACGCGCGAGGTGAGCCGCATCATCCGCACGGACACGCTGGGGCACCAAGTGGTGATCTTCGACATGTCGCGCGCGGTGTTCATCGATGATTCCGCAGCGGTGGCGATTGCGGACCTGGTGCGGATTGCCGCGGTTCGGCGGCCGGGGCGGGTTATCATGGCGGGTTTGACGCCGCCGGTGAGGGAGACGCTGGACGCGTTTGGTTTGCTGGGGGGCGCGTTCCAGGGTTTGATTGTGAGTGATATGGAGGCGGCGAGGGCCAGGGTGAGGGAGATGTTGGGGGATTCTTCGCTGCGCTCAGAATGACATGTGGGGGTCAGGGTGAACGGTGGGGGGGTAGGGTGAGCGGGGGCCCCGCCTTCGCGGGGGATTCGGGCGGGGGTTGTTGGTGTTTTGTGGGTTTTTGGGTGGGGGGTGGTATTGTGGGTGTGACGTGATGGTAATCTTTTGGGGATATATGCGCGAAACGGTATACGTCGCGCGATGATTAGGCTATGATAGGGATCATCATTGATTGTTGAAAGCAAGCAAGGGACGTTATGACAGGGCCGCGACGACGAGCCCAAGACGGCTCAGACGGTAAGACGGATGAGATGCCGGACCTCGTGCGGGTTGTATCCAGCCTGGAGAACGCGGTTCACCGGGGCATCTCCATCGTGGTCGCCCCGTACGGGTTGACGACCATCGACGCGCAGCTTCTGATGATCTGCGCGGAGATGCGGGAGTGCGCGGCGACACAGCTTGCGCAAATGCTGCCGACGGACGCGTCTCGCATCAGCCGGCTGGTGTCCGACCTGGCGAGCAAGGGCCTTTTGCGCCGGCGTCGTCTGCGGAACGACCGTCGGATCGTGATGCTGCGGCTGTCTCCTGCGGGGGAGGAGTTGATGGCGGAGGTGATCCAGAAGATCGAGGAGTACTACGAGACGCTGTTGTCGGGGTTGGGGGCGCGTGAGCGGCGGGCGTTTTTGGCTTCTTCCTTGAAGATAGTGGCGAATTACGAGGGGACGCTTTAGGGGTTGGTGGCGGTGGCTTCGCCGAAGGCCAGGGCGCAGAAGGCGGCGGGGTCTTCGCGCCACCTTTCGTAGGCCTGGGAGATTTGATCTGCCAGTTCCTGTGTGGACGCGCCGTACTTGATGGCCGCTTCCAGTATCTCCGGCGAGAGGAACCAGGTCTGCGTGACCCAGTAGATGAATGCGACGTCCTCCGGGTGGCTGTAGACATCGATGGCGGCGGAGACGTGGATGTCCGAGAAGCCGGCGCGCGCGAGGTGTCCCTTGAGTTCCTTGCCCATCTGCGGGTGGCCGTCATCGGCCTCCAACAGGTCTGCGAACATGTCCCAGGCGTGGCCGATAACGCCGTAATCGGGGTAGGTGAAGGACGATCCGACGATCAGTTCGCGGGCGCCGATGACGCCGCCGGGCTTGAGGACGCGCTTGAGTTCCGTGAGGAGGGCGGCGGTGTCCGGCACGTGCATGAGGACGTTGTGGCAGTGGACGGCATCGAAGAAGTCGTCTTCGAAGGGGAGGTTGAGGGCGTCGGCGACATGGAAGACGGTGTTGTCGCGCCCGTTGGACTGGGCGAGCCTGCCGGCCATCTCGATCTGCGAGGGCTCCATGTCAATGCCGTGGAGTTCGCCTGGGGCGACGGCTTCCGCAAGGCCGACGGAGATGGAGCCTGGGCCGCAGCCGACGTCGAGGACACGGAAGCCGGGTTGGAGGCGTGGGAGGAAGTAGGCGGCGCAGGATGCGGCCGTGTAGCGGCGGAAGGATTCCAGTATCTCCTGGCTGAAACCCATGGTGTAGTCAGGTGTGCCGGGGCCGGAACTGCTCATAGGACGTGCTGTGGTCAAGCCTTCCTTTCCCTTTAACGTCACTTGGTAAGGGTAGCATATATGGGGGGGGGGGGGGGTGTAAAGGGGGTAGGGGTGGGGGTGGTGGATTCCGGCCTACGCCGGAATGACGGAGGGGGGTGGACGGGGGGGTGGGGGGTTAGGGGGTTCTTAGGAGGGGGGTGAAGCCTGCTTGTTGGAAGTCCTGGTCGTAGGCGAGGGCGTCCGTGATTCCTCGTTGTTCCATTATTAGGAAGCTGGCGCAGTCCGTCAGGCTCCAGGTTTGGTCACGGCGGGCGGCGTATCGTTCCAGCGCGTCCTGGAACTGGGCATCCGTCTGGGGGATGATTTCCACTTGAGGATTGGTCTGCAGATCCCTCACGTATTCCTCAGCGATCGTGCGTCGAGCCTCTCCCAGGCGTGACATGTAGTTGAGCGTTTCAACCAGCACCATCTGCGTTGTGACGATGGGAGTCGACCCTAGATTGGCTGCGGCTGCTCTCGCCCGCGCATGCAGCGCATCGTCCCGATGGATGAGAGCGATCCAATAACCGGAATCCGCAAACAGCGGCGGCATTTAGTCCTCTTCTTTGGGATGGCCGTAGAGGTAGTGCTTCTTGTTTTTGGCCAAGTCCTTTGGAAGTCCCTCCCACATGTCCGGGGGATAGGACGCGTGCAGGCGGTCAACCATTTCAAGGAGGGTCTCGCCTGACTTGGCGGGGGCGTCCGGTTTGTCCGCCGGCTGCTGCGCGCCGTTGGGTGTGGGGGCGTCTGCTTCTACTGAGACGGTTACCTCTGCGCCTTCCTGGATGTCCAGGGGGGCGAGGGGGGTTAGGACGCCACGCTCGTATCTCGCTCGTACTGTTGCCATTTTGGTAACTCCTGTGGGGGTTGGGTGTGGGGTCATTATAACGGGAGGATGGGGGGCTGGATTCCCGCTTTCGCGGGAATGACGGAGGGGGCGGGAATGACGGAGGGGGCGGGAATGACGGAGGGGGGGCACGGGGTGGATTCCGGCCTACGCCGGAATGACGTAGGGGCGGCTCATTGAGCCGCCCCTACTGTTTGTTGCGCCGTGTTGTGCCGTGTTGTGTTGGCGTTAGGCGCCGGAGGCGCCTCCTGCGCTGCCGGTTATGTACCAGACCAGGATGGAGCCTGTCCAGGCGCTGCTGCCGCTGGTGTTTGTGGCTCGGACTCGGACGGCGTAGTTGTTGGCGCTGCTTACTCCGCTGTAGATGTTGCAGCTGTTTGCGCCGCTCGTGTAGCAGGTGGCGGTCGACCAGCTTGAGGGGTATTCGTCCTTCGCGTCTGCCGTGCCTACCTGGACGTCGTAGCTTGTTGCGGTGGCCGACGTTGTCCACGTTACGCTCAGGCGGCCGCCGTGGTGGGACAGGCCCACGAAGGTTGGGGCGCCTGGGGCGGAGGCGCCTACGGCGCCTGATTCGGCCTGCCCGCCTGACTGTCCCTGCCCGTCATACGTGGCGCCGTTGTTGGGGGGGCTGACGGGATCGGAGTTGGTCCAGGAGCCTGTGCCGACTCCGTTCACACCCCTGACGGCTATGACGTAGGACTTGTTGGAGCCGCCGTCTACGCCCGTGAGGGTGTAGGTTGTGCCGACGTGCTCGGTGGCGGCGCGGCTCCAGGTGTACTTGCCGTCTGTGCTGTAGACGATGTCGTAGCTCGCGGCGTAGTCGGCGGCGTCCCACGTGACGGAGATGCTGTTGCCGTTGTGCGTCGCAGAGAGGCCGGTGACGCTGCCGGGGAGGTTGGCGGTGGCGGGCACGGTATCGGAGTCCGTCCAGCCGCTGCTTCCGTGCTGGTTGACGGCCTGGACGGCGATCACGTAGCTGAGCCCCTCGTTGGCGTTGGAGAGGGTGAAGGTGGTGGCGGGCTGGTTGTCGGCGGCGCGCGTCCAACTGTATTCGCCGTCCGTGCTGTAGACGACGTCATAGCCCGTCGCGTGCTGGGACGCGTCCCACGAGGCGACGATGCTGCTGCTTTGCGCGATGCCGAAATCGCTCTGTCGCGAGACGGTCAGGCCGGTGACGGGGCTCGGCAGCCGTTTCTCGACCTGCTGGCCGAGGACCTGGATGCTGTTGCCGCCGCCGCCTGCTGTCGTGGTGGCCGTGTGCTGCGCGGTGATCTCGTTGCCAGTGGTGCATGAACTGTCGCTGAAGCCCTGGTAGGTGTACGACGTGTTGGACTGCAGGGCGCTCAAGGTAATGGTGACTCCAGAGGTCCACCTGCAACTGTTGGTGGTCTCCTTGAGGTACCAGCTACCATCCTTGCTGATGGTCCAGTTCCAGATGGAGACCGTGACCGAGTTGCTGGTCACGGAGGACTGAAGGTACGGGTTCTTCGTAGTGAACGCCGACGCCACGGCCTGCGATGTCGAGCACGCGGCGTCGCTGTACGCCGTGTACGTGTAGGACGTATTCACGCTCAGCCCGGTGAGGTTGGCCGTGAGCGAGGTCTGGGCGTCCGAGCAAGTTGTGTGCGGCGCCACGTTGGCCTTGTAGTACCAGTTGCCGTTCGTGCTGATGGTCCAACCGGAGAGGGTTAGTGTCGTGGTCGTCGCTGTCGTGCCGGACGCTGCGAGAGCCGTGTTGAGGGTTGTGAACGACGGCGCGGCGACGATAGTCGCTGCGCACGTGGAGGAGGCGTAGGCCGTGAAGACGTAGGCCGTGTTCTTGGTGAGGCCGGTGACGCTTGCCGTGAGCGCGGACTGGACGCCGGAGCAGGTGCCGCTCGCGTGCTTGTAGTACCAGCTGCCGTCCTTGGTCAGGTCCCAGCCGGAGAGGGTCAGCGTGGCGCTTGTCGCCCCGACGTTGGAGGATGCCAGCGCGGGGTTGAGGGTCGTGATGGAGGCGGAGGGCGTGAGGGCGGTTGCGCAGTTGGAATCACTGTACGCGGTGAAGGAGTATTCCGTGTTCTTGACCAGGGTGGCCGTGGTGGTGTGCGTGTCGGTTCCCTGGGCGACCGGCCCCCTGCACGTGGGGCTGCCCCCGATCTTGTACCACCAGGCGTTGGTGTGCTGGGAGATGGTCATCGTGGCGGTGATTGCGGTGGCGGTGAGGGAGAGCGTTGGGCCGTCCTGCTCCCTGGCGGTGACGCTCGCGGTCGCGGCGTAGTCGTAGCCGCCGCCGCTGGCGTTGTGCCTGATGGTCTTGGTTCCGTTGGAGGTGTCAGTGTCCGCCGCTGCGGAGACGGTGACCTCCTGGGCCGTGCTCCAAATGGTCGAGCCGGTCCTGGTGAAGGTGAGGGAGGAGGGGCTGAAGGTGATGTCCCTGTCGCCGGTTGACGTGATCGCGACGGTGACGTCGGCGAGCGGGAGCTGGCTGAGCTTGACCATGTAGGAGGCCGTGCTGCCCTCCCTGACGAGGACGGCGTCCGTGTCGTTGTTGCTGCTGTCGCTGATCTCGATCATGACGTCGTCGTCGTACTCCTGGGCGGTGAGGCTTGCGGCGCTGGCGTAGCCGTTGTTGGTGCCGGACGGGGTATGCGTGATGGTGCGGGTGCCGAACGCGGTGCCGGCGTCCTGCGTGGCGCGGAGTGTGACGGACTTGGCGGTATTCCAGTTGTTGGGTGTGAAGGTGAGCGTCCTGGCGGAGATGACGGTGATGTCCGTATCGCCCGCGCCCTGTGAGACGGTGACGGTGACGTTGGCGCGGGGCTGCTTGTCCAGCTTGACCTTGTAGGTGGCCGTGCCGCCCTCGCGGACGCCCTGGGTGGTGATGGCGGCGTCATCCGCGGCGTTGCGGATCAGGATCGCGCCGTTGGTGTCATTGTCCGCCTCCGTGGCGGTGAGGGTCTTGACGGCGGCGCCAACGTAGCCGCTGTTCGCGCCGGAGGCGGTGTGGGTGATGGCGCGGCTGCCGTTGGTGAGGTCGCCGTTGTCCTCGGCGGCGGTGAGGGTGACGGTCTGGGCCGTGCTCCAGGTGGTGGAACTGAAGGTGAGGGTGGCGGGGCTGACGGTGATGTCGGAGTCGGTCGCGTTGCCGGTGGTGGCCGCCGCGACGGTGACGGTGACGTTGGCGCGCGGCTCCTTGCTGAGCTTGATCTTGTAGGTGGCGGTGCTGCCCTCCGTGACGCTTGCGGCGTTGATGTTGGATGTGTCGCCGGAGTCCCTGATGAGGACTGCGCCGGTGTCATTGTCGACTTCCGATGCCGCAAGAGTGAGCAGGAGCGTGGTTGGATAGCCGTTGTCTGTGCTGTCTCCAGTGTGCCGGATGGAGCGGATGCCGTTTAGGAGGTCGGCATCCTGGGCGGCGCGGAGGGTGACGGTCTTGGCGGTGTCCCAATTGCGGGTGGTGAAGGTGAGGCTCGATGGACTGACGGTGATGTCCGAGTCCGTGTAGCTGCCCGACGTCGCTCCCGCGATGTTGACGGTGACGCTGGCGCGCGGCTCCATGCTGAGCTTGACCTTGTAGGTTGCCGAGCCACCTTCATTGACGTTCAGGGTGCTGATGTCCGCAGAGTCCGCGGCGTTCCTGATCTTGATTGTGCCGGAGTCGTTGTCAGCCTCTGTGGCGGTCAGGGTGACCGTCTTGTTGTTGTAGGCGGCATCCGTGCTGGTGGAGGTGTGGGTGATGCTGCGTGTGCCGTTGAGGATGTCGGCGTCCTGGGCGGCGGCGAGCACGACCGTCCGCGCGGTGCTCCAGTTGGTTGTCGTGAAGGTGATCGTGCTGGTCTGGTTGCCGGACTGGCTGTCATCGGTGTCCTGGACGGTGATGTTCGAGTCGCCGGTTCCTGCGGCGATGGTGACGATGACGTCGGAGGTGGGGAGGACGCTGAGCTTGACGGTGTAGTTGGCGGTGCTGCCCTCGCCCACTGATACGGATGAGGGGGTGAGGATGACGGACTTGTCGTTCTCCGCCTCGGTTGCGGCGAGGGCTGCGGTGTCCGTGTAGCCGCCGCCGGTCGACGTGTGGTTGATTGTGCGCGTGCCGGCGAGCTGGTCGCTGTCATCGCGGGCGCGGAGGGTGACGGTCTGGAGCGTGCTCCAGTTGGTCGCGTTGAAGTAGAGGGACGACTTGTTGTAGGTGATGTCAGAGTCGCCGCCGCTCGCGTACGTCATCCTGATGGTGACGTTGCCCTGCGGCTGATGGCTGAGCTTGACCTTGTAGTTGATGTTGCCGTTCTCCGGGACGTCGATGGTGGTGATGTCCGCGTTGTCCGCGTTGTTGCGCAGGACGATTGTGCCGGTGTCGTTGTCTGCCTCCGTTGCCGTGAGGGACGCGACGGGGGTGTTGTTGTAGTTGGCGCCGCTTGCGGTGTGGGTGATGTTCCGCTTGCCGTTGATGATGTCCGTGTTGTCCTCTGCCGCCGTCAGGGTGACAGTCTGGGCCGTGCTCCAGTTGTTGGCGGTGAAGGTGAGGGTGGCGGGGGAGACGGTGATGCTCGGGTCGACGTTGCTGCCCGTTGTGGCCGCCGCGACGGCGACGGTGACGCTGCCGGTGGGGGCGATGCTGAGTTCGACCTTGTAGGTGGCGGTGCTGCCCTCCGTGACGCTGATCGTGGAGATGTCCGCGCTGTCGGCGGCGTTCCTGAGGACCACGGCGTAGTCGTCCTCAGCCTCCGTCGCGGTGAGCGTCTTGGTGGGGCTGTTGTAGCCGCCGCCGGTGGCGGTGTGCACGATGCTCCGCGCGCCGGCCGTCGTGTCGGAGTCGTTGCTTGCGCGGAGTGTCACGGTCTGGGCGACGTTCCAGTTTGTCCTGGTGAAGTAGAGGCTGGTGGGGGAGCGCGTGATGCTGGTATCGCCGCCGCTTGCATAGGTGATCCGGACGGCGACGGTGCCGCCGGTGGGCTGATGGCTCAGCTCGACCTTGTAGGTAGTATTGCCGTTCTCCGGCACGGTGATGGCGGTGATGTTGGCATTGTCGGCAGCGTTCCTCAGGACGACCTGGCCAGTGTTGTCCGTCTCCGTCGCAGTGAGGGATGCGGACTTGCCGTTGAAGCCGCCGTTCGCGGCGGAGTGGGTTATGGTGGCCGTGCCGTTGGCGAGGTCTGTGTCGCTCGCCGCGCTCAGGGTGACGGTCTGCGGGGTGTCCCAGTTCGATGACGTGAAGGTGAGGGAGGCGGGGCTTGCGGTGACGTTGGTGTCGCCGGTCCTGCCGACGGTGACGGTGACGTCCGAGGACGGCTGGGCGCCGAGCTCAACCTTGTAGGTGGCGCTGCTGCCCTCCGTCACGGCGATGCTGCTGATATTCGCGGTGTCCGCGCTGTTGCGGAGGATGACGGTGGCGCGGGTGTCGCTCTCGATGGCGGTTAGGGTCTGCGCCGGGGCGCTGTCGAAACCGCCGCCGGAGGCGGTGTGGCTGATGGTCCGCGTTCCGTTCACGGCGTCCGAATCAGACGCGGCCCGCAGCGTGACGGTCGTCGGGCTGTTCCACGTGGCGGTGGTGAAGGTGAGAACCTTGCTGGAGGGCCTGGTGACGGTAATGCTCGTGTCGTCGTTCGTCGTCGTGCCTTCCGTGATGGTGACGGTGACGTCGCCGGTGGGACGGTTGGTCAGCGCGACGGTGTATTCGGCGGTGCCGTTCTCCGGCACCTGGAGGGTGTTGACGGACAGGACCAGCGCGGCGTCATTCTCCTTGGCGGTGACGTGCATCGTGCCGATGAACTGTTCAACGTAGATGGCATCCGTGGTGGTGATGGAGTGGGAGATGTTGGCGGTGTCATCCGCGTAGTCGGTGTCGTCCTCTGCGGCGGATATGGTCACGGTCTGGGCCGTGGCGTAATTGACGGAGGTGAAGGTCATGGATGCGGGGGCGACGGTGATGTCGCTGTCGCCCTCGGCGTTGAGGGCGATGACGACGTCGGCTGTGGGCTCGGTCCCGAGCTTGATGGTGTAGGTAGTGGAGCCGCCCTCATTGAGGGTGATGGGGCTAGAGCGAGAGAGTTTGAAGCCGCGGGAATCGTTCTCGCCCTCGGTGGCGACGAGGTGCACGACGAGGCCGCTGAACTCGGCGCTCGTGTCGGACGCGGTGTGGCGTATGGTGCGGGTTCCGGCGAGGTCGTCTCCGTCCTCATCGGCGGTCAGAGTCACGGTTTGCGCGACGTTCCAGTTGGTCGTGCTGAAGGTGAGGGTTCCGGGCGAGCCCCTGAGGTCCCTGTCGCCCTCGGTGGCCACCGGAGTGACCTCTCGCCCGGTTAGGGCTTCGATGTCAATCGTGACGGCGCCGGACGGCTGGTTGCTGAGCTTGACGGTGTAGGTTGCCGTGCCGCCCTCGGGGACGGTTACCGCGGTGGATGAGAGAACGAGGGAGGCTTTGTCGTCCTCGATCTCGGTGGCCGTTAGGTCGGTGTATTTGTCGTTGTAGTCGGAATCGTCGCTGGCGGCGGTGTTGACGAATGTGCGAGAACCGTTGACGAGATCGACGTCATGGGCTGCGGCGATGGTGACGAGCTGGGCGGTGTTCCAGTTAGACGGGGTGAACGTGAGCACGCGCTGGTTGTCAGAGTCGGCGCCGACGAGTGTGAGGTCAGTGTCGCCGGACGTGGGCTGGGCGACGGTGACGGTGACGTTGGCGGTGGGCTTGGTGTTGAGCTTGACGTCATAGCCGAGGGAGGAGCCCTCCGTGACGGAGATGGCGGAGTGACCGCCGCTGTGGACGATGCCGGGGGCGGAGAGGATGATGCCCGGGCCCTTGACCTGGTTGACGCGGAGATACGTCCAGGGGAGGTTGTGGTAGCCGGTGGTGTCCTTGGTGTTGCCGGTGCGGATCATCATGTTGGCCTGGCGGAGGCCGTGGTACTGGGTGGCGGCAGAGGTGACGGTGACGGTCTGCTTCGTGTCCCAGTTGGCGTTGGTGAAGGTGAGCTTGGCGGGGCTGTAGGAGAGGACGCCGTCGGCATCGCCGTACTTGTAGATATTCACGGCGACGTCGGCGTTGGGCTGCTTGCCGAGGACGACGTCAAAGGTGCAGGACTCGCCCTGGGCGACCTTCATGCCGTCGATGACGTTGTCATTGACGTCCAGCGTGTCCTTGTCGCACTCGTCGGGCGTGGTGACGATGAGGCTTGCCTTGGGGGCGGGTGTTGGGGGCGGCGTGGGTGTTGGGGTGGGTGTGACGGCGGCCGCGCCGGTGTCATTCTCCGTGACGGCGACCGTGCCGCGGCTGTAGCTGTAGTTGCCGCCGGTGGCGGTGTGGGTGATTGTGGCCGTGCCGTTGGCAGTGTCCGCGTCCGGGGCGGCGGAGACGGTGACGGTCTGTGCGACGGTGTAGTTGTCCGCGTTGAAGGAGAGGGATGAGGGGCTGACGGTGATGTCGGAGTCGCCGGCGACGCTGAAGGAGACGGAGACGGTGTAGCCGGCGGCGGGGGCGGTGATGAGGGAGATGTTGTAGGTGGAGGAGCCGCCCTCCGTGACGGTGAGGGATGATGCGGTGGCGGTGATGCCGTCATCGTCGGAGACGCGGGCCTGGAGGACCTCCTGCTCGCGGTCGTAATCGTCGTCGCTGCTGGTGGCGCGGTGGTAGACCCACTCGGCTTCATTGGCGACGCCTGCGACCCATTGGCCGTTGAGATATTGGTAGTCCGAATCCTGCGTGCCCCAGATGTTGACGGTCTGGGCGGTATTCCAGTTGGAGGGTGTGAAGGTTGTGGACTTCTGGCGGGGCTGGCCGGAGCCCCACTGGACGTGGACGGGGCGGGTGGAGTCATTGTGGGGGGAGAGGGTGACGGTGACATCAGCGGAGGGCTGTGTGGCGAGCTTGACGGTGTAGGAGCTCCACTTGCCCTCCGTGACGTTGATCCTGGAGCCGCTGATGGGGCTGCCCTGGATGACGAGGCCGGGGGACGCGCCGGATGCGTCCGCGCGGGCGGGCGTTAGGGCAAGGAGGGCTGCGGCGGCGAGGATCGCCGCCAGGACAAGGACTGCGGCGAGTCCGACGCGGGATGCGGCGCGAGATGCGGCGGTACCGTTGGCGGGAACGGCAGCGGATCGATTCAGCATGATGATGCCCCCTTGCGATGCCCCAGGTCCATATGCGGACAGCACAAGGATACGGCAAAGAGGGTGACATAGGTGTGAGCTTTTGAGTTTTTTCGTCACATTGGGGTGACTTTAGGGGTAGAGGGGGTTAAATGGGGGTGTTGGCGCAGGGTGGGGGGAGGCCATGTCTGTCATTTGGGGGGAGGCCATGTCTGTCATTCTGAGGGGCGCAGCCCCGAAGAATCTAAAGACGCGTATGGCTCACAAAGGGGGTATTTGCTGCGCAATTGGGGCTTTGGATTCTTCGCTGCGCTCAGAATGACATGGGGCTGGGTGAACGGGGGGGGGTTAGGAGCGGAGGATGAAGGTGATGATGGCGGTGAGGAACAGGATGATGATTGCGGTTTGGGAGCCGATGAAGGCGTAGAGGAGGCGATCGATCTTCTTGCTGAGAAAGTCGAATCTGTCGTCGATTTTCTTGTCGAGGTAGTCGAACCTGTCATCGATTTTCTTGTCGAGGTAGTCGAACCTGTCATCGATTTTCTTGTCGAGGCGGGCAAATCCGGCGTTCATTTCTGCGCGGAGGACATCGATCTTGGCGTCCAGGCGGGATTCTACGGTGTCTACGTGGGCGCGGAGTTCATCGATTTTGGTGTCGAATTTGGCATCCAGGCGGGCTTCTACGGCGGCGATTTGGTCCCGAATGGTGTTGAGTTCCGTCCGGATGTTTTCGACTTTGGCATCAACATCGCTGCGGAGGCCGACGACTTCGGCGCGGACACCGTCGATTTTGGTATCGAACTCGCTGCGGAGGCCGTCGAACTTTGTGTCGATCTTGGTATCGAGGGTTGTGATTGTGTTTTCTATGTTGCGGAGGCGTTCTGTTATTTGGCGCAGTTCGCCCTCGACTCCGCTGAGTCGTTCTTCGACGGTTGGGGTGGTTTGGGTTGTCATCGGGAGGGCGCTCCTGTGTGCCTAGTGTAGCAGGGTTTTGGGGTGGATGGATTGTCCTTGCAATATCATTACTTATGCTATTGACAACAATATGAATATCATATTAGTATTTGTTTATCGGGTGTGAGCGGTATCAGTAAATGGCGACAACGGGTGTTGGGGGATTGGTGCGGACTGGCAACGTGTGGGACGGGGGATGTTTGTGAGGGGGCGGCGGGCGTTTTCTGTTTTCCTGGCGTTTGCCGTTGTGTTCCCCGTTTTGGCGCTGCCGCTGCCGGCGTCTGCGGACGGCGCGAGCGGCCAGGCCAACCAGGCGCCCCAGGTGATAGCCAGCACCCACGATACCCACCATCGGGCAAGCGGCGGCGACAACGACTGCTACAAGAATCACGGGGTGTCGTACCCCACCGGCGAGTCGAGCTATTTCTCAGACCCGGACGGCGACACGCTGAGCATCGCTTCGACCAGCTCGCATCCCGGGCTGGTGGCCATCACGCAGCACGACCCCGTCAGGATTCGCGCGAACCATCCGGCCGACACGTGGGTGACCATAACCACCACGGCGACGGACCCCGGCGGCCTCTCCGCAGACTTCACGTGGAAGTTCAAGATGACCTGCACCACCAGCGGGTCAGGCGTGTCGGTGAACGAGAACTCGGCAGCCGGCACAGACGTGGGCAAAGTGGGGGTGTACAACAGCGGCGCCAGCAACTGGACGCTTGAATCGGACGAGCCCAATGCTTACGGGGACGCCCCCACAGCATTCACCATCAGCAGCAGCACCGGACTGATTGAGGTGAAGTCCGGCGCGACCCTGGACTACGAGACCAAGACCGGCTACAGCGGCACGGTCAGGTACGACGTGGTGGATAGCGGCACAACCTACAAGTCCCACCGCGCCGTTACGGTCAGCATCAACAACATAACCGGGCCGGCCAAGCCGGGCGCGCCCACGGTGGCCAGGGACGCGACCTCGCCGACTTCCAAGCTGGACGTGTCCTGGACCGCCCCGACATCCACCCACTCAGGCGGCGTCACCGGCTATGCCGTGCAGTACCGGCAGACCGGGGCGAGCAGTTGGACGAGCCACAGCGTCAGCGGCACGGGACTGAGCACGGAGATCAGCGGCCTGACAGCCGGCAAGAGCTACGACGTGCAGGTGGCCGGCAAGGACGCCGAGGGCACCGGCGCCTGGTCCGACTCCGGCACGGCCATCACGCAGTACACCACCCAGTCCCGCAGCATCGCCGAGAACTCGGCGGTTGGGACGAACATCGGCGCGGCGGTGGACGCCGATTCCAACCCCAATGGCTACACGCTGGCCTACTCCCTGGGCGGAACCGACGCGAGCACATTCGACATCGGCTCAACGACGGGGCAGATCACGGTCAAGACGGGCAACGTCCCGGACTACGAGACCAAGACGTCGTACAGCGTCACCGTAACCATGGCGGCGTCTGCGGGCAGCTCGACAGGGGCGGGGAACACCGGCCTCAGCCCCAACGGAACGGGCAGCTACATCATCCCGGTCACGATCAACGTGACGAACGTGAACGAGCCGGCGCAGTTCAGCAGCGCAACCGCGACGCGCTCCATCGCGGAGAACTCGGCGGTTGGGACGAACATCGGCGCGGCCGTGGCCGCCGGGGCGGATCCTGAGGGCGACACGCTGACGTACTCGCTGACGGGAACGGACGCGAGCAAGCTGGCCATCGGCTCAACCACCGGCCAGATAAGCGTCAAGACGGGCAACGTGCCCAACTATGAGACCCAGACCTCCTACAGCGTCACGGTGAACGTCACGGACAAGAAGGCCGCGGACGGCACAGCCAACACGGCCATCGACGACACCATCAGCGTGACGATCAACGTGACGGACGTGACGGAAGCGCCGTCCACGCCGGGCGCGCCCACGGTGACGGCCAACACGACGACCCCAGCAACGGAGCTGGACGTTAGCTGGACGGCGCCGTCCAATACGGGGCCTGCCATCACGGACTACGACGTGCAGTACCGGTTGTCCGGCACGACGGACTGGACGGAGTGGGACGCGGGCACGACCAGCACGACGACGAGCGTGACGATAACCGGCCTGACGGCGGGCAAGAAGTACGACGCGCAGGTGCGGGCGACGAACGACGAGGGAGACAGCGGGTGGTCTGACACCGGGTCGGGGACCACCTACTCGAATGCGGTGACGCGGTCGATCGACGAGAACTCGGCGGCGGGAACGAACGTGGGCGCGGCGGTAACCACCAGCGCCAACACCAACGGCTACACGCTGACGCACAGCCTGGGCGGCACGGACGCAGGGAAGTTCAGCATCGGCTCAGGCACGGGGCAGATCACGGTGAAGACCGGCACGAGCCTGGACTATGAGACGAAGAGCAGCTACAGCGTCATCGTGACGGTCAAGGCGGCGTCGTCCGGCGGCGGGGCCACCGGGCAGAGCTTCACGCTGGATCCGAACGCGCCGGGCGACTACAACATCGCCGTCACCATCAACGTGACGGACAAGAACGACGCGCCGGAGTTTTCCGGCTCGTCGGCCACACGCAGTGTGAAGGAGAACTCGGCGTCGGGGACGAACGTGGGCGCGGTGATCACGGCGAGCGATGACGACAATGACACGCTGTACTACACGCTGACGGGGACGGACGCAAGCAGCTTCAGCGTTGGCTCCACGACGGGTCAGATCACGGTGGCCAGCGGAACGTCGCTGGACTATGAGACGAAGAGCAGCTACAGCGTGACCGTGAACGTGAGCGACAGGAAGGACGCGGACGGCGCGGCAGACACGGTTATCGACGACACCATCGCGGTGACCATCAACGTGACCAACGAGCAGTACAAGCCAGCGAAGGTGACGGGCGTCAGCGTCTCGCCCAAGACCTCCCGCCCCTACGACACGCTCATCATCTCGTGGAACGAGCCGCTCGACAGAAGCGTATCGAGCGGGAAGACAGCGGACCCGGACTACGACGACGTCGATAAGTTCTTCATCGCCTGGATGAAGGATACCGACACCGACTGGACGAACGATTCGAGCTTCAAGTTCGTCGATGCCGTGGACGGGAGCGACAATCCCGTTACGAGCTATGAGGTCTCCGGCCTCGACCGGAATACCAAGTACCAGTTCCGTATGAAGGCCCAGGACGAATTCACGAACTATGGCCCTGATTGGTCAAACGTGGTCAAGGGCTCGACCGTTGACAACCTGGATCCCACGTTCTCCGACGACACGGCGACGCGGAGCGTCGCGGAGAACTCGGCGGCGGGAACGAACGTGGGAACGGCGGTGACGGCGACCGATCCGTACCCGACAACGGACACGCTGTACTACACGCTGACGGGAACGGATGCCTCGAAGTTCAACATTGGGTCAACGACGGGGCAGATCACGGTCAAGACGGGGAATATCCCGGACTACGAGACGAAGACTTCGTACAGCGTGACGGTGAACGTGAGCGACAAGAAGGCATCGGACGGCACCGCGGACACGGTGATCGACGACACAATCGCGGTGACGATTAACGTGACGGACGTGAACGAGGGGCCGGAGTTCAGCGCGGCGACGGCGACGCGGAGCATCGCTGAGAACTCGGCGGCGAACAGCAACGTGGGCGCGGCGGTCGCCGCCGGGGCCGATCCTGAGGGCGACACGGTTGAGTACACGCTGACCGGAACGGACGCGAGCAAGTTCGACATCGGCTCAAGCACGGGGCAGATCACCGTGGCGAGCGGCACGACGCTCGACTATGAGACCACGACATCGTATTCGGTGACGGTGAACGTCTCGGACAAGAAAGCAGCGGACGACACGGCGGATACGGCGATTGATGACACGATCGCGGTCACCATCAACGTGACCAACGTGAATGAAAAGGCGCAGTTCAGCGCGGCGACGGCCACGCGCAGCGTCGCCGAGAACACGACGGCGGGGAGCAGCATCGGCGCGGCGGTTGCTGCGGGGGCGGACCCGGAGGGCGACACACTGACGTATTCGCTGACGGGAACGGACGCCTCCAAGTTCAACATTGGGTCGACGATGGGGCAGATCACAGTCAAGACGGGCAACGTCCCCAATTATGAGGCGAAGACCTCGTACAGCGTGACGGTGAACGTGACCGACAAGAAGGCGTCGGACGGCACGGCCAACACCGCAATCGATGACACGATTGCGGTGACGATCAACGTGACGGACGTGAACGAGCCGCCTGCCGCGCCCGCCGCGCCGACGGTGAGCGCGAATTCGACAACACCGACAAGCAAGATCGACGTGTCATGGACTGCGCCTAGCATGACGGGCAAGCCTGCGCTCAGCGATTACGACGTGAAGTACCGGAAGGTTGGAGACGCATCGTGGATTTCGCACACGTTCACGGGAACGGGCACGTCAACGAGCATCGGCAGCCTGACGGCGGGCAAGACGTATGAAGTGCAGGTGCAGGCGACGAACGACGAGGGTGACAGCGGGTGGTCGGCGTCGGGGACGGCGGTCACGACGGCGGGCGGCATGAGCCGCAGCGTAACGGAGAACTCGGCTGCGGGAGCGAACGTCGGCTCTGCCGTCACCGCTACCTCCAACCCGAACAATTACGATTTCACGCACGCGCTGAGCGGGACGGACGCGGGCAAGTTCACGATTGAGTCGTCCAGCGGCCAGATTAAGGTCAAGAGCGGGACGAGCCTGGATTATGAGAGCAAGACAAGCTACAGCGTGACGGTCACAGTGACGGCGGCGGTGGCGCAGGTTCAGGCGCAGTCCGAGAACCTTACGCCGAACGCGCCGGGGAGCTACGTGATTCCGGTGACGATCAACGTGACGGACGTTGCCGAGGTGCCTGCCGCGCCTGCCGCGCCGACGCTGAGCGCGCATTCCACGTCGCCGAAGTACAAGCTGGACGTGAGCTGGACTGCGCCCACGATGACGGGCAAGCCCGCTCTCACGGACTATGACGTGCAGTACAAGAAGACGAGCGATAACTCGTGGACAGACCACAGCTTCACGGGAACCGGAACGTCCACCACGCTTACGGGGCTAACGGCGGGAACGTCGTATGACGTGCAGATCATGGCGACGAACGACGAGGGCGACAGCGCATGGTCGGCGAGCGGCACGAGGTCGACGCAGGCGAATGCTGCGCCGGTGATTAGCGCGACAGCCAGCCGGAGCGTGGCGGAGAATTCCGTTGCGGATACGAACGTCGGGGCGGTGGTGACGGGGACGGACGCGGACGGCGATACGCTGACGTATTCGCTGGACGGAACGGACAAGGACAAGTTCGAGATCGATAGTTCAACGGGCCAGATCACGGTCAAGAGCGGCACGAGCCTGGATTATGAAGCCAAGAGTTCATACACGGTCGAGGTGGACGTCTCGGACGGCAAGAACGACCAGGAGGGCAATGACACGTCGGTTGACGACACGGCGACGGTGACGATCAACGTGACGGACGTGAACGAGCCGCCGGCCAAACCTGCCGCGCCCTCGGTCTGGCAGCACTCGGCCACGCCGAAGACGGAACTGAACGTAAGCTGGACTGCGCCGGACATGACGGGCAAACCGGCGATCAGTGACTATGACGTGCAGTACAAGAAGACGAGCGACAACTCATGGACGTCACACAGCTTCACCGGGGCGGGGACCACCACGCGGTTGACAGGGCTTGACGAGGGAACGTCATACGACGTGCAGGTGAAGGCGAAGAACGACGAGGGGAACAGCGGGTGGTCTGACAGCGGCTCCACGAATACGCAGGACGCGAACGTTCACGCGCAGTTCCCGGCCGATACGGCAACCCGCAGCATCGCCGAGAACTCGACGGCGGGCAGCAACGTGGGCACGGCAATCACCGCCTCCGATACCGAGGGCAACACGCTGTACTACAGCCTGTCCGGCGCCGACGGCGGCACGTTCAACGTCGGACTGAACACCGGCCAGATAACCGTGAAATCGGGCAGCGTGCCCAACTACGAGGCCAAGACCTCCTACAGCGTCACCGTAGAGGTAAGCGACCGGAAGGACAGCGACGACAACGCGGACACCAAGATCGACGACACCATCACGGTGACAATCAACGTGACGGACGTGAATGAGCCGCCCGCCAAGCCGGCCGCGCCGACGGCGGCGCAGAACACGACGACTCCGAAGACCAAGCTGGACGTGAGTTGGACTGCGCCGGACATGACGGGCAAGCCCGCAATCAGCGATTACGACGTGCAGTACAAGAAGAGCACCGATTCTTCGTGGACATCGCACAGCTTCACGGGGACCGGCACGAGCACGACGATCACCGGCCTGGATGCGGGAACGTCATACGACGCGCAGGTGAAGGCGAAGAACGACGAGGGGAACAGCGAGTGGTCGGACAGCGGCTCCGCAACGACGCAGGACGCGAACGTGAACCCCGCGTTCGCAGACAGCACGGCGACGCGCAGCATCGCGGAGAACTCGGTGGCAGGCGCAACTATCGGCGCGCCCGTGACGGCAACGGACACGGAGGGCGACACGCTGGCGTACAGCCTGACGGGAACCGACGCAGCCAGCTTCTCGCTGGATACAAGCACGGGGCAGATCACGGTTTCGGCGGCGCTGGATTATGAGGCCAAGACGTCGTACAGCGTGACTGTCGGCGTGAGCGACGGGAAGGACTCGGACGGGAACGCGGACACGGTGGTGGACGACACCATCGCGGTGACGATCAACGTGACGGACGCTGCGGAGCCGCCCGCCAAGCCAGCCGCGCCAACGGTCGCGCAGAACGCGACGACTCCGAAGACCCAACTGGATGTGAGCTGGACTGCGCCGGACGTAACGGGCAAGCCCGTGCTCACGGATTATGACGTCCAGTACAAGAAGAGCATCGACTTGACGTGGACATCGCACACCTTTAGCGGAACAGGCACGAGCACGACGCTTACCGGCCTGGACGAGGGAACCAGGTATACGGTCCAGGTGCAGGCGGTGAACGACGAGGGGAGCAGCGCATGGTCGGACAGCGCCTCCGCCAGGACGGAGGACAAGAACGAGAACGCGCAGTTTGGGGCGCCCACTGTTGATCGGTCCATCGCGGAGAACTCGGCGGCAGGCACGAACGTGGGCGCGCCCGTGACGGCAACCGATACCGAGAACAACACGCTCACGTATTCTCTGACCGGAACGGACGAGGACAAGTTCGCAATCGACTCGTCGACAGGCCAGATCACGGTTGGCGCCGACACGACGCTCGATTACGAGAGCAAGACAGATTACGAGGTCACAGTCCAGGTGAGCGACGGCAAGGACATCAACGACGACCCGGATGACAGCGTCGACGCGACAAGCACCGTGACGATCACGGTGACGGACGTGAATGAGCCGCTGGGCGCTCCCGGGGCGCCCACGACCAAGTCGGCCACCACGAACAGCATCACGGCCACCTGGACGGCCCCTGACACCACCGGCAAGCCGCCGGTCAAGGAGTACTGGGTGCGGCTCTGGGAGAAGGGGCTCGACACCCTCAGCGCCTGGACGATCACCACCAACGAGGCGCTGCTGGACCAGGTTCACGACGACATCAGCCCGAACTCGCGCCTGAAGCCGGGCACGGCCTATGAGGTGGAGGTGATGGCGGACAACGGCGAGGGCTACGGCGCGTGGTCGGCGCTGGCAACGCTGTATACCAAGGCCGCCGCGACGCCGACGCCCAGCCCGACGTCGACGGCCACTCCCGCGCCAACGCCCGCTACGCCTGTTCCGACACCTGCGCCTGCACCGCCAACGTCGACTCCGGTTCCGGCAGCCACGCCTGCGCCGGCTGCTCCGATTCCGACAAGCACGCCTGTGCCGACTACCCCGACGCCAACACCTGCGCCACAGGCGACGCCGGCAGCCACGCCGCCACCCATTGTGTCCGGCGGCGGGCCCGGGCCCAGCTCGGCTTCGCGTCCGCCCACGCCGACGCCCACACCCGCGCCGGCAGCGAGCGCGCCAGCCGAAGAGGATGCCGAACAGGACGAGGAGATTGAGCCGCCGGTCAATACGCCGCCGACCATCGTCACGCCGGGGGACAAGGAGTACCTGCAGGGAGAGGCCATCGAGCCGTTCGCGATTACGGTGACCGATCCGAACCCGGAGGACACGGTGACGGTGTCGCTGGTGGGGCTGCCCGCGTGGCTGGCCTATGAGGACGGCATGGTGAGCGGCACGGTGCAGGAGGATGCCTCGACGGGCACGTACCGCGTCTCGATAACCGCGTCGGACGAGGTGAACTTCCCCGTGGCGGCGGAGTTTGCCGTTGTGGTGGTGGAGACGCCGGAACTGGCGGAGGTTGGACTCATCGAGGGCGGCGTGTCCACGCTCATCAACTGGCTGCCGGTGGTGGGCGCGATCATCCTGGTTCTTGCGGCGATTCTGCGGCGGCTGATGCGGAAGGGCAACGCGGTGGAGGAGGCCATAGAGGGAACGACACTATAAGGGAAGATTCTTCGCTGCGCTCAGAATGACATAGGGCGCGCTCAGAATGACATAGCCTGTCATCCTGAGCGCAGCGAAGGATCAATAGTTGCGCTTGACAACGATATGCTGGATGTATTATTTGTAGTTCATCAGGTGTTGATGATCGCAAGTAATCCAGGGGATCGTTGTGGGCGGAATGCCGACGGGAGGATTCTTCGCTGCGCTCAGAATGACATGGGGCGCGCCGAGGATGACATGGGTGCAGCGGGCATTCTCTGTGTTTTTGGCTTTTGCCGTTGTTTTTCCCGTGCTGGCCTTGCCCGTGCCTGCGTCGGCGAGCGGCGGCGGCCTCGAAACCGCTCCTCCGGGGGCGGTTTCTTCTGTTAAGGTTGTGCGCGCGGACGGCTCGCTGACGGCCAGTTGGACTCCCGTTGAGGGGGCGACTCGCTATCACGTGACGTACAGCTCGGACGAGGCGGTTAGCTGGAGCCTCGCCGCGTATGAGCACAATGCCTCGACCATCACCATCGGCGGCGTCGATAACGCGAAATCCTATATTGTTGCCGCGCGCGCGGGGAACGACGCGGGGTGGGGCGGGTGGACGAACTCCTCGCCCGCAGGGCCGTTCACGCCTGAGCCGACGGCGACGGCAGAGCCGGTCAAGCCGGAGTTGAAGGTTCCCCTGGCGCAGGAGGCACAGGCGCAGGGGCAAGCGGAGGATGGCGCGAGCGGCCAGTCCAACCAGGCGCCCCAGGTGATCGCCAGCACCCACGATACCCACCATCGGGTAGATGACGGAGACAACGAGTGCTACAAAAACCACGGGGTGTCGTACCCCACCGGCGAGAACAGCTATTTCTCAGACCCGGACGGCGACACGCTGACCATCGTTTCGACTAGTTCGCATCCCGGGCTGGTGGCCATCACACAGGACACCCCCGTCAGGATTCGCGCGAACCATCCCGCCGACACGTGGGTGACGATCAGGACCAGAGCGACGGATCCTGGCGGCCTCTACGCGGACTTCACGTGGAAGTTCAAAATGACCTGCACCACCTCCGGGTCATCCATGTCAATCAACGAGAATTCCGCCGCCGGCGCCGACGTGGGCAAGGTGGGGGTGTACAACTCCGGCGCCAGCAACTGGACGTTTCAAGCGGACGCCGGCTCTTACGGGGACGCCACCGAAGCATTCACCATCAGCAGCAGCACCGGCCTGATCGAGGTGAAGTCCGGCGCGACCCTGGACTACGAGACCGAGACTACCTACCTCGGCAGGGTCAATTACGACGTGGTGGACAGCGGCACCACCTACAAGTCCCACCGCAAGGTAAGGATCAGCATCAACAACCTCACTGGGCCGACGGCGACCGCGCCCACGGTGTCCAGGGACGCCACCTCGCCGACGACCAAGCTGGACGTGTCGTGGACGGCGGCGACGCCCTCCCATCCCGATGGCGTCTCGGACTACGACGTTCAGTACCGGCAGACCGGGGCCGGCAGTTGGACGAACCACAGCTTCAGCGGGACGGGAACCAGCACGGAGATTAGCGGCCTGACGGCCGGCAAGAGCTACGAGGTGCAGGTGCGGGGCACCGACACCGAAGGCACCGGCGCCTGGTCGTCCTCCGGCACGGCCATCACCCAATACACGACGCAGACCCGCAGCATCGCCGAGAACTCGGCGGCGAATACCAACATCGGCGCGGCGGTGGACGCCGATTCCAACCCCAACAGCTACACGCTGGCCTACTCCCTGGGCGGAACTGACGCGAGCACGTTCACCATCGGTTCCTCCAACGGCCAGATCCAGGTCAAGGCCGGCAACATCCCGGATTTCGAAAGCAAGTCATCGTACAGTGTCACCGTGACGATGGCGGCGTCCGGGGGCAGCTCGACGGGGACGGGCAACAGCGGCCTCAGTCCCAACGCGGCGGGCAGCTATATCATCCCGGTCACGATCAACGTGACGAACATCAACGAGGGCCCCGTGTTCGCCGACGACACCGCCACCCGCTCCATCGCGGAGAACTCCGCGGCCGGAACCAACATCGGCGCGGCGGTGGCCGCCGGGGCTGACCCGGAGGAAGACACGCTCACCTACTCGCTGACGGGAACGGACGCGAGCAAGTTGGCCATCAGCTCAACCACCGGCCAGATAAGCGTCAAGACGGGCAACGTCCCCAACTATGAGGCCCAGACCTCCTACAGCGTCACGGTGAACGTCACCGACAAGAAGGCCGCTAACGGCACGGCGAACACGGCCATCGACGACACCATCGCGGTCACGATCAACGTGACGGACACAACGGAGGTTCCGTCCGCGCCGTCCGCGCCCACGGTAGCGGCCAACACCACAACGCCGACGACCAAGCTGGATATTACATGGACAGCGCCGACCAATACGGGGCCGGACATCACCGACTATGACGTGCAGTACCGGCTGTCCGGCACGACGGACTGGACGGACGCGTCCTTCACCGGCGCGGGCACGACGACGACAATCACGGGCCTGACCGTCGGCAAGCTCTACGACGCGCAGGTGCGCGCCACGAGCGCGGAGGGAACGAGCGGGTGGTCGGACACCGGGTCGGGCTCTACCAACTCGAATGCGGTGACGCGGTCGGTCGCGGAGAACTCGGCGGCGGGAACAAACGTTGGCGCGGCGGTGACGACCTCTGCGAACACCAACGGCTACACGTTGACGCACAGCCTAAGCGGCACGGACGCCTCCAAGTTCAGCATCGCGTCGTCCAGCGGCCAGATTACGGTGAAAACAGGCACGAGCCTGGACTATGAGACCAAGAGCAGCTACAGCGTGGTCGTGACGGTGACGGCGGCGCAGGCAGGGGCGAACGCGCAGAGCTTCACACTCGATCCAAACGCGCCGGGCGACTACAACGTCGCCGTCACCATCAACGTGACGGACGTGAACGAGGCGCCGGAGTTCAGTGGCGCGACGGCCACGCGCTCCATCAAGGAGAACCTGGCGTCGGGGCAGAACGTGGGCGCGGTTGTGACAGCGAGCGATCAAGACGGCGATACGGTGTACTACACGCTGACGGGCACGGACGCCTCAAAGTTCAACATCGGCTCCACAACGGGGCAGATCACGGTGGCGAGCGGCGCGATACTCGACTATGAGACAGACAGCAGCCTGAGCGTGACCGTGAACGCGAGCGACAAGAAGGCCGCGGACGGCACGGCGGACACAGTTATCGACGATACCATCGCGGTGACCATCAACCTGACCGACGAGGAATACCTGCCGGCCATGGTGACGGGTGTCAGCGTGGCGCAGAAGACAACCCAGCCCTACGACACGCTCATCATCAGTTGGGACGAACCGAACGATAACAGCGTTTCGTCGAACGCGACGCGCGACCCGGACTACCGCGACGTCGCGAAGTTCTGGATCATCTACATGAAGGCGAGTGAGACGAACTGGACGACTGCGCCATACAAGTACATCGATGCCGTCTCAAACAACCAGCCGGTGACGAGCCTGGAAATCTCGGGCCTGGATCGGAACACCGAGTACCAATTCCGCATGAAGGCTGAGGACGACGTGAACCAAGGCAGCCCCGAATGGTCGGCCATCGTCAAGGGCTCAACCGTTGACAACCTTGATCCCACGTTCTCCGACGACACGGCGACGCGGAGCGTTGCGGAGAACTCGGCGGCGGGAACGAACGTGGGCACGGCGGTCACGGCCACCGATCCGTACCCAACAACAGACACGCTCTACTACACGCTGACAGGAACGGACGCCAGCAAATTCGCCGTCGGCTCCAACACCGGCCAGATTACCGTGACGAGCGGCACGTCTCTCGACTATGAAACGAAGACTAGCTACAGCGTGACGCTGAACGTGAGCGACAAGAAGGCATCGGACGGCACGGCGGACACGGTGATCGATGACACCATCGCGGTCACCATCAACGTGACGAACGTGAACGAGGGGCCGGAATTCAGCGCCGCCACGGCCACGCGGGGCATCGCGGAGAACTCAGCGGCCAACGCGACGGTTGGCGCGGTCGTCACCGCCGGGGCCGATCCGGAGGGCGACACGGTCTACTACACGCTGACGGGAACGGACGCGAGCAAGTTCGGCATCGGCTCCAGCACGGGGCAGATCACCGTGGCGAGCGGCACGTCGCTGGATTATGAGACCACGACGTCGTACAGCGTCACCGTGAACGTCACGGACAAGAAGGCCGCCGACGGCACGGCCAACACGGCCATCGACGACACCATCGCGGTCACCATCAACGTGACCAACGTGAATGAAAAGGCCCAGTTCAGCGCCGCGACGGCCACGCGCAGCGTCGCCGAAAACTCGGCGGCGGGCAGCAGCATCGGCGCGGCTGTCGTTGCGGGGGCGGACCCGGAGGGCGACGCCCTCACGTACTCCCTGACGGGAACGGATGCGAGCAAGTTCAACATCGGCGCCACCACCGGCCAGATCACGGTCAAGACGGGCAACATTCCCAACTATGAGGCCAAGACCTCGTACAGCGTGACCGTGAACGTCACGGACAAGAAGGCTGCGGACGGCACGGCCAACACGGTCATCGATGACACCATCGCGGTGACCATCAACGTGACGGACGTGAATGAGCCTCCCGCCGCGCCTGCCGCGCCAACGGTGAGCACGAATTCGACGACTCCAACAACGAAGATCGATGTTTCCTGGACCCTGCCGAGCATGACCGGCAAGCCTGCCCTGAGTGATTACGACGTGCGGTACCGGCAGGTTGGCGCTTCCACGTGGAGCAGCCACACGTTCACGGGAACGGGCACGTCGACGAGCATTGGCAGCCTGACGGCGGGCAAGACGTATGAAGTGCAGGTGCAGGCTACGAACAACGAGGGCGATAGCGCGTGGTCGGCGAGCGGCACGGCGGTCACGACGGCGGGCGGCATGAGCCGCAGCGTGGCGGAGAACTCGGCGGCGAACACGAACATCGGCTCGCCGGTGACGGCTACCTCGAACCCGAATAATTACACCTTCTCGCACGCGCTGGGCGGCACGGACGCGGGCAAGTTCACGATTACCGGCGGCACGGGCCAGATCAAGGTCAAGAGCGGCACGAGCCTGGATTATGAGACGAAGACAAGCTACAGGGTGACGGTCACGGTGACTGCGGCGGTGGCGCAGGCGCAAAGCGAGAACCTTGCGCCGAACGCGCCGGGAAGCTACGTGATCCCCGTCACTATCAACGTCACAAACGTGAACGAGGGGGCGGAGTTCAGCGCGGCAACGGCGACACGCAGCATCGCCGAAAACTCGGCGGCGAGCACGAACGTTGGCGCGGTGGTCACCGCAGGGGCCGATCCGGAGAGCGACACGCTCTACTACAGCCTGACGGGAACGGACGCGGGCAAGTTCACCATCGGCTCCACCACCGGGCAGATCACGGTCAAGACGGGGAATATCCCGGACTATGAGGCCGCGACGTCGCACAGCGTGACGGTGAACGTCACGGACAAGAAGGCCGGGGACGGCACGGCCAACACGGCGATCGACGACACGATCAGCGTCACCATCAACGTGACGGACGCGGATGAGCCGCCCGCCGCGCCGAGCGCGCCCTCCGTCTGGCAGTACTCGGCCACGCCCAAGACGCAGCTGGACGTGAGCTGGACCGCGCCGGACATGTCGGGCAAGCCCGCCATCTCGGACTATGACGTCCAATACAAGAAGAGCAGCGATAACACGTGGACAAGCCACACCTTTGCCAGCACGGCCACGACAACGCGGCTGACGGGCTTGGACGAGGGCACGTCCTACGACGTGCAGGTGAAGGCCAAGAACGATGAGGGCGCTAGCGGTTGGTCCACCAGCGGCTCCGCGACCACGCAGGACCCGAACGTCAACGCGACGTTCCCAAGCGCCACGACGACGCGGAGCATCGCGGAGAACTCGGCGGCAAATACCGCCATCGGCGCGGCGGTGACGGCCACGGACACGGAGAACAACACGCTGACGTACAGCCTGACAGGCGTGGACGTGGCCAGCTTCTCCCTGAACACCAGCACAGGCCAGATCAAGGTCAAGGCGGCGTTGGATTATGAGGCGAAGAGTTCCTACAGCGTGAGCGTCGGTGTAAGCGACGGCAAGGATTCTGACGACAACGATGACACGACCGTTGACGACACCATCGCGGTGACGATCAGCGTGACGGACGTTGCGGAGCCGCCCGCCGCGCCGGACGGGCCGACGGTCGTCCAGAACACGACGACTCCAAAGACGCAGCTGGACGTAAGCTGGGCTGCGCCGGACATGACAGGCAAGCCTGCGATCAGCGACTACGACGTGCGGTACAAGAAGAGTTCCGATTCCACGTGGACATCGCACACCTTCACCGGAACCGGCACAAGCACGACGATCACCGGGCTGGACGAGGGAACGTCGTATGACGTTCAGATCATGGCGACGAACGATGAGGGCGACAGCGCGTGGTCGACCAGCGGCATGGCGACGACGCAGGACAAGAACGTGAACCCGCAGTTCAAGTACAACAGCCTCAGCGTGACGCGGGAGATCGCGGAGAACTCCGCGGCGGGAGCGAACGTGGACGAGGTGGTGTGCGCCACGGACACGGAGGACGACGCGCTGACGTATTCGCTGACGGGAACGGACGCGGGCAAGTTCACCGTCGTTGCATCGACGGGTCAGATACAGGTGGGCGCCGGCACGACGCTCGATTATGAGAGCAAGACAAGCTACACGGTCACGGTGCAGGTCAGCGACGGCAAGGATTCCTATGGAGCCCCGGATTCGGAGATCGACGATACCATCGCGGTGACGATCAGCGTGACGGACGCGGCCGAGCCGCCGCCCGCGCCGGACGCGCCAACTGTCGACCGGAACGCCGCCAACCCCAAGACGCAGTTTGACGTGAACTGGACTGCGCCGGATGTGACGGGCAAGCCCGCGATCACGGACTACGACGTGCAGTACAAGAAGAGCAGCGATTCCACTTGGACGTCGCACAGCTTCACCGGAACGGGCACATCGACGACACTGACGGGCCTCTCACCGGGAACCTCGTATGACGTGCAGGCGCGGGCGGTGAACGACGAGGGGGACGGGGCGTGGTCCGGCAGCGGGACGGCGTCGACGGAAGATTTGAACACGCCGCCGGCGTTCACGGACGTCGGCTTCTTCGGCGCGACGCGGCAGATCGCGGAAAACTCCGCCGCCGGGGCGAACGTCGGCGCGCCGGTCAGCGCAACGGACACGGAGGGCGACACGCTCACGTATACCATGATCGGCACGGACGCGGACAAGTTCGAAATCGACTCGTCGACGGGCCAGATCACGGTAGGCGATGACACGTCGCTCAACCACGAGAGCACGACGAATTACACGGTCACGGTGCAGGTGAGCGATCTGAAGGATGAGTGGGACAACGCGGACACGGTGATCGATGCTTCGGCGTTTGTGAATATCACCGTGACGGACGTGGATGAGCCGCTGGACGCGCCGGGGGGACTCAAGGCCAAGTCGGCCACCACCAGCACTATCACGGTCACGTGGACGGCGCCGGCCACCACCGGCAAGCCGCCGGTGAAGGAGTACTGGGTGCGGTTCTGGGAGAAGGGGACGGACTTTGTCACCGCCTGGGCGGGCTCTGCCACCGAGGTGGTGATGGATGAGGCTCCCACCAGCAGCAACCCAAGCGCGCCGCTGAAGCCGGGCACGGCCTATGAGGTTGAAGTGATGGCGGACAACGGCGAGGGCTACGGCGAGTGGTCGGACGTGGTCACGGTGTACACCAAGCGGAATGTGTCGTCGCGAAACCCCACGCCGAGGCCCACGGCGACGGCCACGCCCGCGCCCACGCCGCCCGCTACTCCCGTACCGACAGCCACGCCTGCGCCGCCGTCGACTCCTGTTCCAACACCTGCGCCCGCGCCATCGACTCCGGTTCCGACGCCCGCGCCCGCGACGCCGACGCCTGCTGCCCCAACTCCCACTACCACGGCGACGCCAACGCCAAGCTCCTCGACATCCCCGGCTGCGCCAACTGCGTCGCCGACGCCCCCGCCGGCGGCACGCCCGGCGTCGTCATCGGGCGGGCCGGCCGGAACGTCCAACTGGAACCAGGAGGATGAGGACACGGGCGAGGGCAGCGGCGCGGCTGACGTGACTACTGAGGAGGATGAGGACGACGTCGTCGAGGAGCCGCCCGTCAACGCGCCTCCGACGATCGTCACGCCTGCGGACAAGGAGTTCCTACAGGGGCAGACCATCGAGTCGTTCGCCATCACGGTGACCGATCCGAACCCGGAGGACACGGTGACGGTGTGGCTGGTGGGGCTGCCCGCGTGGCTGACCTACGGCGTCGGCGCGGTGAGCGGCACGGTGTACGATGACGCCGCGCCCGGAACCTACCGCGTGACGATTACGGCGTCGGACGAGGTGAACGATCCGGTCACGGCGGAGTTTGCCATCGTGGTGAACGAAACGCCGGAACTGGCCGAAGTTGGCCTCATCGAGGGCGGCGTCTCCACCCTCATCAACTGGCTGCCGGTCGTGGGAGCAATCATCCTGGTCTTGGCCGCAATCCTCCGCCGTCTAATGCGCAAGGGCAACGGGGTAGAGGACATTATCGAATCATCGACCGGGTAGGAGGAGCCGGGACACGGCCGGACCAAGCTGGGAACTGTGTCAACTTTGGGCAATAGGGAAGTCAAGGAACCGGCTCGGGACCAATCCGAGTCCAGACGTGAGTCAATTGAAAGGGGGAGACGGTAAATTGCCGAGTGACCTGGTGAACAAGTTCCGCGCTACTTTCGCCGTCTCTCCGTAAGGCAAGCAAATCGGGAATAGCGTCTTCGGCAGCTTGACGATTCACGCCCATCAATGCTTCATCCAGAAAGACCTCTTGAAGATACCCGACCATGGCACCGCTCCTCACCCCCTTCCCATATCCGTGGCCGATGTTGATGAACCGGGCGATTCCAGACTTAACGTATTCTCTGGCGTATCGAGAGATCGGTTTGGCAAGCCTCTTGCACTCGACCACGAACTGCTTGGAGGCGTCATTGGGGTCACTCGCGAGAGGGTCGATATAGGCCCAATAGAAATCTGGGGTCTTGAATTCACGTTCGGCACGCTCCTTGTCGGATGCGGCCGGTGGGTTTCTTCCTTCGGGGACAACGACAGGAACATGATCTCCACTCTCAGATGCCCTCTGGGACACTCGGATTATGGCCCTATACAGAAGGCGATTGAGGTCATTCTCATCGGCGTCGATGGGGCTGTCTTCCAATTCCGCTAATGCATCGCGAAGCAGCTGCTTACACAGTTGTTCGTGGTCGCTCCATAGGTCGAGAGATGACAACTGTGGACGCTGATTCATGGTCGCCTGGCCGCCATTACTTGTGCTGCTGTGGCATCAGCGTCTTGCCAAGCTGCCGTTGTCGTCCACAAATGTCGCTCGTCGCGCTTGACTATTACAATTGCAGTATCAGTTATGACTCTAACCACACCGTATCGAAGGATTGATTGTGTCTGCGGTACGTCCCATTGAACCCCTAAGCGATGGAGCACTGCGGACCAACTCTCCGTTTCCTCCGGGGTAGGAATGGGACGAGAATCCTGCCCGACGTCGCCGGTCTCCATGACCAAAGCAATTACGCCAGCATCAACGTCCCGCCATACCCTCCAACTGAACTCTCCTCTGCCCCTCAATCTCCGATTCCAAGTCCTCACCAAAACGTTTAGGTATGGCCAGGCCCCGTCCAAGCTGTTGGGATCCAGGTCGGCCTCAGTACCGGAAACCATTTCGACGGCTGGCATTGGCAGGTCCGCTTCCGGCTCTAAGGATGCCCAAAAGTCCGCGACGAGGCTGCGCTCAGCATCTGAAAGCTCGAACATATCCGCTATGGCGTCGTCGATTTGCTTCATTTCCGGAGGTACTGTGGAGGCAATACTGCTCCTCCTCTGCGGTGTCATGTAGTAGAGTGCGTCGACAGCCTCTTCTATCCGTTCCATTAAGCCGTTGGTGGGCGGTGTAAGTCTGATGGGGAGGTCAAGCACATCGCTTATGCGGACTTGGTCTCGCCATGTACCCCAAGAGCCGGAGATCATATATAGCCAGTAACGCCCCAACGACGACAGCAACGTTGCGAGGATGGCCTTGCCTTCCCACAGAGACAGGTGATCCAACGATATGGAATAGGTTGTGTGCCGGAAGGCAACAGGGTCGGCTTCCAGTCGCGCATGTGGCCCGAACCTGGGTGAGACGCCCCATCGTAGGAGCAACCGTCGCCCCTCAAAAAGCCGCTCGTTGGGAGGATACTTGACGTGAGAGGGAGCGGATTCGAACCACTCCTTCCTTAGTGGGCCCCACGAATCGAACTTTGAGAGAATGGGTAGGCTACTGATGCTTTGTGGAGCAGCATGACCCTGTTCTCCTGTACGTGGTCGCTGAAATCCAAAGCCGTGAGGGCTATCTGAGATATATCGACTCAAGCGGTCTTCGGCCTCTAGCCTCGCCACTAAGGCATCATCCCGGAGCGAGCCCGCGCTGTATGTTTTCCACAGATAGTGCCGAGATACCAAGGAAGCCTGGGACACCACTTGGCGGTCAAGACGCGCTAGTGCGGCTGAGCCGCGTCTTCCAGAAGTTACTCGTCGAGCAGTTTCGTAGACCACCATGTCATTGGACAGCGCTTTACGACGACGGAATCGGACCAGCATGAAGGGTGCAACGCCGCTCGCAAAGAAATCCTTTCTGACATGACTGAAGTTGACCACGTGGTCAAGTCTCACTTGTTGCAGCCATTGCTCCCTAAACTGGCGGTCCGTCTTTCTAGTATTGAGCATCGCCTTTGCGCCGATCAGTAGAGCGGCTATGCCCCCATCCTTCAGAAGATCCAAGGAGCGCCAGAGGAACAGTTGTGAGGGATTTCGGTTTCCAACTGGGTGGTCAAACTGTCGCGCCCACTCCTCAGGCCGGGTCCTATTTTCCTCAGTAATCTCGGTCCATGGCGGGTTGCCGACTACTATATCGAAACCGGTGTTTGGCCAGGGCAACCTTTCCGCATAAACTGAGTTCTCCTGCTCAGTGGAGGTATATTCCCCTTCCCTTGGAGCGAAGGCATCGCCTACGACCAGGGGGGCAAGCTCAGAATCCGGGTTTCGGTCATATATCAGCCGGGGCAGCGGCCCAGCTTCGCGAATATCCTGAGGCGACTGGTAGCTCAAGAAAGCCACGTAAAGACTGAAGGCCGCGAGACGAATTGCCGCCGCATCGATGTCGCAACCTGAAACACGGCTCAGCAGTAGCTCCCTTAGTCGTTCACTGGAAAGGGGCTTCCCTTCGCGCCGCATTTCGTGCCTGACTATCCGGCGGTATGCGTCAACCAGGAAAATTCCCGACCCGCAAGCAGGGTCACAAACGGTGGGTTCACGGTCGAGTGTCTCCTCATTGAGCAGGTCAGTCAATACGAACTCTACTAGCGCTGCCGGCGTATAGTACGTGCTTGAACTTTCTTGACTCGCTTCTTCGCGGTAGAACAGTTCATACATAGTGGAAATGAGCTCAGTAGGAATAACGCTGAAGTCATAGGCCCAAAGAAACAGCGGTTGTTGGACCGCACTCGTTTTCCCTGCCAGGAGGTCACTTAGCAATTGGAGTTGATTGCTGGTAACAGCCTCTTTTTCTTCAATGCTGGTCACGAACAGGTCGCCATTGAAATCCTTAGCGAGTTGGTCGAACAGTCCGTAAGTGAGGCTCTTATCGGCAAGAAACCCAATGAATCGACTGGGCTTTCCGAAATCCGGGATCTGCTCCACGGGCGAAGAATGTTCGATTATTTGCTGGTGATGATTGGCGATTTCGTCAAAATACTCGTCTGTAAGAATCTCACGATCTTCTAGATATCTGACCAAGATCGCTCGTTCGATGAGCGAGTGGGCAGCACGTGGCTCAAGACCAGCGTCGACCAATGCAGCGGTCGCCACGTGTACATCTCGAAGCAACTGTTGATCGGCGCGACCTGACTGCTCGGACAATGCCGGATCTTCGAAAGCCGCCCCGGACTCCATCCGCTCGCGGCGAAATCCAGACAGCTTTTCCAAGACTTCGGTGGCCTGGGTGATGACTTCCAGCGGTTCGGGAGTAGATGCACGGTCTCCGATAGGAACAGGTGGATTAGCAAGAGAATACACTCGCAGTTCATTGCCAATGGCTAGGAACAGGCAACGCGGCCTAGCGAGACTCCACGTGCGTCGATAGCACTCGAAAACATCGTTCTCATCAGAGTCCGACGGGAGAGATGAAAAGACCAGGACGGGGTCATCCTTCAGAAAAAATATCCTGTCTGCTTGGACCCGGTCTGCTAGAAGGAGCCAGTCGCCTAGTTCCCGCCATCGATCCGTGTCATCAACCGAGGGTGAGTCCGCTGCATCCAACAGCAACCCTCCGACCAGGTCAAGGTCGGTGTAGACGCGCTCAAGGATGGGGGATGGGTTAGTCATCGCCGACATGTGTGCCATTGTACGCTATCTGGCAATCCGCAAGTGGTGGAGGACGAGGCGGACCGCCGGTGGCTGCCGGTGGTGGGCGCGATCATCCTGGTTCTCGCGGCAATCCTCCGCCGTCTAATGCGCAAAGGCAACGGGGTAGAGGACGTGGTTGAGGGAACAACGCTGTAGGGGGGATCAGGCCTCCGCGTCTCCCGCGTCGTCCTCGTCTGGGAATACCGTTTCCCCGCCGCTTAGGCCTCGGTAGAGGAAGAGGAGGAAGGTGGCTAGGGAGAGCGTCGCGGCGGCTCCGATGATGACGACCGCCCAGCCCGCCAGGCCGGAGACAAGCTCGGCGCGTCCGACGATCATGGCGACGATGACGACAAGCGTCGCTAGGCCAAGAGACACGAAGATCGTTGCGGCAATGCTGATCGCCTCGTTCGTGATAATCGCGTTGCGCTCCGCGGCCTCCACGCCGCGCATGTCCATGTCGTCGGCCAGGCTTCGCAGTTGAGTAATGCGGTGCAGGGCGACAAGGCCGGCAAGGGTGAGCAGGAACAGGGCTGCGGAGGCCAGTAGGGGCAGCGGCTCCGAGAAGTAGGCCACGCGGTCGAAGAAGCGGTGCCAGTCGATCCGGTTGTGCGCCCACAGGTCGGGTATCTGTGCGCCCACAGCGAACGCGGTGAATGCCCAGAACGCGAGCCGGTTTCGGCGTGAGCGCCTAAGCGCGAAGTAGATTCCGACTATTGCCGCCATGATCAACATAGCGCGCAGTGACAGAACGGACAGCGAGAGTTCGACCAGGAACGGCGGCCACATCGTCCTGGCGGGGTCGGCAAACCGGATGGATTCGGTCGCCATCCACAAGGCAACCTGGGCGATGAGGACCACCAGGCCGACCTCTGCGCAGGCCAGCCGCCCGGTGAGGGAAGACGGGATGTATATCACTGGTACCTGTCCATGTGCCGCACGAGCGTCGTGATGAATCGCTCGCCGGAGGGGTCCCAGTCCATCACGGCGGCGCCCGCCTGTTGCAGCGCGGTCATGGTCGCGCGAGTCTCCCAGCGCGCCATGTCCACCGTTTCCACGGGTGACTCGCCAACCTGCTGTTCGGCAGGGGGATGAACGTGGATCACCCGGACGCGGCCCCCGCGGCGCGAGCGGGCGCGCAGCGCGGTCAGGCGGGTCACGGCGGTCGTGAGCCGGTCGAGCTGATCGGTATCGTCGCCGGGGCGGGGGTAGTGGGCATCGAGGCGGGTGATGATGAACACCTGCGGGCGGAGCCTGAAGAGGAAGGACTTGCACCATTCAACGGAGCGGAGCAGGTCTTGTTCGGGCGGGCCGGGGGTGAGGCCGGCGAACATGCGGGTAAGCCTGCGAAACTGCTTTTGGCCGGAGTCCGGCGAGAGGAGTTCCCCGCCGCCCAGGGAGTTGTAGGCGTATGCGCCGAGCGTGGAGCCCTGCGAGACGTAGAACTGCGCCAGCGTGCCGGCGGCCTCGATGGTGTTTTCAACGGGACTGGAGACGGCGGTGCCGACGTCCATGTAGGAGGCCATGTCCAGGAATATCCACACGGCCTTGCGCCCCTCGGGCTCCAACTCGTTCACCAGCGGCACGTCGGCGGCCTCGCCAGTGCGCGCCGTCGCCTTCCAGTTGATGCTCTTGATGGGGTCGCCGGGCTGGTATGGCCGGAGTTCGCGGAACTCCTCGCCGGACGACCGTATTTGGGAGATGTCGTCTTGCAGCATCGTGCTGCGCGTGAGGGCGCGGACGGAATTGAGGCGGCTGATGTCCGACGTTCGCGGGGCAACGAGGAGGCCCAGTTCGGGGCCTGCCCGGCCGCTTTCGCCGCGTCCCGCTCCGAGGGGCGCCTGGGACTCCCAGACGGTCTCGGGCAGCGCGTATTCGCCGCGCTTTGCAAAGGCGATGGTGTAGGAGAGATCGACCGTTGTCTCGCCCGGCCATTTCCAGACGACGTGGAAATTGTTGCCGTCGATGACGGTCGCCTCTGGCGGCAGGGGGTCAACGACGCGGATTGCTCCCAGCCCTCCCTTCGCGGTCAGGCGGCGTTGGACGACCAGGGAATCGCCGACCCAGCAGATGACGCGCGGGAGGCCGCGCTCGATGACAACGTCACCGGGAGGGCGGACGCCGCCCGCCGTGAGAACGGCGACAAAGAGGAACACGGCAGCGGCAAGGAGAATGACGTTGCCCAAGAAGAGCCCGGCGACGAGAAGGAGCAGGCTGAGCCAGGTCCAACTCAGCAGGGCGGGGGTGATCATGGCTGCGCGGGCCGCTCTCCCAGCTCCGTCGGCACCGGCACGAGTTCAAGAATCTCGTCGATGATCGATTCGGGGCGCACGCCCTCCAGCGTGTCCTCGATGTTGAGAATCACGCGGTGCGCCAGCACGTCGGCCACGACCATCTTGACGTCATCGGGCACGACGAAATCGCGTCCGTGGATGAGGGCGATGCTGCGCGAAACGCGCAGGAGGGCAAGGGAGCCGCGCGGGCTGACGCCAACGGCGACGCGCGGGTGCTCCCTGGTCAACCTGACGAGCTGGGTGATGTAATCGACGATGACCGTGTCGATATACACGGAGGTTTCGACGAGACGCTGGAGATCGAGGAATCCCTCGACGCTGATCGCCGGTTCCAGGTCGGCGGTGGGATCGTCCTTTTGCCACGCGATGCGGCGGTTGAGGATATCGCTTTCCAGTTCCTCGTTCGCGGGGTAGCCGGTGCCGAGTTTGAAGAGAAAGCGGTCAAGCTGCGCCTCCGGCAGGGGGTACGTGCCCTCCTGCTCGATGGGGTTCTGCGTGGCGATGACGATGAAGGGGCTGCCGAGGCTCAGCGTCTCGCCGTCGATGGTGACCTGCCGCTCCTCCATGGCTTCCAGCAGGGCGGCCTGCGTCTTTGGGGGCGCGCGATTGATTTCATCGGCAAGCAGGACGTTGGTAAACACGGGGCCCCTGATGAGTTCAAAGACGCCTTCCCTCTGGCGCCATACGTTGACGCCAAGGATGTCTGACGGCAGCAAGTCCGGCGTGAACTGCACGCGCTTCGTCTCACTGCCGATGGCGCGGGAAAAGACCTTGGCGAGCAGGGTCTTGCCGAGCCCGGGGTAGTCCTCAAACAGGACGTGGCCGTTTGCGAGGGCCGCCGCCAGCAGCTTGCGGAGGAGCAGCCGGTTGCCGACAAATACCTCGCCAACACGGTCGATGATGGCATCGCACGTTTGGCGGACTCGCTCCAACTCGTTCTCGTTCACGTTACCATTATAGAATCAATACAGAGTCAATCGCGCCATGACATCGTTGGCCAAACGATACGACTCATCAAGCGCGAGGCTGCGATTGCGGCGGCTTCTGCGCACAGACCTGTCATAAAGCGGCGACACGACGTCCTCGATCATGTACGTGGTTGCGCCCTCCCTGGTCAGCAAGCCGTCCAGGTACGCCCGGATTTCATCAGGGTCGCCGGATTCAATCCACGCCTGCCGCGCGTTCCACGCAGCGGCGGCGCGTGGGTCCGGCCGCGTCTCAAGAACCTGCTCATGCCTGCTCCACTCGATTTCCGGCTCTGAGCCTGCGTGGACGACGTTGATCTCCGTCTGCAGGCGGCTCCGCATCCGGAGGACCGCGCCCGCGACAGTGGCGAGGACGGCCAGCCACTCCACGACGGGGGCCAGGGCAAGCGTGTCGTACATGACCGGGCGCAGGAGCAGCAGGTAAACCGCGATAGCTGCGCCGGGCATGAATGAGCGCGTCTTGGACACCGCCATCCAGCGAACGGCGTCGGCCAGGACGGAGTCCGAGTCCTGCGTGAACTGGATGCCCATCTGGACGACGGCGACGGAGAAGAAGCCCGCCCCGGCAACCGAGCCTCCGAGGGCGTACCCGTAGCCAAGGTCTGCCATGCCAAGCCCAAGCAGCCACGAGAGGCATCCGGCTGCGGCAAATCCGACAGACACGTACAGCGGGCGCGCCTGCCACGTCGGCATCCTCCAGACGGCCTGCGGCAGCGCCAGGGCAAGCACGATGACGAAGAACAGAACGGCGATCAGGTAGCGAATTTCGTAGACGCTGGCGAAATAGGGCTGATAGAGCCGCCCGATGCGCGCCGTCTCCACATAGTCCAACAGCAGGGCATTGATGACGGGCATGTCGTTGAGCAGGGCAAGGAGCGGCAGAGTCAGCCCGAACGCGGTCAGCAGCGCGGCGGCGGGCGCCAGCATGGCGTCCATGATGCGCCTGAATCGCCATTGATAGTCCAGCCGCAGCGTTCGGCGGATGGCCCACGCGGCGAAGACCAGGGCAATTGCCGCGAATGAGGCGAGCATCACGCCGGATGTCGGATACTCATAGGTGGAGGCGAGGACGCGGCTGCCCGCAAAGACGCCAACGAACATCACAAAGGCGATATTCAGCCGCACAATTGCGCCTGTCATGCCCGTTCTCCGGTGACCGTCCGCCACGCGCGGTACATGGCCTCGTAGTGCCTGCGGGCTATCTCATGCTCGCTGTAGTCGGCTTCCTCAAAGCGGGTGACAAACTCATCCAGCGCCCGCTGATCAACGGGCACGCCGGCGGCAACGAGGATCGACTCGGTTTCCCGGGGCGACTGCCCCGCGATTCCGACGTCGAGATGCGCCGCCCACTCCATGAAATCGCCGAACAGCCGCACCATCTCCTCGCGGAAATCCACGATGCGGTATGAGGCGGACGCCGCCGATTCCAAATGGGATTCGTCGCCTGCGAACTGGGCGGCCACTGAGAACTCGCCGCGTTCATCGGCGCGCAGCACGAGCCGGAACTCTCCCGATTCGTCCGTGTCAATCATTGCAACGTCGCCCAGAGGCTCGCGCAGCTCGATAGCTTGATTCTGCACGGGCGAGCCGTCCCCGGACATGAGCCTGCCGGAGATGATGACTTCCTCACTGAGGCCGTACACATTGCCGGTGTCCGCGCCGGGCCCGCCAAGCGTCAACTCCAGGGACGTTTCGAGGGGCGCGGGCAAAGGTTCGCCGTCGTCATCGACGGGCGGCGGGGCAGGCTCAACCGCTGCCAGAGCGCCGGAGCCCGTCAGCCGTCGAACATCGAGCGGAACGCCGGCGGCGCGGAGGCGGTACGCGCCGAACCCGCCCGCTCCAACGATGAGCAGGAACGCGGGCAGGACGACCCACAGCAGCCAATTGAAGGAGGGCTGCGTGACAGGGATTCCAAGGAAGTAGTTGAGCGGCATGTGGCGAGTGTCGCCGTTGTAGGTGAACGTGATTGGGATGGTGAGGAGCGCCTCGTTCTCAGGCACGGTCAGTTCAAACAGGGCCTGGCCAAACTCATCTGTGACGAGGCTCAGGCCCGTGCTGGTTTGCAGGCGCGCGCCGGGGATGCCCGCGCCGGTGTCGTCGTAGAGAGCGACCTGCGCCTCCACCACGCGCCCGGGCCGCACGTCTTCCAGCGGCACGGCCACCACGTGCGTCGATGACCGGATGTCCAGCTCAACAGTCGCTTGAATATCGAATTGGTCAAGCTCTGCGGTCAGCCGCAGTGGCCCGATCGGCGTGCTCGACCCAACCTGGTACTCAAAGAGGAACTGCCCCGATGAACCTGTTGCACCGGCATGGCCGCCGGTCAGCGTGACAGCCGCGTTGGGCAGCGGGCGGGTTCCGGTAAAGGCCGCGCCGCGTACCTCTGCGACAGCCCCGCGGGCGACCGGGGACACGAGTTCAGTGGTGAGGCGCGGCACGCCCACGATGATGGAGCGGCTGCCGGAGGCCGACGCCAGGCGGTCCGTTCCCTCGAACTCGTAGGCGATGCCGATACGATCTTCTATGGCGGCTTCGCCAAGGCTCTCCGGCATGGTGATGACGCGGCTGAACGTGCCGTCCTCCGCAGTGATGACCGGATCGCCTCCCAGCAGGACGGAGGCGTTGGGAACGGGCTGCCCGTCGGCTTGCGTGAGCGTCCCCACAAATTCAATATGCTGACCGACCATGGCGATAGGCGGGCCGTCAACTGTGATCATGGTGGGATGGACGACGGAGTAGGCGACGGTGGCCGCGCCGGACGTGAGGAATCCCTGCTCCGACACGCGGGCGGTCAAAGTATGCGGGCCGGTTTCCGTCAGGGCGCCGGTCTCAAACGAGAGAGCGCCGCCGATAGTCGTGTCCACTGTCTGTAGGACATCGCCCGCGCCGTCCACAATTTCAACGCTGACCGCAGCATCCTCCGATGCCGTCGGAGACGTGACCGTGCCGGCGAACGTCGCTGATTCCCCGCTCAGGATTTCACGCGGCCCCTCGAAGGACACTACCGTTACGTCCCTGGCAATGACACTTGCCGCTGCCGTGGCCGGCAGAATTGGATGCTCTCCTCCATAGTCGGCGGTCACCGCGAACTGTCCGGCAGCGGGCAGGGTGACTTCATGGCTGAACGTGCCGTCAACGCCGGCGAAAACCTCAATCTCCTCGTTGTCGCCGACCCTGAGAACCACCTCGTGGCCAGGCAATGGACTCTCGCGTATGTCAAGCAGCTTGCCGGTGATGGTGAACGGCTCATCGACGCGCGTTTGGGCGGGGACGTCCAGCGTAAGGGTAGTGGGCATGACGACGTCCAGGTTAAGGCGAACCGAGTTGCCGCGCAGGAAGTCGGTGTCCGAGAAGCGCGCTTCCGCCCAGTGTCTGCCGGGTGAGAGGAACGTGTTTGTGAAGCTGAAACTCCCGTCCGAGTCCGTTGTCTCCCGGGGCAAGCGACGGCCGTCAATGACGATCGAGACGGGGAGGCCCGCAACAGCGTCGCCGTTGTCCTCCGTCACACGCCCACGGAAAACCGCCTCGGTTCCAACATCGACCTCTTGCGGGCCGGACAGCACAAGGCCGCTCTTTGCAAAGACGGCAATATCGGGATCGCTCCATGATTCAAGGTACGTTTCAGCGCCGATGGCATGGCCGATGGCATGAGCGATCAGCTGGTATTTGCCCCGCTCGATGGGCGAGGGAATCTCCACCTCTATGGTGTAGCGGCCATTCGTCACAGTGCCTGAACCGACGCGGAGGCCGCCGTTGGCCTTGATCTCATTGACGAATATCTCGACTTGCATGCCACTGACGGGTCTGCCGCCCTGCGTCTCGACCGTGCCGCCAATAGTGAACGGCTCGCCCCGCACGACTACTGGGGGCCAGTCCGTGATGTCTGTGACGGTGGCGTAGATGCGCGGCCCCGGTTCTGCTTGCGCTCCGCTCCCGCCGCCGGAGTTGCCCGATCCGCCGCCGCCTGATGAGCCGCCGCCCGAACCACCGTTTCCTGAGGAGCCGATGTCCGCCGAGCCGGTGCCGGATGGGCCGTTGCCGGAGGGCGCCGGTAGTCCGACTCGCGTCCTCGCATTGCCCTCTGCAGTTGGCTCGAATGCGACCCAGCCGATACGTTCGAAAGCCACCTCCGCCCACTGGTGCGCCTGGTTCGTTTGGACGACCTGGGATTGCTTGCTCGGATTTATAACCCATCCCGATGCCACTCTCGCCGGAAGCCCGATCGAGCGGGCAAGGACGACGAAAGCGCTGCTGAACTGGCCGGACGTTCCCTCCCGGCTTTCAAAGAGGAACCAGTCGACGGGGTCATGGTCCGCGGGGCGCGGCGGCGCGGTTGAATCGTCGGCGAATTGATATGAGTACTGGCGGCGCAGGTGATTCTCGATCGCCTTTGCCTTTTCGTAGGGAGTAACCCACCCGGCGGTAATCTCCATTGCCAACTCGCGAATCCTGTACGGCACGCCGAACGGCAACTCGGTGTATGTTGGGTCGTCAATCACCTCTGCGTACCGCAGCGTTTCCCGGGGCAATCGCGGAACGACGGACCACCATTGGTAGCCAAGCGCCGCCTCGGACATCGTGAAGACGCCGCTAAACGGGCTGTAGACGCCGTCCCGCTCCATGACGCTCAAGTGGCGGGATACCGGGATAACACCTGCCGGGATTCTGCCCTGCGGGGTCAGCGGAGCTATCCGCACGCGTTCCATATTGGCCGCGTCATAGTCTTCATAGTCGGGGGCCAGCAGGTAGGAATCAACCCGCGCCTTGGGGAAAGCATCCCACGGCTCCCCGCCGCGTTTGATGGCGCTGAGCACGCGCTCAGGAATCGTATCCCGCGGTGAGTAGTCGAGCAAGACGGGATCGAGCTGCTGCCACTGCCCGTTCTCATAGACATCGCCCGTTGCCGTCAATAAGTATTCAGTCCGCTTTGCCCCTGTCACCGTAAAGACGCCAACGGCCGGCGGACTGGGCGCATGTTGAGTTGTTGTTCTCGGAGGGGTCGCGATAGTGTGGTCGCCCCTCTTTACGACGCTGCCACCGTTCTCAAGCGGAATAACGTCGGCGCCACGGGCCTCCAGCTCTGCACGGGCAGCTTGTGCGGCGTCGGCGTCCTGGCTGGAGAGTTGCGCGGCGAGTTCCTGTAATTCGTCCTGCTCCCCCTGAACCGACGCAGCGCCGGATTCGAAGTACCCTTGAGCCCTGTCCGGCGCGCTCCCGTCCGGAGCGGTCGGCTCGAACGGGACCCACCCGAGTCCCTCGAATGCGATCTCCGCCCGCTGGTGCGCCTGGTCCGCAAAGACGATCTGCTCCTGCTCCGTCGGCGTGATCGAGTAGCCGGAGACGACCCGCGCCGGTAGGCCGATGGACTGCGCGAGGACGACGAAGGCGCTGCTGAAGTTGCCGCACGTGCCCTCGCCGCTCTCAAACAGGAACCAGTCCACCGGATCACTGCCGGCCGGAATGGGCGGCGTGGATGAATCCGCGAACTTGTATGTGTAGTTATGGCGCAGATACTGCTCAATCGCCTTGGCCTTGGCATAGGCCCCGGAATACCCCGCCGTAATGTCTTTCGCAAGCTGGCGCACGCGATCCGGCACGCTGTCAGGAAGAGTGACCTCCGCGTACTCCGCAGGCGTGGCGGCTTGGAGGGTGGCAGCATCAAAGCGGGGAACCCTGATAGTAAACGAGTATTCAATAGGCGTTCTGCCAAGCCACAACGTTGCGCTCTCCGCGAAATACGAGGCGTTCACGCTTACCGTTTCGAGGGCGTAACCGGCTGGCACGAAACCAACGAAATCAGCGACATCGTCATCGTCATTTGGCAGTTGGCGAACGGTCACATCATCACGCGGCATAGAATCCAGTTGATGGATTGGAGCGTATTGGTGAGAGACCGTCGTGCCGATCCTATACGGCTCTATCGTTTCGGAACTCAGATACCAACGCTGGCCCGCGTACCTGTCGCCGACCGCCATTCGCAGAAAATCAGTATTGGCGGCGCCCTCAACCACAAAGAGAGGGAACTGCGGCTGCCCGTCAGCCTGCTGCGACGTTATCGTTCCGCGATTGAGCGTCACGCCGCCCTGATGGGACAGGAGAACGCCGCCGTTTTCCAGTTGGTGCAGGCTTCCGAATTGATCGAGCGCGTCCAATGCCGCCTCACGCACAACCGGCGAGCCATCGAAGAGCGCCTCCATGAGCGTGGGGATGGCGGGGCGGATGCGTCGCTCCCCAAGAATCCTGGCTGCCGTCGCGCGGTCATCCGGATCGACGGCGGAGCCCAGCGCCTCGATGAGTTCGGTATACGTGTAGCGATCCAGCGCGCCCCCTGCGGCGAACCGCACGTCTGCCGAATGATCCCCCGCCCGCGCGGCGTCGAGTTCAGCCAGCGCCCCGGAACTGCGTAGAGTCCCCAGGGACTTCGCCGAATTTTCACGGACGCTGCCCGATAGGTCCTGCTCCAGCGCCTCCAACAAACCGTGAACCGCCCGTTCATCCCCAAGGATGCCAAGCGCCCGCGCCGACTCGCCCCGAACATCGTCGGCCGCGTCGCGCTGCAACGACTGGATGAGCGCGCTGACACCGTCTGAGCCTCTGAGCCTGCTGAGCGCCTTGGCGGATTCCTGCCGGACGTCGGGCGATTCATCCGTGAGCAGGGCAGTGGCGAGAGGCTCGACCGCGCGCTGGTCATTCAACCTGCCGAGCGCGGCGGCTGCCGCCTGCCGGACAACGCGTTCAGGGTGTTCTTGCAGTATTTCAACAAGCGTCTCAAAGTCCCATTCGGTGACGGCATCGATGGCCCTTTCGCGCACAACCGGGGACGGGTCGTTCAGCCACGCGTGGGCCAGCGCGCGGAGGGCATCGTCAGAACCGAACCCGGGGAGTTGATCTGCGGCGGACGCGCGGTCTGCCGGGTCCCGCGCATAGCGCAGCCGCGCGATTACGGCTTCTTCGGTTATTTCCCCGGGCGCGTCCTGCCCATATTCCCCGCCAAGCATGCCCGCTGTGTCTCCATCTCCGGGACTCTGCGGGCCGTCGTCGGTGCCCGGCGCGACGTTGCCAACGTCCTGGCTGTCCGGTGAGAGGTCTGTCGTTCGATGCCGTGCGACCTCTACTGCGAAAGCGTCCGACGCCGGCAGTGTAATGACGGGGTTGAAGAGGCGGAGGCCTGCAATGGCCGACGAGTCGAAGAATCCAAAGAACATGCTCGCGGCCAGCCACAGGGCGAGAACCGGCAGGATGAGACGCGGCCTGAGGAACCCGATGAGGATGACCGTGAAGAAGAAGGTGGCGAGGATGACAACGCCAATTGGGGCGAGCCATTCCGTGTCCACCTGGTGTCCCGCCGCTCCCTGGCCCGCCGCGCCGGCCGCCGTTTCCGCCTGCTGTTGGAACAGGGGCGAGGAATCCGAGAATGCCAGGAAAAGGCCTGCCGCTGCGACAATCAGCGCGATCGCCGCGGCAATTCCAAGCGGACGCCAACTTGGGCGCGGCAGGCCGACCCCGGATCGTCTCCAATTTGAGGGCGCGGCAATGACTCCGAGGGCTACGATTAGCGCGACAGCGGCCACGCCGAGCGCAAAGAGGGAGGCGGAACTCGGCAGGCTGATGAGAACCTCATCCGAATCGGCCTCAGCCAGGAGGTCGTCGGAACTTCCTGACGCGGTATCGGCCAGGAGGTCGATCAGCAGCATGAAACCTGCGACCGACACTGCCAGCATGAGCAGCAGGCCGACGCTGCGTATGAGTCGCAGCCTGGTCGGCGACAGGTTCACTGACTTCCCTCCAACAGATGGCGGATGGGCACGGCAAACATGTCATCTCCGAATCCGGCGCTTATCGCGCCGTCATAGAGCACTGCCCCGGCCGCGAAACGATCTCCCGCAGCCCTCTTGAGCTTCCGAAGCCCGCGAAAGTCGGATCGAGTTACGGTGGCCGAAGCCTTCACCTCCACACCGGCCACCCTCCGCCCCGCCGACTCAATCACGATGTCGACTTCCACCTGGTCCCTGTCGCGGTAGTGGTAGAACGCCGGGGGCGTCTCTTGCGCGATGGATTGTCTCCGCAGCTCCTGGAGGACGAACGACTCGACCAGTTGACCCAGAAGGGTCCGGTTCCCTGCAAGATCGTGAGGGCCTACCCCAAGCAGGGCGCACCCAAGGCCTGTGTCTCCTATATGGAGCTTCGGCGCTTTCAGGAGGCGATGCAGTTGGTTTGTGTGCCAGGAGGACAGCGGCTCGATCAGGAAGAGCCGCTCAAGGAGCGTCACATATTCCCCAAGGGTCGTGCGGCTCACCTGGAAGTTCGTCGACAAATCTGAGAGGTTGTATGGCCGGGCGGTCTGTGATGCTGCCGCCGTGAGTAAACGGGGCATCACGTCAAGCCCCCTGATTCTCGCCATATCGCGCACGTCCCGCTGGAGTTGGGTGTCGATGAAGTTACGGTACCAGTTTATTCGTCTCCGTGGTGTTGAGCGAGCCAGCGCCGCAGGGTAACCGCCGGCTGCAATCCGCTCCGCCAAATCATCGCCAAGCGGGGCGGCGTTCGAGGTGGGTATGTCGCCGTGAAACAGGTCGTCGAGAAAAGTCGGAATGCCGCCATGGATCTCACCCTGGGAGAGCGGATGCAGTCGCAGAATCTCCAGGCGGCCTGCGAGAGAGTCGGAGAGATTCGGAACCAGCAGAACCTGTGCCGAACCCGTGAGCAGGAATCGCCCGGGCGCGCGCATCGAGTCTATCTCCTGTTTCAACGCCGTGAAGAGACCGGGAACGCGCTGCACCTCATCCAGGACCGCCCGCTCTCCCAGGCGCCGGATGAAGCCGGAAGGGTCCGACTCGGCGGCTGTGCGGGCAATGTCGTCATCAAAGCTGACGTAGTCGTAACCGTGGTGGTCTCCAATGACACGGGCCAGGGTAGTCTTGCCCGATTGCCGCGGTCCATGTATCAGAACCGCCGGTGAATCGGCCAGCGCCTCCATCAGCGGCGCCTCTGCGTATCGGGCGAAATAGGGTAGGTCCTGCATCGGCAGATTGTAACCTTTACCCTCGGCAGATTGCAAGGTTAGGATGCGGCAGATTGCAGGGTTTACCCTCGGCAGATTGCAAGGTTATGGCGCGGCAAATTGCAACCTTTACCCTCGGCAGATTGCAAGGTTGATCTTGGGCGGATGAAATACCCCTGCCGGGACTCGAACCCGGGCCACCAGCTCCGGAGGCTGGTGCTCTATCCACTGAGCTACAGGGGCATGGTTACGCGCCGCAGTGCCCTTCCATCATACTCCGCCGGTTCGCTGCTAGGCCTGGCTTTCCGCCGCCTGGTCCCTGCGGAGGCCCGGCGCGTTGTTGCGGAACGCGCGCACCAACACGGCGGGCGCGATGAGCGTTGTCGCAATCGTCATGAGGATCGCAACGCCGAACAGGTCCTGCCCAATCAACCCCTCCGATACGCCGATGCCCGCCACAATCAGTCCCACCTCGCCGCGCGGCGCCATCCCGACGCCCACGCGCCACGCCCCGATGCGGCTGAATCCGGCCGCCAGCGCCGGCAGCCCCGAACCCGCCACCTTGCCGATGACGGCCAGTACGACGACGACCACGCCGAACAGGAGAGCCTCTCGCATCGCCTCAATGTTCACCATCATTCCCATTACGACGAAGAACACGGGGACCATCGCGTGGTACAGGCCGTTCAGGGGCTGATGGAGTTGATTCCGCAGTTCTGTTTGGGACAGCGCCAGGCCCACGGAGTACGCGCCGATGATCATCGCCAGCCCGAACATTTCCGCCAGCGCCGCCGCAAACAGCCCGATGCCGAACACGATCGCAATCGCCGCGCCCTCTACGCGGATGCCGTTGATTGCCCGGACGATGTACTTCGCGCCAAGAATCCCGCCCACGGTTAGCACCAGCCAGAACCCAACCGCCTTCGCGCCAACGACGGCTACTTCCGTCCACTCGAACGATCCGGCGGCTGTCGCCGCCTCAACGGAACTGCTTGCCGTGACGCCAACGACAATCGTCAGAATCAGGATTCCGAGCACGTCGTCCACAACGGCTGCGCCCAGGATCGTTACGCCCTCCGGCGAATCCAAACGCAGCAAGTCGGCCAGCACGCGCGCCGTGATGCCCACGGACGTCGCGGTCATGATGGTTCCCACAAACAGGGCAGGGGCTGAGAAGACAGAGTCTGCGAATCCGAATAGGACGGTCGCATACGCACCGAGGGCGAATGGGACAACGACGCCGCCGATGGCCACAATACTCGCCTGAGGCACGAATCGCAGGAACGCTTTGAGATCAGTGTTCAGCCCTGTTTCGAGCAGCAGGATGATGGCCGCCACCTGACCGACGACGAACAGCGTCTTTGGGACAGGTATGACGGCGTCTTCTGCAGGCTGCTCGAAGAGCGGGCCGATCTGCTCGATTGGGCCGATGCCGGCCAACTCGATGCCGCCCAGCGCGAACGGGCCGATGATGATGCCCGCGACCAGTTCCCCAATGACGGCCGGTTGGCGCAAAATGCGCTCAGTGAACTCACCCGCGAGCTTGGCGACCACAAGGATGATGCCCAGCTGCATGGCGAGAATCACGGCCGAGTGGGTAAAGTCTTCGCCCAACATGTCCTCCTGGCGAAATACGGCGCAATGGCCACATTAGTATAAGGGATGCGGATAACGGACTGAGCCGTGACGAAGCAGGAACGAAAGCCAGGCCCCACAAACCGATCCAGGCGCGGGCTGCACGCCCAGAGCCTAGCCCGCCGACGCCTTGAATCCGAGGGTTTTCAGACCCTGGCGGAGAACGTCCGCTACCGCGCCGGGGAGCTTGATATCGTCGGTGTCATCGACGAGACACTGGTGGCCGTGGAAGTGCGCAGCCGCTCCACGCCCAACGTCGGCACGCCGGAGGAGTCCGTCACTCCTGCCAAGGCCGCCCGCCTCGCCCGCCTCATCCAGATATACCGGCAGCATCACCAAGCCGAGACTGAGAAATTGCCTGAAAACACACGCATCGATGTCGTCGCCGTCGTCTTTGACCGGCGAGGCAGGGTCACGCGGCTCACCTGGCACAAGAACGCCATCGCAGATGTGATCTGACATTCTGAGCGCAGCGAAGAATCCCTCTGCTAAACTCAAACGCATCATGCCCATCTACGAATTCGAATGCGATGGCTGCGAGCGAGACACCAGCGTATTCACGCGCTCCGTCTCCTCACCCATCGGCGACCTCACGTGCAGCCACTGCGACGGCGGCACGCTGCGGCGCAAGATTTCCCGCGTCGCAGTCGTGAGATCGCGGCAAGACCTCTACCGCGAGTATGACCGCCTTTCCGCCTTCGATGACGCGCCAAGCGATGATGATTACGATGGAATGGATGACGGCTACTTCGATGACGGGTATGATTAGCAGCGTCCTGGCGGCGCGGCAGAGAGGGCGGTGACGCGATGCCCATTTACGAGTACACCTGCAACGAGTGCGGCAAACGCTCCAGCGCCTTTTACAAGGTCATGCCGGAGGAGTTGCCGACGAACCAGGAATGCGCCCACTGCGGCTCCACGGAGACCGAGAAAGTCATGTCCCGCGCGGCATACGTCCGCTCCACCGCCTCCCGCCACGAGGCATCCGGCGACCCTGACGCCCCCGGCTACGACTACTGGCGTGACCCGTCGAATATCGGCCGGTGGGCGGAGAAGCGCATGGACGAGGCAGGCATCGAGATGCCGGACCGCGTCAAGGAGATGATCGGCCAGGCCCGCGAGGGCGAGGTCGACAAAATCCTGGACAAGCGCGGCCTTGATTAAGCCGCAATCCTCCGGAGGGCGCGTCTCGTGACGATTGAGCCGACCCTGACCGACATGAACACCATCGTGTCGCTGGCCAAGCGGCGCGGGTTCGTGTTTCCGGCCAGCGAGATCTACGGCGGCATCGGCTCGTCGTGGGACTACGGCCCCCTCGGCGTGGAACTCAAGCGGAACGTGCGCGACGCATGGTGGCGCGCGATGGTGCAGGAGCGGGATGACGTCGTCGGCCTTGACAGCGCCATCATCCAAAGCCCCTTAGTCTGGGAGGCCAGCGGCCACGTGGCGGGGTTTACTGACCCCCTCGTTGAGTGCCGCAGATGCCATCGCCGTCACCGTGCCGACCACATCGAGAATGGCGCATGCCCGGACTGCGACGCCGTGGACGAATTCACGGAGCCACGGCAGTTCAACCTGATGTTCAAGACGTTCCTCGGGCCGGTGGAGGAGGACGCGGCAGTGGCGTTCCTGCGGCCTGAGACCGCGCAGGGCATCTTCACGAATTTCGACAACGTGCGGACGGCCACGCGGAAGAAGATCCCGTTCGGCATCGCGCAGACCGGAAAGTCATTCCGCAACGAGATCACGACGGGAAACTTCATCTTCCGTACCCGCGAGTTCGAGCAGATGGAGATGGAGTACTTCGTCCGCCCGGAGGACGGCTTTGCGTCCCTGGACTACTGGCGAAACGAGCGGATGCGCTGGTATACAGACCTCGGCATCAACCCGGAGCGGCTGCGCTTCCGGCAGCATGAGCAGGATGAGCTCGCCCACTACGCCGCCGCCGTCTATGACATTGAGTACCTGTTCCCGATTGGCTGGTCGGAGCTGGAGGGCATTGCCTACCGCGGAGACTTTGATCTTCGCCAGCACCAGGACAGTTCCGGCCACAAGCTGGAGTATTTCGACGATGAACGGCAAGAGCGGTTCATCCCCCACGTTGTGGAGCCTGCCAGCGGCGTCGACCGCTGCCTCCTCGCTTTTCTGGTTGACGGCTATACAGAGGAGGAGGTGAACGGGGAGAGCCGCACCGTGCTCAAGCTGCACCACGACCTCGCACCTTATAAGATCGCTGTCCTCCCCCTCTCTCGCAATGAGAAACTCTTGCCAAAGTCGCGGGAAGTCTATGACATCGTCCGCAAGCGGTGGATGACCGACTATGACGATTCCCAGTCCATCGGCCGCCGCTACCGCCGCCAGGACGAAATCGGCACGCCGTACTGCGTCACCATCGACTTCCAGACCGTTGAGGAAGACAACGCCGTCACCGTCCGCGACCGCGACACGATGGAGCAAGTGCGCGTGCCGATAGCTGAGCTTGGCGCGCTGCTTGAAGACCGCCTAACGGGCTAGCGCCCATGCGAATTATCCACTTTGCCGACTCGCATATCGGCGTTGAAACTCACAGCCGACCCGTTACATCGGACGAACTCAACGCGCTGCCGGAAACGTTCGCGCCTGGTGTCAACCGCGCCGCCACCTACACCGGGATGCCGTCCCGCCTCATCGATTCCCTCCGCTCTCTCGATGATCTCGTCGATTTTGCCCTGACCGAACCCCGCGTCGATCTTGTCGTCTTTTCCGGCGACGCCTATCGCTCGCGGGACCCCTCACAGACCCACCAGCGGGAATTCGCCCGCCGCATCAGCCGCCTGGCGCTTGCGGGCATCCCGGTCTTTCTCCTCACCGGCAATCATGACGTGCCCAACACGGAGGGCAGGGCAACCGCGCTGGACATCTTTGACGCGCTCGCCGTTGACAACGTTACTGTCGCATCGCGCCCGGCCGTTCACCGCATTGAGACCCCGGCCGGCCCGGTCCAGATTGTGGCCGTGCCGTGGTTCCGCCGTAGTTCCGCCGCCGCGCTTGGCGAGCTGCACGGCAAGAGCGCTACGGAGGTGAATGAGTGGATGCAGGAATACCTCACCAATGAGATCAATCGCATGGCGGGAGAGCTTGATCCGGCTGTGCCGTCCATCCTATCAGCCCATGCCACTGCCACCACCGCCACCGTCGGCCATGAACGCACCATGATGATGGGCAACGACTACCTGCTGCTGCCCAGCGCATTCCAGGCCCATCCCGTCGACTACGCCGCGCTTGGCCACATCCACCGCCGCCAGCTCATTGCGGACGCTCCGCCTGTCGTCTACTCCGGCAGCCTCCACCGTGTCGACTTTTCCGAGGAAAGTGACGACAAGGGCTTCTGTGTCGTGGACATCAATCCTGCCCTTCCGCCCGGGCGGCGCGCCGCTTCGTGGTCGTTTCAACCTGTGTGGAGTCGCCGGTTCACGACAATACAGGTAAAGCTGCGTTCGACAGAGCAGGACGTGATGGGAGAAATCGAAAAGAGGCTTGCCGGCGCGGACGTGAATGATGCGGTAACCCGCGTGGAAATCCAGGCTCCCGCCGAACTTGCAGGCGACATAGACCGTATTCGTATTCGGAACATGTTGAGGCAGGCCGGAGCGCACGTCGTCTCCGGCGTCACGGTGCAGGCGGACGCGCCTGACAGGTCCCGAACCCGCCTCGACCGCAGCATGGCAATTGAGTCGCTTGAGCCTGAACAAGCACTCAACCTCTATATGGAGAAGTCATCGGTTGCCACTGGGCGGCGCGCCGTGCTCCTACAGGCGGCGCGCGAGATTATCAACACGGGTGGGATGGGGCATAGAGTTGCTGTGGATGATGAGGTGGACGTGGTGGTTCGGATCGCCGGAGCAGATGACCTGGAGGCGATTTTTGCCCTCCGCCGCGTCGTCTTTATTGATGAACAGAACGTGGACCCTTATGAAGAGTGGGACGGACGTGATGAGGACGCCGTCCATGCCGTGGCACTCATAGGCGGTGAGGTTGTCGGCACGGGGCGCCTGCTAACGGATCAGGACGAGGAAACGTGCCGCATCGGCCGCATGGCAGTACGACAGGACCTCAGGCGGCACAGGATTGGCGATAAGATTCTTGCTCTGCTTGAAGAGGCAGCCCGCGAGCGCGGATTCCAGAACGCGCTCCTCCATGCTCAGACCTACGTCAAGGATTTCTACGCGCAGGCAGGCTATACGGAACAGGGCGAAATGTTTATGGAAGCCGACATTGAGCACGTGGCCATGACGAAGAGACTATCCGGCGCCCCGTAGCCACTCTGAGCCGCCGTCCCAGACCTCGCGTTTCCAGACCGGAGCCAGCGCCTTCACCTTTTCCACGGCCTCCCGGCACGCGTCGAAGGCCGCGCGCCGGTGCGGCGACGCCACCGCCACCACCAGTGACGTTTCGCCAATCTCAAGCCGTCCCGTCCGGTGCCACAATGCGATGCTGCCGATATCGAAGTCTTCGAGCGTCTCGCCCCCAATCTTCCGCAGCACGCTCTCAGCCATTTCGGGGTATGCCTCGTATTCGAGGAAAAGCACGCGCCGCCCCAGGTTGTTGTCGCGCACGATGCCCTCAAACGTGAGAACCGCCCCGTCAGCCGATTCCTTGAGCGATTCGGCGATTCTCAAGGCGTCCAGCGGGTCGGGCGTCACGCCAACCTGCACGGCCTCCGCCTCCGAGACGGCCCCTCCGCTCACGGGCGGAATCAACGCGACTTCGTCCCCGGCAGAGATCACGGTTGACTGATCGACATACTCCTGGTTGACGGCGACGACAACGCCCTGGCAGCGATTCGCCAGCGCCGGATGCTGCCGCTGTGCCTCGCCCAGCAGGCGCGAGACCGGCTCCCCCTCCGGGATTTCAACGCTGATTTCCGAAGCGCCCGCTGCCTCTCGCAGCGCCGCAAACAGCCGTACACGAACGTCCATGCCGCCATTATAGGCGCGCCGTCCGCCGCTTGTGACGCTTGACACAAATTCGGGCAGACAGATAGACTCGCAATGTCGCGGCTGCGACCCAAACGCTAACTGCTGAGGTATTGTTCTGAACAGGCTCAACCGCATGGGGAAAGGAACCCAGCTAATCGGGGCGCTGACGGTTTTCATGGCCGTCGTTCTCCTGTCTGGCTGCCAGTTGGCGCTGCCGCAGAGCACGCTCCACCCGGCTGGTGACGTAGCCCAGAACCAACAGAACCTCTTCGTCTTCATCTTCTGGATCGCCGTCGTCATCTTCATCGGCGTCCAGGGCTTCCTGATCATTGCCGTGCTCAAGTACCGTGCGAGGCGCGGCCACGAGAATGACATCCCTCCACAGACTCACGGCAATACTCCGCTTGAGATCGGATGGACCATCGCGCCGTCCCTGATCATTATCGCAATCACCATTCCGACGGTCGCGGGCATTGGCGCCACGTATGACGCCCCGTCCCAATACGCCGATGACCCGTCCCTCACCATCGAAGTCATCGGCCACCAGTGGTGGTGGGAGTACCGCTACCTTGATGAGAACGGCGACCTTGATTTCATCACCGCCAACGAACTGCACATCCCCGTCGATACAGTCATCAATCTCAAGTTGTCCTCAAACGACGTTATTCACAGCTTCTCCGTTCCGCGCCTCGCCGGCAGCCGTGACGTTGTGCCAGGCCGCGAGAACCGCATGTGGCTGAACGCGACGGAAACCGGCGTTTACGCAGGGCAGTGCAAGGAGTTCTGCGGGGATTCCCACGCCCTGATGCGGACTGTGGCCTTTGCGCGCACGGCTGACGACTACGAGGCGTGGGCTGAGAATGAGCGCCAGCCTGCGGTGGCCATGACGCCGGCAATGGAACCGGGCTGGGTCGTCTTCCAGGAGAACGCCTGCCGCGGTTGCCACACCATCCAGGGCGCGACCGAGGATGAGTATGAGTTGGCCATTGGCGTGACCGGCCCCAATCTCTCCCACTTCGGCTCCCGCGTCACCATCGCGGCCAACACCCTCCACAAGGGCCCGGCGGACATGAACATGGGCGCGTTCTTTGAGGACGTGCCGACCGATCCTGACTTCATGCAGCGCGACCCGGAGGCTGTGAATCTCAAGCGGTGGCTCGACAATGCGCCGGAGGTCAAGCCCGGCACGGAGATGCCGAACATTGAAGTCACAGCCCAGGAGCTTGATGATCTCGTATTCTTCCTGGAGAGCCTGAAGTAGCGGGCGGCAGGCCGAAGGAGTAAGTGACGATGGCAATGCTGATGGGCGTCCTGGCGAGACCAACCGGAACCACCGGTATCTGGAGTTGGCTCACGACGATCGATCACAAGAGGATCGGCACGCTCTACCTTGTCACGGCGTTCTTCTTCTTCATTGTCGCCGGCATCGAGGCGATCCTGATGCGGCTCCAGTTGGCGGTGCCGGATTCAACCCTCATCAGCGCCAACGTGTTCAGCCAGCTCTTCACGATGCACGCGCTGACCATGATCTTCCTGGCCATCATGCCGCTCAGCGTCGCGTTCTTTAACTGGATTGTCCCGCTCCAGATCGGCGCGCGGGACGTCGCATTCCCCCGCCTGAACGCCCTCAGCTACTGGGTCTTCCTCTTCGGCGCGATCATCCTGAACCTTGGGTGGTTCACCATGACCGCCCCGGCCGCCGGCTGGTTTGCCTATGCCAACCTGACGAACAACACGTTCTCCCCCTCTGCGGGCATGGACTTCTACGTACTCGGCCTGCTTGTGCTGGGAACGTCGTCGCTGCTCGGCGCGTTCAACTTCGTCGTCACCATCATCAACCTGCGCGCCCCGGGCATGAGCCTCATGCGAATGCCCATCTTTACGTGGATGGCGTTCATCACGTCCTTCCTGCTGGCGCTGGCGATGCCGGTCATCACCATCGGGCTGATCGAACTGGGCTTTGACCGCTTCTTCGGCACCAACTTCTTCGTCTTCGAGCTCGGCGGCGACGTGCTCCTCTGGCAGCACCTGTTCTGGGTGTTCGGCCATCCCGAGGTGTACATCCTGATCCTGCCGGCAATGGGCATCATCTCGGAGATCCTGCCCACGTTCTCCCGCAAGCCCCTCTTCGGTTTCCCGGTGGTCGTGTTCTCCGGCCTGACCATCGCCTTCCTCGGCTGGTCCGTGTGGGCGCACCACATGTTCGCCGCCGGCCTCGGCCCCGTGCCGGACGCCGTCTTTGCCACGACGACGATGGCCATCGCCATTCCCACCGGCGTCAAGGTGTTCAACTGGCTGGCGACGTTATGGGGAGGCAACATACAACTCAAGACGCCGATGTACTTTGCGATCGGATTCATCGCCCTGTTCACCATCGGCGGGCTGAGCGGCATGACACACGCGGCGGCCCCGTCCGATCTCCAGCAGACGGACACGTACTACATCGTCGCCCACATCCACTATGTGCTCTTCGGCGGCTCGATCATGGCTATCCTGGGCGGCATCTTCTACTGGTTCCCCAAGATGACCGGGCGCATGATGAACGAATACCAGGGCAAGTGGAGCTTCTGGCTAGTCTTCATCGGCATGAATATGACGTTTGGCCCCATGCACTACCTGGGCCTCGTCGGAATGCCGCGGCGGAACTTCACGTTCCCCGAGGGTATGGGATGGGATGTCTGGAACCTCGTCGCCTCGCTGAGCGTCCTGTTCATGATCTTTGGCATCGGGCTGTTCGTGGTCAACGCGCTCCGCAGCGCCCGCAGCGGCGAGGTTGCCGGCGATGACCCGTGGGATGCCCGCACGCTCGAATGGGCGATGTCGTCCCCGCCCCCGCATTACAACTTCGCCGAGATTCCCGTTGTCCATGGCCGTGACGCCCTCTGGGAGCAGAAGTACCCCGAAGAGGGCCACGAAACGCCGCGCCCTGTTCCCGCCGGCGCCGCCGATCACGAGGACGACGAGCGCCATGACATCCACATGCCGAGCCCGTCCTACTTCCCCCTGATTGTCGCGCTTGGCATCTTCGCCCTGGGCATCACACTTCTGCTCTACAGGACCTCTGAGCCGCTCGGCATCGCCGCAGGCGCAATCGGCCTGATACTCCTGCTCTGGGGCTCGTACGGCTGGATATTCGAGCCGCCGGACTAACAACGAGACTGAACGAGAGACGCTAAAGGACATCGCACGTGGCACACGACGCGGCAATGGGACAGTCTGAGGCCCACTACACGACGACGGGCCTCGACCACCGGAAGATCCTCATGTGGGTCTTCCTGGCGTCCGACTGTCTCTTCTTCGGCGCGCTGATCTCCACCTACATGGTGTACCGGAGCAACGTGCCGACCGGCCCCGGGCCGGAGATATTTGACATCCCGTACACGTCCGTCAGCGCGTTCGTCTTGCTGATGAGCTCCCTGACAATGGTGTTGGCGCTCGCCGCACTCCAGCGTGGCAACTCGCGGCAGGCGCGCATCTGGCTGCTGGCCACGGCGCTGCTCGGCGCGGTGTTCCTTGGCGGCCAGTACTACGAGTTCACGACGTTCGTTGAAGTACACGGCCTGACGCTTACCACGAGCGTCTTTGGCACCAGCTTCTTCGTCTTGACGGGATTCCACGGAACGCACGTCGCCATCGGCGTGTTCATGTTGCTAACCCTCGTGGGCGCGTCCATGATGGGGCGGCTCCAACCGCAGCACCATCTCACCGTGGAACTCGTGGGACTCTACTGGCACTTCGTCGATATTGTCTGGATTGTGATCTTTACGGTGGTGTATCTCATCCCGTCCGGACCGTCGGTATAGGCAAAGGCAGAGAAGCGAGGAAGGCGCAATGGCGAGCATAGAGGAACAGACGCACGCGGGAGAGGAGCATCCCACTCCCCGAACCTACGTCAAAGTCGCGATCATCCTCTGCGTCATCACGATCATCGAGGTGGCCATTGTCATCGTTGACGTCGGCAATCTCATCCTCATCCCCTCGCTCCTGGTCCTCTCCGCCGTCAAGTTCGCCTACGTCGTCGGCTGGTTCATGCACCTCAAGTTCGACGACCGCCTCTACCAGGCGCTCTTCCTGGGCGGACTCTTCCTCGCCATTGCCGTCCTGTTGGCGCTGGTGGCGCTCTTTGAGAACTTCACACTGCCGGGCGGAACGGTCGGGCACTAGGCGATAAACGAACGAATAGCGGAGCGATAATGGCGCATCACGACGAGCATAACGACCGCGGCGCAACCGGCAACGTCAAGGACAGGCTGGTGATCCCCATCCTGTTGCCGGTCATCTGCCTGGTCATCACCGTCGCGCTCATCGTCGGCATCGGCGAGTTCCTCCTGCTGTTCGGCCACGAGTACTTCAACGTTGGCGGCGAGCACGTCTATCCACAGGTGCTTGTGGCGCTGGGGCTGTCCCTCATCTTCCTCATTGGCTTCGCCGTTGCCGCTGCGTGGCTTGCGCCGGACGACGATAGCAACGAGAGCCGCGACTCTCATTAGCCCGATGCCGCCCCGGCGCGGATTGCGGCATGAACGACGCTGACAACATCCTGCTTGCGTGGTCGTGGGAGCCGCTGACGCTCTTCTTCGTCGGCCTGCTCGGTCTCGCCTACGCGAGGGGGTTGCGCGGGCTGAATCCGCTCAAGGTTCGCGTGGTCACCAACTGGCGCGCCGCCTCGTTTGCCGCCGGACTGCTGCTGCTGCTCCTTGCGCTTATCTCGCCGATTGACACGCTCGGCGGGCGCCTCTTCGCCTTTCACATGGCCCAGCACATGCTCCTGACGCACGTCGCCGTGCCGCTGATTCTGCTTGGCGCGCCCGTCCTCCCCGTTGCGCGCGGCATGGGCTACGGCATCCGCCGGCTGACCGTCATCAAACTGGCCCGCGCGCCCCAGGTTCGCTACCTCTTTCACATTCTCATCCACCCGCTCGTCTGCCTGGCCGCCTTCGTGGCAACCATCTGGGCGTGGCATGTTCCGGGGGCCTACGCCGCCGCCGTCACCAACGATTTCGTCCACATCGCGCAACACGCCAGCTTCATCACCGCCGCCACGCTCTTCTGGTGGGCAATCATCGATCCGACGCCCATCCAGGGCAAGGTGCCGTACCTGGGCAGGCTCGTCATCGTGGTCATGGCGCTGTCGCTGACGTTCCCGTTGGCCGCCATGCTCACATTCGCCGCGACTCCCTGGTATGCGCCGTACATCGGGCAGGAACCGCTGTGGGGCATCGACGCGATGACCGACCAGCAGATCGGCGGGCTCATCATGTGGGTTGGCGGCATCGCGCCGTATTTCCTGGCGATTGCCGGCCTGTTCATTGTCGCGGTGCGCCGTGATGAGGAGGACACGCGCCGTTCGCGCGCCGCGCTCTACAACAACCCGCCCAATCACGCCCCGCAGAGGTCGGCGACAACGTGATGTCCAACACGCCTGCCGCTGCCGACCTGCGTTACCGCAAGGCCTTGTTGGGGCTTGCGCTTGCGGCGGCGATAGTGACCGTCTTTTTAATCAGCCTTGGCAGCTTCGTGCGCGTCACCGGCTCCGGCCTGGCCTGCCCGGACTGGCCGCTCTGCCACGGCAGCATCATCCCCCCGTTCGAATACCACGTCCTCATCGAGTACTCCCACCGGCTGACCGCCGCCATCGTCGGGCTGCTGGTGGCCGCGATGTTCGTCGTCGCCTTTCTCGCGTCACGCGCCGGAGAGGAACCGACACGCCGCGCGCTCGTTCCCGCCGCGATCACGCTCATCGTCATGCTGACGCAGGCGGGGCTGGGCGGCGTGGCCGTCATAACGGAGCTGCCCCCGCCAATCGTCACGCTCCACCTCTTCCTTGCCGAGGCCATTCTCGCGCTGCTCATTGTGACGATGATGGCCGCCGCGCCGCGCGAATCGCCTCCGGCAGAGGGGCAGGGCATACCCTACCCGGATGCCCGCAAACTCTACATCTGGGCTGTCGCCGCCGCCGTGCTGACGCTGGTGATGATCCTCTCCGGCTCATACGTCGTTGCCGAGGAGGCGACGCTTGCGTGCGGCAGCGGGTTCTCCGCGTGGCCGCTGTGCGATGGCGCGATCATGCCGAGCGGATTCGACCCGAATATCCACATGGGGCATCGCTGGATGGTCGTTATTGGAACGCTCGTGACGGGCTTCGTTGCGTATCTCGCGTGGCGGCAGAAAGCGAACGACCGCATGGTCAGCCGGGTGGGGCAGGCGACCTTCCACCTCCTCATCGTCCAGATCATCGTCGGCGCGCTCGTGCCGTGGACGGAGTTCCACCACGCCGCCCGCGTCGCCCACATCACCCTCGCCTCCCTAACCTGGGCCGCCGCTGTCCTCCTAGTCATCCTGGCCGCCCGCGCACGTGCAAACCCCTCTCTCCCCACCCCCGCCGGCGCCTCCGACACCATGCACCGCACGACGTTATGGGCCACCGCATCCGACTACTTCTGGCTCACCAAGCCACGCGTCATGGTGCTGCTCCTGCTGACCGCGTTCGGCGGCATGGTGCTGGCGGCACAGGGACTGCCGCCGCTGACCGTCGCCGCGGCGGTCCTGCTCGGCGGCGCGTTGGCATCCGGCGGCGCGGGGGCCATCAACCACGGCCTCGAGGGCAACATCGACTCCGCAATGATGCGAACGCGCCACCGTCCGGTCGCGAGCGGCCGCGTCACCCCCCGCATGGCGATTGGCTACGGCATCGCTCTCAACGCGCTGGCCTTTGCCGTGCTGGCGGGCGGCGCGAACGTGCTCGCCGCGTCCATCACCCTGTGCGGCGCCCTCTTCTACGTCTTCGTCTACACGCTGTGGCTCAAGCAGACCACGGTGCAGAACATCGTCATCGGCGGCGCGGCGGGCGCGGTGCCGCCGATGGTGGGGTGGGCCGCCGTGACGGGCGAGTTGGGCCTGCCCGCCGTGTACCTGTTCCTGATCATCTTCTTCTGGACGCCGCCGCACTTCTGGGCGCTTTCCCTGATGATCAAGGACGACTATGAGCGGGCCAGCGTGCCGATGATGCCGGTCGTCCTCGGCGAAGAGAGCACGCGAATCAGCATCTTCCTCTACACCATCCTGGTGAATATCCTCGCCCTGCTGCTCTACATCTCGACGATGAGCCTCAGCGCCGTCTACCTTGCGGGCGCAATCGCCCTGGGCGGAATGTTCACCTACTACGCCTACCGCCTGCTGAGGGAAAAGGACCGCGCCGCCGCCCTCCGCCTCTACAAGTACTCCATCCTCTACCTGGCCTTGCTTTTCCTAACCATAATGCTAGACCAGTTCATCAACGCTTGACCAAACCATCTAACCGCCGCAAGAATCCCCTCTCCCTCTGGGAGAGGGTTCGGGTGAGGGGCAAAATCCGCTATCCTTGAAACATGACTCGCCTCCATGTCGCCATCCTCGCCCTCGCCGCCCTGGCCCTCGTCGCCTGCACCCCCGTCGAATCACCCCAACAAGACCAGCCGCCCTCCGATAGCCCCGCCTCCGCCATCGATGCCCCTACCCCGACCCCATCCATAAGCCCCACCCCAGCCCCCGATATCCACGCCACCGCCGAGACGCTGGCGGCCACCATCGTCGCAGAACAACTCGCGGGTGCTGCCCCGACGCCTTCCACTGCGCCCCGCGCAACAGCGACACCCGCGCCAACGGTTGCTCCACCACCCACTGAAGAGCCGACACCCGTTCCCCCGCCAACACCGGAGCCCACTCCAGACCCCGGCCCTGAGAATGATCGCCAGGCCCTCATCGCCCTCTACAACGCCACAGACGGCGACAACTGGAAGAACAATGAAAACTGGCTGAGCGATGAGCCGCTGCGTGAATGGTACGGAGTAAGGACTGACCGAGGGCGGGTTACAGGCATACGACTCCAAGGCAATAGACTCACTGGAGAGCTGCCACCGGAATTGGGGATGCTGGAGTTTCTGGACTACGTGCATCTCGCTTACAATCGTTTGAGCGGTTCCTTACCTCAAGAGCTTGGGCACCTTACGAGGCTCGAAGTTCTGGAGATCTGGGACAACCGTATATCGGGCCCTATACCGGAATCGTTCGGCAATCTGACGAACCTTATCTCCTTGGATATGCCTGGCAATGAGCTTTCGGGGAGCATACCATCCAGTCTCGGCAAGCTGGTTAACCTCCAGAGGCTTAACCTCCCCGGGAACAGACTAACTGGCAACATTCCACCCGAGCTAGGCAACATGGCAAACCTGGACGATCTAAATCTTGGTGGGAATGGACTTGCTGGCGTGATACCCCGTGAGCTAGGTAACTTAATGCACTTGGAACACTTGGGTCTCAGCGACAACAAGTTGACCGGGGGCATCCCCGCAGAGTTAGGCGATTTGGAGTTCCTTTACACCTTAGCTCTGAGGGGGAATGAACTGACCGGCTGTATTCCTGCCGGCCTCCGCCATCTGGAGGAACGTGGGTCTATCAGAGTTCCGGAGGGGAACGAAGATAGCGATGGTGAACCGCTCTGGTGTGATGAGTAGGGGCTGTACCTGCAAACATGCTATGGTGGACGTACGACAAGGAGTTGAGCCATGACAGCCGATGACCATATGGTGCCATTGACAGTTTAGTGAAGTCCGAAATGGCCATATTAAGGCGAGCGTTTCAACGGCCCGAAAGAATTGGGGCTTATGGCGAATGCGACAGAGAGACTAGTTTACCGCGTCCGTGTGAATCAGTTGGCGGCAATTGCATCTAGTGTCTCCACCGCTCTTTTCATCAACTCCACGAGCTTCTCAAGCTCTTCTCTGATTGCTTGAAGCTCTGCGAGTTGTTCCCGATTTGCGTCGATTGGGAAAGCCATGCTGTTCTCCTTTCAGTCCGCCACAAGACATGGGGGCAGTCTCGCACCTCACATGGGGCCGGTAAAGGAGACTGCCCCCTAGTCAAAATTCACGTTGCTCAGCGGCAGCGGCGTCTTGCTCTTGCTTCATGAATGGCATCACCTCCTCCGCGAGTAAAGCAGAGAATCTCGCCAAGCACTTCCAGCGAGGCCACCCCTCGACGGGAGTTACTCATGCTCAGTAGACTGACCCGCATCGACGTTGGATCAGTTCGTCTTGCTGGAAGCCTCCAAGCGCAAGCTTGGAGGCCTCTGCTTTTTTGAAACATACCTCTAAGGTGCTATTAGTGTCAAACAGAGACGCGATTAGTTCGCCTCCCCGCTGGATTCCCGCGTGCACGGAAATGACTGCCGCGCCCCGTTCTCCCTCACCCCTCAGGCATCGGAACCGCGTGCTCTCCCAACCAGGCGCGGAGTTCTCGGAAGCGGAACGTGCCAGTCTCAAACAGGTGCATAAAGAAGGCGTGGGCCTCCTCGTTGTCGGCATCGATGAAGCTGCCGTTCATACGCAGAAAGGCATCAGTGCCGAAGAACGCGACGCGCTTGTTGCCGTCCACAAATGGATGGTTCATCGCCAAGCTCTCCATGAGCGCCGCCGCCTCATCCAGCAGGTCGTCGTAGTACCCAATCTGAGGGCGGTAGAGCGCCGACTCCAGCGCGTCGGGATTCAGCAGGCCGGATTCCCCGCCGATCTCGGCAATCTGATCGTCGTGAATGGCTAGCGCTTGCTCGACCGTCAAATACAGTCGACTCATTCGGCCAGCAGTTCCGCGAGTCGACGGTTCTTTTTCAGGCTATCCCGGTAGTGCGCCATCACCACATCATCCGGCGCGTGGCGCGGGCGACCGTCCACAAACGCGGTGACGGCCTCCTCCACCACGTCGCTTACCGGCCGCCCCTGCGATTGGGCGATCTGCCGGACGGACTCCGCCACTTCCGGCTCAACCTGGCAAGACAACTCTTCTCGCGTAGCCATCGTGCGTCCCTCATCCATCGTGCGTGCTTTACTACAATTGTACGGGTTTCACGTGGACAGCGTATCCCCCACCTGCGCGAGGCTACTCCGTTTCCTCTGCGCCGCGTTCGGATGTGTTTGATTCCGAATCCTTCAGCGCGTCCAGCTGGGAGCGGATATCGGACTGCCTGCGCGCCACGTAGTACAGGTAGGCGAAGAAGACTACCCACACTGCGGCGTAGGATACAAAGACAAAGATCGGGCTGAAATCGCCGAAACCGTTTTCCACGTCTACAAGTACCTCCCTATGCGGCTTCGCGCTCTGCGCGTAGTTCGTCCAGTTCGCGCTGTGATTCCTCGACCCTCATGCGGAATGACACCAGGTAGGCGTAGAGGAGGGTAAAGGCCAGCATCCCGAACAGGAACGGTATCAATATCGAGCCTTCCGGCCTGTCCGTCGACGATTGCAGCGTCGGGACGGGATGGAGGACGTTGGTCCAGAGCCAGATCGAGAAGTATGACAAGGGCACGCTGACGAAGCCCAGGATGCCAATGACCGCCGCCGAGCGGTATGTGCCGGGGCCGCGTTCGCCGAGCGAGCGGAACATCAGGTAGGCCACGTAGACCAGCCACATGACCAGCGACGTGACCAGCCGCGCGTCCGACCAGTCCCACCACGCGCCCCACACGGGCCGCCCCCAGATCGAACCCGTCGCCAGCATGAGCGTCGTGAAGATGACGCCCAGCTCCGCCGACGCAAGGGCAAGCCGATCCCACCGCTCCGCGCGCTTCCAGACGTACATGACGCTGGCGAACGCGACGACGGCGAAGGCGATGTAGCCCACCAGCGCGGTCGGCACGTGGATGTAGAAGATCTTCTGGTGGATGCCCTGCACGCGCTCGATCGGCGACTCGACGATGGCGAGGTACAGCGCAATGAGCATGGCGGCGAAAGCGGCTATGCCAACAGCGTCCATAACGGTGAATCGTCGACCGGTCAGGCTCATTTTTCAACCGTAACATAGAAGAGGAGCGAGGACACGGTCAGGAAGACCAGGTCGTACGCCGCCAGGATGGCCAGCCAGGGTTGGATGTCGTCCCACGGCCCGCCGTCGATGGCCAGCGCCGTCGCGCGCACGGCCCCGATGATCACCGGCACAAGCAGGGGCAGCAGCATGATGGGCAGCAGCGCCTCACGGGCCCGGGCGCGCGCGCTGATCGCGGCCAGTATCGTCCCCACGCTCGCGATTCCGATGTTTCCCAGCAGCAGCGCCAGGAGCAGGGCCGGCTGGAATAACTGCAGGTTGAAGAGGATCGCGGCCAACGGGATGATGACGGCCTCCAGCGCCACCAACAGGATGACGTTGGCGGCCGCCTTGGCCAGGTAGAGCGCTCCCGGATCGATAGGACTCGCAAGCAGGCCGTCCAGCGAGCCGCGCTCCGACTCCCGCGCAAAGGAGCGGCCCAGCGCGAGCAGGCTGGCGAAGATGATTGCCACCCACAGGACGCCGGGCGCAACGAGGTTGAGCGTGCCGCCGCGCAGGTCGAATGAGAACTGGAACGCGATGAGCGCGGCGGCGGCAAAGACGGCCATGGGGATAGCGGTCTCGCGTGACCGGAACTCGACGGTGATTTCCTTGGCCAGCAGTATCCGTATCTGGCCAAAATAGCCGGGCGGTGAGGCGTGTTGAGGGCGGCGCATGGACGACTGCCTCAACGCGCCTGTGACGCAAGGCGGCGGGTTACTTCGTCACGCCGGCGGTCCGCGTCTGCTGCCTGCTCGCCGAGCGATGCGGAATCGTAGGCGATTTCGCCGTTGCGCAGCACGATGTCGCGCGTCGTCAGCGAGACCCCCATCTCGATGTTGTGCGTTGCCAGGATGACCGTCACGCCCGCCTCCTCCTCCGTGATGTGCTGCGCGAGCCTTTCGCGGGACGTGGCATCGAGGCCGGTTTCCGGCTCATCCAGCAGCAGCAGCGCCGGTTGATGGATCAGCGCGCGCATCAGGGACACCCGCTGTGTCATGCCGCGCGACAGCGTTCGCACCGGATCGACGCGCCGCCCCGCCAGGCCGAACTCGGATATGAGCGCGTCCGCGCGGGCGTGTGGGTCGGCCACGCCGTAGAGCTTGCCGTACAGCGCCAGGTTCTCCCGCGCGGACAGTTCCTCGTACAGGTGGCTTTGGTGGCTGAGCGCGCCGATTTGCGCTCGCGCGCGGGCGCCCTCACCACCCCACGGCTGCCCTCCAAAGACGCGAATGCCGCCGCCGCTTGGGCGCAGGAGGCCTGAGATGAGTTGCAGCAGCGTTGACTTTCCCGCCCCGTTCTCGCCGAACAGGGCAATGCGCTCCCCAACGTCGATCGTCAGATTTAGATTCCGGATCGCGGGTCGCCGCCCATAGGATTTCTCCAGGCCGGCGCATCGCACGACGGGCTGCGGCGGGGAACTGCTGCTGCGCTCGGCGGTCATCGCGCGCGTTCCTCCTCCAGGATGCGGCGCAGTCGTTCACGGTGCGGCGCGGACGCCTCCTCGTACTCCTCGTCGGAGATGTCCCCGGCCTCTCTCGCGTCCTCCAGCCGCGCCAATTCCGCGACGGCGTCGTCTCGTTGAGACTGTGCCAATTCCTGATCGGCAGGAGAGGGAGCCGCGCCGCGCCTGCGGTTGCGGAATCGTCCCCACCAGACCGTGAAACCCGCCGCCAGGATGAGCGCAACCGCTGCGACGCCGAGCGCGACGTCGCGCAGCGTCCGCTCCAGGCTGCGGCTGCGTGAGCCGGCGCTTGGCGGCAGGTCTGCGATTGTGCCGCTGAGGGTCTCGCCTGCGATGATCGACCTCATCTCATAGCGAGCATACGTCACGCCGGACACCTCTGAGTCCTCCATCTGCGCCCAGTCGGAGCCGGGGCGAAACGAGACCTCTGCGGGAACCAGCAGGCGGGCGATTTCAGTGGGGTAGGGATAGGTCTTGCTCCACGCGAACACGTCCGTCGTGTACAGGATGCCGTACGTGACGATGTATTCCTCGACGCCCGGCATGACGGGGATGATGGAGTACACGTCGCGGCTGTCCGGCGCGAGCACGAGGCTGCCGGGGCTGTGGACGGACTCCAGGTCGAACGCCATGGCGGGCAGGGGGAGTTGAACGGTGAGCCGCGTGTTGAGCGGATCGTTTCCCACGTAAGCCATGTCGCTGACGTTCTCGAACGTGGTCACCTGCAGGACGCGGAGGACGCCGGAATCACCGTCGGGCGGCGTGACCGCAGAACTGTCCCCGGTGATGCGAATCACGGACGGATCGGACGTCGGCTCGAAGATGGTCAGCGTCAACGGCCCGTCGCGTTCGATGCCGGAAAGATAGGCGTCGCTGAAGAAGCGAATCTCGTTGTGCGCCGCCGAGAGTGTGTAGGTGACGTCCTCGTCGCCGATGACCCCGTTGAACGACACCACGCCGTCCGCTTCCGCCTCCACGTCCAGCCGCTGCTCCAAATTGTTCGCCAAGTCGAACACCTGGAGTGTCACCATCAGCCCCTCCGGCACGGACGCCCCCGCCGTCCCATTGACAACCACAACATCCAACGTAACCGGCGCCGTTTCCTGCGCCGCCGCAGGCAGAGCCGTCAACAACGTTGCCAGAACCAGCAACCCCCCCCCCGTCATTCCCGCCCCCAACCCCGTCATTCCCGCGAAAGCGGGAATCCACCCCTTCATTGCGGCCGCCGTTCCCGCTGAAGCCGCACCACCCGCTCAATCTCCTCATCCAGAACCTGCTCACGCCCCTCTATCTCGCGGATCAGGGCGGCGGCGCGGCGTACCAACAGGACACGCGCGGCCCGGTATTCGCCCTCGGAAACGTTGCCACGCTCCAACTCGTCGTCCAGGTCCATGATGGCCGTCAGCGCCTCGTTGCGCGCCTCTCTCATGCGGCCAAGGTCCGAAAGCTCGTCCGCGCGGGCAGTCGCCTCGTCCGCGCCCCGCGCCCGGATCAGGGGAAATGCGATTCCCACGACCGTCACGGCAACAGCCAGCAGGGTTAGGACGATGGGAACCAGGTCCACCCGCGCCTCAATTCGTGTCTTTCGTTATGCGCCCGATTTCGCGCGCAACGATTTCATCGTCGTCCGTCATGGATGGCCGGGCGGGCTGCGTGGGCTGCGTTTGGGCGCGTCCTCTCCTGCCGCTGCGGAGGCCGAAGTACACGATGATCAGCCCGAATACTGCCATGATGGGCGGCGCGAGCCAGACGCCCCAGCCGATGCCCTCCGGACGCGGCTCCCGCAGTACGGCGGGGCCGTACCGCTCAACGAAAAAGTCGAGAATCTCATCCTCGGTCGCGCCGTCGTCGACGAGCTGCTGGACGCGGGCTTTCATCTGGCGGGCGATGGTGGCGTTGGACTCCGTGATGGGCTGCCCGTCGCAGACGGGGCACTGGAGCTTGGTGGCGATGGCGCGTGCCTGCGGTGAGAGCGCCAGGAGTTCAAGCTCCTGGCGCGAGAAATCCTCCGAATCGCCGCTTTGACCGAGCACGATAGTCGGCGCGGCCAGTATCAGAATCAGTCCCACGACCAGCCCTGCAATCAATGATATGGACATAGCGGTTCTCGCAGCCCCGGTTCACGAACGCCTTGGGGCGGCAGCGCCCGGCGGGTTGAGCGGCTCCCACACCGGCCGCATGGCAGGGGCGCGTCCGGGCCACGCCGTGATCAGCAGCGCGAGGAAGATCATGGCGCTGCCAAGCCACACCAGGGTCATCAGCGGGTTGATGAAGATGGCGAACGTCGCGGACTCGTCGTCGAATCCCGCCTGGAAGACATAGAGATCGTGCCGCCACGTGGAGAGGACGGCGACGCGGTTCGTCGGCTGGGTCTCAAAGTTGGGATAGACCTGCGTCTTGGGGAAGAGCTGCCCGACGTCCACCCCGTCCTCTTCGACGATCAACTGTGAACTGAAAACCTGCCGGTTCGGCTCTTGTATCGAGGCCGTTCCCGCGTACGTGATGGTGTAATCGTCGATGGTCACGGACTCCCCGCGCAGCAGGTTCACCTCCGTCGCGGACTGGAACGCCGTTGAGGCAATGAGGCCGATGCCGAGCACGACAATGGCAACGTGAACGAGATAGCCGCCGTAGCGGCGGCGGTCGCGGGAGACGAGGCCGGATACGGCAGACTGGTAGGATTCCCGCGTCGTGCCCCGCCTGATGCGGACGCCCCGCGCGTATTCCTGCGCGATTGTCGCCAGCACGAACGCGCACGCCCCGAACGCGATGGGCGTAATCACGTCGCGCAAGAAGGGCGCGAGAATCAGCGCGGTCACGACGCCAACCGCCGCTGACACGCGCAGATGCCGCCACAGGCCCTGTCCGGTCGACTTTCGCCACGCAAGCAGCGGCCCGACGCCCATCAGCAGGACCAGGGCGAGAAACAGCGGCCCGTTCACCTTGAGATAGAAGGGCGCGCTCACAGTCAGGCGCTGGTTGCCAAGAGCCTCGGACACCATCGGGTAGACGGTGCCCCAGAACGTGGCGAAGGCGATGCTGACCAGCAGCACGTTGTTGAAGAGGAAGCCGGACTCCCGCGAGAGGACGGCCTCAAACCCCTCCTCGTCGCGAATGCGCGGCAGCCGCCAGAAGAGGAGGATGAGCGGCAGCGCCATCGCCCCCACGAAGTACCCCAGGAACAGCCCGCCAACGTCCGACTCCGCGAAATTGTGGACGGAACTCAGGATGCCGCTGCGCACGATGAACGTTCCGAATATGGCCAGCAGGTACGTCGCAAACACGAGGCTCAGCGTCCATACCTTGAGCTTGCCCCGCCGCTCCACCACCATCACGGAGTGCAGGAACGCGGTGCCGGTGAGCCAGGGCAGGAACGCGACGTTCTCCACCGGGTCCCAGCCCCAGTAGCCGCCCCATCCCAGCACGTGGTACGCCCACCACCCGCCCAGGATGAGCCCGGCGGTCTGGATGCTCCAGGCGATGAGAGTCGGCGTCCGCAGCGCGCGCGTCCACTCCACTCCCACGCGGCCCGTCGCCAGCGCGGCGATTCCGATGGCAAAGGGAAGCGTCCAGCTCATGTACCCGGCCAGCAGCATGGGAGGATGCACCAGCATCCCCGGGTCCTGGAGCAGGGGGTTCAGTCCCACGCCGTCCGGCATCGTGGCGGGGAGGCGCGCCATGGGATTGGCAAAGAACACCAGCACGCCCAGGAAGAAGGCCAGGTTGGCAAGGATGACGGCATTCGCGTAGCCCATCAGCGCCGGGTACCGCCGCCGCATCACGTACATCATCACGCTTCCAAACACCGCGAGCAGCGTTGACCAGTAGAGCAGGGAGCCTTCCTGGCCGGCGTAGAACGCGGACAGCGTGTAGTACCAGGGCATGGCCGTGCTGGAGTGGAGCGTCACGTAGCGCAGCCCAAAGTCCTGCGTGACGAAGGAATACACGAGAATCGAAGCCGTCATGACGAGAAGCGCGGCCACGACGTAGACCGCATTGCGCCCGCTGGCCGTCAACGGAGCGATGGACAGGCGCGCCCCCAACGCGGACGCGGCGCTGCCGTACAGCGCGGCGCCAAGCGCGAGAATCAGCGCGATGTAGCCGGCGTCGGAAAGCTGCATGGCGTCGCCGATTGCCTATTCGTACGTCGGCTCGTAGTTGGGAGCCGTCGCGCCTTCCGGCAGCGGCTCCATGGTGTCCGGGTGGCGTGTCAGCAGGACGTCGGCATTGAACGTGCCGCCGGGCGTGTAATAGCCCTCGATGAACACGACCGCGTTGTCACCGAAGATGTCCGGGGGCGCTCCCTGGTAGACGACGGGAATCGCGGCCTCGTCGCCGCGCACCTCGAATTCGTAGAGCAGGTCCTCCCCGCGGACGATGCTGCCCGGCGTCACCGTGCCGCCCACCCGCAGGCGGCGCTCCTCCGTGATGTCCGGCGCGGCGGCCAGCTCGTCCACGTTCATGTAGGCGGCGGTGGCGGCATCGAGGGACAGGAAGATCAGGTACGCGACAACAAGGGCAATCACGCCTGCGCCCAGGAGCAGGCGGACGTTGAATCGCCCGCGCCGTGGGGCGTCCTGTTCATCAAAGGGGGAATCGTGCGCAGTCAATGGTTCCTCGCGGAACAATCGTATTTGACGCCCGAAAGTTCCGTCAACGATGGGCGAGGCCATTTGCCCTATGGGGCTAACTGTGGTCAAATGGTAAGGCACGACCAATTCCACCCATCCATGCGGCGTGGGCTGCAAAGGTAAAGGAACACATGCTGCGAATCCGCCTGACTCGGAAGGGCTTCCGAAAGCAACCGCACTACCGCGTCGTGGTGGCCGACCAACGGGCGCCGCGAGACGGGGCGTTTGTCGAGATCATCGGGCACTACAACCCGCGCACCGGCCCCGAGTCTCTCCAGGTTGATCACGATAAGGCGCGTGAGTGGTTGAGCAGGGGCGCTCAGCCAAGTGAAGCTGTAACCAAGCTCTTTCGGCGGCAGGGCATAATCGCGTCGGCATAAGAAGACGCCCGGCAGTGGCAGGTGGGATGACATCGTGAAGGAACTCGTTGAATTTATCGCTATGAGCATTGTCGAAGACAAGGATTCGGTTCGCGTCACCGAAAGCGTCGGTGAGGATGGCCGGATCCTGATTAGCCTGACGGTCGCGGAGGGCGACAAGGGCAAGGTGATTGGCCGTGGAGGCCGCGTCGCCGAAGCCATCCGCACAGTGCTCAGGATTGCCGCCATCAGGCGCGGCGTGAGAGCCAGTCTGGAGATCGTCTAGAGCGCCAGGACTGTGGCTCGACGCTTCACCTCATCGCCGTACGTCGCGGTCGGTCGCATCAGCGGCGCATTTGGCGTCAGGGGCGAACTCAAGGTAGAAGTCCTGACGGACTTTCCCCAGCGGTTTGAGCCGGGCAGCAAGCTCTTCCTCACGGAAAAGGCCGTGACCGTTGCAGGCGCCCGCGCCACCGGCCCGAACCGTCTCATCGTCCAACTCGATGAAGTCCGCTCCCGCACGCAGGCCGAAACAATCCCGCGCGGCGCAACGCTCGATATCCGCGAAGAGGACGTCATCCCCTTGCCGGACGGCGCCTACTACCGGTTCCAGCTAATCGGAATGACCGTCGTCACCGAGCCTGACGGGGAAGAGATCGGCGCTGTCGAAGACATCATCGAGACCGGCGTGAACGACGTGCTGGTTGTCCGCGCGGAGGGCCGACCGGAAACGCTCGTTCCGAATACGGACGAAGTCGTCACGATCGACCGTGAGAACGCCGTCATCCGAGTGCAGCCCATAGAGGGACTATTCCCGTCCACCGAACCCGAACAACCGCAAGACCAACCCACCCAGCAGCGCCGCCGCCGTCGCAGGCGCCGCCGCTCTTAGTCCCCTCTCCCTCTGGGAGAGGGTTAGGGTGAGGGCAACCCCACTTCGCCCAAATGACGTAAACTAAAACCATGTCAGGACACTCTCATTGGTCGACGATTCAGCGGCAGAAAGGCGCGAATGACGCCAAGCGCGCCAGACTGTTCACGAAGCTGTCCCGCGAAATATCCACCGCCGCCCGCGACGGCGGCGTCAATCCTGAGTTCAACCCGCGCCTGCGCCTGGCCGTTCAGCGCGCCAAGGACTCAGGGATGCCCAACGACAACATCGACCGCACCCTCAAGAAGATTGCGGGCGGCGACAACGGCGATTCTCTGGAGGAAATCTGGTACGAGGGGTACGGCGCGGGCGGCGCGGCTGTGCTGGTGCACACGCTGACGGACAACCGCAACCGCACCTCAAACGAGGTTCGCTCCACGTTCAGCAGGCAGGGCGGCAACATCGGTGAGGTCGGCAGCGTCAACTGGATCTTCGACAACACAGGCACCATCGTCGTTGAGGGTTCCGACGAGGAGCTTGAGGACGTGGCGCTGTCCGCCATCGACGCGGGCGCGGAGGACGTGAGCGACCCGGATGGCGGCCAACTGGAAGTCTACACCGCCCCGGCGCAGCTTGAGTCAGTCCGGGAGGCAATGGCGGGGCAGGGCGCGAAGGTCGTGCAGGCGGAAATCACCATGCGCCCAAAGACGCAGGTTGACCTTGAAGTGCCGGCGGCGAAGCAGAATCTCCGCCTGCTGGAGCGGCTCGATGAACTCGATGACGTTCAGCAGGTCTACACCAACGCCAATTTCCCCGCGGAAGTGCTGGAAGACGCCGCGGCCGTCTAGGCCCGCGTGACACGGCGGCCCGTCATGGCGCGCGTCCTCGGCATCGATCCCGGAACACAAGTTGCGGGCTACGGCGTGCTCGATACGCGGGACGACGGCAGCCCCCATTCATTCGTGGAGTGCGGCGTCGTTCGCCTCAAGCGGGATGATCCGTTGGAGATGCGGCTCCTGCGGCTGCGCGAGGGACTGCTGGAGGTTGTCGGGCGGCTGAGTCCGGACGCCATCGCCATTGAAAGCCCGTTCGTCGGGCGAAACGTCAAGGCCGCCTTTTCCGTGGGCGAGGCGCGCGGCGTCGCGCTCGTCATCGCGGCGGAGCGCGGCATCCCCGTGCGCCAGTATGCGCCCGCGAAGGTCAAGAGCACCGTCGCCGGCCACGGCAGGGCAACCAAGGATGATGTCGCGCGGCTGCTGCGCCTCCAGGTGACGATGCCGGAGGGCAACGTGCCGGCAGACGCCACCGACGCCCTGGCAGTCGCCATGTGCGACGCCGTCCAATCCTCATCCATTCAGTCCCAGTCCCCCAATCTGCTACGCTAACCCAAAAGGAGGCCTCTGATGGACTTTCGACTATCGACCGAAGCCGAGACATTCCGCGACGAAGTTCGCTCGTTCCTGAAAGACAACTGGGACCCGAAGGACTTCGAGGCCCACTCCATCAACGTCCGCTCGATGGACTTCGCGAACGCCGAATCGCGGCAAAATGACCATGAGTTCATCAAGAAGCTCGTCGATAAGGGCTGGTACACGATGCACTGGCCGGAGGAGTTCGGCGGCGCGAATGCCCCGTTTGACAACCAGTTCGTCTACATGGAGGAACTTGGATACGCGGACGCCCCGGAGGGCACGCCGAGCGCCAACATCACCGGCGCGATCATGTTCCACGGCTCCGACTGGCTCAAGGAACAATTCCTCCCCGGGATGGCCACTGCGGATATCGACTGGGCGCAGGGCTACAGCGAGCCGAACGCGGGAACAGACCTTGCCAGCCTCCAGACGCGCGGCGTGGAAGACGGCGACGACATCGTTGTGACCGGCCAAAAGATATGGTCGTCCGGGTCGCATTTCTCCAACTGGTATCACATCCTCGTCCGCACCGACCCGAACGCGCCGAAGCATCGCGGCATCACGTACCTGGCCATGCAGTTGAAGGACGACGACGGCAACATGATGCCCGGCATCACGCTGCGGCCCCTCTATGACTTCTTCGGCACCCGCCGGTGGAATGAGGTCTTCATGGATGAAGTTCGCGTGCCGAAGCGGTATCTCATCGGCGAGATGAACCGCGGCTGGTACGCGGCTATGACGACGCTCAATTTCGAGCGGACGGGCATCGACAACGCCGCGCGGCAGATCGGCGTCTTTGACCGGTTCATCGCCATGGCGCGCGATCTGAACTTCAACGGGGAGTCGATCCTGGACAACGGCGTCACGCGGCACCAGTTGGCAGACCTGCGCGTCACGCTTGAAATCGACCGGATGCTGGCGTATCGCGTGGCGGCGATGCAGGCGGCGGGAGAGGTTCCCCAGGCGGAGGGCGCGATGTCCGGCTGGCGCGTGCTCCACACGTCCAAGTACTGGCTCTGGCCGACGTTCGCGCGGGCGCTGGGGCCGTATGTTGCGCTGCACAAGGGCGAGCATCGCGCGCCCGGCGACGGCATCTACGGCACACACTACATGCTCTCCCAGAACGAGTCCGGCGGCGGCGGAGGCATCGCCCTCGGCGCCAACATAATAGCCTGGCGCGGCCTGGGCCTCCCGCGATAGGCCCGCGAATCCGTGTAGGATAGATACATGGTTGTCGCAAACAGATACGCAGAACAGAGCCGAATCTTCCTCCGGCAGGCCTACGAAGAACTGGAGCGAGACGACTCGCATCAGGCTTCGGAGAAGGGATGGGGCGCGGCTGCCCAGATCGTAAAGGCCGTCGCCGAAGAGCGCGGACTTGACCACGGTGGCCATGTCGAGCTCTACGCGGTCGTTCGTCATGTGAGAGCCGAGTATGGCATAGACGATCTCATGGACCTGTTTAGAACGGCAGGACACCTGCACTTCAACTTCTATGAGGGAGTCCTGGATGGAGACGAAGTCAGGAAAAGCCTCGATGAGGTCTCCGAATTCGTCGGCAAGATGAGGGTGCTGCTGATCGCAGAATAGCGTCCCATCTAACCGCCCGCTCTGCTACGCTGTGAGTGATGATCTCCAGTATTCAGGGTCTTCTTGAGGCGCGCGGCGAGGATTGGGTTGACGTCGCTATCGGCGGCGTCAGCGTTCGCGCCCAGGTTCCCTCATCCGCCATATCCGATCTCGGCCCCATCGGCGCCCCCGTCCGCCTCTTCACCCATCTCATCGTCCGGGATGAGAACATCACGCTCTACGGGTTCCGCAGCGCCGAGGAAAAGACGGCGTTCAACGCCCTGCTCGGCGTCTCCGGCATCGGCCCGCGCCTCGGACTGGTCATCCTGTCTGTCTTGACGCCCGCAGACCTGGTGGAGGCGATAGAGCAGGGGGATGCTGCCTCATTGGCGCGCGCCCCCGGCGTCGGCAAGCGCAGCGCGTCCCGCGTCATCGTGGAACTCAAGGGCAAGCTGGACGAACTGGATCTTGCCGGACTCACCGCCGCCCCAACCCGCGCGCCCACCGTCCTGGACGCCGAACTGACCGCCGTGCTGCAATCATTGGGCTACACCGCGCAGGAGATTCGACTGGCCGTCTCGGCGGTCGTCAACCCGGAGTCAGAGGAGCCGCAGCCGTTGGACGAGCGCGTCCGGCTGGCCCTGGCAACCCTCAGCGAGGGCGGAGCATAGAGACACATGCTTGAGAGCTTTTTCGTCCTCCTGGCCTTGATAAGCCTGCTGTGCGCGTGGGTTCTCTACACGGGCGGGCGGTATGGCATGGCCACGTCCAATCCCTGGTGGGCCGTCATCGGCCTCATGGCAGTCCTCCTCAACCTTCACGTCATCGGCCTGCTGCTACCGTCGTTCACGATGATCGCGTGGATACTGATTGCCATTGCCATCGGCGCAAGCCTACTCGCGGCCTTCCGCGAAATCTCCTTCTGGAACGCCGGCCTCCTCAAGCGCCCCGGCAACCGCGAGCTCATGATGGAAATCATCCTCATCGTCGTGAGCATCTACGCCGCAATCAACGTTGATGAGCAGCTGCCGGACGTCGATCGCGGGCCCATCATCGCCGCCATCATCACCCCCCTGCTCATGGTGAGATGGGCCATCACGCGCATCATGGTTCCCAAGCCGGGGCGGTAAGCCCGTGCGCGTCATCATCGACACCAATCTCCTCGTCAGCGCGCTCGCAAAGCGCGGCGGCGCCGCAAGCCGCATTCTTGACCAATGGCGCAAGGGCCGCTTTGAGCACGTGGCCTCAAAAGCCACCCTGCGCGAGGCGGAACTGGTCGTCGGGTCTCGGTGGGTCGAACGGCTCAGCAGCAGTGAGGAGCGGGACAACCTGTTGGCGGAACTGCGACGCCGCTCGGTCTTTGTTGAGGCGCCCATTCTCGCCGAGTTGACGCTGAAAGACGCGGGAGACCGCCGCCTCGTTGAGGCTGCCCACGCAGGCGGCGCGCGCTACCTTGTCACGGCGGATCGCGAGGTGCTGCGGATGTGGGGATACGGCGGCGTTGAGTTCGTGACCTCCGAGGAGTTCCTGCGGGCGCTGAAGGAACACGCTCGCCAATCGTAAAGATTGCGAGACTCTCAGTTCAAACCCTAGTTATACTATGGTGTTGGGCGCGCGTGCGGAGCCCGGAATCAGGATCAGATGATGGCGATTGCAGAATACCCGGCGGCAGAGCAGCAGTTTCGGCTTGAGTCCCCGTTCGGCATGATGGGCGACCAGCCTGCCGCTGTCGGCACAATTGTGGACGGGCTTGGAGACGGCCGCCGCTACCAGACGCTCAAGGGCGTCACCGGCAGCGGCAAGACGTTCACGATGGCCAACATCATCGCCCAGTCCCAGCGTCCCGCTCTCGTCATCGCCCACAACAAGACTCTCGCCGCGCAGTTGGCGATGGAATTCCGCGACTTCTTCCCCAACAACGCCGTCGAGTACTTCGTTTCGTACTACGACTATTACCAACCGGAGGCGTACGTCCCACGTTCGGACACCTACATCGAAAAGGACGCCCAGATCAACGATGAGATCGACCGGCTGCGCCACGCCGCCACGAAGGCGCTGTGGGAGCGCCGCGATACGCTGATCGTCGCCTCCGTCTCATGCATCTACGGCCTCGGCGCGCCGGATGAGTACGCCGCGTTCATCCTCATGTTGGAGCGCGGAACGCGGCAGCGGCGCGATGATGTCATTCGCCGCCTCATCGACATGCAGTACGCGCGAAACGACTTTGATTTCACGCGCGGGCGATTCCGCGTCAACGGCGACACGATTGAACTACAGCCCGCCTACGAGGAGACCGCTGTCCGCATTGAGTTTTTCGGCGATGAGATCGAGCGGATCGTCACCGTCGATACGACGACAGGGCAGGTATTGGGCGAACGCCAAAAGGTGGCCGTCTATCCCGCCAAGCACTGGGTGACCGGCGAAGAGAAGCTGCGCTCCGCCATCGTTGACATCGAGGAGGAGCTGCACGAGCGCGTTACATGGTTCCGGGAGCAGGACAAGCTGGTTGAGGCGCAGCGCCTTGAACAGCGCACCCGCTACGATCTGGAGATGCTGCGCGAGGCGGGCTACTGCTCGGGTGTCGAGAACTACTCGCGCCATCTGCAACGCCGCGAAGCCAAGAGCCGCCCCTGGACGCTCCTCGACTACTTTCCCAAGGACTACCTGATCTTCATCGATGAGTCGCACATGACCATCCCGCAGTTGCGCGGCATGTTCCACGGTGACGTGGCCCGCAAGCAGGTGCTCGTCGATTACGGTTTCCGCCTGCCGTCTGCGCTGGACAACCGCCCCCTCAACTACACGGAGTTTGAGCAGCTTTTCGGGCAGATCGTCTTCGTGTCCGCCACGCCCGGCCCCTATGAGCTTGAGGTCAGCAACAGCATCGTTGAGCAGGTCATCCGCCCAACGGGACTCCTGGACCCAACCGTGGAAGTCAAACCCACGCGGGGGCAGGTGGACGATCTGCTCGCCCAGATCAAGGAGCGGGTGGACCGCGGCGAGCGCGCCCTCGTGACAACGCTGACCAAGCGCATGGCCGAGCAGCTTGCCGACTACCTCCAGGAAATGGGCGTCAAGACGCATTACATCCACGCGGACGTTAAGACGCTGGAACGCAGCGAGATACTGCGCGACCTCCGCCTCGGCGTCTATGACGTTGTTGTCGGCATCAACCTCCTGCGCGAGGGGCTGGACCTGCCGGAGGTCAGCCTCGTCGCCATTCTCGATGCCGACAAGGAGGGCTATCTGCGCTCGGGAACGTCCCTCATCCAGACCGTCGGACGCGCGGCCCGCCACGTCAACGGCCACGTCATCATGTATGCCGACCGCGTGACGGATTCCATGCGCAACGCCATCGAGGAAACATACCGGCGCCGCGACCTGCAGGAGGATTACAACACGGATCACGGCGTTGTGCCGCAGGGAATCCAAAAGGCGGTGCATGACATCACGGAGCGCGTGCGGCAGGTGGCGGAATCCCGCGCCGTGTACGATGCCGCGCCGGGTGAGATTTCTCTGGATAATGTCGCGTCGACGGTGCGAGAGCTTGAGAAGCAGATGAAGCAGGCGGCCCGCAACCTGGAGTTTGAAAAGGCCGCCGCGCTGCGAGACCAGATGGTTGAACTCCGACGGTTGATGATCGAGTGAGCCATGCCTGCGCTGCCCACACTCCTCCGGCTCGCCCGGCTGCTGCCGGCGGCGCTCCTGACCCTCAGCGCCGTCGCTGTGGCGGGGTGCGTCGAGCGCCTGTCCGTTGACGGCGTGCCCGGCGTTCCCGAGGGCTTCGGCGAACGGGTGCCGGAGGTTCCCCTGGGCGGCTACATCTACGTGAAGCCCCCCGGCGATGATTCCACCATCGCCGTCAGCGCGAGCCTGAGTCAGCAGGACGGCTCGACTGTGCCCTGGCGCGCGGAAGCCCGCTCGATCTCCCTCTGGCTGAGTCCGGCCGGCGCGGACCAGCAGCCGATTACTACGACCATTCGCTTCTCGTTCGGCAGCGAGTTCGATGCGATTGCGGCGCACAACGTGCTGTCCCGCGTCGATGCGGGCGTGTCGACGTGGACGCACAGGAACGGGCGTGACGCGGAGGTTGTGCTTGGCGACCGGGCGCAGGTGCAGTCCATGCGAATTGCGCTGAACACGAACCTCTACGTGCCGGATGAGCGGCTTGCCGAAACGGGAATGTGGCGCAGCGTCCTCAACCTGCCGCAAGCGCCGCCAAAGCCGGTGGTCGCCGCCGGATTCACCCAGCTTCCACCGCAGCGCATGAACGAGGTTCTTGACTGGCTCGCGGGGCAGGGCATCATCGACCTGACGGAGTTCGGGGAGATGCTTGAGACACTCCAGTTGGACAACGCGGTCTTTGCCGTGTACGGCGACTCACTCCCCGAACTGAGCGTTAATACCGCGTTCGAGGAGTTGGCGGCCCACGGCCTCACCGGCCTTGCCATCGCGCGAACCGGCGTGCCGGCTCCCCTTGTCTCGTTGGGATTCAACGTCGGAGCCCTGCGAGCCGGCCTGAACAGGGTCGAATCCCCAACCGGCCGCTACTATCGTTACGAGGCCGATGGCGCAGTCGTGCTCGCCCAGGTCAGGCAGGGCGACATACAGGTGGCGGCATCGGCAAGCCCGGCAGACGCCGCGCAGATACTCGAACTGATACCCAACTGATACCCGCATACGCGCTAGAATGGGGACAAGCGCCCCGACAAGGCAGAGGAGATTCTCGCCGTGATTCAGAGTCAGCCCGCCGCAGCGAATGATCAGGCCCGCGCGCGCCTCGGTTCCATGATGAAGACGTGGGAGCGCCGCAAGAAGATCGCGGAGCACCTGAACCAGATTCAGTACCGCATCGCCGTCTACAGCGGCAAGGGCGGCGTCGGCAAGACGACGGTGGCCGTCAACCTCGCCGTCGCCCTCTCGCAGATGGGACATTCCGTCGGCCTGCTGGATGCTGACATCGACTGCCCGAACGCTGACAAGCTGCTGGGCGTCACCGAGCGGCCCCGCTACGTGGACGGCACGCTCCACCCGCCGCAGCGCGCCGGCGTCAAGACCATCTCCATGGCGTCGTTCCAGGAGAACGAGGACGAGGCCATCATCTGGCGCGGCCCCATGGTGACCAACGCCATCAACCAGTTCCTCGAACTCACCGAATGGGGCGATCTTGAGTACCTGGTCGTAGACCTCCCGCCCGGCACGTCTGACGCGCCGCTGACCATCATGCAGACGCTGCAACTGCACGGCTTTGTCGTCGTCACAACGCCGCAGGACCTGGCCGTGCTGGACGCCAAGCGCTCCATCAACATGATCAAGAAGATGAACATCGATATCCTCGGCGTGGTCGAAAACATGTCCGGCGACATCTTCGGCAAGGGCGGCGGCGAGAGGCTGGCCGCCGATCTCACCGTCCCGTTCCTGGGCCGCCTGGAACTCTCACGAGACTTCAGCGACATCGGCCCCGACCTGGCGGTCATCAAGCACAAGAAGGCCCAAAAGCGCTACCGCGAAATCGCCGAAGGTATGATAACCCGCGTCCAGGAAGTAACCCCCGCCGCCCAAATCGCGTCCTAGCACGCCGATCTACAGAGGAGTAATCGTCAGTAATGGCAACCGTGCGGGCAAGATACGAGAAAGGCGTCCTGACGCCGCTGGAGCCTCTGGAGCTTGAAGAGGGCGTGGAGGTTGTCGTCGCAGTCGATGGAATGACAGAGCATCCCATCCTGGCGATCATCGAAGCTATCCATCGCAACACGCCCGAGCCTGGGGAGTACCGGATTCCACGCGATGGCGCACAGAATTACAAGCATTACCTCTATGGTCATCCGAAAGAAGACGATAGGTGAGCGAGGTTTTTGCGGACACAGGCTATTGGGTTGCCTTGCTTAGACGCCGCGACTACCTGCATGACGCCGCCATCGCCGCAAGCCGCCGGCTGGAAACCCGGACGATTGTGACATCTCACCTGGTTATGGTGGAAGTCCTCAACCATATGTCTGGCGAGGGCGCGTGGGGCAGATCGCGCGCGTGGCAATTGTGGCAGCACGTCAATGATGATCCAGGTTTTCTGCTTGTGCCGCAAACCACCGGGCAGTTGAACAGCGCTGGGGCAATGTATGCCCGTGTCGCGGATCAATCATGGAGCCTTACCGATTGCGCCAGTTTCGCCCTGATGCGAGAGCGCGGAATCACGGAGGCGCTGGCCTACGACCGGGACTTTGAGCAGGCAGGCTTCACCGCGCTGCTGAGAGACCCCTAGTGCGATCTCCGCGCCCCCTCCGAATACCCCGCGCCCTCATCTGAGTCCCGCATCAGGGCAGGCGCTGCTGTCCGCATGCCTCATAAAACGAACGTGTCCCATTCCTGCGCCGACAACTGGCCCTGCATCTATGGCTCATGCACTTAGACTAGCAATCCCCCCTCAAAATGTTGCAGAACCCGGAATTTGCCGTAGGAGGTACCACCACGAAGCACGGCGGGGGCGTCTCTGCCTGGGAGACTTCACTTGTTCGAATGCGCACCATGAGTTTATCCCCTGCTGCCCACGGAGCAGAGCAAGTATTCCAAGAATAGTGTATTGGATGGAATGTCGGAGACTCGGTCGAGTGCCCCACCGTGGCCAGCGAGAATGGCAAGCGAAGGCTGACCGTGCCGTCCGGCAAGATGAACTCGACTTCCTTGTCAGCGAGACCAGATTCCCGGTCGAATGACATCCACACTGTGCCGGAGGAATAATGGATACCTCCCAGTACGGTGGGCGTATCGGATGCGCCGGTAACGAGCTCTTCCCAGAGGGGCACGCCGACGAATGTCGTATAGTCGAGCGGCTCAAAGAAAGCTTCATAGATAGTGCCGGGTGGACCTGTGACCCTAACGGAAACGGTCTCGGAGGAAGACAGCGGCCTATGGGCGCATGAAGTCAGGAACGGATGTTGGACGCCCCATTGAAAATCAAAGTCGAATAGCCACGTTCCCGGCAAAGGACGTGTGGTTGCCGCCCATCCCTGGAAGCCGTTCCGCGCGTCTGAATCAGAATCTCTGATCATCGCGCGAAAGAGATCGGTGTCATATACCCATGGCTCCGGATATTCATCCAGGGGCCATTCCTCGAATGTAAACACCGCGAAACTGGACCCGGCCGGCAGACCGGATCGTAGGTGTACATCGTGTTCAATGACGCTGCTGCGCGGCGCGGTCTCCGGTCCGTAATCGCCATGCGGTTCAGCGCGCTGTATCGATTCACATTCGGCCTCCGTTGCCTTTCGCAGCGTTGCATCGTTGTCTGTCCGCTGTTCACCACCCGTTCCTGCGCTCAAGGCGATGACCTCGGCAGCCGTAAACGTCGACCATCTTCCCTTGATGCTCTCCGGGTTTTCCAGGTCATAGCCGAACTGAAGGTAGGTTGGGACAGTCTGGCCTGTTGCATCATCCGACTGAATGGGAACTGCTGGGTCAGCAAGGGGGAACCATGCGGGTGAGAGCGATCCCGCCATGTAATCCCATTGGGAGTTGGCGCGGTTTCTCAGGGCAAAAGTGAGAACTCGCTCGTTGTTTCCGACGTCCCAATGTTGGAGAAACAGGATGGCCTCACGATCATCCCATCGCGTATCTCTTCGGGCAAGATGCCATTCCGCAACTTCCGCGGCCTTCTCCTTAGCCCCCATCAAGTCGCCCATTATAAAATCACCCAGTACGGTCACGGTGATTTGCTCGCCCCCAGAACCATGCAGGTACTCGATGACGTCAAAGGTCAAATCGTTGAGCGGCCAATACTCAGCGCACGCTCCGACCGTTTGTCGTTCCGAGATTCTGGCCGTCGCTGACCTGAATTGCGCCCGTACGATAACGTCTGAAAACACGACTGTATAGTCTAGCGATGTCGGATAGGGTGGAGGCCCATAGATGCCTTGGACCCCGGCTGTGCCTCCCCCTTCTTCACACACAGGCATGTCTTCAGTGGCGCTATCCGCCTCGGTGTCCTGCGGGTTGCTCTCTATTGTGATGCACGCGGTTGCGAGCGTGATGCCTGCGACGAACATGGCTAGAAGACTGAAGCCGACGGAGGTCTTGGGCGCGATGTGTGGCATGGCTCTCGTTCTCATCCAGTACGCATGACGAGTCACTGCCCACTATACAGACCAACGTGTGCATGGCAACGGTTCGCCGCGTTGGCCTGCTGGATTCCCGCCTGCGCGGGGGATTCGGAACGGGAGCGCGGGGCAGGGCAGGGGGGGCGCCTATTCTTCTTCCCCCACCACTGCAGCTTCCGCCGCCTCACGTACTCGCCGTGTGCCGCGCCCGCCCGTCTCCGCCGGCGCGTTGGGTATCTCCGCCCCCGCCAGCCCCTCTTCCACCAGCCTGTCGCGCAGCCGCGCCGCTCGTGGATAGCCGATGCCCAGCCGCCGTTGCAGCAGCGATGTCGAGACCTTGCCGTTGTAGATATCGGCCAGTTCGCGCGCCTGCTCCATGATGTCGTCGCCGCCCGCGCCGTTGCGCTTCGCGCCGTTCCCATTCGGCTCCACCGCGCCGCCCTCCGTCGTGCCGTTCCGGCCCCGCGACTGCAGGCCGATGTCCTCCGGCTGAACCAGGTCGGGCAGCTCGGGCGGCACGTAGCCCCCGGTCTGCTCGCGCCACGCGTCGACGACGGCGTCCGATTCATGCGATGAGATAAACGCGCTCTGGATGCGGATGGGGCGGGAGGCGTCCTGCGGCATGTAGAGCATATCGCCGCGCCCCAGCAGCTTCTCCGCGCCCGACCCGTCCAGGATCGTCCGTGAATCGACCAGCGACGTCACCATGAAGCTGATGCGCGTGGGGAAGTTCGCCTTGATGAGTCCGGTGATGACGTTCACGGACGGACGCTGCGTTGCCACGACCAGGTGGATGCCCGTCGCGCGTCCCATCTGGGCCAGCCGCACCAGGCCGTTCTCGACGGCCTTGCCCGCCGTCATCATCAGGTCCGCCAGCTCATCCACGATGAGGACGAGATAGGGCATGCGCTTGCTCTTGCTGACCTTGTCGTTGTAGGAGGCGATGTCGCGCGCGCCCTCCTGTGCAAGCTGCTCAAGCCGATCCTCCATCTGCTGCACCATCCACTGGAGCGCGTTGACCACCTTCTGCGTGTCCACGATGACGGGCGTGATGAGGTGCGGAATGCCGTTGTAGATGGTCAACTCGACTCGCTTGGGGTCGATCATCACGAAGCGGAGGTCCTCCGGCGCGGCGCGCGTGATGAGGCTTGTGATCAGGCTGTTGACGAAGACGCTCTTTCCGCTGCCCGTTGAACCCGCCACGAGCAGGTGGGGCATCCGCGCCAGGTCAGCGACCACCGCCTCGCCGCCGCTGCCCTTGCCCAGCGGGAACGCCAACAGGCTCTTGCCGCGCGCCTTGCGGTAGGCGTCGCTCTCCAACTGCGGGCGCATGTAGACCGTCTCCGGCGACACGTTCGGCACCTCGACGCCCCACCAGGTTTGTGCTGGGAATCGGCTCGATGCGGACGCTGGCGGCCTTCAACTGGAGCGCAAGGTCGTCATCGAGCTTCGATATCGCGTCCACCTTGACGCGCGTGCGCCCCACTTCCTGCCGCCGCGCGACGATTTGCCCCTCCTCGTTCCGCTCCCGCACCGTTCGGTAGCGCCTGTCCCACCCGGGCCGCACGCCGTACAGCGTGACGGTTGGGCCGGGGCGAACCTCCGTTACCTCAACCTCAATGCCGTATTCCTGCAGCGTTTCCTGGATGGCCTCCGCCGTCTCCAGGTGTGATTCGGTGTCAACCTCCGCCGGCGGCTGGTCGTCAAATAGGCTGAGCCCCGGGAACGTCCACTTCACGTTGGGCAGGCCGGCAAACGGGTCGAGGGAGTCCAGCAGTTCCTGGTCGCTGCGAACGATGGCGGCAACCGCCTGCTCCTCGTCCTCCGCGTCTGGTTCCTCTTCGTCCACTGCCTCCACATCCTCGTCGACCGTCGCCTCCACGTCCTGATCATCCACAAGAACGAGTTCGTCTTCGACAACTGCATCCTCGCTCGGTGTCTCTACCTCCGTGCCAGGTTCGGTATTCCAGAAGGCGTCTTCGTCCTCAGCATCGTCCGTGATGGCGAGCGGATCCTGCTCCGGCGGCGCATCGATCTCATCGGCGTCCATGCCGAATCCCTCGCCCTGCGCGTCGGGGTGCGGCGCGGGCTCAACCGTGAAGTCATCATTGCTGCTGAGGCCGGGCGGTGGGAGGGGGCG
>CAXXET010000003.1:0-96496 GCA_963666115.2 Dehalococcoidia bacterium | reverse complement strand
GAACTCCGGCTCGGTGCCAAGCCCGCCGGCCAGCGAGTTTCGCAGCTGCTTGCGGGGAGCGCTGAACCCGGCGCGCGTGACGCCGAAGAAGTGCGGCTGCTGATCGTTGGAGACGCGCGGCTCCGGCAGGACGTCCAGCCGGACGACAGCCGACTCAACGCCGGGAGTGGGGACAAAGCTGCCGGGCCTGACGCGCCTGAGGATTCGGGCGTCCGCGAACACCTGCGTGGCGATTGTCAGCAGGCTTGATTTGCCCGCAGGAGCTGTCATCTGCTGCGCCACCTCCCGCTGCACCATCACCACCATGCGCTGCGGTGGGTGGTCGGATTCCAGGAACAGGCGAACGGTGGGGGACGCGACGTAATAGGGCAGATTTGCGACAACGACATAGGGCTTTCCGCCCGTCAAATCCGCCGGTGATTGGTCTCGAATGTCGCCGTGTACGAGCGTCATGTTTTGGTGTTCGGATAGCATCGCGCGCGCCTGATCGACCATGTCCGCGTCAATCTCAACCGCAATAACATGCCCCGCAATTTCAAGCAGTCGGCGGGTCAAAAGGCCGGTGCCCGGGCCGACCTCCACGACAAGATCGTCGCCCGATAGCTCGGCGGCCCCAACAATGCTGTCGAGCACCCCGTCGCTGACCAGCAGATGCTGCCCAAGCGCCTTGTTCAGGCGAGGGCGTTTAGAAGAGGCCATGCACCCCCTCTCGAACCGGATACCGGATGGACGAAACGGTCACGCGACTCAGCCCAGGCGCTCCCGCGGCGCCCGGAGGACATTCCTTATCGTTGCTTCCTTCCGGACCTGGCGAGATTCAGACGCCTCCGTCGCACGGGACCCGAACATCAACATCGTATGAGCGCCTCGCGTCATTCGGACCACAGCCCTCAAGAGGGAATTCAGCCTCGCTAGAGCGGATTGCGAGTACAGGGCACCGCTGGCTCCCCGCCTAGCATGACCTCAAACCCAAGTATCCCCGCCCCACCCCATTAGGTCAACGCCTCCCCCCACCCCCGTCATCCCCCCCACCCCCGTCATCCCCCCCACCTCGGTCATTCCGTCCCCCTCGGTCATCCCGTCCCCCTCCGTCATTCCGGCGTAGGCCGGAATCCATCGCGTGACCCGCAGCGCCACACCCCCCGCTCACCCTGAGCCCCGTCGAAGGGTCCCCCCTCCGTCATTCCCGCGCACGCGGGAATCTGAATCACATATCGCCAACCAAACCCTGTAACGCCGCCCCCTCTCTCTTTCCCGCGAAAGCGGGAACCCAGCCCCGCCCCTCATTCCGGCGAAAGCCGGAATCCATCGGGAACGTCATTCTGAGCGCAGCGAAGAATCCAAATGGCGCAATGTGTACGAACGTGCTACATTGGGTTGGTGTGCTAGGCAGGCGCTGCTTAGCGTCAGATACTAACCCAGAACCGCAAGCGCAATCACTGATGGAAAGGATGCTTTGACAATGGAAACGATAAATGAAGTTCTGCGTGCGGCGTTGGAAGCGGCCCGTGAGCGTGAGGGCTACTCCGGCACTCTAGACGACTATAGGACTGACCTTGCTGGCAGAGATTGGGACGTCAGGGATCCCACCATCGAAGCTATGCTCTCCGACATCAAGTCTACTTCATACGAGCCGCTGAGGCTATGGCACGCCCACCATCACGGCGTTAAGGACACGATTCGCGCCAAATGGAGTGAACCTCTGCGCCTTCTTGACCTCCTGATTGTCTTGGCCGAGCAATTCGGCAGGGATTTCTACAAGGAGCGGATAGCAGTCTTGGCAGACGATGGTGAGCGTTTGCTGCTCACGGTGCTCACCGAACTGCATGCAAGAGCTTGTCAGACATCCTCTGCCATACATCTGTTGCTACGTTCAGGATACCCGGATGACGCAGATGCACGGTGGCGTACACTGCACGAAACATCGGTGATAGCTCGATTCATCAAAGAGGGAGGAGCAGCACTTGCGGAAAGGTATCGCGAGCACGGAACTATACAGCGATACAAGCAAATTCTTGCGGATACGGAACAGACGCGTATGCTTGCAGAGGAACCGGAGCAGAGTGAGTACCTCAGGCGGCTTGAGTTGAAACGTGATGATCTGATTGAACGCTACGGCTCCCCCTTCAAGAACGACTACGGATGGGCGGCCGAGGCCATCGGCAAGGACAACCCAAATCTGAGGGACATCGAAAGGCAAGTCAAGATTAATGAGCACCTTAGCTTGGAGCTCTGGCGCTCACACTTCAGGTCGGCCAGCGAGAATGTGCACGCATCCTCCCACGGTACTGAATACCGGTTGGGACTTGGCAAGCATTCTAGTAAGAACATTCTGACCGGCCCTAGCGTCGTAGGGCTGGGCGATCCGGGATTTGCGACCGCGAATTCTCTTTGTGACTCGGCGCTTGCGCTACTCGGAACGAGATCGAATGCCGACGATGTCCTGCGAAGCATGATATTGACAAACCTCGCCGAGAGAACCTCGAACGCATTCCTCACAACACTCGACGACGAATAGGCTGGCAACCAAGCCCCTCAACCTGATTCGCGAAACTGGAGTAAGACCGTGACTCACCCAACCCCATCCGCTTGGCGCAGCAAACTCCACTTCGGAGACAACCTCCCCATCATGCGGGAGCACATCCCAGATGAGTCTGTCGATCTCATCTACCTCGATCCGCCCTTCAACTCCAACGCCACCTACAACGTCCTGTTCCGAGAGCACGACAGCAGCGAATCTGCCGCCCAGATCCAGGCATTCGACGACACCTGGCACTGGAACACGGACGCCGAATGGACATATCAGCAGACCATCACCGAGAATGCCGGGGGACCGCTGGCAGGGCTCTTGCAGGCCATGCGAACATTCCTCGGCCAGAACGACATGATGGCCTACCTCACCATGATGGCCCCGCGCATGGTGGAACTGCACCGCGTCCTCAAGCCGACGGGCAGCATCTACCTCCACTGTGACCCCACCGCCAGCCACTACCTCAAGCTCCTCATGGACGCCGTGTTCGGCAATACCAACTTTCGCAACGAGATAATTTGGAAGCGAACTTCTGCCCACAACAGCGCGAATAGGTATGGGCCGAACCACGACATTCTTCTCTTCTATGCCAAATCGTCTCAATACAAGTGGAACCAAGTCTTTCAAGACTACGACGAGAAATACATCGACCGTTTCTACCGGCATGAGGACGATAAGGGGCGATACAGACTCTCCGATCTGACGGGCGCAGGTGTCCGACATGGCGACTCCGGCGAACCTTGGCGCGGGATAAATCCCACAGATGTGGGGCGGCATTGGGCTGTTCCCGCCGCTCCCCTAATTGAAGGGGATTATATCCATTAGTTGACAGGTTCGGGCTGGGGCTTGCTGGGCGGCTTGGGCCGGTACGTTAGGACTGCCTCTGCCACCTGCTCTGGCGTCGCATCCCCGTAGTCTGCTTTCAGTCCCTCGGTTCGTGCGTCTTTTGATGCCATCACGCCTACCTCTTTCCCCTCGGGGCTTGGCGGCGCGATTTTCCCCCACCCATCGCCGCGCGAGCATTGGCGCGCAGCCCCTTATCCGTCACTGCGCCCCGGCGATCTCTCACGCTATCAGCCTTCCCGACGTCCGCCTTCTTGTTATCACGCGCCAATGCGGCATCCGCAGTGAGTTCTTTGCTTCTCGCCGGCGGCTTCCTAATCCTGGCGCGCCTATGTGAATCGAGGAGCGGCATCGGCCCAGTCCCACGCCGCTCTGTCATCTTTGGGCTACCCTCCTGGTCGCGCAGTATTTCTCCGCTGCGCAGCAGAATGTACTTTCTCTCCTCCCGCATTTTCTCTCGTTGCTTCTCATTTTCCCCGTCCATCTCCTCAAGGGAGTTCAGCGCGCGGTTCCACAAGTCTTCCTTCCTTGCCTTGGCCTTACGGGAGTACAGTGCGTTGTCTATGTGTTCAAGGCGGCGCGCATCACGCTCAAACTGCTCCATGTCCTTCTCGGACCATCGCCCCGATTCGTCTCGGACAGGCCGCGCGTTGATTCTCTTTACCCAGTCCTCCGCCTCGCCGGCGATATGATCCAATGCGTCATAAAAATCATGTTTTTCCGGGAGTAGCTCGGCTCGATCCAAACGCGGAGGGAACTGCGAGAAGCCGGCTGTTGCCTCTCTGTGCCTTCGTTCTACGTCGTCTATGTCCCTGCCCAATGGTTCCATTAGGTCAAAGGCGGCATGGTTCACCTTGATGGCGCCCTGGCGGGCAGCATCGTAGTCACCTGCAAAAGCTTGTTCGCGAATCTTGTCCAGATTGCCGCTTAGTTCGCTGAGTTTCTCCTTGCTGCCCTTGAGGAACTCGTCCCTTTCGGGGAACTCATCCATGATCTCCCGCTTTAGGAACGCCAAGCCATCCCGCTTTACGTTCCGCAGAACACGCTTAGTAGCACGCTTAGGCATAACCCACTCCTCGGCCAGCGCGGCCTTCCCCCGTCCCCCCTTCTATTCCCCAACTTTGATCATATACTGCCCAACCAGCTCCCTGTAGGCAAGACGCCTGCCCCTGAGCGCGATTGCAACGATCCCCATTTGGGTGAGCGTGTCGTGGTCGCGGATGTTGTGGCGGCCTGCGAACTCGTTGACATATCGCTGTAGATGCTTGGCCGAGAAGTGGTGGAACGTTCCGTGATACCCGCGCTTGAGCATTGCCCAGAACGACTCTATCCCGTTCGTGTGCGCCTGCCCGTTGACGTATTCCCCGACGGAGTGCTTGACGGTTTCATGTTTGCGGTTCAGCCCGCGATAGGCCGCCGCGTCGTCCGTGTAGACGGTCGATTCATACCGCGTCTCCATGTGGACGAATCCCTGCAACGTCTCAGCATCGACGCTGTTCACGTGTTGCGCCTTGACCTGGCCGGTCTCTCTATCACGCATACCCACCACAGGGGACTTGCCCACAGGGCCGCGCCCGGCATGGAGACGATCAGCCTCATGCTTGTTGCTTTCCAGCCCGCCGATGTACGTCTCATCCACCTCAACGGGGCCGGCGAATTGACCGGCGGGGCCGCGATTGGCGAATGCCTCTCGGATTCGCTGCTGCATGAACCACGCCGCCTTCTGCCCGATGCCCAAGTCACGGTGAAGCTTCATGCTGGACACGCCTTTGAGACTGGATACGTCAAGGTAGATGGCGTACACCCACTTGCGGAGCGGGATTTTTGACCCTTCCATGGCCGTACCCGTCTTGACGCTGAAATATGAGCGGCATTCGCGGCAACGGTACGGCATTGTCTTGTGAGTCGTTTCGTGCGTGTCCGCACTCCCGCAACGCGGGCATTCGCGCTGACCGTCCGGCCAGACGATGGACTCAAACCACGTGCGGGCTGAATCCTCTGTGGGGAACATGTCGGCCAGCTGCAAGAGGGTGATCCCCTCACGGTCTGACCGTCCAGGCGCGCTGTGTGTCATTCCTACTCCCACCGCATGGAACGCCAGAAAGCCGCGGCCTCGAAGACGGACCAGGTGAGAGTGACGGCTGCCGCCACCACAACGATCATCGTTGACAGCTCCCCCGGCTCCGAACTCAACTGCAACCATGCCAAGAGGAACGTTGAGATTCCAATTGCCCCCATCATGCGTATCGGGCTCTTCATTCGCAGTACGCCTCGCCTACGCTTCTTCATTTCAATCCCCTCCTCCCGTCAACTACGCTATGAGTCAACGATAAAGGAATCCGCGTGCTTTGTCAACTATTCGATATAATCCCCTAATTGAAGGCACGGATCGCGACATTGGGACACTGACTACCCAAGAGAAACTGGAAATACTGGATGAGTTGGGGCTAGTGTATTGGCCGCCTAAAGGCAAGGTTCCTCAACGAAAGCGGTATCTGGACGAGACCAGTCCAGAAATGCCGGTGCAGTCAACTTGGAATGATATCCAGCCTGTGGGTGCTCAAGCCAAAGAACGCCTCGGCTACCCAACTCAGAAACCCGAGGCACTGCTAGAGCGCATCATCTCCGCGTCCAGCAATGAGGGCGACGTTGTCCTCGATCCGTTCTGCGGCTGCGGCACAGCCATCGCCGTCGCGGAGCGGCTCAAGCGGCGCTGGATCGGCATCGACGTCACGCATCTCGCCATCTCTCTCATGCGCAGCCGCCTGCGCGACTCGTTCGGCGATGACCTGTCCGACTATGAGGTCGTCGGCTCGCCTGCGGACGCTGAAAGCGCCCGCGCACTCTCGCTTGAGGGCGGCAACACGGGCCGCTACCAGTTCGAGTATTGGGCGCTCGGCCTCGTTGAGGCCCGCCCTGCAAATGACCGGCGCAAGGGCGCAGACTCCGGCATCGACGGCTATATCAACTTCTTCGACGACAACTCCGGCAAGGCCAAGAGCGTCATCGTGCAAGTCAAGAGCGGCAGGGTGGGCAGCAACATTGTGAGGGATCTGCGCGGTGTCATGGAGCGCGAGAACGCGGAGATGTCCGTGCTCATCACCCTCGAGCCGCCGACCAAACCGATGAACGATGAGGCTGCGTCCGCCGGATTCTACACGCCGGAAGCCTACCCGGACCGCCAATTTCCGCGCGTCCAGATCGCCACCGTCGAGGACATCCTGAACGGCAACGGCCCCGCGATACCACAACTCGGCCTTTCTCAGTCCCCCACGTTCCGCCGCGCGCCCCGGCAACGCCGCGCCCAGGGCCGCTCCCAACGGATGGTGTAGAGCCAAATCACCCTACTCCCACCCGCGCCGCCCCATTAGGTCAACGCCCCGCAACTAGAGTTCCCTCTCCCTCAGGGAGAGGGTTAGGGTGAGGGGGGTGCCGTTGATTGCTAGCCGTCCACCACTAGCGGTACAGTACGAACGCGGACAGCGTAAGCGCGCGCATTTGCGGGCAATGCTGAATGTGAACGACAAAAAGTTCCGGCGGGGGCCGGGGAGGTGAATGATGACGAGCGGCGCCGCACAGAAGGTAGTCTGTGTCCTGTATGACGATCCGGTGCAGGGCTTCCCGCCCAACTATGCGCGGGACAGCATCCCCACCCTCAGCCAATACCCGGACGGCCAGTCCATGCCGTCCCCGGCGGCCATCGACTTCAACCCCGGCCACCTGCTGGGCTCCGTGTCCGGCGGCCTGGGCTTGGAGAACTACGTCACGTCGCAGGGCCATCAATTTGTCGTGACCTCCGACAAGGACAGCGCGGACTCTGATTTCGACCGTGAGATCGTGGACGCGGACATCGTCATCTCCCAGCCGTTCTGGCCCGCGTACCTGACGGCGGAGAGGATTGCCAGGTCGCCCAATCTCAAGCTGGCCATCACGGCGGGCATTGGCTCCGACCACGTCGATTTGCAGTCGGCCATCAACAGCAACATGACCGTCGCGGAGGTCACGTGGTGCAACAGCATCAGCGTCGCCGAGCACGCTGTCATGCAGATGCTCGCGTTGGTGCGTGACTACCTCCCGCAGTACGGCTGGGTTGTGCGCGGCGGCTGGAACATCGCGGACGCCGTTTCGCGCTCCTATGACATCGAGGGCATGGACGTGGGCGTCGTCGCGGCGGGCCGCATCGGCCTTGCCGTCCTCAAGCGCATGAAGCCGTTCGACGTGAACCTCCACTACACGGATCGCCACCGCCTCCCGCCGGAGGTCGAGCAGGAGCTTGGCGTCACGTTCCATGAGACGCCGGAATCGCTGGTGGCGGCGTGCGACGTCGTCAGCATCCATTGCCCCCTCCACCCGGAGACGGAGCACATGTTCAACGATGAGCTGATCGGCAAGATGCGCCGCGGCTCCTACCTCGTCAACACGGCGCGCGGCAAGATCTGCGACCGTGATGCCGTCGTCCGCGCGCTGGAGAGCGGGCAGTTGGCGGGCTACGCGGGCGACGTGTGGTTCCCGCAGCCCGCGCCCAACGACCACCCATGGCGCACGATGCCCAACCACGCCCTGACGCCCCACACGTCCGGCACGTCGCTGTCCGCGCAGGCGCGGTACGCCGCCGGCGTGCGCGAGATCCTGGAGTGCTGGTTCGAGGGCAAGCCCATCCGCGAGGAATACCTCATCGTGCAGGGCGGGGCGCTGGCGGGCGCGGGCGCTCATTCCTACAGCGAGGGCGATGCGACCGGCGGAAGCGAAGAAGCGGCGCGTTTTTCGTCTAATTCGTGACTTTTTGCCTCTACATTGTGAAAAAAGTACGCTGCAGGAGAGGGGGGGGGCTCACCCGCCCCCCCGAACCTGTTTTCTGTGCAGCATGGCGCAAGTTGCGCGTTTTGAACGACCGGATGCACAATATGCACGAAGATCATCGTCAAGGGGGTAGGGAACGTGAACAATCTCCTGGTTCGCATGGCGATTCTGGCCGTGATTTCCGTGATATTCGTATCTGTTTTGAGCGCATGTCAGGCGGAACCGACGCCCACGCCAACACCGTTGCCCACCCCAACTCCAACCGCAACGCCAACCCCCGAACCAACACCTGAGCCCATGACGCAGGCCCCGCTTGGCGCGGACATCATGCCCCTGCTTCCTCCGGAAGAAGTCGAGTGCATTCGGACCGCCCTTGGCGAGGACTTCTACAACGTCCTGCTGCAAACGCCCTTCACCCCCGATATGCTCACGCCTGAGGCCGCCGCCACGTCCCCGGTCACCGGGTGTCTGTCCGAGGAGTCACAGGCAGTCTTCGCCGCAGCCGTGATGGGCGGCGCGACGGGATAAGTCGGCAGATTGACACCCTGAGAGGCAGTGGGATAGGCTTGCGTCCGAAGAGCAGATAGACACTGCCCGTTCAGGTGCCCGCCCCGGGAGAATAGGGAAGGCGGTGAGAATCCGCCGCGGTAGCGCCACTGTAAGCGGGGTTTGACGGCCGAGTTGCCCACTGTCGCGGATGCGATGGGAAGGGCCCGGCGAAGAATCGATACCCGCGAGCCAGGAGACCTGCCTGGACGGAAGGTGAACTCTCTCCGCTATCGAGAGGGTCCCTCAGCCGTGCCCGGGCAGCCAAGCCCAGACAGCGCGAGCATCGACCCTCTTGCGGAGCAGCCGGAGGGTTGTTTTGTTGCGAGTTGCCGGGATTCCGGCGTGGGGCGCATACCGCAGGTCGGGCGTCAGCACGCGCCTTGCGCTCGGCGCGTCCGTCCTTGCGCTGGCCATACTCCTGGTTGTCCTGGTTGCCCTGAGTGTCGGCCCCGTCAGCATCCCAAGCAGGAGTGTCGCGTCGGCGCTCATCGGGTTCTTCGGCATCGATGTCGGCAACGTTTCCCGCACCCATGAACTGGTGATTCAGCAGATTCGCCTGCCGCGCATCGTCGTCGCCGCAACGGTCGGGATGGGCCTCGGCGTGGCGGGCGCAACGATGCAGGGGCTGTTCCGCAACCCGCTGGCCGATCCGGGGATCATCGGCGTGTCCGCAGGCGGCGCGCTTGGGGCGGTCATTGCCATTGCGACAGGCGCGGCCGGCCTCTTCTTCATGGCGCTGCCTCTCGCCGCGTTCGGCGGGGCGATGCTTGCCACGCTCGTCGTCTACGGCATCTCCACGATGAGCGGGCATTTCTCCATGGCCACGCTGCTGCTGGCCGGCATCGCCGTCAACGCGTTCCTTGGCGCGATCGTGTCCGCGATCATCATCCTTGTGCCAGACAACGGCGCGCTGCGGGAGATTCTCTTTTGGCTGGCGGGCAGCCTTGATTCCCGCGCATGGGAACACGTGTTGATGTCACTGCCGCCGATTCTCGCGGGAATTGCCATTGCCATGGTGATGGCCCGGGACCTGAACCTGCTCATGCTTGGCGACGACGAGGCCCGCTCGCTCGGCGTGAACGTCGTGCCGGTGCGGCTGCTGCTCCTGGCAGTCGGCGCGATGGTAACAGGCGTGGCCGTTGCCGTTAGTGGGACCATCGCGTTCGTTGGCCTCGTGACACCGCATGTGCTCAGGCTCTTGCTGGGGCCGGACAACCGCGTGCTCATTCCCATGAGCGCGCTGGGCGGAGCGGTGTTTGTGATTCTTGCCGACACGGTGGCGCGGACGGTGATCCAGCCGGCTGAACTGCGCGTTGGAATCCTGACGGCGTTCGTCGGCGCGCCGTTCTTCATTCTGCTGCTCATTCAGAACAGGGGGCGGGGTTACGCGCTCTAATGGAGAAATCGAACAGGACGGAAGGTGTGAGGAAAGATGAGAGGTGAAACGGTGAAGGGAATCCCGGCCAGATTTATCATTCCTGGTTTGCTTGCCATACTGGCGGCTTTCGTGTTGGCGTGCGACTCGACAGCCCCGGCAGGGGAGCCGGGCGACCCGCCCACTCCCGTGCCGTCCGTTGAGGTCATGGCGCCGACTGCTGTGCCGGAGCCAACGCTCGCCCCGCCCGAGCCCACCGCAACGCCTGCGCCCACGCCAACCCCGGCGCCAACCCCGCCGCCGTTCCTGGGACAGCTCTACGGCGTGACAGGCATCGTCGACCCGACAAACCTCGGCTGGCCGCGCGAAGTGGAGGGGATGAACGGCGTCGTTGAGATTCCCGCCAAGCCGCAGCGCGTCATCACGGCCTCGCTCGGGCACGATGAGGTCGTGCTTGCCCTGGCGCCGAGCGAACGGCTTGTGGCCGTGGGCGGCGCAACGAAGATAGACACCTATTCCAACGTTGCCGCGCACGTGCAGGACAAACCGGAGATCACACGCGACCCGGAAACGATCATCGCCCAGAACCCGGACGTTGTCGTGACCAGCCCGCACTTCACGGGTGACCTGGTCGAGGCGCTTACCCGTGTCGGCATACCGACGATTCAGACCGAGCTTGACCATGACGCCGAGGCGCGCATCGACAATATCCTGTTGATCGGCTACATCCTGGGCGAGGAGGCGCGCGCGTTGGAGTTTGCCGCAGAGGTGCGCGACCGGCACGAGGCGCTGGTTGACGTCACGAGCGAGAAGGAGGAACGCCCGCGCGTCCTTGCGCTGACCAGCTATTCGGACAATCTCTGGGTGGCCGGTGGAGGCTCTACGGAAGGCTCTGTCATCGAGGCGGCGGGCGGGATCAATGCCGCCGCCGAAGCCGGTGTCGAATCCAACGCGACCACCAGCCTGGAGGGCGTCATTGCCATGAATCCGGACATCATCATCATCCCCCAGCCCGTTGCGTTTGGGGCGGAGGATTTCAGGGATCGGCTGATGTCCGAGGAGGCGCTGCAGGAGATTCCGGCGATTCTCAATGACCGCGTTCACGTGGTCGAAAGCAAGCACTTCACGACATTGTCGTACTGGAATATCAGGGGGGCTGAGGACCTCGCGCGGCTCCTGTGGCCGGATGATTTCCCCGAGCCGCCTGCGGAGACTTTCAGCATCGTGGGATGAGGATGAGATGATGACCACGGCGGCGCGTGCAGCCGCGCTCTCGGCGGAGGGCCTGACGTATTCGATCCAGAGCAAGAGATTGCTGGATGGAGTCAGCCTCCGCGCAGGGCAGGGTGAGCTGGTGGGGGTGATTGGCCCGAACGGCGCGGGCAAATCAACGCTCTTGCGCGCGCTTGCCGGGGTCATTGAGCCGTCGGATGGAGAACGTCACCTTGGGGGGCGCAGGTTCGAGGAGATGCCCGCCCACGAAAAGGCCCGTTCCATCGCCCTCGTGCCGCAGATTGCGCCCATGGCGCACGGCTTCACGTGCCTTGAGCTTGTGCTCATGGGCAGATACCCGCATATGGGGCGATTTCAGATTGAAGGCGCGTCAGACGAGAATATCGCGCGACAGGCCATGCGGCTGACGGATACGGAACAGTTCGCGGACCGCACGCTTGAAACGCTGTCCGGAGGCGAACGTCAGCGGGTGTTCATCGCACGGGCTCTCGCGCAGCAACCGCGCGTCCTCTTGCTCGACGAGCCGACTTCCAACCTGGATATTCTCCACCAACTGCGTGTGCTTGGTCTCATTCGGGAATGGGCAGCGAATGGCGCGACGGCCATCGCCGCCGTGCATGACCTCAACATGGCGGCGCGCCATTGTGATTTTCTGGTCTTGCTCAGCGAGGGCAGGGTGATAGCGGAGGGGACGCCGCAAGACGTTCTGACTGCTGAGAACGTCAGGCGCGCGTACGGCGTTGAATCAGTGATCTACCATGACCCGCACACCGGCGCGCTCGCGTTGAGCCTGATTGGCCCTGCTGCGGGACTCTCGACGTTCAGGAACGGGGCTGCTGCCGAATCCTAGTAGATGTGCCTCTGCACGGATGTTGCGACGAACTGCTCGATGTCCATGATTGCCTGGGTAGTCGCCTGGCCGACCAGGTCCAGCTTCCGCACCTGTTCGATGCGCTCGGCAGCGCTGTTGAGCTCGCGGCGTGACAACATGCTGCGCAGGATGCCGCACGCGTCGGTCAGGCTCAGCAGCACAATATCGCGCGGGTCAGGGATTTCATCGCTAAAAAGAACGCCCATCAGCCGCAGGCGCACTTCGCGCTCTTCCTTGCCGTCAACCATCGGATAGCGGCGCGACTGGAACACCCAGAGAAAACGGTCGTCCTTGCGCTGGAGGATTCCCTCCTCCACCAGCCGGTTCAACGCCTCCTCGCGGATTTCAGCGGCGCGGTTGGCCGTGTGCTCCACCCAATAGCGCGCGTTCCGCTCTTCACCCGCAGCTATGTCCGCCAGCGTTGGGTCCAGCAGAGAGTCGCTGAGCGGGGTGGAGTCCACGAGAACCAACTTTTCCAGGTCGGTGTCGATGCGGTTCTCGAGCGCCAGATCCATGAGAACCGCCCCGGCCAGCGCGTAGTCCATGGACCAGCTAGGGACGCGGGCAAAGCGTCCGTCATCGTCGTTCAAAAGGAGCAGGATGATTTCCTCAGCGAAGCGCAGCGGCATGTCTCCCCCCAACTCTCACGATTGCCTCTAGCCTCATTGTAGCCCACTCGCCACATTATGAGAACGCAGGGGACGGTGTTCATGCGCTCATCCGCCGCTGAAGTGAGTCGCGCCCATATGTAGACTATTATCGCCCAAATATGATACATATGATGTAGTTGTTGCGGTGTGATCGTGATGGACACCACTTTCCTAGCGTCCGCCCTGCGCAACTGCACGCGGGGGCGGAGAGCGGCGTGGCTTGGGCGCCATGCCGGTGTGGCGGACTGGGAAGTCGCGGGTGAGATTACGGCTCGGCGCTGTTGCACGATTGCTATTGCGTTCGGCTGCCTACGGCGCAGCCGCTTGTTTCGCCGCCGCGCTTGCCTCAGCGATACTGACCCCGCAACCCTCTTCTGCCGCGCCGACAGTGCAGGGCGATTTCGCCATCGTTGGCCCCACGGCGAATGATCATCCCGAAAACAGCGCCGATGTTATCGCCACGTACGCAGTATCGGGCGGCGCGCCGGGCACAGCGGTTTCGTGGGACGTTGAGGGCGCCGACGCCAGGCGATTTGCGATCAATGCCGCCGGCGCACTGCGGTTCAAGTCCGCCAGGGACTATGAGAAGCCGAACGACGGCAATAAGGACAACACCTATGAAGTGGAGGTTTCAGCCGCCGCAGGCTCAGACTATGACTTCGTTGAGATCACCGTCACGGTCACGGACGTCAATGAGGCGCCCTCGTTTGAGCTGGACGCGGCGGCATTGTCGGTCACGGAGAACGCGGCCGCAAACAAGCGCGTCGGTGGCGCGCTGAGCGTGACGGACCCCGATGATGGTGATACGTGGACGTTCTCAGCAACAGGCCAGTCGGCGGATTCGTTCAGCATCGACACGAGCGGCCAAATCCGCGTCCGGGCAGGCGCCGATCTGGACTACGAGGATGCCCCAAGCTTGAGCATCACCGCAACCGTGACCGATGCGGGAGGTCTCAGCGACTCCCTGCCGGTCACGATAACGCTCACCGACGCGGACGATCCCGGCGTCGTGACGTTCTCGCCTGCAAGCCCGTACGTTGGAACGGCCTTCACAGTTGCCGTTCACGACGACGACGGTGTGACTGGACGGATTCGCTGGAGATGGCACCGGGCGCAGAATGCCGACGACGAGTTCGACCGGATAGACAACGCGACGAAATCCACGTACATGCCGACGGCGGACGATCAGGGTTACGTGCTGCGAGCGACAGTGACCTACGAGGACAGCTTCGAGGCATCGACCTCCGCTTCAGCGATCAGTTCGGCGGTAGCCGCCAACGCGCCACCGGACTTCGGCGCCGAAACCGCGTCGCGCACGGCCTCAGGTGGAGCAGCGCGCGGAACAAACATCGGCCAGCCGCTCACCGCCACGGACGAGGACGGCGACGATTTGACCTACACGCTGTCCGGCAACGACGCGCAATACTTCGCGATTGGCGCCGCAACGGGGCAGATAACGGTTGGGGTGGACAACCTGCCGGATGCCGTGACGAAGAGCAGTTACAGCGTCACCGTGACCGCGACGGATGAGCCAGGCGCAACAGACACGATAACAGTGACGATTACGGCAACGACTCCGAACAGGCCGCCTGCCATAACCGGCTCTGCGTCTGTCTCCTACACGGAGAACGGCACGAGCGCTGTTGCGACGTATGCTGCCTCAGACCCGGATGGGGATGACGTGACGTGGAGCGTGGCGGGGACGGACGCGGCGCGGTTCTCGATTAGCACGTCGGGCGTCCTGTCATTCAAGTCATCGCCGGACTATGAATCACCGAACGACGGTGATTCGGACAACGTGTATGAGGCGACCGTCCGTGCCTCGGATGGCAGTCTTACGTCTACGTTGGACGTAGAGGTTACAGTCACGGACGTGAATGAATCCGGTTCAATCACCGGCTCCGCGTCGGTGAGCTATGCGGAGAACGGCACAAGCGTGGTAGCGGCGTATACCGTCACAGACCCTGATGGTGACGACGTGACGTGGAGTCTCGCGGGAACGGACGCGGCGCGGTTCTCGATTAGCACGTCGGGCGTCCTGTCATTCAAGTCATCGCCGGACTATGAATCGCCGAACGACGGCAACGATGACAACGTGTATGAGGTGACTGTCCGCGCCTCGGATGGCAGCCTAACGTCCACGCTGGATGTGGAGGTCACCGTTACGGATGTGAATGAATCTCCTACGGTCACCGGCTCCGCGTCTGTCTCCTACGCGGAGAACGGCACGGGCGGCGTCGCCACGTATACGGCCACTGACCCGGACGGTGACGAGGTGACGTGGAGCGTGGCTGGAACGGACGCGGCGCGGTTCTCGATTAGCACGTCGGGCGTCCTGTCATTCAAGTCATCGCCGGACTATGAATCGCCGAACGACGGCAACGATGACAACGTGTATGAGGTGACTGTCCGCGCCTCGGATGGCAGCCTAACGTCCACGCTGGATGTGGAGGTCACCGTTACGGATGTGAATGAATCTCCTACGGTCACCGGCTCCGCGTCTGTCTCCTACGGGGAGAATGGCACAAGCGCTGTCGCTACGTATGCGGCTACTGATCCGGAGGGTGATGATGTGACGTGGAGCGTGGCGGGGAGGGACGCGGCGCGGTTCTCGATTAGCACGTCGGGCGTCCTGTCATTCAAGTCATCGCCGGACTATGAATCGCCGAGCGATAGTGATTCGGACAACGTTTATGAGGTGACTGCCCACGCCTCGGATGGCAGCCTGACTTCCACGCTGGATGTGGAGGTCACCGTTACGGACGTGAATGAATCCGGTTCAATCACCGGCTCCGTGTCTGTCTCCTACGCGGAGAATGGCACGGGCACTGTGGGGACGTACAAGGCCACTGATCCGGATGGTGATGACGTGACGTGGAGCTTGACCGGCACGGACGCGGCGCGGTTCTCGATTAGCACAGCGGGGGTACTGTCATTCAAATCATCGCCGGACTATGAATCTCCGAATGATGGCAACGATGACAACGTGTATGAGGTGACTGTCCGCGCCTCGGATGGCAGCCTCACGTCTACGTTGGACGTAGAGATTACAGTCACGGATGTGAATGAATCCGGTTCAATCACCGGCTCGGCGTCTGTCTCCTACGCGGAGAACGGCACGGGCGGCGTCGCCACGTATACGGCCACTGACCCGGACGGTGACGAGGTGACGTGGAGCGTGGCTGGAACGGACACGGCGCGGTTCTCCATCAGCACGACGGGGGTCCTGTCATTCAAATCATCGCCGGACTATGAATCGCCGAACGATGGCGACGATGACAACGTCTACGAGCTGACCATCCGCGCCTCAGATGGCAGCCTGACTTCCGCGCTGGACGTAGAGGTCACTGTCACGGACATAAATGAATCCGGTTCAATCACCGGCTCCGCGTCGGTGAGCTATGCGGAGAACGGCACAAGCGTGGTAGCGGCGTATACTGTCACAGACCCTGATGGTGACGACGTGACGTGGAGTCTCGCGGGAACGGACGCGGTGCGGTTCTCCATCAGCGCATCAGGGCAATTGTCATTCAAGTCCTCGCCGGACTATGAATCGCCGAACGATGGTGATTCGGACAACGTGTATGAGGTGACCGTCCGCGCCTCTGATGGCAGTCTGACTTCCACCCTGGATGTGGATATAACCGTCACGGATGTGAATGAATCCGTCGTAATCACCGGCTCGGCGTCCGTGAGCTATGCGGAGAATGGCACAAGCGTGGTAGCGGCGTATACCGTCACAGACCCTGATGGTGACGACGTGACGTGGAGTCTCGCGGGAACGGACGCGGCTCGGTTCTCCATCAGCGCATCAGGGCAATTGTCATTCAAGTCGTCGCCAGACTATGAATCGCCGAACGATGGTGATTCGGACAACGTTTATGAGGTGACGGTCCGCGCCTCGGACGGCAGCCTCACGTCCACGCTGGATGTGGAGGTCACTGTCACGGATGTGAATGAATCCGGCGCAATCGCAGGCCCCGCCACTGTGAACTACGTTGAGAATGGTACAGGCGTGGTAGCCACATACACGGTCACTGATCCGGATGGCGATGACGTGACTTGGAGCGTGGTGGGGACGGACGCGGCGCGGTTCTCTATCAGCACGGCGGGAGCCGTGTCATTCAAATCGTCACCGGACTATGAATCGCCGAACGATGGCGACGATGACAACGTCTACGAGCTGACCGTCCGTGCCTCAGATGGCAGTCTCACGTCCACCCTAGACGTGGAGATCACCGTCACGAACGTGAATGAATCCGGTTCAATCACCGGCTCCGCGTCGGTGAGCTATGCGGAGAACGGCACGAGTATCGTCGCCACGTACACTGCCAGTGACCCGGATGGTGATGAAGTGACGTGGAGTGTGGCGGGAACGGACGCGGCGCGGTTCTCCATCAGCACGACGGGAGCCGTGTCATTCAAGTCGTCACCGGACTATGAATCGCCGAACGACGGCAATGATGACAACGTGTATGAGGTGACTCTCCGCGCCTCGGATGGCAGCCTAACGTCCAGGCTGGACGTGGATATAACCGTCACGGACTTGAATGAATCCGGTTCAATAACTGGACCCGCGTCTGTCAACTACGCAGAGAATGGCACGGGTGCTGTTGCGACCTACACGGCCACCGATCCGGATGGGGATGACGTGACGTGGAGCATCGCGGGAACGGACGCGGCTCGGTTCTCCATCAGCACGACGGGAGTCCTGTCATTCAAATCATCGCCGGACTATGAATCGCCGAACGATGGTGATTCGGACAACGTGTATGAGGTGACGGTTCGTGCCTCAGATGGCAGTCTCACGTCTAAGTTGGATGTGGAAATCACCGTCACGGATGTAAATGAATCCAGTTCAATCACCGGTTCCGCGTCTGTCTCCTACGCGGAGAACGGTACGGGCGCTGTTGCGACGTATACGGCCACTGATCCTGAGGGTGACGGCGTGACTTGGAGCGTGGGAGGAACGGATGCGGCGCGGTTCTCGATTAGCACAGCGGGGAGCCTGTCATTCAAGTCATCGCCGGACTATGAATCGCCGAACGACGCTAACTCGGACAACGTGTATGAGGTGACCGCCCGTGCCTCGGATGGCAGTCTGACTTCCACGCTGGATGTGGAGGTCACCGTTACGGACGTGAATGAATCCGATGCGATCACCGGCTCCGCGTCTGTCTCCTACGCGGAGAACGGCACGGGCGCTGTGGGGACGTATACGGCCACTGATCCTGAGGGTGATGCTGTGACGTGGAGCATGGCGGGGACGGACGCGGCGCGGTTCTCCATTAGTACGACGGGGGGCCTATCATTCAAGTCGTCGCCGGACTATGAATCGCCGGACGATGGTGATTCGGACAACGTGTATGAGGTGACAGTTCGCGCATCGGATGGCAGTCTGACCTCCACGCTGGATGTGGAAATTACCGTCACGGACGTGAATGAATCCAGCGTAATCACCGGCTCGGCGTCCGTGAGCTATGCGGAGAACGGCACGGGCGCTGTTGCGACGTACACGGTCACTGATCCTGAGGGTGACGACGTGACTTGGAGCGTGGGAGGAACGGATGCGGCGCGGTTCTCGATTAGCACTGCCGGGGTCCTGTCATTCAAATCCTCCCCCAACTATGAATCGCCGAACGATGCTAACTCGGACAATGTCTACGAAGTAACAATCCGCGCCTCAGATGGCAGCCTCGCGTCTAAGTTGGATGTAGAGATCACCGTCACGGACATCAATGAATCCAGCACCATAACCGGCTCCGCATCGGTGAGCTATGCGGAGAACAGCACAGACACCGTTGGCACCTACACCGCCACTGACCCGGATGGGGATGATGTGACGTGGAGTGTGATGGGGATGGACACGGCGTGGTTTGCGATTAGCATTACAGGGGCGCTGTCATTCAAGTCTTCGCCGGACCATGAATCTCCGAATGATGGCGATTCGGACAACGTTTATGAGGTGACTATCCACGCGTCCGACGGTAACCTGACCTCCACGCTGGATGTGGAGGTCACCGTTACGGACGTGAATGAATCCGGCGCGATCACCGGTCCAGCATCCATGAGCTATGCGGAGAATGGCACAGGTACCGTCGCGACGTATTCGGCTACTGACCCGGATGGTGACGACGTGACTTGGAGCGTGGAGGGGACGGACGCGGCGCGGTTCTCCATCAGCGCGGCGGGGCAGTTGTCATTCAAGTCGTCTCCGGACTATGAATCGCCTAACGACGGCAACGATGACAATGTCTACGAAGTGACTGTCCGCGCCTCAGATGGCAGCCTCGCGTCTACGTTGGATGTAGAGATCACCGTCACGGATGTGAACGAATCGCCTATTGTCACCGGCCCTGCGTCCGTTAGCTTTGCGGAGAACGGCGGCGACAGTGTTGCCACTTATTCTGCTGTTGATCCTGAAGGCGATGACGTGACGTGGAGCATCGCCGGAACCGACGCGGCGCGCTTTGCAATCGATGACGATGGGGTTCTGACGTTCGTCGAAACGCCGAACTTCGAGCAGCCGCTGGATGAGGACGGCGACAATACGTATGAAGTGGAGATTGCCGCAGGACAGGAGCAAGGGAACACAGGAGTTGACGTGACCGTGACTATTACGGACGCAAATGATGCGCCGCGTTTTGCTGTACCGACTTTCGCTGTGCAGATTCCCGAAAACTCCTGTCCGGGCGCGCACACCATTTATCGCGGGATCGGCGGTGGCGAGCGTGAAAGGACGGATGAGGACGGCGATCCGCTGACGTATGCGCTGAGCGGGCCTGACGCTGCGGTTTTCGTTATCCATCCGCCCACCGGCTATGTCACACTCGGCCCCGGCACGCTCCTGGACTTCGAGGCCGGACGAAAGCCATTCACGCTCCGAGTGTCTGTTTCAGACGGGCGCGATGACCATGGGAATGCTGAGAGCGAATTTACCCCCGATGATTATCTCGATCTCACGGTGACGGTCGGAAATGTCGATGAGCCGCCCGGCTTTGCCGAAGCAGAACCCATCGTGAACGCGTGCGGCAGTCCAGTGGTACATAGGGCCAGCCAATTGAGGAGGACGGTAACCGCCGGCGCTCCTGGCGGCAGCCCTGTCGGAGACGGGCTTTCGGCGACCGACCCGGAGGGAGAGACTGTCCATTTCAGGATTGTCAGCCAATCGGATGCGGGAGCCTTTGCCATCGATTCAACATCGGGGCAAATCATGGTTGCGCCCGGTTTCTCGCCACGAGATGCGCGGCGCGTCTATACAGTCCGTGTTGCCGTGACGGACGGCGAGTTGGAATCGCACATTGAAGTGCGTATTGCCGTCGCCACAGCGCCACAGCCCGCGCCTGAACCCGACGATAGTGGCGAATCTTCCGCAGCCAACGTGGAATCCGTGAGCGATGTTGTGGTATCAACATCGGGGCAGGGCGTCGAAAGCTCAGAATACTCATCACCTCTTGGCGGAGGCGCCGAGAACTCTGATTCCCCGCCCAAGACCCTTGAGCGACCGCTTGTGAATCTCAGGCAGGTTGAGCCGGAATTTGTGCCCGTGCCGCGCGCAGTGCAGACATCGCTATTTCGCAGTTCAGAGGTCCAGGATCAGACCGACCGCGCGCGATTGACTGCCCCTGCGGGCACACTCGCAGTCCCGTTCCAGGTTCGTCTGACGCGGGACGATGCTGAGTGCGTCCGCCTGCATGAGACAGCCCACTTGTTGGAATGCGTATGTATTGCCGTGGAGTTCTTCGACGTGGCAGGTGAACCCCTGGCACTGGAATCCCTCAATCGCCCGGCAGCACTCGAGGTTGTCTTGGAAACGCATGGCTCAGTCACGATGATGATGAGGCGAGGCGATGGGCAGGAGTGGGGTCATGCGCATGCAATCGTGAGCGAGCCGGCGAAGGGCTCCCCAACCCTGATAGCGCGGATTAAGTCGCCGGGGCAGTACCTGGCGCTAGTGACCGAATCGACAACCGACTCCGGAATTGAAGGAGAGGATGCTGGCAGATCGGGGCCTCTCGATTTCGTGAAAGTCGCGGCTGCACAAGGGATGCAGAGAACAATCAAGGAGAGCGCCGTAAAGCGCGCTATTCCATTCCATTACGATTCCGCTGCCGCCTATCCTCAATCAGAGTCCGCTCCAAACGTTTCAGGCGATTCCAAGGCATGGCACGCGGCGCGTCTGCTGATTGCGCTACTATTGGATGTAACAGTTACGCTTTTTGCCGGCTTCTTGCTTTACCGCATCACTTTCGGCCAGCGCTAGATGATCGTGGAGGGTTGATTGACTGGACGTACTGGCTCCGGCCCCGCAATTGAGGTCTCAGGCCTCCGTAAGTCTTACGGCGACTTTGAGGCCGTGCGAGGAGTTGACCTGCTGATAGAGACGGGAGAGGTCTACGCGCTGCTCGGGCCGAACGGGGCGGGCAAGACGACGATCGTCGAAATCCTGGAGGGGCACCGCGAGCGGACGGGCGGCCAGGTATCCGTGCTGGGCTACGACCCCGGCCGCGGGGATACCAGGTTCCGGGAGCGGATTGGCATCGTCCTCCAGACAACCAGCGTCGATCAGTACCTGTCCGTCGAGGAGACGGTCAACCTGTTTCGCGGCTATTACCCGGACTCCCTGCCGCTGGACACCATTTTGGAGGCGACGGGGCTCGTCGAGCAGGCGCGCACACGGGTCGGGAAGCTCTCAGGCGGGCAGCAGAGGCGGCTCGATGTTGCCGTCGGCCTCGCCGGAAACCCGGAGCTGCTCTTCCTCGATGAGCCGACGACGGGCTTCGATCCGTCCGCGCGGCGCGGCGCATGGGACATGGTCAAGAGCCTCCAGTCGCTTGGAAAGACCATCCTGCTCACCACCCACTACATGGAAGAGGCGGAGTACCTGGCCGACCGCGTGGGCATCATGGTGCAGGGCCGCATCGTTGTTGAGGGGTCACCGCAGGACATCGCCCAGGGGAATGGGGCGACGCTGATCCGATTCCACTTGCCGGAGGGCGTGGGCCCGCCGCCCGAAACCATTGACGCGCGGCCTGTCGACGCGGTAGGGACGTATGAAATCCAAACCACGGCGCCGACCGCGGCGCTGCATCGCTTGACCGCGTGGATGGTTGAGAATGGCGGGGAGCTTGAGGACCTGTCCGTCACGCGCCCGTCACTGGAGGACATATTCATTGAAGTAACGGAGCAGAACGGGCAGAGCGCGGGGAGCGCGGAATGAATCTCATACGGCTCTCGCTCCGCCAGGCGCGCTACCAGAACACGGCTTTCTGGCGAAATCCTGCGTCCGCTTTCTTCACCATCGTTTTCCCGTTGATGTTCCTCATCATCTTTAACGTCATGTTTGGCAACGAAGAGATGAACTTTGAAGGTGGAACGGCCAGCAGGTCCACGTTCTACGTGCCCGCCATCGTCGTCTTCGCGCTGGTGGGCGCGTGCTACAACAACATCGCAATGTATATTGCGTTCAGCCGCGATGGCGGCCTGCTCAAGCGGATTCGCGGCACGCCCCTGCCACGTGCCGCGCTCCTTGCCGGGTACGTCATCCACTCGGTGGCGTTGGCGATTCTGCTGGTCGTCGTCGTGCTGCTGGTGGGCGTCCTGGTCTATGGCGTTGATCTGCCGACCACGCGAATGGCCGCATTCATCGTGACGTGCGTTGTGGGGGCAGCGACGTTCTGCGCGCTGGGAGTGGCGGTGGCGAACTTCATTCCGAATGCGGACGCCGCTCCCGCCATCGTGAACGCGAGCATTCTGCCGCTGCTCTTCATCTCGGACGTCTTCATCCCGATGGACGATGCGCCGGCATGGTTGACGACGTTCGCGGACATCTTCCCCGTCAGCCATTTCGCCACCGCCATGCATGAATCGTTCCATCCCTTCGCCACCGGCTCCGGCTTTGAATGGACGGCACTGGCGGTCATGGGCGCGTGGCTCGCGGCGGGTGTCGTGCTCGCCGTGCGCTTCTTCAAGTGGGAGCGGTACCGCTAGAAAATCGACGCAAGCGCGGCAGGAAAACTGCGCTTCTCTAGTCCTCTGCGTCGTCCTCGTCCGCCGCCCTGCCCAAGAAGACCTGCGTCAGGATGTCCGAGTCCTGGATTTCCTGCGGCGTTCCCTCGAACGCCACGCGCGCCTTATCCAAAATGTAGGCGCGGTTGACGATGTTCAGCGCGCCCTTGATGTTGTGCTCCACGAGGATGATCGTCGTTCCGAACGCCGAGCTGATTTCCGTCACCCTGTCGAAAACCTCGGACACGATGATAGGCGCGAGGCCCAGCGTCGGCTCGTCCAGCAGAAGCATGTCAGGCGATGACATCAACCCGCGCCCGAGGGCCAGCATTTGCTGTTGCCCGCCGGACATCGCGCTGGCCGGATCACGCCGCTTGTCGCGCAGGATAGGGAAGAAGTCCATCACTGCCTCGAGCCGCCTGTTCCGTTCCGCAGGGTCGCCGGCGTGCATTCCGCCAAGCTCCAGGTTCTCCTGCACGTTCAGGTGAGTGAAGACGCGCCGTCCCTGCGGCACAAGCGAAATCCCGCGCTTGACGATCTCATGCGTCGGCGAATCGAGAACCTCGTTGCGCCATTCGATGCGACCGGATGAGACGGGCGCCATTCCCATCACCGCCTTGAGGATCGTGGATTTGCCTGCTCCGTTGGGGCCCATGAGCGCGACGACCTCGCCCGGGTAAACGCGCACGGACACGTGGTCGAGCGCGACAACCGCGCCATAATACACGGAGACATCGCTCAGTTCGAGCAGCGGCGCAGCAGCGTTTATCCGCTCCTGTTCGCTGCTGGCGTGTTCCCCGAGCGTTGTCATAGTCGCCTCGCCGCTCTCAGTTGCCCAAATACGCTTCAATGACTGCCGGATCATTCAGCACACGGTCGGGCTGTCCGCCAGCCAAAAGTCGCCCGCTGTCCATGACGATGAGGTGGTCGGAGAGCTCGCGGACGATGCCCATATTGTGGGAGACGAAGACAATCGTCCTGCCGTTGTCCCGCAGTTCCCGCATGACGTTCTTGACGACTTCGATCATGTGAAGCGCAAGCCCGGCGAACGGCTCGTCAAACAGGTAGATCTGCGTGTTCATTGCCATGAGGCGGCCAACCTCCAGGAGCTTTCGCTGACCGTATGACAGTTCTTCCGCCAGGTCATTCCTCTTCTCCCATAGCCCCACGACGTGGAGGATTCTCTCCGCCCGCTCCCGGTGCTCCTTGCGGGCGCGTTGAAAGAGAGACAACAGGGGAGACCTCTCCGTCATCACCACGTAGAGGTTGTCCAGCACGCTCATCTGCTCAAAGAGCCGCACGTCCTGGAACGTCCGGGTCAGTCCAATGGCGGGAGAGTCATACGGCCGGATCATGCGGAGGCGCCGCGGGCCCACAATGACCATCCCGCCGTCCAGGGGCAGCGTTCCGCTGAGGATGTTCACCAGGGTGGATTTGCCGGAACCGTTGGGCCCGATAACGCACGTGATCAGCCCGCGCGGGATGTTGATGGAAAGCCGGTCGACCGCATAGACGCCTCCAAAGTGTTTTTCGATATCGAGCGTCTGAAGCACGAATGAGCCGCCGTAGGGCTGTTGGTCGCGCGCCGTCATAGCTTGAACCGTCCTGCGACTCCCTGCGGCCTGAACAACATCAGAAGCACCAGCAGCACCCCAAGTATGATCTGCCGCGCCTGCCCCACGTGCTCCGGTGGCAGGAACGGCACAAAGCGGACTCCCTCTTCCAACAGGACGAACGCCAGCGCGCCCAGCAACGACCCCCAGATGCTGGCCAGCCCGCCAAGTATCACGATGGCGACAAGCAGGATCGACTCAAGCAGGATGAAGGAGTTGGGGTCCACAAAGGAGGTGTAAGAGGCGAGCATCGCCCCCGCCAGTCCTGCCATCATCGCCGAAATCACCCAGACGGCCAGCTTGTACCGCGATGAGCGATACCCGAATACCTCAATCGCGTTTTCGTCTTCGCGAACGGCCTTGAGCACCCGCCCAAACGACGACGTGACAATGAGCCATGATATGCCGACCACGATGGCCAGCAGTGCAAGTGATAGCAGCAGGAACTCGAAGTCGTCATTCAGCGTGTATCCGAAGATAACGGGCTTCGGAATCTGGTGAATGCCGAACGGCCCGCGCGTCACCCATTGCCAGTTCACGAAGACGTTGTAGGCGATGATGGCGAAACCGAATGATGCCAGCACGTAGACATCGTCGCGGAACCGGCTGAACGCCACGCCGACAACCAGGGCGACCACCCCGCACAGCGCCACGGCCACGGGCAGCGCGGCAAAGAAGGGCCACGCGAATATCTGGATGATCTCTCCCGTCAACAGCTCCTGGCGCGGGTTGGCCGTCAGCACAGCCACCGTGTACGCCCCAATTCCGTAAAAGCCTACATGGCCCACAGAGAGCAGGCCGGTGTAGCCAAGCACCAGGTTCAAGCTCACGGCCAGCATTGCCCAGATGGCGAATACGGTTATCAGGGTGATGGAGAATCCCGTGCCGCGCGAGAGCATGAAGGACGCCGCCGCCAACAGCACAATGACCGTCGCCCAGATTTCCAGGTGGCTGCGCAGCGAAGACAAAACCACCTGCGGCAGTCGTGCAAGTCCCTGCGCTATTTCCTGTTGACGTGTCTGCATTGCTCGTGCCTACCGCCGCGGGATGATTCCCCGCGGCCAGAATGCGAGGAACAGGACGAGGAGGACAAGCGCGACGCCGTCCTGCCACTCTCCCGCGATGTCCCAGATGCCAAATTGCTCCACCACGCCCAACAGGAAGCCGCCCAGAATCGCGCCGTAGAGATTGCCGATGCCTCCAACCACCGAGGCGATCCACCCCTTGAGCAGCAACTCCAAACCCATGCGCGGCTGTATCGCGATGTCCTGGCCGGTGAGTATGCCGGCGAACGCCGCGTACATTGCCCCGATGAAGAAGACGATTGCGATGATCGCCGTGGTGTTGATGCCGACAACACGCGCGACTTGCTCGTCGTCGCCGATGGCGCGGATCACCTTGCCAAGCGGCGACTTGTGTATCAGGAACCACAGCAAGGCGAACCCGACGAACGCGCTGCCGACGGCGAACAGGGCAAACCCCTTGAACGTCGTGCCGCCCAGCGTTATCAGGTTGTTGCCAAATGAGACGGGCAAGGGGTGTGTCGTATTGGAGAACGTCATCACGAGAATCGACGTTATCGTCAGCAGCACGCCGAGAGTCGCGACCAGCATGATCAAGGTGGAGCGGGCGCGCAGCAGGATAAAGGCATAGAGGCCGCGATATAGCGCCAGGCTTACGGTTCCGGCAAGGAGGCAGGAAACCAGCCAACTGATGTAGAGGCGCGACCCAGGGCTTTGGACGAGCGCGGCAGCCGCTGCCGCCCCGATCGCCAGCCCGATCACGCCGCTGAGAATCACCGGCCATCGGCCCGACCCTACAGAGCCGCGTGCGAATCGACCCAGCGCCCAATAGAGAACCGTCCCAATTGCCGCGGCGCTGATGAACATGATCAGCGGCGCGCCGGTCCGGTGAAGATCATCCGGGTACTGGAGCAGGAACGCAATGTAGGCTCCCACGCCAATCGCAATCAGCAGATACGCTGCTCGAACGAGCGGAACAGGGTAGCGGGACCGCAGGCGCTCGAAAAATGCGGTGTGCAGCGCCCACGCCACGACCCCGGCAACAACGGCGCCGAGCGCGATGTTCAAGCCGATATTTGCAGGATCGTAGGCCGTATCGGCTGCCTGTCCGGCCCTGAGATAGAAGACCCCGTACGCGCCTATTGCCGCCGCCGCGCCGTAGTAGAGGTCGAAGAACCAGACCGTGCTGTAGACAAGCGTGAATCCGAGCGCGAGGAGGGCATACACCGCGCCCACGTTCAGGCCGTTGGCGGTGAACTGGAGGGCTTGGTTGGGAGATTCGCCGACTTTCCACCCGATGTACGCGGCGGCTGCAAGGGTGAGCGCGATGGCAAGTATGAGAGTCGGCCTGCCGGGACGCGACAGGAAATCCATCGGCGCGGCCTCCGGGGTTCAGCGAGCCCGGCGTATCTTGCGCACAGAATCTATGCGGCTGAGGGCGATACGCCGCGCCGCCTCGTCAGTGGAAATGCTCTCCGCCTTGGCGTTCTCGTACACCGTCGTCAACGTGTCGTAGATTTGCCCGGTCTTGCGGCGCGCCTCTTCAGCGCTGTAGCTGCGCCCAATCTCATGGAACACGTTGATGACGCCGCCCGCGTTGACGATGTAATCGGGCGCGTAGAGGATGTCCCGGGCGGCAAGGTCGTCCGCGTGGCGCGGCTCGAGGAGCTGGTTGTTCGCGCCGCCGCACACGGCTGTGCACCGCAACTGCGGGATCGTCTCGTCGTTCAGTATGCCGCCGAGGGCGCAGGGCACGAAGATGTCGCACTCGTAGTTGAACACCTCATCCGGGTTGATGGGAATGAGGCCGTAATGATCTTGCGCGCGCTCCACCCGCTCCTGGTCGATGTCCGTTCCATAGATGACGGCGCCCTCTCCCTTGAGATACGGCAGGAGATAATTCCCGACCTTTCCCAGGCCCATGAGCACAACGCGCATTCCGCTGAGATCGTCCGAACCCCACAGGTAGCGCGCGGTGGCCAGCAGGCCCTGGTACAGCCCGTACGATGTCATGGGAGAGGGGTCGCCGCTGCCGCCGGATTCCTGCGGGAGCCCGGTGACGTAGCCCGTTTCCCGCGCGACCCACTGCATGTCCGCAGTTGTGGTGCCGACGTCCTCCGTGGTGATGTACTTCCCGTTGAGGGAGTTCACCTTCGTGCCGAAGGAACGGAGGAGGGCCTCCGTCTTGTCGCGGGCGGCATTGCGCATGATGATCGCCTTGCCGCCGCCGAGGTCAAGCCCGGCGGCGGCAGATTTCAGCGTCATGGCCTCCGAAAGGCGCAGCACGTCCATGATGCCGTCCTGCTCGGTCGCATGGGGCCAAATGCGAAGGCCGCCCAGCGCCGGGCCGAGCGTCGTGTCGTGGATGGCGATTGCGCCGCGGAGGCCCGTGGAGGCGTCCCCGAACACCATTAGCTGTTCGTGGCCGTGCTCCTCCATGTAGCTGACGTAATCGCTCATGGCAGCGCTCTACGAGTTATTTGCCTGTCCGACGTATTCGACGAAGTTGTCCAGCGCTCCCGCGATGTGTTCCAGGACGTCCTTGATGGTCATGTCCTCGTGTGAGAGGGCAAGAGAATCGTCGTCGACGCGGAGGAGCGCGCCGTTGAGCAAGCCGAGCGCCTGCGCCGACTGTGCCAGGATGGCCTGGGCCTCATTGAGGGGCGGTTGGCCGGTCACGTCCAGGATCTTGTTGAGGTGGTTGACGTGCTCACGGTTGTGGTTGGCCGCGCCGTACAGCAGATTGCGCACGGCCGTGGGCCTGCCGCCGTAGCCCGGCACTTCCTTGTCGAGGTCATCGTTGGTCAGGTTCACCGCCGTGCTTGCGAGTTCCGCGTATGAGTTCAGAATGCGAACCGCAAGCTCTCGTGTCTGTTCTCGTGCCATACCGTCATCCCCCCGTACACTTGGTTCTTTCTACAACCATGCTAGTCACATGGCCAAATCAATCGTAGTGAATGCGCCGCGCCGCGTCTACACGGCGCAGGGGATGACGTCAGGAATCGGGGGTGTCCGGCGTTTCCTCCACCCTCTTCTGGAGGCTGTCCATCCACGCCTCGGTAATCCGGCTGATCATTGGGCGCAGTCCGGAAACGCCAAGCAGTTGGGGAGGAGGGCCGTCAAAGACTTCTTCGGATGTCATGATCGTGCCGTCGCGATCCGGTGTAAACGTCCAGGTGTGGATGCTGGTGACGCCGAATCGCCGACCCGTCCAGGCGATGCTGTGGGGCAAATCGACGTTCACGATGGTTACGTCCACGCCCAGCGTGGCGGGGCCCATGCCCATTGTCATGCGCAGCCGCGAGCCGTCCTTCCATGCCTCGCCTTCGACCCAGTTCGCGCCGCGAAACGTGGGGATCCAGCTTGGCCATCCGGCGACGTCGGCAAACTGCTCCCATACCTTCTCCGGCGGCGCCGCGATTCGGTTGAAATGCTTGACTTCTAGTGCCATTAGTCACACTCCACATATACCGATTCAGCCTGTCTTTTGAGAGATGCAAGCCAGCCCCGTGACATGGCCTGGATGACGGGGCGGGGGTAGAAGATGCGCACGGGCAAGTAGGGGCTGCGAAAGGTCTTTTGGTCCGCAACCCGCGTTCTGGAACCGCCGTCCTGTTCTTCAAATGTGAATCGCCGCGTTCCAGTGATAGACATCACCGTCGATTCCCATGTCACTGCATCCTGGCCGTACTCTGTGACGAAAACATTGAATCCAACGGGGCGGCGCGCCATGCGCAGCGTCATGTGGAATCCGGAGCCGATTGCCCACGGCTCGCCGCTCAGCCATGCGGCATCCAGGCACACGTCATTCCATTCTGGCCACGATTCCAGGTCGTCAAAGACTGCGCGAACGGACTCCGGCGGAGCGATGATCTCCGTCGATTCCCGCAGCGCCAGGGTTCGAACGGTGGGCGGCATTGGCTGGCCTCTATCGCCTCGTTTCACGTCACACGGCCTGAATCCACCAGGGAAGCGGTTAACAGGTGCAAATAAATCATGCCACCAAATGGACGCCACGTCTCTAGGATTCGGCGCACACCGGCGTAATTGAGACTCTGCTCCAGGCCGAGCCATTCCTCCAGGCGCTTGCGAACGCCCACGTCATCGCCCGGAAAGATGCCCAGCCGGCCGTCTCCGCGCAGCAGGGCGTATTCCGCCGACCATCGCCCAACCCCATATAGTCGGCGGAGCCTTGTCACCGCCTCGTCATCGTTCAGACCCGTGATGGCCGACCTATCCAGTTCCCCCTGGACTGTCAGGGCGGACAACACAACCATGGCCCGCGCCTTCTGGCGGCTGTAGCCCAGCCCGATCAAGTCCTGCGCGGACAACTGCGCCACGTTCTCCGGCAGCGGGAAGGAGACCACACCCCCCATTCGCGCCCCACACGCCTCTGCCAAACGCCCCAGAATCCGCAGCCCCGCCGTCAGCGTGATCTGCTGGCAGGTGATGGCATTCGTTAATGCCTCGAATAGGGTAGTGTACAGTGGCGGGCGCAGGCCCAGCAGCTTACGCGCAAGGGGCTCCAACGTGGAATCCGCCATGGCCATCTCATAGAACACGGATAGATCGACGTCCACTCCCAGCAACCCGCGCACGATAGGCTCGACGGCCTCTCGAACACCGGCGACAGCCCCGTCATCCGTGTCGACCTTGACGTGGAGGCGCGGGTCATCAAGTGTGCTGGCCTGTACAACGGAAACGTCCACGGGCGTGCCGCCAGCCATGAGCAGTCGGCTATAGGTCTGCGTATCCGCGTTCCAGCGATCCCAGGTATTGTCCTCACGGCGCTTGAGCGCCCATGCGGTCAGGTCAAGACGATAGGGCGCGCCAGGCGCAAGCTGAAACTCCATGTCCATTCGCGGGCGCCCTCTCGCCTAATTAAATAGAGAATCCCGCTCACGCGCGTACGCTGCGGATGATTCTAATGCCTCCGGTATGGAGAAAGCCGCGTATGACTCCGCCGTGCCGTATTCACGTGTTTGGACGACGACGGGCATTGGCAGGGCGTCTCCCATTAGGAGGGCCTGCTGACGACTCTCCAGCCGCGCCAGCACGTTGCGCAGCTTGGAACGTTCGGACACGCCGGACAGGATTGCTTCTACGTCACGCTCACTGTCCAAAAGGCAGACGAGTTTTGTGCCGACCTGTGAAAGCACTTCGTCATGGATGCTGCCTGGCCGCTGGTCAACAACAAGGAGCGTGACGCCGTGCTTGCGATCCTCGCGCGCTATCGTTCCGAAGATCGCCTGACTTGCGACGCTGCGACTTAGAAACTTGTGGGATTCTTCAATGGCGATAACGAGGGGGACCGGCTCCTCGCTCGCCTCGCCCATGGCCCGCTCGGAGCGGTTGACGTATTGCTCATGGACGCGGCGTGTTAGAAGATTAGCGGCAAGCATATATGCGAGTTCATGGCGGCCGTATTGCCCAAACTCCAGGACGACGGACATTCCCTTTTGCAAGTAGTCAACGATGCTGCGGACTGAGCCGCTGCCGGAGTCCCTTGTTATGAAACCAAAGCGGTCGAATGCGCGGAGGCGGCGTTGGAGAGCTTGCATCGTGCCCTCGTGCTCACCGATCTCATTTCGCAGTTCGGTCATCCCGTCGCCGTCCAGCGCAAGGAACTCCGTAAACCATTTGTTGCCGAATTTGCGGTGGAGGCGGTAGGGCAACTGCCGCCCCGCGTCCGTCAGTCCCAGCGCCTCCGACAGCGCCTCGATGTCCTCCGGCTCGATTTCATTGTGGCCAATGCGTATTTCACCATCCGTGGGCACACCGCGGCGGTCGGAGGCCGCCTTGTCCAGTGTGAGAACGACAATACGGCTGCCGAAAAGCTGCTTGAGTCCCTTAACTTGCCGCCCGCGTTCCCGATCCGTGCCGGCCCAACCGTATTCGTTGTGCATGTCAAAGACCAGCGTGGCGGCCTCCCTCGACTTCACCAAGCCGGCCAAAAGCTGCCTGACGAGGAAAGTTTTGCCGGTGCCGGACTTTCCAAAGACACCAACCGACCGCTCAGCTACTTTCTTAAGGTCAAGGACGATATCCATGTTTTCCATTGCAAGAGGCTGCCCTATGCCGAGATGGGTTTCGTCCTCCTCACCAAAGACGTTGCGAATATCTTCCATGTTGGCGTCGACGACACGGGAAAAGTGGCGCGGAACTGTTCGCACAGGCCGTGATTCTCCGGTTGCAGGGTCGATGATGAGGGTAGGGAGCACATCTACGATGCCGTAGTACGCGGTGCCTTCCAGGACGTCCGAAACGAACGGGTCCTCCAGGTCAGGCGTCATCGTCTCCACCGACCTGTCGATGGATTCCAGTCGTATGTCCGTGATCATGCCGAATGAGCGGCTGAACTGCCCCTCTATGGAGACGTACGCGCCCACGGCAATATCCTCCACGGATCGGGAGCGCGACAGCCTGACCTGCACGCCCTGGCTGAGCGAACCGCCGACAACCAGACCGACCTCACGCTCCAAAGGCTGATCATTATATCCGTTAGTTGTCATGCCTGCTCCGATCCGCCTGCAAGGCGCGCGTCCGCGTCGGCAAGCCATCCCTGCGCGTATTCCGTGAATTCCTCCAACAGGCGTGTCGTGATGTGGTCTTCCTGGTACACCATGAACAGGTCTCGCTCCAAAGTCACCCCGTTCAGCGCGACTGCGGCAATTGTTCCCGCCTGAATGCCGGGCCGCGCAGCGAGGGCAGAGACAAACGAGACCCCCAAACCAGCCTCTACGCCGTTGATTACAGCTTGCGTAGACCCCAGGATCACGTTAGGCGTCCATTGGCGCGCGTCAAGGCCGGATTTGGCGAGGATGCGCCGGATTGAGGCCATTGTGCCGGAGCCTGATTCCCGGGCGATTAGCCGCTGGCTAGTCAATTCAGCGATGCCAACTGATGAGTTATGCGCAAATGGATGATCGGCAGGCACGACAAGAACGAGTGTGTCTTTGTAGATAGGCTTCTGTGTCAACGTAGAACGGCGGGCGGGGGCGCCGGTGAAGCCCACATCACACGTGCCATTCTCCAACTCACCAATTACTGCTTCCGTGTCACTCACCGCAAGGTTGACGGCGACGTTTGGGTGGAGGGCGGCAAAATCGGCCAAAAGGCCGGGAAGGAGGAACTCGCCGGGGATGGTGCTTGCGGCGAGGCGCAACGATCCCGTGAGGTCGTGGGCGAGACGCGCGATGTCCTCGCGCATCTCCGTGTACGCCGCCACGATGCGCTTGGCGTGCCGGACGAAAGCCTCCCCGTGCGGGGTCAGGCGGATACGGGGGCCGCCGCGATCCAGCAGGCGCGCGCCAAGCTCTCGCTCCAGGCGCTGGACGTGGAGGCTGACGGCGGGCTGGCTGATGTTTAGCTCGGAGGCGGCCTCTGAAAAGCTGCCGCGCTTTATGATTTCCAGGATGGTGCGAATGTGTGAAATGTCCATGTCACGCCGGCCTGACCTTTGCCAAAACAGCTTGTAAGCCTGGTATATCGTCGCGCATTAGGTGGACCAGGCGGCGTCCTGTTTCTCTTAGATATTTTTCTTGCATTTGCGCGGAGCCTGCTGCGCTTGCCAACGTGCGGATGGCGGCGGGCAGAAAATCATTTGTGGCGTCCGGGCGCGCGGAGGCGACGTTTTGCAGTGTTAGCGGATCGGCGGCCAAGTTGATAATGTCGTCGACGCTGCCCGGATATACGAATGCGTGCAGGCGGGGAGGGCGGGGCGGCAGGTAGGCATAGAGTTGGCCGTCTACTCGGTGCGCGACGATGACTGCGGAAAACGTCGTACGAATTAGGCGGGATATTTCAGGGTGCCGTTCGTAGAACTCATCTTCGGATTCGTATTCGCCGCCCCGCGCCGTTGGACGCCGGCCCGCATCCTTGGGAGTTGTTTCCGCCGACGTGACAAATGCAAGGGTATCTATGCCGGAATCGGCGATTACGGCGACCGACCCCAGCGCGGGGGGCGTGTGCAGCAGTTGGGCTTCTGCTATGAAGCTGCCTGTGTTTGCCGCGATGACCTCGCCGATGCGGCTGAGCTGCACGCTGCTATTCATGTTGTGTTCGGCATTATTGGTTGTCATGGTGGAATTGTATCGCTTGGCGCTCGTTAATCATAGCGAACGTTGGCGCTTGGCCGTCGTCTTTGCAGACGCGCGGTTGGGCGCGGAATTTCGTATCGCTTCGTCCTCTAATAGCTGGCGGAAAAGGGCGCGGTCGTCTGCGCGGACGACTGCCTCTTCATGCGCCTCGGCAAGGGCGAGCGGATAGCCGTTGCCAAGTTGGATTTGGTCCCACAGCAGGCTGTGCAATAGGTCGATTTGGCTTAGGGACCATTGCGGGAGCTCAATACGGGCAAGCTCATTTTCGGCGGCCATGTAGAAGAAATGGGGAATGTGATCTCCATATCCTGCAATTTCATCGGACGTACTGCGGAATATGCCCGAACGCGCTCCTGACGTGTTTAGCACTTCTTCGAATATGTCACGGTCACGCACGCGGGCGACTTCATCACATGGTCGTTCTCCTTCTGCCTTGTCTTGGCAGTATAGGCGGCAATTTGGAGTGTCGAATGGGCATATCGCAATTCGAAGGGCGTTCACGACTTCGCGGGCACGCGGGCGGGAAATGTAGGAGGCGACTACAAAGTCACGCTGTTTGGAAACCTCGGCAAGACGGGAGAGGGCATCGAGATATTGCGTGCGGAGTTCGGGTTCGGCGATATTGTCCGCTTCTGAGATACGCCATTGTGTCAGCGAGCCGTCGAGCAGGCCGATGGCGGGAATGTTTTCAGGTAGCGTTTCCGCCATATCCGCGAGGGCGCTGACCTCGGCGGTGTCGCGGCGGGCGGCAATTACAGATGAGCCGATTACATGTTCACGGCCAGGGCGGCGGCGCCCACCGAGAACAAGATCTTCCGGCTTGTAGTATGTGTGAGCCTGGCTATCAATGACAGCATCGGATGATTGGCCGTAGCGGATGGATACTCGCCCCACGTTGATCAAATAGGCATCGAATGGGGAATCGCGGTCTATTTCAATCTGGGAACCGTCAACTGCCAACACGATGTAGTCGCGGGGCGGGGCAGTGGGTTCGTATGTATTTGTAAGCGGTTCGGCTACTCCCGGGACGAGCCATGAATAGACGCCACGCTGTGATTCGAGTTTGTCCGTCAATCGGCTGAAGGCGTCGGGCTCGGAGTGTGTAGTGGCAGCTTGCATAGCGCGGGCAAGGCGGCGGCTGAATTCGCCGCGTTGGGCGTCAAGGTAATCGGCGAGTTCGCCGACCTGGCGGGAGAGTTGCAGGCGGTCAATAGGCATCATATGCTCCCTACGCCAGGACGCGGTCGTCTCCAATACGGCGAGTTAGGTGTCGGGCGTCCATGCTCTGGAGTAGGGGCAGCACATATTTCCTACTGCTGTTTAGCAAATCGCGGGTCTCGGAGACAGTTATTTTGCCGTGTTTTTGTATGTGGGCGACGACCTGGTTTGTGATGTTTTGGTAGACCTCGGCGTCGTACACGATTCCGTCCCCGATTTGGACTACCTCCCCCGAATCTGTCAAGAAGCCCAATAGCTCAGGGTCGATGGACCCCCCTGTTGGAGGGCGGTGACGTTTTTCACGAAGTAACCTCTTAAAAGCGTCCGTAAGGGCCTTTTGGGGGGCTGTAAGGGCGGGTACGTGGTCCGGGAGGCGGACGGTTGCGCCCTCATCGACCAGGACGCCGGCGGCCTGCATGAGGGCAAGGATTTCGGGGAAGTTTTCGGGCTGGGCGCGGAGGCGGCTGCGGAGCTCCTCGCGCGACGCGCCGCGCCGGAGGGGGAAGGACGTGTGGTAGGCGGCCAGCTGCTTGGCGGCGGCGGCCTTGACGGCGCTCCAGCCGTCGAGGGAGTAGAGGAGGCGGTTTGCGCCATCGCCGACTTGCACGAGGAGGCTTTCGTCTGCCAGCCGGGCGACGTGGGCGCGGGCGTCGTCCTCGGAGAGGGCGGAGCGGCGGGCGAGTTCGGCGAGGTTGAGGGGGCCGGCGGAGTCCAGTGTTCGGAGGATGACCTCGGAGGGGTCGGGGGCGCTGAGGGCCTCAAGGCGGGCGATGAGTTTGGCGTCGTTGCGCTTGTGTCTGCGGGCGTCGGTTTCGATGATCTCGCCGCCGCCGAGGGTGCCGACGTTGGAGCGGAGGATGAAGGAATCGCCCTTGATGAGGGGCAGGGGAGTTTCGAGGACGATCTGCACCCAGCCGGAGCCGCCGGGGTGGAGACGGTCGGCATCGAGCAGGCGGACGCGGGCAAGGGATTCGGCGGCGAGCCAGTGGACGGTGACGGTCATGTTGTGGCGGAGTGGGCCGGGGGCGTTGGCGGCCATGCGGATATGGCCATCGGCGGCGGTTGTCGTTCGCAGCCAGCCGCGCGTGGTGAGAACCTGGCCGCGAGCGACTTCATCGACGTCCACGCCTGTCAGGTTGACGGCGGTGCGGGAGCCTCGCTCGGCGGTGGTTTCGGCCTGCTTGTGGGATTGGAGGCCGCGGACGCGGACGTGTTTGCGGCCGGGGACGATTTCGAGTTCCGCGCCGACGTTGATCGACCCGTCGATGAGGGTGCCGGTGACGACGGTGCCGAAGCCGGAGATGGCGAATGCGCGGTCGATGGGGAGGCGGGGGCGGCCACGGTCGGGGCGCTGCGGGGTTTCCTGTAGCTGCGAGTCCAACAGGGCAATGAGTTCGGGGAGGCCGTCGCCGGTCTGGGATGAGACGGTGACGACGGGGGCGCCTGCGAGAGTGGTGGCGGCAAGAGTCTCGGTGACCTCTTCGCGGACGAGTTCGAGGAAGTCGGGTTCGACGAGATCGGACTTGGTGACGACGGCGATGCCGCGCTCGACGCGGAGGAGGTCAAGGATGTCCAGGTGTTCGCGGGTTTGGGGCATGACGCCCTCATCGGCGGCGATTACCAGGAGGGCAAGGTCGATGCCGCCGACGCCGGCGAGCATGTTCTTGATGAAGCGCTCGTGGCCGGGGACATCGACGATGCCGATCTCTTCGCCGGAGGGGAGTCGGAGCCACGCGAAGCCGAGATCGATGGTCATGCCGCGCTCCTTTTCCTCACGGAGGCGGTCGGGATCGATGCTGGTGAGGGCGTGGATGAGGGTGGATTTGCCGTGGTCGACGTGTCCTGCGGTGCCGATGACGTGCATGTTGGCAGTATAGAGGGCGGGGGAGGGGATGGCTATTGGGGGGCGCCCTTCGACGGGGCTCAGGGTGAGCGGGGAGGCAAGCAGGGCTAGGTTGGTCTGATTTCGACGGCTAGATACCAAAACTTGCCGTATGTGCCTTCTACATCCGAGTAGTGACGCCAGTCCAGTTGGTAGGGTCCCTTGAGCGGGATCGGCTTTTCTCTGCCTTTCTTTGTTCCATCGCTGGCGCCTTCCGCCCAAGCGACCGTTCCCTTCAACTTCTGGCTTTGGTGTATGCGAAGGTCGGCGTCGATGGTTCCGACATTACCTGGGGGCTCCCAGTAGAGTTTTTCGTTGGTCAGGAAAACTGCGTACCCGACCTTGGCTGGGGTGTTTTGATGGCGCGCGATACGCTCCAGGCGGTGTATGTCCCGTAGGAAGTCGTAGCGGGCAATGTCCTGCGCACCCTGGCTCTTCAGGCGAAATATCTCTCCCTGATAGTCCAGGGAATCCTGATTCGGGTCCGGCTTGCGCGTGCGGTATTTCAGCTCGATTGCAGTCTGATACCCGGGGAGCCAGATGTCGAGATAGATGGGACTTTTGTTTCTCCCGTCGTCCGCAGTGGTCTCAGGGGGGACGGGATATTCGAGTCGGGGCGCGCTTTCGGAGTGGGCCTCCCGAATGTGCCACGCGAGGGCGTGCTGGAAGTCCGCCTCCGAATGAAAGAGCGGGCGTTGGCTGGCCAATCCTTGCATCAGCTTGTGGATATCGAGTGCCATTGCTCGCCTCCCGCCCATTGTATGCCCGGAATGCAGCCATGTCGCCCTCGACGTAGTTTTGGAGCGGATGCTTGACGCGCAGAAGTCTCTGGCGGGCGAGCGGTGGGGGCTCGCACGCTCGGACGCTGCCAACGCCACGAACGCGATGCAGAGCGACCGTCGGCTCAAGAGTGCGTCAACGCAAGCTAGACCTAGCCTAGCGTTGGCCTGGCTTCTTCCTGACAACTACCCGGTTTGTTCGCACAGGCTTCGCGCCTTCGACCCTTCATCTCTGTGCGCGTTGACAACCTTACCTTGCACGTTCACGAACGGCACGGGGGAAGGGTCAGTCGGCTGGAAATCGCCGCGTGTCCAATAGCGCCACTTACCCTCTCTATTCTCTTTCGCGACGATGCGGTGCGCGATATACTTACTGGGCGCTCTGAAGACAATTATGTCACAGCGATGAAGGTCCTCGGGAGTGATGTTCGTGTCTAAACACACCTCATCCCCTCCTGTCAATACCGGCTCCATGCTCCCGGTGCCTTTCACCGTCCAACGTTCATCACACGAAGGAGTATCCGGCGAAGGCTGGTAATCTACGGGGACGTTGCTCAACACGATACCCAGTGCTATCACAGGGGCTCCCACGCCCAGCAAAATCAGCACCCTCTTGACTGTTTTGTTCACAAGCTGCTACCGAGACGCGCTACGGCATCCCACCCTTAACTGGTAACAGGCCCGCGCCTGCTGGATTCCCGCTTTCGCGGGAAAAACGGAGGTTGGGGTGGGCTACCCCCGCCTTCGCGGGGGATACGGATGGGGGGGCGGGGGATGAGGGTGGGTTTGCCGTGGTCGACGTGCCCGGCGGTGCCGATGACGTGCATATGGGTTCCTGCTGCGTTTGGGGGTGTGTTGGCAGTATAGGGGGGTGGGGGTGGGGATGGCTATTGGGGGAGGCCTTGCAGTTCGGGGATGAGCACGTCCAAGAAGACGTTGGTATCCACCGCCGTTATCATCTGCGGCGGATCTCCTCGATGTAGTCATCGACGCTGACACCTTCTCCCAGCGCGTTCTTGCCGAGGATGCCCGCGACAACATCGACGCCCGTGAGTCCGGCCTTTTTCCGCTCTTCCATGATTTGCATCATTTTGCGGGAGCGGGCAGTGAGTTCCTCACGCGGCTCATCCGATGCGTGGCGCGCCTGATGATTTGCGGTACTGTCTATGTTCACCTGGCCGCGCTTCGATACTTTCATGGCTGACCTCACGATGGTTTGCTGTCAACACCATTGTACGCGGTTGGTGGGAATGACGGGGGTGGGGGGTGGAGATGAGGGTGGATTTGCCGTGGTCGATGTGTCCTGCGGCGCCGATGACGTGCATATGGGTTCCTGCTGCGTGTGGACGTGTGTTGGCAGTATAGGGGGGCGGGGGCGGGATGGCTATTGGGGGGGGCCTTCGACGGGGCTCAGGGTGAGCGGGGAGGGGGCTCAGGGTGAACGGGGGCTGCACAATTGAGGCTTTGGATTCTTCGCTGCGCTCAGAATGACATGGGCGATGGATTCCGGCCTTCGCCGGAATGACGGAGGGGGAAGCTGGAATGACAGAGGGGGAAGCTGGAATGACGGAGGGGGGCGGAATGACGGAGGGGGAAGCCGGAATGACGGAGGGGGTGGGGGGTGGATTCCGGCCTTCGCCGGAATGACGGAGGGGGTTAGGGGGTGGTCATTATGCGGAGGAAGACTTCGTTGGAGAGGAGGCGGCCTCTTGGGGTTAGGCGTAGGGTGAGGGCATCGCGTTTGCCGCGGGCGGCGTTTTCGCGGCCTCGGGGGGTGTCGGGATCGGCCGGGCGGAAGGCGTAACCGGTGGGCCTGGGGTCGATTCGTTCGAGGAGGCCGTCGGCGATGGATTGTTCGATTGCAGGGCCGAAGAGTTCTGTGGGCGTCGCGCCGAATCGTTTTGCGTAGTCCTGTTCGTTGACGCCGCGGTTTAGGCGCAGGCCGAGGACGAGGGTTTCGGCCTGGCGCATCGAGCCGGTGTAGGGGTCGATGGCGTCTATGGGGGCGATTTGGCGTAGGGCGGCTTCGTAGTAGATGGAGGGGGTTTGGCCGAGGGCGTCCATTTCGTTGAAGGGGGCATTTTGGTCGATTTCGGCGACGTGGGCCAGGGAGGGCAGCGGGGGGGATTCCGGGAGGGGCTGCTTTACGAGTTCAACCATGCGGTCGATGTATGCGCGGGGCTGGCGGATGATTGAGAAGCGGGCGCCGAACATGTGGGAATGGGCGCCGGGGCCGTATCCGAGGAAGGGCGCGTTGAGCCAGTAGGCGAGGTTGTGGCGACATTGCTGCCCGAGCCTTGCCCAGTTGGAGATTTCGTACTGCTCCAGGCGGGTTTGCGCTAGGCGGCTTTCGGCGAGTTCGTACATGTCGGCGGCGAGATCGGGATCGGGGGAGGGGAGGCGGCCCGACTCTACCCAGCCGTGGAAGGGGGTCGATTCTTCGACGGTGAGGGCGTAGAGGGAGAGGTGGTCCGGCCTAAGGGCCAAGGCGCTGGACAGGCTGGATTCCCACGTTTTGAGGGTCTGGCGGGGCAGGCCGTACATGAGGTCGAGGTTGACGTTGCGGGCGCCGGCGGCGCGGAGGGCGTTCATGGCGCGTTCGACGCCTGTTTCGTCGTGGAGGCGTCCGAGCATGCGGAGTTCCGCGGGGTTGAAGCTCTGCGCGCCCATGCTGAAGCGGTTGACGCCGAGGGACATGACGTCACGGGCGAAGCCGGGGGTGACGCTTTCCGGGTTGACTTCCATGGAGATTTCGATGTCTCGGCGGAAGTTCAGGGTGGAGACGAAGGCACGGAGTATTTTTTCGAGTTGGGCGGGGGGGAGGAGGGAGGGTGTGCCGCCGCCGAAGAAGATTGTCTCGATGCGGGGCCGGATGCCGGCGCGTTCGAGGGCGTTCTGCCAGCGGCGGATTTCAATGGTGAGTGCGGCGACGTAGTCCGGGATGAGTTTTTCGATGCCGGCGTAGGTGTTGAAGTCGCAGTAGAAGCACTTGAAGCGGCAGAAGGGGACGTGGATATAGATGGAGAGGGGGAGGTTGCGGGGGCGGGGGGGGGAGTACGGTATGTAGGTCATGCGGGGGTTACGCGGTTGCGGGATTGGGTGATGGCGTGGAGTTTGGCTTCGGCGATTTGGGCGGAGGCGACGGGGTTGTCTGCGAAGGTGGCGAAGCCGCAGTCCGGGGTTAGGAGGACGCGGTCTGCGCCGAAGGTGTTGATGGCGCGGCGGATGCGGGCGTCCAGCAGGTCGGGGTCTTCGACCTGGGGGGACTTGGGGTTGACGATGCCGACGCCGATGCGCTTGTCATCGGGGAGGTTGGCGAGAACGTCGATCTCGCCGGCGCGCTCGGTGCTCAGTTCGAGGAACAGCGTGCCGACATCGACGGCGGACAGGAGGTCGATGAGGGGGGCGTAGTCGCCGGTGAGGGCGGCTGATTCGTCGGCGGTCCAGTTGCCGCGGCAGACGTGCATGGCGAGTCGTTCGCGTGGGAGGCCGCGCGTTGCCTCGTCGAGGAGTTCGCGGGCGAAAGCGAGTTCGGTTTTGGTGTCGTAGCGCTCGCTGAGGGCGCCGCACATGAAGCTGCGGCGGGCGCGGGCGGAGCCGTGGACGACCTCGGTCAGGACAGGCTCATCAAACTGGACGATGGAGGCGCCGGCGGCGAGGAGATGCTTTGTCTCTTCGCGGAGGACACGGACGACGTCTTCGGCGAGTTGTTCGCGGGTGGTGTAGGGGCTTTCGCGGAGGCAGTCCAGCCACATGGTGCGGGTGAGGAGATAGGGGCCGGGCAGGGCGATCTTGACGGGCAGGCCGTCGGCAACCTGCCTGGCAAATTCTAGCTCATGCACGGCGAGGGGGGCGGCGCGCCGGAGGCGGCCATAGACGACGGGGTGGCGGACGCTGGAGGCGGGGACGTCAAGGGCGGCAAGCTCACGCTCGAACTCTTCGGAATCGTCGACCATGGCGGCGAGGTCTGTGAGGGGGATGAGCTGGGAGTTGTCCAGGAGGCCGCCGACGAAGCTGACGTAGTTGTCGCGGCGCTGTTCGCCGTCGGTGAGGACTTCGACGCCTGCGCGGCGCTGGGACTGGATGGCTAGGCGGACGGCATCGTTGGCGGTTTCGGTGAACTCTTCGTTGGTCATGCGGTTTTCGACGTGGTCATGGATGGCGCGGAGCATCCAGGGGGGGCGGGGCCAGCTTCCGATGCCCATGACGGCGAGGGAGGGGAGGGGGCGCCCTTCGACAGGCTCAGGGTGAGCGGGGGAGTCCGGATGGATTCCGGCCTTCGCCGGAATGACGGAGGGGGGCGGAGTGACGGAGGGGGGCGGGGTGACGGAGGGGGTTCCGGATGGATTCCGGCCTTCGCCGGAATGACGGAAGGGGGCGGGGTGACGGAGGGGGCCTTTGCTTACGAGGAAGCTGCGTTGGTTGTTTGTCTTTGTCCAGGAGATTAGTTGGTTGCCTGTCATGCGGCTCCAGGCTGGGAGTTCGACTTCTACTGTGGGCTCGGTGGAGAGGATTTCGAGGAGGGCGCCGGGGGGGAGGGGGTCGATGGCGCGGCGGATGAGCAACAGGAGGCCGCCGCCGCAGTCGAGGCTGCCGCCATCGAGCGTGGTGTCCGGGGTGTGGGCGTGCTGTGTCGTCGCGTCCATGATCGTCATCGAATCCTTACGCGCAGGGGGCGGCTGTGTCTAGTAGGAGATGACAGGGGCGCCTTCGGAGATGAACTCGATGAGGGTTGCGCCGCCGACGACGATTGCGCCGTCCACGAGGTTTTCGAGGTCGAGGCCGCGCTTGTTGAAGCAGGGGGCGCAGACGAGGATGCGTCCGCCGCCCTCGGCGAAGTTGGCCATGAGCTGGGCGAGGGGAGCGAATCCCTCTTCGTTGATGTCGTCGGCGTAGCCTTGCTGGGAGACGCGGACGCCCTCCGTGCTGAGGAAGACGACGGTGTCCTTTTCGGAGCCGAGGGCGGCGTTGGCGAGGACGAAGGCGACGGTTGTGCGGTCGGGATCGTCACCGGCGTGGGTGAGGCTTATGCAGACTTTGTTCGACATTTTTAAACTACCTCCATGCGTTTTTCCCATTTGCCCTTCGACAAGCTCAGGGTGACCTTTCGATAAGCTCAGAGTAAAGGGGTCAGTGTCACTTCTGTTCGATCCAGTATTCGGGGTGCTCTCCATGCACCAGACGCCGCCCCGTGACGCGGCACCAGGCTGGGATTTCCAGGGGGGCGGCGATGTCATGGGAGATGAGGCGGAAGAGCTGGCCGGTCTGGAGGGGGCGGAACCGGAGGCGGAGTTGGATGAGGACTTCGCCGCAGCCTGTTTGGCCGGCGTCCCATTGGGCGGCGAAGTGGGGGGTGGGGTGGGTTTCTGTGGTCGTTTCTTGCATTGGTGCAGGATTTCCGATTCAGCGTATCTAGTTTGCTTATGGCGTCCATAAGCATATCGCATACGGGAAAGCGTTTCAAAGGGAGAGGGATTCCCGATGGATTCTGGCCTTCGCCAGAATGACGGGAGGGGAGTGGGGGAATGACGGAGGGGGCGGGAGTGACGGAGGGGGGGCTGTATACTGTGCCTATGCTGCTCAATCGCTGGACGATTCTCGCTGTGGTTCTGCTGCTGTCAACGGCAATAGGCCTTACGTTTAGGCCGTGGGGTGATGGGCCGTCAGGCCTGCGAACCGTGGAAGACGGGAGTCTATCGCTCTCTTGTCCTGACGCGTACACGGCCGCTTCGGGAGACCGATTCACAATTGAGTGTGGAGCGACCGACACTAGTGCGCCGAGAGACGACGATCTGGTGTCGGCTTGGGTGAGGACTTATCCAGAGGACACCGTTCGTGAACGAGGGTGGAGCTTTGATGAAGTGTCTCCAAACGTGTTCGAACTTATCATTGATGCACGCGCTACACGTGATGGACTTGTCCAAGCGCAGCTCGAAAAGAAGGTGCCCTTGGAGTTCGATCCGGATGTAGTAGATGAGCGATTCCTTGCGCTGACAAGGAAGCCTGTAAGGCCCGTAAGCACTCCTACGCTGGATGTTGCGGTTCACGTGCGACAAAACTTGCTGTTCTACAGCGGATTCGGGCTATCGATCTTCATGCTCGTCCTGCTCGTATTGATCTCCGCCGGTTTCCTGCCATATCGCCTTCTCCGGCGCACTGTGGGTTTCGCGACGCATGATCCGAGCCAGATGGCCTATTCGACGGCCCGCGCCCTTTGGTCGATGTACTACGCCCTGTGGGCGCTATTGCTGCTCTCTTACATCGGCCACATATTTACGATCGAGAGGCTGGAAGGCCTAACTCTCGTAGAAGTTGTATTTGTCATCCTATTGTACCTATTCCTGCTTCTCATTCTGTGGTTGGTCCATGGGCTGACGTTTCGGAATGCCACTCCACTTGGGCCGAACCGAAACGATCCCTCTGACCTCAATGACCGCACATCAAATGCCGTGCCGTTTATAGGCGCGCTTGTCACGGGCTTTGTCGTCGTTCCACTTGCATTCCTGATTATCTCGCAATGGGTTTTGTAGGGCGTACGGTGGGGGCGCGATGGGGGGTGTGGGGGCCCCGCCTGCGCGGGGGATTCGGAGGTGGACGGGGATTCGGAATGGGAGGAGGGATTGGGTAGGATGGGGGCGGGGGTTGACGTTGATGGGGGGCTGAGCTTTATGTGGTGGCGAGGCGATTTAGTGGGATTACGGTTCCCTCATAGGGTGTCCTCGTGGTGACGTTGACGAACCGGGAGTCTGCTGTGACGACGACCGCGTCTGCTTGGCGCGCCAGAGCCAGGTAGATACAGTCATACACGGGGTGATTCAGTTCCAATGCCAAACGGATGGCCTCCGGAGTCAACGCCGCAGTGTCTTTCCACTCAATAGGCAAAGAGAATATCTCCTGGGATCGCCTGAATGCCTGACTCTGATCGAATACGCCCCGGCGCACCTTCTGCAACAGGGTGTTTCCTGCTTCAAGGGCCATGAAGCTTGGCGCGAGCATTTCGTGCCCGTCGCCCAGTAGATTGCGGGCGATGGCCGAGTCCTCCTCCGGCACTAACCACTTAACGGAAACGCTTGCGTCGATTACTAGACGCATCTAGACGGTCCGTAGCCGGCGTCCCTCGCCTCTCTGATGAGGACTTCTGACGGGGTCTGGGGCGGGAGGCTGTCCCAGTCGATCTCGGCGTCTAACTTCCGAATCGACTCAAGGAAGCGCCTAGTTTTCTCGGCTCTATCTTCGGCGCCGCCGACCGCCTGCTCAAGGATGTGGCGCATCTCGCCCTCGAGCGAGCGATTATTTATCGCCGCCTGACGCTTCAGACGGGCAACGACCTCATCATTCAACCGACGTATGTGGACAGATGCCATGACGAACTCCTTGTGGCGCTAGCACTATGATAGCGCGGCGGCGGTTTAGCGTCATCTTTTGTGGTTGCCACTGCGGGTGTGGAGGGTGGGGGCGCCCTTCGACAGGCTCAGGGTGAGCGGGGGTAGGATGACGTATGGCAAATGTTGAACGTGGTGATGAGGCCGCAGTCCTGAGTGGTGAGGTCGCTGTTTTGGTGGGGTGGGCTTTGGGGGATGGGCTTTTGGGGCGGATTGCCGGGGCGGACCCGCGTGTGAGGCTGTTGAACGGGGAGGTTTCGGCGTTGGCTGCGCCAACTCAACTGTGGCCGCCGTTTCCTGAGGAGTTGCTGCCGGTGGTTGGGGAGGCTGAGGTTCTTTTGACGCTGCGGCTGCCGCCTGATGTGCCGGAGTCTATGCCGAGGCTGCGGTGGATTCATTCTCAGGCGGCGGGGATTGATTATGTGGAACGCGCGCCGGGGCTTTTGGATGCGGGGGTGGTGATTACGTCGTCGTCCGGGGTTCATGCCCGGCCTTTGAGCGAGACGGTGATCGGGGCAATCATCGCGCTGGCTAAGGGGTTTCCGCAGGCGGTTCGGCGGCAGGGTCGGCATGAGTGGCATCGGTATACGCCCGAGGATGTTGGGGGGAAGGTCGTCACAATCGTTGGGGCGGGGAAGATTGGGACGGCGATCGCGGAACGGTGCCGGGCGATGGGGATGCGGGTTATTGGCGTGCGGCGGACGCGGCCAGGAGGTGGGTCGGACGGGGGGCCGTTCGAGCAGATTGTTGGGCGGGATGGGCTGGCCGGGGCGCTTTCGGCTAGCGATTACGTCGTTTTGTGCGCTCCTCGGACACGGGAGACGGTGGGGATGATTGGCGCGTCGGAATTTCCGGCGATGAAGGAGGGGGCGCGGTTCATCAACGTGGCGCGCGGCGACCTTGTGGATGAGGGGGCGCTGATTGCGGCGTTGGAGTCGGGGCGAGTCGGGGGGGCTTATTTGGACGTGTTTGCTACTGAGCCGCTGGCGGATTCGAGCCCGCTGTGGGATATGGAGAACGTGCTGATTACCGGGCACTCCGGGGCGGGGTCGTCGGACCGGGATGAGCGTGTGGTGGAGGTGTTTTTGGAGAACCTGGGGCGGTATTTGGGGGGGCGGGAGATGGTGAATGTGTATGATCATGGGCGAGGGTATTAGGGTATTAAGGGGAGATGGGGGCGTATGGGGGACAGCAGGCGACCGGATTGGGTTTCGGACGAATTCTATCCATTTACGAGTCGATTCTTCACGACTTCCGATGGCCACGAGATGCACTATGTCGATGAAGGGCAGGGCCCGGCTATCGTGTTTGTGCATGGCAACCCCACGTGGTCGTTTGAGTTTCGCCACCTTATCGATGGATTGCGATCTGAGTACCGGTGCATTGCGGCTGACCACATCGGATTCGGCCTCTCGTCACGCAGCGACCGACGCGAGGATTACTTCCCCGGCGCCCACGCTGAGCGCCTAACCCAGCTCCTTGAGAGCCTCGATATTAAAGACGCGACACTGTTCATGGTCGATTGGGGCGGCCCGATTGGCCTTGATTTCGCGCGGCGGCAACCCGAAAGGGTCGGCAAGCTCGTCATTACGAATACGTGGTGCTGGCCCGTCTCCCGCGACCCGTACTACATCTTCTTCAGCTCGACGATGCGGAGCCCGCTGGGGCAGTTTCTCATCAAGCGGTTCAACTTCTTCGTGAACCGGGTGATGACGATGGCGATTGGGAACAAGGCGGCCATGACGCCCGAGATGATGGCGCACTATCGGAACGCTCAACCATCGAGTTCAGCGCGGGCGGCAAGCGCGGCGTTTCCGGGGCATATTCTCAGGGCGACCGAGTGGATGCGGTCGATTTGGGACGAGCGGGCGGCGTTTACGGGCAAGCCGGCGTTGATCCTGTGGGGCATGAAGGACATCGCATTTCGCCGGAAGGAGCTTGAGCGATGGAAGTCCGAGCTTTCCGATTTCACCGCGCACGAATTCGAAGACTGTGGGCACTTCATCGCCGAAGAAGCGCCTGAGCGTGTTATTCCCGTGCTTAGGGCTTTCCTTTCCGGGGGGCAGGCGGAGGATTCTTCGCTGCGCTCAGAATGACATGAGGGGCGCCCACCCTTCGACAGGCTCAGGGTGAACGGGGGTTGTGGCCCTTCGGGCCACGGGGTGGATTCTGGCCTACGCCAGAATGACGGAGGGGGCGCGCGAATGACGGGAGGGGAACCCGATGGATTCCGGCTTTCGCCGGAATGACGGAGGGGGCGCGGGAATGACGGGAGGGGAACCCGATGGATTCCGGCTTTCGCCGGAATGACGGAAGGGGGGCGCGGGTATTCTGCTACACTTTGCCCCTGTGGATAAGGTGGTTTGGGCGGGTAACGACAGGATGAATTTCGATGACTAAGCAGGATGTTTTTGGGGCGCGGCGGGTTTTGGAGACTGGGGCCGGGGCGGTGGCGTATTACGATGTTAATGCGCTGGAGCGGGAGGGGGTCGGGGAGGTTTCGCGGCTGCCGTTCTCTATTAAGGTGATGCTGGAGAGCCTGCTGCGGAACGTGAACGGGTATGACGTTTTGGAGGAGGACGTTCGCGCGCTTGCGGGGTGGCAGGCGGAGCCGGGGGAGATCACGGTGCCGCTCAAGCTGGGGCGTGTGATCCTTCAGGATTTCACGGGCGTGCCGGCGGTTGTCGACCTGGCGGCGCTGCGGAGCGCGATGGCGCGGGCGGGGGCAGACCCGTCCGTCATCAATCCGGTGGTGCCGGTCGATTTGGTGATCGACCACTCGGTGCAGGTTGATTTCTTTGGGACGGCGTATGCGCTGAGCGGGAACGTCCAGAAAGAGTATGAGCGGAACGGGGAGCGGTACAAGCTGCTGAAGTGGGCGCAGGGGTCGATTGATAATTTTAGGGTTGTGCCGCCGGGGGCGGGCATCGTCCACCAGGTGAACCTCGAGTACCTGGGCAGCGTTGTGATGACGAAGGAGGATGAGGACGGGGAGCGCGTGGCGTTCCCGGACTCGTTGGTGGGGACGGACTCGCACACGACGATGATCAACGGGCTTGGCGTGCTGGGCTGGGGCGTGGGGGGCATCGAGGCGGAGGCCGTGATGCTGGATCAGCCGTATTACATGCTTGCGCCGCGCGTGGTGGGATTCAAGCTGTCCGGCCACCTGCCGGAGGGGGCGACGGCGACGGACCTGGTGCTGACGGTGACGGAGATGCTGCGGGCGCACGGGGTGGTCGGGGACTTCGTTGAGTTCTATGGGTCAGGGCTGACGGGGCTGCCGGTGGCGGACCGCGCGACGATTGCGAATATGTCGCCGGAGTACGGCGCGACGATGGGCTATTTCCCGATTGACGACGAGACGCTGGCGTACCTGCGGCTTTCGGGCAGGAGCCCGGAACTGATTGAGCTTGTAGAGAAGTATGCCAAGGCGCAGGGGCTGTTCAGGACGGACGATACGCCGGGTCCGGTTTATTCCGACACGCTGGAGCTTGATTTGGGGACAGTGGTGCCGTCGTTGGCGGGGCCGAAGCGCCCGCAGGACAGGGTGGAGCTTGGCAGTGTGAAGTCGAGTTTCCAGGAGCACCTGACGCTGCCGCCGGCAGAACGCGGTTTCGGGTTGAGCGGGGAGGAGGCCGAGAAGACTGCGGTTGTCGGGCACGGCGTAGAGGCGTTTCAGCTTCAGCACGGCTCGGTGGTCATCGCGGCGATCACGTCCTGCACGAATACGTCCAACCCCTCGGTGATGATCGGGGCGGGGATCCTGGCGAAGAACGCGGTCCACGGCGGGGATTACGACCAAGCCGTGGGTGAAGACGTCGATGGCGCCGGGGTCGAAGGTTGTGACGGACTATCTTGAGGCGGCGGGGCTTGTGCCGTTCATGGAGGCGCAGCGATTCCACGCCGTTGGGTTTGGATGCACGACGTGCATCGGGAACTCGGGGCCGTTGCCGGAGGATATTGCGAACGCGATTGAGGACAGCGATTTGGTGGCGGCGGCTGTGCTGTCCGGCAACCGGAACTTCGAGGGCAGGGTGAATCCGCACGTCAAGGCGAATTACCTGGCGTCGCCGATGCTGGTCGTGGCGTACGCGCTGGCGGGTCGGATGGACATCGATTTCACGTCGGAGCCGCTGGGGACGGACCCGAACGGGCGCGGCGTGTTCCTGCGTGACATCTGGCCGTCGCAGCGGGATATTCAGCAGGCGATCTCCAACAACGTCAACCCGGAGATGTTCGAGCAGCAGTACGGGGCGATCTTCGACGGGGATGAGCAGTGGAAGGAGCTTGAGGCGCCCGCCGGCGAGCTGTATGAGTGGGAACTGGACTCAACGTATTTGCAAGAGCCGCCGTTCTTCAAGGATTTCCCGCTTGATCCTCCCGCGCTGCCTGTGATTCAAGATGCGCGGGTGCTGGCAGTGCTCGGTGATTCCGTGACGACTGACCATATTTCGCCGGCGGGAAACATCGCGGCGCGGAGCCCGGCGGGGCAGTTTTTGCAGGGGCGCGACGTGCTGCAGGCGGATTTCAATTCATATGGGTCACGGCGCGGCAACCACGAGATTTTGATGCGCGGCACGTTCGCGAATATCCGCATCAAGAACCAGATGCTGGACGACGTGGAGGGCGGGTTCACGCTGAAGCTGCCCGAGGGCGAGCAGATGCCGATCTACGATGCTGCTATGCGCTACCAGCAGGAGGGCGTGCCGACGGTCATCTTCGGCGGCAAGGAGTACGGTTCCGGCTCAAGCCGCGACTGGGCGGCGAAGGGACCGTACCTACTCGGCGTGAGGGCGGCGATTGCGGAGTCGTTCGAGCGGATTCACCGCTCCAACCTAGTGGGGATGGGCGTGCTGCCGCTCCAGTTCCACGAGGGTGAGAACGCGGCGGCACACGGAATCACGGGCCGGGAGACGGTGACGATCGGCAGCCTTGATGACGGTATCGAGCCGGGGCAGGATATCGACGTTACGGTGCGTCGCGAGGACGGGTCAGAGACGACGTTCGCAGCGACGGTGCGGATCGACACGCAGGTGGAGGCGGACTATTACCGGAACGGGGGGATACTGCACACGGTTTTGCGGCGGCTTTTGAATGAGGCGCGGGGCTAAGGCGGCGATAGACAGGGGGGCATGGGCGCGCCACACTAGTGACCATGAGCGGTCAGTTATTTACCGATTACTTCCTGCGCGAAGGCATCAGGGGAACGTCGGAATGGCGAGAATCTGAGGCCGGCCTCGCTGACTTTGAGAAAGAACTGAGAGGACTCTTCCGCAGGTTCCAGTCGCATTTTGAGCCTAATGAGGCCACAACCGAGCAGGAGTTGATCATCCCCATTCTGCGGCTGTTGGGATGGGAGCACAGTCTTCCCCAACAGAGTATGGCCGGGGGGCGCGATTACCCGGACTTGCTGCTGTATGACAACGAGGAAACCCGCGCGGCGGCGGCCGGGCGGGGCAACGCCGATGACCGTTTCCGGGATGCCGTCGTGGTAGAGGAAAGCAAGCGGGCGGGCACAAACCTGGACGCACGGGCATCAGAGTCAGAGGACGTGGAGGAACGGGACGACCCCAACGGACGGGTCATGCCGCTCTTCGACGGGGACGCGTCAGTCAACGGACCGGACGGCAGCAGGCGAACGACCCGGCGCGTACTTCGCCGCACTCCTCACGGCCAGATTCTTCATTACCTCAGGCAAGCTGACGATAGGCTGCCGGAGGGCGGCATACGGTGGGGGATGCTGACGGACGGCGGTGTGTGGCGACTTTACGATTACGAGACACGTCCCCGCGCCACCGCGTATTTTGAGGTCAATCTCCGGGAGGCCTTCCAGGAGCCGAACGGCGACGGGAGAATCCAGACTTCCCTGTTTGGCGATGACACCGACGATTCCGCTGCGCGCGACGTGGTTCGTCTCTTTCACCTGTTTTTTCGGCGGGAATCATTTTCGCCGCAGCGGGGCGCGACCACAAGCTTCCTTGTCGCGGCCATCGAGGAGGGCAGGCGGTACGAGCAGCGCGTTGCCGAGGATTTGTCCAGGGTCGTATTCGACGACGCATTTCCGCGGCTCGTCAGCGCGCTTGCCGAGCAGGCGCCGGACGCCGACCTCACTGACATCCGCGATAGCGCCCTCGTTCTCCTGTATCGCCTGCTCTTCGTACTGTATGCGGAGGACCGCGGCCTATTGCCCGTCAACGACGATCGCTATGGGAATTACAGCTTACGCAGGGTTGTACGTGACGACGTCGCCGTAAAGAAACGGGAAGGAGCGGCGTTTTCCGGGCAGGCCGACACGTACTACAGCGCTTTGGCGAGGCTCTTTGGCCAGATTGACAAGGGGGATGAATCCATCGGCTTGCCCGCGTACAACGGCGGCCTGTTTTACCCCCAGGAGAATCGTGGGGCCCGCCTCCTGCAATCTTTGCAGCTTCCGGACAGCGTTGTGGCCGAAATCGTCTATCGCCTCTCTCACACGACAGATTCCGGCGGCGCGCCGCAGTTCGTGAATTACCGCGACCTGTCCGTTCAGCAACTTGGGTCGATTTACGAGCGCTTGCTGGAACGAGAACCGAAGCGAGACGCCGACGGCGTCGTTACCATTCGTCCGAATCCCTATGCCCGCAAGGACTCCGGCAGCTACTACACACCGCAGGAACTCGTTGATCTTGTTGTCGATCGCACCCTTGGGCCGCTGATCGAGGAACGACTGGACACATTTGAGACCGAGGCAAAGCGGTTGGCGAAGGAGAGCAACGGCATCATTTCGCGGGATGAAGAGCTCAGAAAGATCGATCCTGCGGAGGCGGCACTGCAACTCAGAGTGCTGGACCCTGCGATGGGCAGCGGGCATTTTCTCGTCTCAGCCGCCGACTACCTGACTGATTATATCGCCGACCTGGTCGAGTACGCGCCGGCCGTGCCGGATTGGCCGGAAGCGGCGTATGTCTCGCCGCTCGTCGCGCGCATCGACGACATGCGCGAACGGATCCTCAGGGGAGCGCGCGAGTCGAATTGGGCGCTTGACGAATCGCAGTTGACCGACCAGGCGCTCATCCGCCGACTGGTGCTCAAGAGTTGCATCTACGGGGTGGACAAGAATCCCCTGGCGGTGGAACTTGCCAAGGTGTCGTTGTGGCTGCACAGCTTCACGGTGGGCGTACCGCTGTCCTTCCTGGACCATCATCTGCGTCGCGGCGACTCCCTGCTGGGGTTGCGCGTGAGCGAAGGGATGGCGCGCGTGGGCGATAAAGGACAAGTGAATGCGCGGGATGCAGTCGGGAGGGCAGAGCGCGAGTCCTCCAGCGCCACGCGCGATGTTGAGACAGCCGAGGACCTTGATATTGGGGGTGTTTATGAATCAGCGGGGTGGTTCAGCCGCTCCGAAGCCGCGACGGCAGACCTTCGCGGAATGCTCGATTACTTCTCAGGCGCAGACTGGAAGAACACGCGCCTGACCAGGGGTGAACGCGCTCACTACGGGGAGCAGTTGTCCGAGGCGTTGAGAACGGCCCGCAAGGGCGAATATGAGTTTCTGACGAAGCCGCCTCAGGACAGCGACCCTGCCCCCGAAGACATCAAGGCCATGTGGCATGAATCGCGGGCGGTTGCAGCCGACGAGGGATTCATTCACTGGGAGACGGCCTTTCCCACCGTTTGGAGAAATTGGCATGAGCCGGATTTACAGGGCGGCTTCGACGCGGTGATCGGCAACCCGCCGTGGGAGCGCATCAAGCTCCAGGAGGTCGAATGGTTCGCGACGCGGATGCCGGAGGCGGCGCGCGCGCCGACCGCGGCGGCGCGGAAAGCCGCCATCGAGCGGCTGCGGGAACAGGAATCCCCGCTTGCGGACGAATTCGATGCCGCAAAGGAGCGCGCAGATATTCTCAGCGCGGTCGTTCGCAGTTCGGGCCACTATCCGCTGCTGGGGCAGGGCGATATCAACCTGTATTCGCTCTTCGTGGAGCGTGCGATGAGCCTTGTGAAGCCGGACGGCATTGTCGGCCTGCTGACTCCCTCAGGCATCTACGGGGATAAGAATGCCGCCGATTTCTTCAAGCGGATTGCCACGAGCGGACGGCTTGGCGGGCTGTACGATTTTGAGAACAGGAAGATCTTCTTCAAGGATGTTCACGCCTCATTCAAGTTCTGCGCCCTGGTATTCGGCGGCGAGAGCCGGACATTCCCTGAGGCTCGGGCAGCGTTCTTTCTGCACCACACGGAGACCATTGATGACCCTGACGGCTCGTTCCCGCTTGCGCCTGCTGATTTCGCACGGGTAAATCCGAATACGGGCACCGCGCCCATATTTCGCACCAGACGCGATGCCGAGATCACGCGGGGCATCTATGAGCGGCATCCGGTTCTTGTTGATCGCTCAGGCGGCGAGGAGCGAAAGGCATGGCCCGTGCGCTACGTGCGGATGTTTGACATGACCAACGACTCCCGTCTCTTCAGGACAGCGACTCAGTTGCAGGCCGAGGGTTTCTACCCTGTGAACGGCAACCGGTGGCAGAGAGGCGAGGAGGTTTACCTGCCACTGTATGAGGGCAAGATGGTGCAGGCTTATGACCACCGCGCGGCGAGCGTGGTCGTGAACCCTGAGAACCTGAATCGCCCTGCCCAACCGCGTGACGCAACTCTCGATGAACACGTCAACCCTGATTGGTTGCCTGCGCCTCAGTTTTGGGTGCCAGCATCTGAGTGCGATTGGGGTTCAGACGTCGAATGGGTGATGGGGTTCAAGGAAATAACCGCCCCAACGAATATCCGTACATTTATCGCGGCCCTCTTTCCGACCGTCGGATTTGGCAATAAAGTGCCGATTCTACGGCCAGAGGTGCACGATAGGGAGGAGTGGCTGCTTGCGGCCAACCTAAACGCAGTCGGCTTTGACTTTGTGACAAGACAGAAATTGCAGGGGCAGACGCTGAATCTATACATCCTTGAGCAATTGCCCGTCATTGCTCCTGATGGCTATGACCGGCAGTTTGGCGATATGACCGCCCGCGACCTCGTTCGGGACCACGTGCTGCGGCTGACGTATACCGCGCATGACATGGCGCCGTTTGCCAAGGACCTGGGCTACGACGGGGCGCCGTTCACGTGGGACGAGGAGGAGCGCCGCCACCTGCGGGCGCGCCTCGACGCGCTCTACTTCCACCTCTACGGCATCTCGAAGGACAACGCCGATTACATTCTCAGCACGTTCCCCATCGTGGAGCGAAACGACCGCAAGGAGTTCGGGCGCTACCGCACGCGCGACATGGTCCTGGCGTATATGGACGCGCTTGCGGCAGGGGATACGCGGACGGACGTGAATGCCTAGTTCATTTTGGTGAAGACTACGCAGGCGTTTTGGCCTCCGAAGCCGAAGCTGTTGGATAGGGCTACGCGGACATCGGCGTCTCTCGCTTCGTTGGGGACGTAGTCGAGGTCGCAGGCGGGGTCAGGGGTTTGGAGGTTGATGGTGGGGTGGATTTTGCCGGTCTGGATGGACTTGACTACTGCGATGCCCTCCACGCCGCCCGCCGCGCCTAGGGCGTGCCCGATCATGGACTTGGTGGAACTGACCGGAATCTCATAGGCGCGGTCGCCGAAGACGGCCTTGATGGCGGTGGTTTCCGCAGCGTCGCCGAGCGGGGTCGACGTGCCGTGGGCGTTGATGTAGCTGATCTCTGAGGGGTCGATGCCGGCGTCGTCGAGGGCCCATCGCATTGTCCTGGCCGCTCCCGCGCCGTCATCGCGCGGCTGGACGAAATCGAAGGCGTCATTGGAGGCTCCGTAGCCGGCGACTTCGGCGTAGATGGTCGCGCCGCGCGCCTGGGCGTGTGAGAGCGATTCAAGGACGAGAATGCCAGCGGCCTCCGTCGGCACGAAGCCATCGCGGTCGGAATCGAATGGGCGTGACGCGCCGTGCGGGTCGTCCTTGCGCTGGGAGAGGGCGCGCATGGCGCAGAAGGCGGCAAGGCCCTGGGCGCAGATGGAGGATTCGGAGCCGCCGGAGATGATGACGTCGGCGCGGCCGGCGCGGATCATGTCGGCAGCGTCGCCGATTGCCTGCGTGCCGGCGGCGCATGCGGTGATGACGGTGTTGTTATAGCCGACGAGGCCGAGGGCCATCGCGACGTTCGCGGCGGCCATGTTGGGGAGCATCTTGGACATATAGATGGGGCTGACCTTGCTCCATCCGCGCTCATAGAAGACCTTGCTCTGCTCCTCGGTGTCCGGGTAGCTGCCGATGCCGTTGCCGAGGAGGACGCCGATGCGCTCCACGTCCGCGGTTTCAAGGTCAATGCCGGCGTCATCGATGGCCTGTCGGGAGGCCGCGACGGCGAGCTGTGAGAAGCGGGCGAGCCGGCGCACCTGCTTGGCGGGCATGTACTCGCTGGCGTCGAAATTGTGGACTTCACCGGCGACGACGCAGGGGAACTCCGACGCGTCGAAGCTCTCGATATAGTTGATGCCGCTTGTTCCTGAGACGAGGCCGTTCCAGTATTCGTCAATCGAGTTGCCGAGGGGTGTGAGGGCGCCCATGCCCGTTACGACCACCCGCTGATCCGCTGTGCGGTCCTGCGCTGCCATTCCCTGTTCTCCTTCCTCTCCGTCTCTTCTCTGCCGAGATGCCCGCGCTCAGTAGGCGGACTCGTCCGGCGCGACGCCGAGCACGTGCTCCCGCGCCTCAGCCACGACGAACAGCGACCCCGTGACGAGAATGAGCGACCCGGGGCCGCCCTCCAGTTTCGCGCGTTCGATGGCCGCCGCGACTGTCTTTTCCGGCCGCACGGGAACTCCCGCCTCCCATAGTGTATCCGCTACGTCATCCGGGGACATGGAGCGCGGGCTGCGGGAGGATGTTGCGAACGCGCCTGTTGCAACGACGCCGATCTCCCGCGCAATGCCGCTTACGTCCTTGTCCGATGCGGCGCCGAGCACAAGCTGCACCTCACGTCCCGGAAACGTCTCCCTTATTGTCTCAGCCAGCCGCGTTGCGGAATAGGGGTTGTGGGCACCATCCGCCACGATCAGGGGCGACTCGCTGAGGATTTCCATGCGGCCGGGCCAACGGACGCCGCTGAAACCGGTGTAGGTGTCATCGTAGGGGACTGGGTAGTGGAGGTCGCGGAGGCGCTCCAGCATGGACATGGCGAGGGAGGCATTCTCAAGCTGATGCTCGCCGAGCAGGCTTGTGCGGAGGTTGTGTTCAATTGGGCGGTCGCCGATGCTGCCCCACATTTTGAAATCCTGGCCGGACGCGCTGGCAAACTCGCGCCGCCAGAAGATGTCGCGGCGGAGGAGGGTGAGGGGGGCGGCAAGCTCATCAGCCCTGGCGATAATAACGTCGGCGGCGTCGGACTCCTGGGGGGCGGAGACGACGGGGATGCCGGGTTTGATGATGCCCGCCTTTTCCGTTGCGATTTCACGGATCGTCGAGCCGAGAAAGGCCTCGTGGTCGAGGCTGATGGACGTGATGCCCGTGACGGCGGGTTCGACGACGTTTGTGGAGTCGAGTCGGCCACCGAGACCGACCTCGATGACCTGCACTTCGACGTTCTGCGCTCGAAAGGCGACGAACGCCATCGCCGTTAGCGCCTCGAACGTGGTGATGCTGCCGAACGAACCGTCGTCGTTTACCGCGTCCACGGCGGGTTTGACGATGGCGGCGGCGTCGATGAAATCCTGCTCCGAACAGGGGTAGCCGTTGACGGCGATGCGCTCGCGGATGGTGTGGAGGTGGGGGGAAGTGAATAAACCGGTGTGGTAGCCGCAGGTGGTGAGAGCGGCGGCGAGCAGGGCGCAGGTGCTGCCCTTGCCCTTCGTGCCCGCGACGTGGAGGGTGACGGGGCCGAGGTGTGGGTTATCGAGGCGGCGGAGGAGTTCATGGACGCGGTCGAGGTTCCAGCGGCGGGCTGCGATGGGGGTGTGGGGGTTGGTGGTGTCGGCGGGGTCCGGGGGCGCGACGGGGCGCTCAAAATTGGTCATGTTGAGGAGCCAGGCGACGGCTTGGGAGTAGTCCATGAATTGAGTATAGGGTGAACGGGGGGGCGGCGGGATGCTCGGCTACAATGGGATGACACGACACCGATATGGAGAGAATGGCACGTTATGACGGGTGAAGGTTTGCGGTATTGGACGGGGCCGGAGCTGCGGGAGCTGTTTTTGAGCTTTTTCGAGTCGAAGGGGCACTCCCGGATGCCGTCGTCGTCGCTTGTGCCGCAGGATGATCCGACGCTGTTGTTCACGACGGCGGGCATGGTGCAGTTCAAGCCGTATTTTTTGGGGCAATCGGCGCCGCCCAACCAGAGGCTGACGACGGTGCAGAAGTCTTTTCGGACGACGGACATCGGCGAGGTTGGGGATACGACTCACCTGACGTTCTTCGAGATGCTTGGCAATTTCTCGTTCGGGGATTATTTCAAGCAGGGCGCAATCGAGCATGCGTGGGAACTGTGTACGCAGCACCTGGGGCTGAACCCGGATCAGCTGTGGGCAACGGTCTACACGGACGACGATGAGGCGGCGCGACTCTGGGAGCAGACGGGGGTGCCGGCGGAACGCATCCGGCGGTTTGGGGCGTCCGACAACTGGTGGGGGCCGGCGGGGACGAGCGGGCCGTGCGGACCATGCTCCGAGATTCACTACGACCTGGGGCCGGGGGCGCAGTGCGAGGAGGAGGACTGCGGGCCGAACTGCGAATGCGGCCGGTTCGTGGAGATATGGAACCTCGTTTTCATGGAGTTCGACCAGGCAGAGGACGGCTCACGGACGCCGCTTGAGAAGAAGAATATCGACACGGGCATGGGGCTGGAGCGGCTGGCGGCGATCATCCAGCGCGCGGAGAATATTTATTCGACCGATTTGTTCCAGCCGCTCATCGCGTCCGCAGCGTCTATTGCGGGAACGGAATACGGGACGGACGGGGAGACGGATCGGGCGCTGCGGGTGATGGCGGAACACGCGCGGTCCGGCGCGTTTTTGATCATGGACGGCGTGACACCGGGGAACGAGGGACGCGGGTACGTGCTGCGGCGGATGCTGCGGCGGGGCATCCGGTTCGCGCAGAGCCTGGGCGTGAACGAGCCGTTCCTGGGCCGGATCATCACGGAGGCGGTGATTCCGTTGATGGCGCCCGCGTATCCGGCGCTCAATGATGCTCGCGACCACATTGTGCAGACAGTGACGCGGGAGGAAGAACAATTCCAGCGGACGCTTTCCGTGGGGACTGCGCTGCTGGATGAAGTGACGGCGCGGATGGAGACAGAGGGCGAATCCGTTGTGCCGGGCGACGCGCTCTTCCGGCTGTATGACACCTACGGCTTTCCAGTGGAGCTTGCGGAGGAGATCGCGCTGGATCGGGGGATGAGCGTCGACCGCGACAGTTTCGAGCAGGAGATGGAGGCGCAGCGGGCGCGGGGCAGGGCGGCGACGACGTTCGGCGGCGGCGACGAGGGATCGGAGGCGTACCGGCTGCTTTCGAGCCTGACGACACAGTTCACCGGCTATGAGGCTGCGCGCGATGAGAGCAACGTTACGGGACTGATTGTGGGCGGCGGCGTGGCGGAGTCGGCCTCGCAGCATCAGCAGGTGGAGATCGTGACGGCGCGGACACCGTTCTACCCGGAGGGCGGCGGGCAGGTGGGCGACGTTGGCGCGATACGCGGGCCTGCGGGGCTTGTGCGGATTACGGACACGCAGCGGCCTGTTGGGGAGCGGCCTGATTTCATTGTGCATATTGGCGTAGTGGAGGAAGGGACTATCAGCATTGGGGACGCGGTGACGCTTGAGGTTGATCCGACGGCGCGGGGGCAGTCGACACGGCATCACACGGCGACGCACCTTCTCCATGCTGCGCTGCGTTCAACGCTTGGCGGGCACGTGCGGCAGGCGGGGTCGTATGTGTCGCCGGATCATCTGCGGTTTGATTTCTCGCATACGGCATCGCTGAACGAGCATGAGATTGCGGCGATCACGCACGCGGTAAACGCCCGGGTGATTCGCAACATCGTTGTGGAGTCGGAGACACAGCCGATACAAGACGCGCTGGCGTCCGGGGCGCTGGCGTTCTTCGGCGACCGGTACGGCAGCGAGGTGCGGACGGTATCCATCGACGGAGAGGGCGACGACGCGCCGTTCAGCCATGAGTTGTGCGGGGGCACGCACGTTCACGCGACGGGGGAAGTCGGGTTTATCTACATCGTTGGCGAAAGCTCCATCGGGGCGGGGATGCGGCGTGTGGAGGCGGTGGCGGGCTCGAATGCGGACCAACTCCTGCGCGACCGCATGTCCGTGCTCGAACGGCTGTCACGGCAGTTGACGGTTCCTGTGGAGGAGATCGAGACGCGGATAGCGGACCAGGCGGCGGAATCCGAACGACTGCGTCGTCGAACCGAGGAGCTTGAGCGGGAACGGGCGCGTTCGCAGATTGAGTCGCTGCTGCCGCAGGCGGTGCAGGTGGGAGAGCCGCCGGTGACGCTGCTTTCGGCGCGGGCAGAGGGCATTGCGAACGCGGACCTGCTGCGGGACGTTGCGGACAGGACACGGGCGGCGTTGGGATCAGGGGTTGTTTTACTTGGGGCGGAGGTGGACGGGAGGCCGTCGTTCGTGTGCGCGATCAGCGAGGATATTGTGGCGCGGGGGGGCGGCTTTGACGCGGGGCGAATCGTGACGACGACAGCGAAGATTGTTGGCGGGGGCGGCGGGGGGCGCAAGGATTTTGCCTCAGCGGGGGGGCGCGATGCGAGCAAGTTGGATGAGGCGCTGGCGGCGGTGGCGGGGATAGTGCTGGGAGGGTAGGGGGATTAGTAGGTGATTGCGCGTGTTGCGCCTCCGTCTACGGCGATGGTCTGGCCGGTGATGGCTGCGGCGTGGGGGGATGCGAGGAGTACGGCAAGCGCGGCGATGTCCTCCGGGTGAACCATGCGGCCCAGCGGCACGTTGGCCGCCAGGCGCGCCTCCGCCTCCTCAAACGTGCCGCCGTTTCGCGCTTGCTCTTCCTCCACGCGCCCCCGGTTGCGCTCCGTGAGCACGCCGCCCGGGTGAATCACGTTGACGGTGACGCCGTGCGGCCCCACCTCCGTTGCAACGTTCTTGCACAGGGCAGCGAGTGCGGAATTGCGGATGCTCGCGCTGGCCGCCCCAATCTGGCGGGCGGACGCGCCGCCAACCGCGATGAGCCGTCCGTAGCCCGCAGCCTTCATGTGGGGCAGGGCGGCCTGAATGATCCGCAGCATCCCGAGCACCTTGACATCGAGCGCGCCGCCGAGCGCTGCCGCGTCGAGCTCCGACGGGGCGCCGGGGAGGCCGCCCACGACGTCGACTGCCGAATTGACGACGATGTCCAGACGACCGAACTCGGCCGTGACGCTTTCCACGGCGGCGCGGACTGAATCCTCATCCGTGACGTCCATGACGACCGGCAGGATCGTCCGGCCTGCCTTTTCCGAGATGCGCTGCGCGGCGGACTGTAGAACGTCCTGCGTTCGCGCGGCGATGGCGACGCGCGCTCCCTCACTTGCGAACGCCCCGGCCACGACTGCGCCAATCCCGCGACTTCCCCCGGCGACCAGCACGCCGCGGCCATCCAAACCCAAGTCCATATCGTCACGACTCCTCAATCTGTTGAATTATGGCAGCGCGGTTGGGCGGGCTACGGGCGGTTAGGCGGTGTTGTCGAACGGGTTGATAATCTGCATGCGCAACTGTTGGAAGTCGCGGACGTTACGGGTGACGACCGTCAAGGAGTTGACGAGGGCGGTGGCGGCGATGAGGGCGTCTTTCAGCAGGTTGTCCGACTGCCTGTGCATCAGCCGCGCCCACTCACGAAAGGCGGCGGCGTCCGCGTTGACGACACCGAAGGTTCCCATCACCTCATGCAGCCACTCCTCTATTTCGAGCGCCTTTGCGGGATCCTGCGCCCGCTTGTTTTCGACCCCGGCCTGGATTTCGCCAATGGTTACTGCGGACACGTGAAGGCTGTGGGACGGAACGCGTTCCAACCAGCGCACCACGACCGGATTGGGCCTAGCACGGCGCAACTCCGAGACAACATTCGTGTCGAGGAGAAACACGGCGACAAACTAATCGAAAGACACGGGTTGAGGCCGGAAGAAACCCAAGTTCGGGGGCACGAGTTCATCGGTTCTTGGTTCCGGCGCCAACAGGAGGTCCTTGAGCGTGCGCTTATTGGACTCCTCAATTTTGCGCCACTGGTCAATGGGCACCAGCACCGCTGCCTCAATACCGCGCTTCGTTACGATTTGCGGCCCATCGGCAATGGTTGTTTCGAGGAACTCGCCGAAACGCGCCTTTGCCTCTTGCACCTGCCACGTATTCGGCTTGTCATCCGTAGGGTAGAACGTCATGGCACCCCCCTTTGACTGATTTGAAAACTGACTAGTTATCAGACTAGTCAGAAAGGGTGGGGATGTCAAGAGACGCAAGCCTGTAGAATTATGGGAGCGCGGCTGGCCGGGCGGCGGAAAGGGAGGGCGAACGTGAATCGCATAGCGGCACTCCTGTTGATTCTATCAGTCGCGGTGATTGTTGCGGCGTGCGATTCCGAACCCGAGGAGCCGGATACGCCCGTACCGCCGCCTGCGCCGACCAGCACGCCGGCGCCATCACCGCCGCCGACCACCGATACACCCGTTCCGCCACCGGCGCCGACGACTACACCGGCGCCGCCACCTGCGCCGACCGCTACACCTGCGCCGCCGCCCACACCGGCAGACACGCCCGTTCCGCCACCACCGCCTACCAACACACCGCCGCCGACGCCTGAGCCGCCGACAACGGAGGAGATACTGGATGAGGCTTTTGAGCGGATCAACACTGAGCGGGCGAGGTTGGGGCTGTCAGCGCTACGGCGTTTCGTGGAAGGCGATGACTCGTTCATCGACTTTGCGGAGTTTTCCATGGGGTGCTACGAGGGTGTTGAGGATTTGGAGGAGCTGCAACGGACCGACGTTCATGCGCTTGGACTGGCGATCATTGAAGGAATCTCGGAGTGCGGCGTCACGGTCACCATGTATGACGTGGTTCCGGTGGCCGACCGCATGCGGGTGGATCGCTCGACGTGGGAGTGCTTTACGGAGAGCAGAGACCTGCGGGAGGCAAGCGACGTTTCATGCGGGGGGCGGTTCACGTCCCTGGGACGCCACGTGCGGTGGATGCCCAACCCCGTGACGTATTACATTGCCGAGGGGGCATTCGAGCGCGACAAGTTGACTCCCTATATCCCCTGGGTTACGGAAAAGCTGGGCGTGGCGGTGGAGGAGGCGCAATCGGAGGATACGGCCCACCTGGCGCTGTATCTCGGCGTGGAAAACCCCGTGAACTGCCATGGACGGCTGGGATGCAGCATCCAGCATGACGATGACGGCCGCATGTATTCCGCAATCTACGTTTCCGCGCCGAACGAGTACTTCGGCCAGGTTCTCACGCATGAGCTTCTGCACGCCATCCTGCCGATGGGGCATCTGCCTGAGGGCAACTACCTGATGAGCGTGCGCCCGGACGACCCGAACCAAACGCAGACACTGTCGGAGTTGGAGGAGAAACTGCTGCCCTTGTACACCCACCCCTACCTGCGGGATGGGATGACGATGGAGCAGTTTGCGCGGTATTTGGTGATCGAGGGCTAATCTCGCTTGAGGTTGTCGAAGATGTTGGCCAGGTCCGCAGGGGGCGGGCCTTCGCCCTCGATGACCTCGAATGTCACTTCACGGACCACGTGCTCCGCGGCGTCACAGATGGCGATACAGACGTTGGCGACGGTCTCGCGGCTGATAGCGCCGTGGATTGAGTCGCCCTGGCCGATCTCAATGGATTTCGCGCCACCGGCATCGTCGGAGAGTCCGCCGGGGCGGACGATGGCGTAGGAAAGACCGCTGCCGCGCAGGTAGTTCTCGCCAAACATCTTCCATCGGAGAACGTTCTTAAATCGCTTATTCAGATCATGGTCGGTCTGCGTGACACCAATAGAGGACACGAGGACGAATTGGCGGATGTGGCCGTGTTCCGCAGCGGCGTTCACAAGCGTGTGCACGCCCTGGTAGTCGACTCTCTCCGGTTCGCCGTCCGGGAATTTCGCGCCGACGGTGGATATGACGTAGTGCGCGCCCTCAGCGGCCTCGAATGCGGCAGCGTGATCGGCAATGTCGCCGACGAAGATGCCGAGGTTGTCCGGCGTTCCGAAGATGTCCCGGAGTTTGCGCCCGTTCCTGACGAATGCGCGCACGTTCTCGCCGCGGTCAAGCAGCTTGCGGGTGACGTGCATTCCGACGCCGGATGCGGCGCCTGCGACCATGTAGGTGTCTGGCATGATTCCCCCTTTGTTTGAGCTTAGCGGGGTGGGGCGCCCTTCGACAAGCTCAGGGTGACCGGAGGGGAGCTCAGGGTGAGCGGCATAGGGGAGGATGAACGGGGGCGGAGTGAATGGGGAGTGGGGCTAAATGGGGATAGGGTGGGCTATGCTTGGGGTATGAGCGGGCGAGTTATTGCGGTTGATCTTGGGAAGGCGAGGAGCGGGGTTGCCGTGTCCGATCCGACGCAGACTATCGCGCAGCCGCTTGGTTTGCTGCCGGGGGCGGATGAGGCATTGTTTGTCGAGCGATTGGGGAGTGTTGTCGCGGAGTATGGGGTGGAGCGCGTGATTGTCGGGATTCCACGCACGATGGACGGGCGGATGGGCGAGATGGCGCGGTGGGCGGAGGGGGTGCGGCGGGCGTGCGAACGCGGGTTGTCCGTGCCGGTTGAGGGCAGGGACGAACGGCTGTCCACTGTGTCTGCCGAACGGGTGATGCGCGAGGGTGGATCATCGAGCCCGCCTGATTCGGTTGCGGCGGCGGTTGTGCTGCAGGCGTATTTGGATGAGCAGAGGAGTCGTGGGGCCAGATGACATCGCGGGTGGGGATTATTGGGTATCCGCTGGGGCACTCTATTTCGCCGGCGTTTCAGCAGGCGGCGTTCGACGAACTGGAGATTGACGCGCGGTATGAGACGTGGGTGACTCCGGCGGATGAACTGGCGACCCGGGTGGAGTCGCTGCGGTCGGGGGATGTGTTGGGCGCGAATGTGACTGTGCCGCACAAGCAGGCCGTCATGCCGCTGCTGGATGAGATTCTGCCGGTGGCGGAGTCGATTGGCGCGGTGAATACGATCATCAACCGCGACGGTTTTTTGATCGGGGCAAATACTGACGCGGCGGGATTCACACGATCATTGGAGGAGGAGGCGCGTTTTACGGCGGCGCGGAAACGGGCGTTGGTTGTTGGCGCGGGGGGCGCGGCGCGGGCCGTGGCATACGGCCTTGCGTGGGAGGGCGTTTCGGAGTTGGTCATTGTGAATCGAACGACGGAACGGGCAGAGGAGCTGGCGCGTGACGTGTCCGAGGCGACGGCGGTTGAGACGCGGGGGGAAAGCTTCGGCGACTTATCGGGCGACGGCTCATTCGACCTGATAGTGAACTGCACATCGATTGGCATGGCGGGGGGGCCTGAACCGGACGGCGCGCCGCCGGTTGGGGAGTTGCTGGGGCGGGGCGTTCTCGTATGCGACCTCGTCTACAATCCGCGAGAGACGCCGCTGTTGGAGTTGGCCAGGGAGCGCGGGGCGCGCGTGCTGGGCGGGATTGGGATGCTGGTGTACCAGGGGGCGGCGTCGTTCGAGTTTTGGACGGATCGGGAGGCGCCGGAGGACATCATGTATTCGGCGGCGTTGAAAGCGCTGATGTAATCTGGATAGTGACCAACATCAATAAGCACAGGAGTTGCTGACACTCAATGGGACAGTTTCGTTTCCTGACGGCGGGAGAGTCGCACGGGCCGGGCCTAACGACAATCGTCGAGGGCATACCGGCGGGCGTTTCGTTGTCCGAGGATTATATCCGGCAGGATTTGGCGCGGCGGCAGCGCGGGTATGGGCGCGGGGCGCGGCAGCAGATCGAAACGGACCGCGCCCGGATTTCGTCGGGGGTGCGGCACGGGCTGACGCTTGGCGGGCCGATTGCCATGTTCGTCGAGAACCGCGACTTTTCGACAGGCACGGGGCCAGACGGTGTGCCATGGGTGGATGAGATGTCCATTGAGCCGTCAGATGTTCCCTATGAGCCGATCACCAAGCTGCGTCCCGGTCACGCCGACACGCCGGGGATTACCAAGTACTCGCACGATGACGCGCGGAATATCCTCGAGCGTTCAAGCGCGCGGGAGAGCGCGGCACGCGTGGCGGCCGGGGCGGTGGCGCGGCGATTCCTGGAGGAGATCGGCATAGAAGTACACAGCCACGTTGTGGGCATCGGGGGGGTTGTAGCCGCGCCGCAGGAGGCGATTGACTGGGTGCAGTTGGAGGAGTCGCCTGTTCGGTGCGCGGATCCGGCGGCGACGGAGGCGATGATCGAGGCCATCGACGCCGCACGGCAGGACGGAGACAGTTTGGGCGGCGTGTTTGAAGTTGTCGCGACAGGAGCGCCGATTGGGCTGGGGTCGCATATCCAATGGGATCGGAAGCTGAGCACGCGGTTGGCCGCCGCAGTCATGAGCATCAACGCCGTCAAGGGCGTCGAATTCGGCGCGGGATTTGACCAGGCGGCGATGCGCGGCTCGACCGTGCACGACGTGGTGAAACCCATTGATGAGTGGGACAGGAATCCTGACGGGACGTGGGTACGCCCGTGGCCGAGGCGCTCCAACAAATCAGGCGGGTTGGAGGGCGGCATGACGACGGGCGAGCCGGTTGTGGTGCGGGCGATGGTCAAGCCTATCGCGACGATTATGAACGCGCTGGAGACGGTTGATTTGCGGACGGGAGAGAAGGTGGAGCGGGCGCATTACGAGCGCAGCGACATCACGTTCGTGCCGACGTGCGCGGTGATTGGCGAGGCGATGGTGTGCATTGCGCTGGCAGACGCCGTGCTGGAGAAGTTCGGCGGCGACCATCGAGATGAGACGGTTAGGAACGTGCAGGCGTACATGGAAACGGCCGGGCCGAGCCATGCGCCCGCGCCAACGGTCTAGGGATTTCGCGTGTCGTCTCCACGCCGCACTATCTATTTGATTGGGTTTTCCTATACGGGAAAGTCATCCGTCGCTCGGCAGATTTCTGTCAATCTGCACATCGACTTTGCCGACACTGACGAGCTCATAGAGTCACGCGCCGGCAAGACCATTCCTGAGATTTTCGCCACGGAGGGAGAATCCGTCTTCCGGGAATTGGAATCCGAGGTGCTGCGTGAGGTTTCGCAGTGGCCGAACATGGTTGTTGCGACGGGCGGTGGCATCGTTCTTGACCCGGAGAATCGCGCAGTTATGCAGAGGACCGGCGCGGTTGTCTGCCTGGAGGCTCAGCCGTCAACCATCCTTGCGCGGATGCAGTCGGAAGAGTCGGATGCGACTGAACGTCCGCTGCTTGCGGCCGGCGACCCTCTTGGGCGCATTGCGGCGCTGAAATCAGGCAGGCAGGCGGCGTATGCCATCGCGGATTGGACGGTCGCTACGGACCGGCTGACGATGGAGGACGCGGCCATCGAGGCGCAGCGGGGCGCGGAGGATGGATGGAGGCGCGTCACGGACGGGCAGATCTTGGAGCCGGACGGCAACGACGATTCCGATGTTGCGTTTACCGTGCGGACTGAGACAGCGACGTACCCGATTGTGGTTGCGCCGGGCGCGCTTGAAACGCTGGGGCGGCGCATGAGTGAGGCCGGTTTATCGGGCAGGGCGTGCGTGATCACGGATAGCGGGATACCCGGGCAATGGCGAGAGACTGCGCTGGGCAGCCTTGCGGAGGCGGGGTTTGATCCGCTGTTGCTGGAGATTCCGCAGGGAGAGACATCCAAGAACCTGGCGCAGGCGGGCGAGTTGTTTGCGGAACTGAGCGGCCATCGGATCGAGAGACGTGACGTGGTTGTCGCGCTTGGCGGCGGCGTTGTGGGTGATCTGGCGGGGTACGTGGCAGCGAGCTACCTGCGCGGGGTGGCATTTGTTCAAGTTCCGACGACGCTGCTGGGGATGGTTGACGCCTCAATCGGCGGGAAGGTGGCGATTGACCTGCCGTCGGGAAAGAATCTCGTGGGGGCGTTCTACCAGCCGCGGCTCGTTCTATCGGATACGCGGACGCTGAATACGCTGCTGCCGCGCCACCTGACGGCGGGGTGGGCGGAGGTCATCAAGACGGGCGCGATCTTCGATGCGGAGCTATTTGATTTTCTTGAGGCCAACGCGGAGGCGATCATGGCGGGCGACGAGGACAAGCGGGCATATGCCGTGCTGCGGTGCTCCGCGATCAAGGGGCGCGTCGTCTCGCTGGATGAGCGCGAGACGACGGGGCTGCGGGCGCGGCTTAATCTGGGGCATACGCTGGGGCACGCTGTGGAGACTACGCTGGAGTACACGGGCATCCTGCATGGGGAGGCCGTCGCGATTGGAATGAGCTTCGCAGCGCAGTTGGCCGAGAGGGTAGGGTCGATTACGGCGGCAGAACGGCAGCGGCAGATCGATCTGTTGGAGGCATATGGATTGCCGACGACTGCGCCGCCGGGTCTGGATATGGACGACATCCGGGCCGCGCTGGCCGTGGATAAGAAGGTGGCGGCGGGGCAAACGCGGTGGATCTTGTGCGACGGCATTGGGCGGGGGCGGCTGCGGGGAGACGTGGGGCAGGTTGTGTCGGATGAGGTGTTAAGGGTGTTTTTGGATTCTTCGCTGCGCTCAGAATGACAAGTGGGGGCTCACTCTCCGGCGGGGTTAGGGTGGGGGCGTATACTGTGGCAGGCGAGCAGGGCCGGGGGCCGGATGGCCGCGCAGGCCGCTTCGGCGGGCTGGGAGGAAAGTCCGGGCTCCTTGGGCAGGGTGCTGGGTAACGCCCAGGCGTTTCGCGGGATGACTGCGGGGCGACGGATAGCGGCACAGAAACATACCGCCGATGGCCTGATGATCCGTCATTGGGCACAGGCAAGGGTGAAATCGGGCGGCAAGAGCGCCCGGCCGGTCGCGGTGACGCGCCGGCGGCCAAACCCCACCTGGAGCAAGGCCAAATAGAAGGACGCGCGTCGAAAGGCGGGCAGGGGAACGCCCACCCCGTCCTCGGGTAGGCTGCTCGAGCGGCGGCGCAAGCCGACGCCCAGATGGATGGCCATCGCCCGGCCGGCGGCGACGCCAACCGGGTACAGAACCCGGCTTACAGGCCCCCAGGACCTGCTCGCCTACAGCCCCAGGAGTTTTTCGTATTCGTCTTTTTTGAAGCCTATGACGGCCTGGCCGTCTACGACGAGGGTGGGGACGGACATGCTGCGGTAGTTTTGGACGAGTTCGAGCATGTAATCACGGTTTTCTACGACGTCACGAGATTCGTAGCCGACGTTGTGGTCGGCGAGGAAGCGCTTGGCGACCTCGCAGTCAGGGCAGTTCTCCTTCTTGGTGTAGAGGACGATGGTTTTGGTTTGGGTTGTCATTCTGTGCTCCTTTAGATTCCCGCATAGATTCCCGCTTTCGCGGGAATGACGGCAAGGGTTAGACGCCGACGGCGTCTCTGACCTGGCGCATGGCGTCGATGATGTCGTCTGTGTCCAGGACGGACTCCATGATGGAGACCTGCTCCTCATATATGTTCGCGTCGAACTGGCTTTTGACCTCTTCTTCGAGCACGTGGAAGACAGGGAGGCCGAGCGCGATGCCGGCAAGCGGGCCAACCCAGGACGGATCGCCCTCCGTCACGGTTCGCGCGTACACTTCAGCGCTCTCCGGCGTGGGCGAGCCGAGCAGCACGACCATATCATCCGCGCCGTGCGTATCGACCGTCGCCTTGATTCCCTCTTGACCTTCCAGGTCAAGCGCTCCGGCGGCGGTTCAAACGAAGCACTGCGTCTGCACCATGACCGGCTCCGCGCCGGCGCTGCGGACACATGCCTCAATGGCGGGGCCGGGCACGCCATCCCGCTCTCCGACGATGATCACTCGCTTTCCCGCAAGATCCATGTCACCTTCTCCCTCTATCGCGCGATGGGTTTATCCCCGCTACCGCACATAATACGCCAATTTGATATGGATTACCCCTTGCCTGAGTTCGCCTCCAAGATGAAGGACTCGCCATCGGACATGTGGGTCATGCGACCAAGGAACAGGCTGCCCTTTGCCAGGAACATGGAGTACTGGTAGTCGCCTGCGCGCAGGTCGTCGACAGCGTGCGCCATGAACGGCATTGCGGAGGCGACGTGGCCCTGGGTGGGGGAGAAACCGGGCATCCCGTGCTCTTCGACGAACTTGTCTCGCGGCTCTGAGCCTTTGTCGATCTCGCCGCGCTGGGCGGCAAGGGCAGCGATGAGGCGGTAGTTGGTGCGCGGGACGTTGCCGCTGCCCGCCGTGTCCGTGATCTCCGGGTTGTGCATCTCCGTGGCGTACTTGGCAACATCGTTGAACTTCAGGCCGAGCCTGTCCAATGGGTCAGAGACGAGGGCTTCGACGATGGCCTGCTGGACGGAACCTGCGCCGACGGTGTGGCGGCCAACGCTGTCGAGCCTCAGCACGGGGCTCGCGCCATCGTCCGGGCCCATGAGGACTGCGAAACCGGCGAGCACATCCTCCATGACGGGGATTTCCTTCGCGAGATGGCCGCGGAACTTCATGCCCAGCTTGGCGAGCGAGCAGCCGCCCACGACGGCCACCTCCGGAAACACGCCGGACGTGATCAGGCCGCCGGCAACAACCATCGCATGGACTGGGGCGCAGCAGAATGCCTTGACGTCCGCGCCGGTGGAGTTGACGCATGCCGCTGCTTCGGCGACGGCCTTGCCGAGATTGCCGCCGCCGCGATTGTAGCGGTCGCCGATGGCCTCTTCGCCGGAGCCGATGACGTATTGGAGAGCTGCGGGGTCCGTACCGGACTCTGCAAGGACGGACCGGAGGGCCATGGTGGCGGTTGCCTTGACGGCAAGGTTCTCAAGGAGGATGTCCGGGGCGAGCGACGGGTCGTCCACGTAGTCGGTCTGGACGAGGCCGACGGTCTCACCGTCGCGCGTCAGCAGGGGAATCGCGCCCTCGCGGGAGGACAGCCGCTCCTCAATGCGGGAGTAGGGGACGCCCTGGATGCGCTCGATTTCCTCAGCGGTTACGCGGGGATGGCTGCGGAGTTCGGCTGCGACGCGGGCAGCGTAGCCCTCTTCGAGCAGAACGAGATCGAACTCATCTGCGGCTTTGAGGAGCCCGTGGAACCGGTCCTCATTGACGAGTTCGCCGTGCGGGCCGCTCGTCGAATACTCGGCAAGCATGTTCTCGTACCAGGGCGCGGCAGCAGTGGTGAGATCGTCCGGCTTCATGTTGCCGAGCAGAACCTGGTGGGGGGCGTATGCTGCGGCGTCATCGAAGGAGCGGAGACTGCCCTGAATGTCCTGCCAGACGCTGTGATTCGCGTGGATTTCCCTTGTGGGTTTGGAGCCGTGCCGCACAAGGCCGGGCGTGTGGGCGAGGAAGAACCTGATTTCCCTGACAACGGGATGGTTCATGTCAACTCCTTCACGTTATGTCATTGACAGAGGCTAGCAATGACGCCTATTGTGTGTCAACGTGAGAGGGCTTATTTTGGCGCCCATATCACAGGGGGGGATTGGGATGAAACTCACTCTCGCAATCCATGACGTGAGCGACGCGAAACTGGGGTCGGGGACATCGCTTGACGGCGGCGTTCTGACGGTCGACGCGGATGAGCTACAGGAGTCCATCCTCCAGGACCGCCGCATCCAGAGCGTCGACATCGAGGTGGCGAATCCCGGTCAGCCGTGCCGTATTGGCGTCGTGTTTGACATCCTGGAGCCGCGCGCCAAGGAGCCGGGCACAGGGACCGATTTCCCGGGACTGCTGGGGCCGATGGCCGTGGCGGGGCAGGGAACGACGCACGTGCTGAGAGGCGCGGCGCTGACGGTTGTCGATGCCCAGCAGGAACCGGGCATTGCATCGAAGATGATGGAGATGCACGGAGAGGCAGCTGCGAATTCGCCTTATGGAAACCTGCATCACGTCGTCATCGTTCCACGAATGATCCCGGGGACGCCGCGCCACGTTGAGCTAAACGCGCTGCGGCTGGCGTCTGCGCGCGCGGCGGTGTTCCTTGGCAGCGCGGGCATCGGACAGGCCGCCGATTCGACAGAGGAGTTCGACCTCGACGGGCCGTCCACAAACCGGGACGGGCTGCCGCGCATCGCGTACATCGGGCAGATTCACGGGCACCAGATGGTGGTGGAAGAGGATGAGCGCATCCTCTATGGGAGCAACACAGAGGGGATGGTTCCGCTGACGATGCATCCGAATGAGTGGATGGACGGGGCGGTTGTGTGCTCGTACTGGGTGATGCGGGTCGAGAGCTATTTCTACCAGAATCATCCGATCATCCAGGAGCTGTACCGGCGGCACGAGGCGGGCGAGATCAACTTTGTGGGGACGGTTGCGACGGTCGCGGCGTCTCTTGAGGCAGACCGCAACAGGAACTGCCTGCTGGCGGCGCACCAGGCCAAGTGGAACCTGAACGCGGACGGTGTTGTGCTGACCAAGTACGGGGGCGGCGCGCCGCACGTGGACATGGGCGAGACTGCTCGTATCTGCGAGGCGCTGGGCATGAAGACCGTCGTTCAGGTTTCGGACTCGTCCGGGGATCGGCGCGCGGAATCGGCAATGCTGTTCAACTATCCTGAGGTTGACGCGATTGTGTACGGGGGAGGCGGGGACATCGGTTGGGACGCTGAGCCGGTTGAGCGCGTGATCGCCGGTTCTCCCACCGCCGCGCAGGAGCTTGCACAGATGAGGCACATACCGGCGCAGGCGCTGTGCGGCGTGACGAATCAGCAAGGGGCGTCGGTTGTGCGGGCGGTGGTGTACTGAGCCGGCAACGGGGCGAGTTCAAGGAGAGGAACAGGGGAGGCCTGAGATGAAGGTCGTTCATTATCTGAACCAGTTCTTTGGCGGACTGGGCGGCGAAGAGGAGGCGGGCGTCGGGCCGGACACGCGCAACGAGGCGGTCGGGCCGGGGCGTCTGCTGGAGCAGGTGCTTGGCGACGATTCGACGGTCGTCAAGACGATTGTCTGCGGCGACAATTACGCCGCTGAGAACCTTGAAGCCGTCATGGAACTCGTCGTCAATGAGGTGCGCGATTCCGAGGCCGACCTGTTCGTGGCGGGCCCGTGCTTCGTGGCAGGGCGCTACGGCGTTGCGGCGGGGGCGTTGTGCGCGGCGGTGCAGGCTGAGCTTGGGATTCCCGTTGTGACGGGGATGGGCGTTGAGAACCCGGGCGTCGATTTGTACCGGCAGGAGTTGTACATCGTCGATTCCGGCGAGAACGTTGCGGACATGCGGAACGTTCTGACCAGGATGGCTGCCATCGCGAAGGTCACAGCGTCCGGGGAGGACGTGGGCAGGCCGGCGGAGTGGGGCTACATCCCGCGCGGGATCATGCGCGACGAGATTGTCGAGGAACCTGCGGCGGTGCGGCTGGCGAATATGATCGTCGCCAAGACGCAGGGGCAGCCGTATGAGACGGAGTTGACGCAGACGGGATTCGAGCCGATTCCCGCGCCGCCCGCCGTTGCAGATTTGAGCAACGCGACGGTGGCGATTGTGACGGACGGGGGGCTTGTTCCGGCGGGCAACCCGGACAATATGCCCGCCATTGCGTCGACGATCTGGGGCTCGTATGACATCGCGACCGTCGATAACCTGGAGGGGGAGGACTACGAGGTCTATCACCGGGGGTACGACAATCGCCACGTGCTGAACGACCCGGACCGGCTGGTGCCCGTCGATGTTCTGAAGGAGCTGGAGAAGGCGGGTGAGGTCGGCAAGGTCTATGAGCAGTTCCTGTCCATGACCGGCCTGGCGAATCCGCTTGCGAACAGTCGGCGGATCGGGCAGGAGATCGCGGAGAATCTGAAGAGCGCGGGGGTCGATGCCGTGATCCTGACGTCCACTTGAGGGACGAGCACTCGCAGCGGCGCTGCGATCGCGACGGAGTTGGAAAAGGCGGGCATCCCCGTGGCGCAGGTGACGGCGGTGACGCCGGTGGCGAAGATGGTCGGCTCCAACCGCGTGGTGCAGGGGAAGGGCATCGTGTATCCCTTGGGCGACGCGGAGTTGGACGCGGAGGAGGAGAAGGATTTGCGGCGGGCGATTGTGCGGCAGGCTTTGGAGGCTTTGGGGACTGAGGTTTAGGGGGATTCTTCGCTGCGCTCAGGAAGACATATGTTGAGGTCAGGGTGAGCGGGGTGGGTGCCTGCTTTTGCGGGAGAGACTAGGGCTGGCCTTCACGCTGCCATGCGACCAACACCTGGCTGTGCAAAGTATCGGGCGTCCCAGGCGTACTAAGTATTGTTGCCACCCTGTCCAAAGCAAGCTAACTTAGTTGGGAACGATTATTGACCGAAGGAGTAGACAGATGCTGGGCCAAGGCGATACTCATCTACTCCTCGCCGACGAGCGGCTGCGGAACGACCTCGCTCAAGGAGAAAGTCACTTCCGGGAATTCAAGAGCGCACTTGAGGGCCCAGAAAGAAACAGGCGGCGCCAGGTCAAGCTTGTCGCCCGGGACGTAGGGGAAACGCTGGTGGCGTTTGCCAATGCCGATGGCGGGACACTAGTGGTAGGCGCCGAAGACGATGGCACCGTTACTGGCCTCAACTATGCGGACGACGGTATTGAGATTCTGAAGCAAGCCCCGTCAACGCACGTTCATCCTGACACGCCGCTTTCGGATGTCAGGGTTCGCCAGCTTGAACTGGGCGGCATGACTGTTCTGATCTTTGATGTGCAGAAAGGAACTGGATTCGTTCACTTGACCAGTGACGGCAGATGCTTGCAGCGTAGGGATTCCGACACGATTCCCGTTTCCAGCGAACAGATTCGGTTCGAGCGCCACGAACAAATATCTAGAGAATATGATAGGCAATGGGTGGACGGTGCAACTGTGGCCGACCTCCGAGATGATCTCTTACAGCGCGTAGCTGAGGCCATTTCTCCTGGACTGTCCACGGAGAAATGCCTGCAGACTCTGGGACTCGCCGAATACGCAGGTGGTTCGCTTAGGTTGCGTCGCGCTGCATTGTTGCTCTTTGCTCGTGACGCAAGAAGATGGCACCCGAGATCAGAGATTCGGCTGCAACAGATTTCGGGGACAGAACTCCTGACCGGAAAAGATTACAACGTTAGCAAGGACGATTCTCAGGCAGGGAATATACTGGAACTGCTTAGCGCCGGTTGGGAGCAGGTCAGGCAGTTCCTCGTGCAGAGACGCTTGGCGGGCGGCACCTTCCAACTACAGACAACCTATCCCGAGGACGCTTGTAGAGAGGCATTTGTGAATGCCATCGCACACAGAGACTACAGTGCAGAAGGCCGGTCACTAGAAATCTTGGCGTTCAACGATAAGCTCGAAATTCGAAACCCTGGCCAGTTGCTCTCCACGGTGAAATTGACAGAGCTCAGGCGAGGGACAGGGGCACATGATTCCCGAAACACCTACATCGCGAGGGTGCTGAGGGAGCTAGGATATATGCAGGAGATGGGAGAGGGGATCCGCCGGATTAACGCCCTGATGAACGGCCATGAGCTTGGCCCTCCTGAGATTGTGTCCGAGGAAGACAGTTTTGCGATTACGTTTTCCCAAAGGAACTTGTTCGCTCCCACCGAACAGCTATGGCTCGACGCCTACAGCGCTTTCAATTTGAGTAGAGAAGAGAAACTGGTCGTACTGCTAGGTCGGGGTGGCAAACTGATTGCTCCAAGCCAGATCTGGGAGGTGCTTGATCTGGTTGATACCGAAGAGTATCGGCAGATTATTGACCGACTCCAAACGAAGGGGTTGCTATCCTCGCAGGTCAGCCGTAGCCAGGCCGGGACTATTGCGCGTCGCCAGGGCAGCGGGCCGCGAGAGGTACCAAGATTTGCCATCAGAACCCCCGATCTCGCAGAGAGGGACCATCGAGAGGTTATGGAGGCGGCTGTCGCTCTGGGCAATCAGCCACGGTTTGGCAAGACTCAATATGAACAGATAGCCGATAGGCTGAGCCGTCAGAACCCCTACCAGGGTGCGATCAAGCTTAGACAGCTCCTGAGGTGGCTGGATCTAATCGACCAATCGGGGAATCCAACTGATCGACTAGTTCAGTTGTGGGACAGTGGAGCCGAGGACAGGCCAGACCGACAGCGACATGCACAGGAAGCGGCTTCTGATCACGTCACTCCGCAAATTGCACCGTCACGAGACATCTACGTGGGCAATCTTGACTACCAGGTAGACGAGCACCAACTGAGAGAAGTCTTTGAAGAGGTAGGCAAGGTTGTCAAGATCACCGTGCCTAGAGACTACTTGACTAATGCCAATCGTGGCTTCGCCTTTGTCCAGATGTCTGACCCAGCGGCCAGCCTGAAGGCTTTCATGGATGTGGATGGGCGCTCCCTACACGGGAGGCCGCTTAGGCTGGGATGGTCATTCAAGTAATGTTGCCTGTTGGTACTTTCAAGGCAGCAGAATCTGTACTAAAGGGTACTGTCGGGCAGCACAAGTGTGAACTAGTGCCTATGAAGCCTCACTCTGCCGCTGAGCTACTTTGCCGGGCCGGGGTACTGGCCCTTCGACAGGCTCAGGGTGAGCGGGGGGGGGGCTCAGGATGAGCGACCGGGGGGTTGGCGTAGTAGGGATTTTGGATTCTTCGCTACGCTCAGAATGACATTTAGGGGATTAGGTTCATGCCCCGTATCGCGTGGGGGGCAGGCTTTTCCGGGGAAGGATGGGGGGTGGGCAGGGGATTACTTTAGGCGGACGGCTGGGAGGCGCTTTAGGCGTTGGTTTACGGGGTCGACTTCTATGCCGACTGATTCGAGGGCGGTGAATCCGAGGAGAGGCTCCGCGCCCGGCTCGCCGAAGATGACCGTGCCTCCGACGAACTCGCCCATGAACTCAATTTTGGCGAGCGCAATGCCAAGGGTCAGTTCACTGCCATCGGCCAGTCCATAGATGCGCTGCCCTTCAGGCTCAATTCCGATGGCTTCGAGGTGTTGGCGGGGGACTAGGGAATCGGTCGCGCCGGTGTCTACCAGGAAGAGGCCTTCCCAGAACTTTTCCGGGTCGGCGGGGTTTGTGATCCTGACGGTGACGTGGGTTGCGCCCATGTTTCGCTGCCTTTCCAGACGTCGATATTTGCTTCTACTATCATACGCGCTACTTCATTGAGTGCGAGTGGGGCTGGATTCCCGCCAGACGTACAGGGTGCGTTATTCCACGATTTGGAATTGGCCCATCATGCCCAGGTCTTCGTGGTCCAGGATGTGGCAGTGGAACATGTATGGGGTGTCTTCTGCGGCGTAGGTGTGGAAACGCGCGGCTATGATGACCTCGCGGTTGGTGTCTACGAGCACGGAGTCTTCCCAGCCTGATTCCTCCGGCGGCGGGGGCTCGCCGTTGATCGATAGTATTTGGAATTGAACCTGGTGGGGGTGGAATACGTGCTGGCCGTCATCGCTGGAGAGGGTCCAACGCTCGGTATCGCCCAATTGCACCGTTACATCGATTCTGTCCTTGTCGAACTGGACTCCGTTGATTGCCCAGGTTGGGCCGAACTCCCAGAAGTTCCGCGCGTCTGCCATTCGGAAGCTCCGGTCTATGTCGATTTCCGACTCGGATATTCGGTCTATGGAGGCGAGTACGTCCGGAAGGATACGCGTGCCGGGTGTTGACCCGTTCGGGCGAAGTTCCAGCACCCGGCCAAACGCGCCGTCGAGCAGTGCGACGGATTGCTCGTCGACGTTGACGATGATCTCGGCGCGGTCACCGGGGGCGAGCACTAGCTGTTCGACGGGGACAGGACTGGCCAGGTAGCCGCCATCGGAGGCGATCTTGACCATGTCGGCGTCCTCAATGCTGAGGTCATAGATTCGCGCCTGGCTTCCGTTGAGCAGGCGGAGCCGGATCAGTCCTCTCGGCACTTCAAGGAACGGGTTGATCGTGCCGTTCACGGTCAGGGTGGAATAGAAATTGCCGTCGTCGTCCGGGTCGATGGCGAAGTCGAGTTGGCTATCCCCGGTGAAGTCCCTGTCCTGGAGGATGATGGGAATATCGTCAACGCCGTAGGTTTTCGGCAGGCTTGCGGCGGCGGGGTTGTCGTCTTCGATGATCATCAGACCTGCTGCGCCCCGGTAGACGTGCTCGGCTGTGGTTCCGTGGGCGTGGGGGTGATACCAGAGGGTGGCTGCGGGCTGGATGACGTCGAAGTCGGCTACCCAGGTTGTTCCGGGCTCAATGAGGCTGTGGGGGCCGCCATCGTCGTCGGCGGGGACGTCTGCGCCGTGCCAGTGAGTAGTGGTGACCTCGCGCAGTTCGTTTGTGACGCTGATGGCTACCGAGTCACCGGTTCTTAGGAGAAGGGTGGGGCCGAGGACGGACATGCCGTTGTAGGAGTAGGTGTCCGTCATTCCTGCCTGATTGTAGTCGTGCTGCGACTTGGCGATTGTGAGTGCGTAGTGGGAAACGCCGTCTTTAGTCGTTGGCTCAAGCAGGGGAGGGATAGAGAGTGGGGTTGCTGCGGGGGTATCGACGGATACGTGGTTTGGGCCGGCGCACGCGGCGAGGAGGAGGATGACGGTTACGGCTATGAATCTGACCATGGGGCAATTGTAGCTTTCAGAGGGCGGGGAGGGCGCGGCTGGATTCCCGGAGGGTTTTGCGTCTTTGGGGGGTGTCCGGGAGGGCGGTTTGGACGAATGACCAGAAGTCTTTTGAGTGGTTTTGGTGGGTTAGGTGGGCTAGTTCGTGGACTACTATTAGTTCGATCAGGGTGGGTTCCAGCATCATTATGCGCCAGCTGAAGCGGAGAGTGCCGTCTGTGGAGCAGCTGCCCCATCGCTTGCGCTGATTTCGGATGAGTATGCGCGACATTTGGCCTCGGCCCAGTTGGGGCCACCATTGCTTCACGACTTCCGGGACGCGCTCCGCGGCGCGGTTCTGATACCATTCGGCGATTGCGGCGTGTATGGCTTCTGTGCGGTCATCTTCTGAGAGGGTGTCCGGGACGGCGATTCGGAAGTGGGAGTCGTCATATATGATTTGGGGACGCAGTTGGTTTGTATGTTCGGTCATAATCGGCACGTTTTGGCCGAGGTAGGGGAGGGTTTCGCCGGTGAGGAATCGCATGGGGGCGCGCTTTTGGATTTCCTTGCCGAGGTTCTCGAGGATCCAGTCGGCGCGCTTGCGGAGCATTTCTTCAAGCTCACGCATGGGGGCGCGCATGGGGGCGGAGACGACGAGTTCGCCGCCGACCAGGCGGAATTCGACGGTTTTGCGGCGGCGGGCGCTGCGGCGGAGGGTGTATTCGACGGTTTTGTTGGCGAGTTTGATGCGGGGCATGGGGTCTCCGTGGGGGGTGGTGGGCGATACAGGACTCGAACCTGTGACCTCTTCCGTGTGAAGGAAGCGCTCTAACCAGCTGAGCTAACCGCCCGTCGTCCGACTTGCCCCCCTTGCGGGGTTCAGGCGCGCCGTTGTGCGTGTTGTGGTGGCAACGACAGGATTCGAACCTGTGACCTAGCGCTTATGAAGCGCCCGCTCTGCCGCTGAGCTACGTTGCCGCGCCGGGGGGGTGCTCTTCTATGATACGTTTTGATGGGGAGGGGGGTCAAAGGTGGATGTTTTGACTTTGCGGGCGCGGAGCGATTCTGTTTTGCAGAGGAGCGTGGGCGATCTGCGGGAGACGCTGCTGGCGGCTATCGACCAGATTGAGCGGTTTCCTTCGGTGTTTCCTGATTCGCCGTTGGAGGCGATTGAGGTGGAGCCGCGGGAGATGGAGTCGCCGGAGCGAGGGCCTATCGTGGTGTGCCCTGACGGTGAAATATATGAGCTAGTCGTACGTGCGACGTTCGAGACGCTGGGGGCGCAGGAGTACGCGGACCGTCGGGAGGAGATCAGGCCGCTGGACCTGCCGCTGCATGAGTACATCGCGTATCTGTACAACGCGATTTTGGCGGTGACGGACTACTTGTATGGGGGTGGGGGTTAGCGAACCTCCTGGAAGCCTTCTCCGAGGTAGTCATCTTTGCTCTTTAGGTAGGCTTTTAGGGGGCCTTGCTGGACGCCTCTGAGGCGGTCATCTACTTCACGGGCGGGCTTGGCGGGGCTGCCCATTACCAGGGTGTTGGGCTCGATTTTTGTACCGGGGGTGACTAGCGAACCTGCGCCGACGATTGCGCCTTCGCCGATTTCGATCTCGGCGGGGCCGGGGGCTCCTACGCACTTCGCGCCGTTCGCAATTAGGACGTTGTCGCCCGTGGTGACGTGGTGGACGAGGGTCATGTGGGCGATGACGCAGTTGGCGCCGATGGTGGTTTCCTCGTGGAGGACTGCGCCGTCCTGGATGTTGGTGTTCTCGCCGACGGTGATGCGGCCGGAGTCGCCACGTAGAGTTGCGTTGAACCAGACGCTTACGTTGGGGCCTATGACGACGTCACCTATGATGCTTGCCGACGGGGCGATAAAAGCGGTGGGATCGATCTGCGGTGTCATCCCGTTGATTGAATAAATGGCCATGCCCTATCCCTCCTGCAGAGTATTTTTTTCACAATGTAAACTTTTTTATCGTCGTTTAAGCCGTTTTAGGCCGTTTTTATGATAACAACTGCGGTGCCTCCCTGCGGACGAAGGTTGTCGGCGTTGAGGAGGTAGACGTCGATTTCGAGGATGACGCGGCCCGGCTCGTCGTGGCGGTCGGTGACGACGCCGGTGGCGGTGTATGTCTCGCCCTGGTTGACAGGCATCCGGAAGACGCAATCGAGCTTTTCGATGCGCCCGTTGGGGAGCCACTGTTGGAGGGCAGTTTCCATGGCAGTCATGCCGAGGTTGCCGGGGACGATCATGCTGTTGAATCCCTCGCTGCGGGCGGCGTCTTCGTCCGTGAAACGATTGGGGCCGGACATGGAGCCGCGCTCGGCGTCATTGTCATTGAGCCAGCCGGAGAGCGCCATCATGTCCTTGACCCACGACGTGTGGGGCGTCCACTCGATGGGGGGGACCTCGTCGCCGATGTCCGCGAGGACCTGATTGTCCGTCATGATTGGGCCTCCCCCTCGCGCGGCGGCGCGACGCCGGGGGCGCGAAAGACCATGGAGTCGCGGGCGCGGGCGACAAGCTCGCCGGCATCGTTGCGGAAGAGTATCTCCCAGACTTCAAAGGCCATTGTGCCGGAGCGTCCGGTCTTGGAGTAGACATCCTGGAGGACGGCGTAGCGGGTGAGGCGGTCGCCGACGTAGATGGGGGCGTGGAGCTCAATGGCGCGGCCGGCGTTGAGGCCGACGGTCGCGCCCTCCAGCTTGACGTCCGCGCCCTGCTCCTGGTTGCGGGTGAAGAAGACGTTGAGCATGGCGGTGGGGGCTTCGACGCGGCCATCGTCCGCCGTGTCCGGCTTGGGGATGCCGATCAACTCGGTATAGCGGTCAACGAGTTCGGGCGTGAGTTCAACGACGCCGGTGAACTGCTCCTTGTGGAGGATGTCTTCGTTGTAGGTGAGCTGGGGGGTGGTCGTGGTCATGGCTACTCCTGTGTTTCCTCCAGCCTGACGGCTTTGAACTCCAATGATCTTATGGCCTCTACCAACTCCGCCTCAGAGGAGACCGGGCCGTCAAAGGCGGTGAGGCAGCGTGCGATGGCGCTGACGAAGTGGGCGTCGCTGCCTCCGATACCAGAGTAGCCCTTTTCGGCAACCAATTTCTCGGCTGCGGCGGCTTCTTCGGGGCGATTTCCGCCGTTGAGGCTCTCAACGATGTTGACCTGCGGGAACTCTATGCCGTCCGCGATGTATCCGGCGAGGCCGATGCCGGCGCGTCCGGGGTGGGCGGGTATTGCGATTGCGCCGCAGGAGTCGGCGACGTCCATGAGGCGGTGCGAGTCCATGGCGACGTCGGTCGGGTCTATGGCTTCGGTGAGTTTTTCCGTGATGCCGTAGACGAGGAAGTGGCCGTGGCGGGTATCGAGCTCAGCGCCCTTGAGAACGGCGATGCCGAATTGCTCCGCCAAGGCGGAGTAGTCCTTGTCCAGGGAGAACTGGCGGTGCTCAGTCAGCACGATGCCATCGATCTTCATGCCACGTTTTTTCAACGTGACAATCCACTTGAGATATTGTTCTACCGTGGCGCGTGAATCGTCAGAGGCGACGGAATGGGAGTGGAGATCGTAGTAGTACATTCCTGCCGAGGGGATGCGGACGCCAGGGTTGGCGGGCTAGCGATGCCATTCTCCGATGTTCCAGAGTTCGGTGTCCCATGCGTTGGGCTTCACGCCGAGCAGGGTGTTGGCCGTGGCCGAAACCAGCGCCCGCCATACGAGCGGAATCTCATAGGCCTGTTGGACGATGACGTCGTTCAACTGCTTGACGGCGGCCTGCCGCTCCGGCCCGGGCGTGGTTTCTGCCAAGGCGTCGTAGAGGGCATCGTATTCCTGGTCGCACATGCGGGACGTGTTGGCATCCGCCCAGGAGTTGGCGCGCTGCGGGACGTGCGCGCAACGGTAATCGGACAGATGGCCTTGCGGATTGGGGCCGGGCCCGATGGTGAACATCTGGGCGTCGGCAAAGAAGCGTCGGAAGGAGGCGGTCTCTACCGCCGGATCACCGCCGAAGAAGACGCTCGCGTTATGGGTGACAAGCTCGCTCTCGATACCGATTTCGCGCCACCACTCCTGCAGGAGTCCGAACGTGCCCTCGCGCACGGCGTTGGCGGAGGTCTGGAAGACGATGCGGAGGGGGACGCCGTTGTGTTCGCGGATGCCATCGGCGTTCGTGTCGATGACGCCATTGGCGTCAAGGAGGGCCTGCGCGCCGGCTATGTCCTGCATGAGGCAGGCGTCGTTGGCGTCGGAACTGAATTGGGCGGGCGCGGCGATGATGTTGCAGGTGGGGCGTCCTGCGACGCCGTAGTAGTCATCGACGATGCGCTGGCGGTCGATTGCCATGGACATGGCCTGGCGGATGGGGGCGAAGGAGAGGAAGGGGTGCGGATTCTGTCCGTCGAGGTGTTCGGAGCGGTTTTCGCCGAGGGCGGGGTCCGGGTTGGTCTGGTTGAGGACGACGCGCTCGACGGAGCTTGCGTAGGGGGTGATGAGCCGGCCGCGTCCGGCCTCTGCGACTTCCGCGAGTTGATCAGGGGCAATCTGGAGGTTCCAGGCGTAATCGGCGACATCATTGAACAGGACCTTGAACGCCGCCTCTTCCGCAGTCCCGCCTCCGGTGAGGATGACGTTATCGAAGTATGGGGCGGGGCCGTGGTAGTAGGGGTTTCTCTCATACAGGACGGAGGAGGCGTTGTCACCGGCGACGAATTCGACAATGCGGAAGGGCCCCGTGCCGAGCGGCGCGGTATTTTGTTCATCGCACGTCCGGGCGGCGGGGCCAAGGCAGGCGGCGAATTGGTCGGCGCTGATGATCGGCAACCCCGCGCCGACAAAGACATGCTGGGGACTGGCGGCTGCCTCCGTCAACGTGATCTGAAATTCGCGGGCGTCGATGGCCGTGATGTCGTCAATAAGCTCGAATGAGTCCGCCGCGATGCAACCGGCGCCTTCGGCGGCGCAATACTGCCACGTGAAGATGACGTCCCGGGAGGTGACGTCCGTGCCGTCCGACCATTGCAGGCCGTCCTTGAGGCGCCACGTGACGGTCATGGAATCTTCGGAGACGCCGCCGTTTTCGACGCTGGGGATCTCTTTCGCCAAGCGCGGAACGAGGTTGGCGTCCGGGCCGTAGAGCGCGAGCGGCTCCAGGGTTATCGAGGCGGCTTCCACGTCCTTTGTGCCTGCCGCAAGATATGAGAAGGGGAGGGTGGGGGCCTGCCAATAGACCAGCCTGAGCACTTCAGGCTCAGGGGTGGGCGGGACTACGGTGGGCACAGGCGTGGGTGTGGGGGTGGGCGGAGGCGGCGTGGGAGTGAGGGTTGGTATTCCGACGATGGTGACGGGGGGAGCGGATTCGGGCTGGGTCGTCGGATCGAGTCCGCCCTTGTATTCGTTGGGGCTGCACGCGGCGAGGGCGGCGATTACGGCGAGCGCAAGCGCCAGGGCAAGGAGGGGGCGGCGGACAGCGGCAAAAGGCATTGTGTTCGTTAGTGCGGCACCTGGCCGCCAACGTAGGTCTTGGCCCAGTCCATGGCCTCGATGATGCTTTCACGGCTGTCACTGGGCTGGGGGCGGTGAGCGTTGGCTGCGCCGTCGATGATCTTGGGGATGTCCGTGAGGCCGATCTGCTGGGAGAGGAAGAGTTCAATGGCGGCATCGTTGGCGGCAGCGACGACGGCGGGGTAGGTCTCACCCTGCCGCGCGGCCTCTATTGCAATGCCGTAGCAGGGGAAGAGGTCGTACTCGAGCGGCTCAAAGGAAAGGCGTCCCTCCGCGAGAAGGTCGACGCGGTTGATCTCGGCGTTTGCCCAGCGGTTGGGGTATGCGAGAGAAAGCTGGACGGGGACGCGCATGTCCGGGATGAAGAGGGCGGATTTGACCGATCCATCTTTGAACTCGGTCAGTGCGCGGACGAGGCCCTGCGGATGGAAGAGGATATTGATGTTTTCGAGGGGGATGTCATAGAGGGAGTTGACGACGGCGACCTGGGTTGCCTTGACCATGAGGGTTGACGCATCGATGGACCGCTTGCGGCCAACGTTGCGGGCAGGACGGGCATTGGGCATAGTGGCGGGCATCTGGGTGCCGTGGCGGGGGAGGCGTCGGGCCTGGACGGTGCCCCAGGTGGAGGTCATGGTGACCTGGCGGACGGATTCCGGGGTCTCACCCCAGAGGGTTTGCCAGACGCCGACAGGCTCATCATCGAGGGGAAAGATTTCCGCGCCGGTCTCCTTGGCGCGGCGGGCGAGCAGGGAGCCGGCGATGTAGAGGGTGTCAATGTTGCCGATGGCGACGCGCTTGCCGGCGTCGATCGCAGCCCACGCGGCTTCAAGGCTGTTGCGCCCGACGCTGGCGATGACGGCCATGTCAACATCGGGAGAGGACACGATGTCGTTGATGGACTTGAACTCGACGCCCTCCGGGACTTCTTCGCGCCATCGTCCACGGGCGAACCCGGCGAGGGAGGGGCGGTATTCCTGAATCTGCTCGGCGAGGCGCTCAAGATTGGAACCGGCGGCGAGGCCGACGATACGGACGTTGTCGCCAAGCGAACGGGCTACCGAGAGGACGATCCGGCCAAGCGAGCCGGTCGAGCCGATGACTGCGATACGGAGCGGAGCGGAATCCGTGCTCATTGCAACACCTCCACTCCTCTACATATTATCCAGTTTGTCCGCGATGAGGGCTGCGACGTGGTCGTAAATCGACGGCTCCCGGATGGCGTCGACGATCTCCGAGACGTAGGCGCGAATGAGCATCATGCGGGCGTCTTCTTCGTCGATGCCGCGGCTTTGGAGATAGAACATGGCGTCATCATCGAGGTTGCCACATGCCGCGCCGTGTCCGCAGAGAACGTCATCGCAGTAGATCCAGAAGGCGGGCTTGGTGTCGGCTTCGGCCTCGTTTGAGAGGAGCAGGTTCTTGTCGACCTGGTTGGCGTTCACCTTGGCAGCGTTGGGGCGGACGATGATGCTGCCGTGGAAGACTGAACGGGCGCGGCCATCGAGGATTCCCTTGTAGAGCTCGTTCATGTCGTTGTGGCCTACCAAATGGTCGACGGTGACCTGGTTATCGACGTGCTGGTCACGGGAGATGACGTATGCGCCGCGCACGTCGCTGTTCGAGCCCTCGCCCGCCATGACGATGGTGAGGTTGTTGCGGGTGAGGCGTCCGCCGACGTCGATGGCCATGGAGCGGAACGAGGCGTTTTCGTTGACCTCCACCTGGGTGGTCGAGACGTTGTAGGTGGATTCGTTTTCCTGCTGAATCTTGCAGTAGGAGACGTTCGCGCCCGCGCCGACGACGATTTCCGTGACGGCGTTGGTTAGGTGGGGATGTTCGGACGTGGAGACGTGGGTTTCGATGATGGACGCGGAGGAGTCCTCTCCGGCGATGACGAGGGTGCGGGGGAGGGAGGCGGCTCCCTGCGTTTGCTCGGTGGAAACGTAGACGATTTGGATGGGCTGCTCGACGGCGGTTTGGGGGGGGATTAAGACGATTGCGCCGTCCGCGGCGAGAGCAGTGTTGAGGGCGGTGAAGCCGTGTTCGGTGTGGTCTGCAAGGCGGGCGAGGTGGGCGCGGACGTCATCGGCGTTGGAGTGGACGGCTTCTGCGAGGCTGCCGGTGATGACGTTGTTGGGGAGGCTGCCCGAAGCTGAAAGGTCAGGGGAGTAGCGGCCGTCTACGAGGGTGATGGTGTGCCATGCGGGGTTGGGTGTGGGGGGGGGAGTTGAGGGATTCTTCGCTGCGCTCAGAATGACATGGGGCTCAATGACAGGGGGTGAGAAGGCCTGGCGGATTAGGGGGCGGATGTCTGTGTATTTCCATTCTTCGTTGCCGCGGCGGGCTGTTGGTAGGCCGAGTTCCCGGAAACTGTTCAACGCCTCAGCGCGGATATTGGCTATCCAGTCCGGGTCTTTGCCGGCGCGGGCGGCCTGGTAGGCACGGGCGGCGTCGGCGAAGTCATCGACATAGGTTTCGAGGGGATTCGTCGTGGTGGCCATGGGGTCTAGCCGACGGTGCCTTCGAGGTTTAGTTCGAGGAGGCGGGTGGCTTCTACGGCGAATTCAAAGGGGAGCTTCTTGAAGACCTCTTCGCAGAAGCCGTTGATGATCATGGAGTGGGCCTTTTCAACGGAGATGCCGCGCGAGTTGCAGTAGAAGAGCTGGTCTTCGCTGACGCGGGAGGTGAACGCCTCATGCTCCAGGCGGGCGGACTTGTTCTTGACCTCGACGTACGGGGTGGTGTGCGCGCCGCACCGGTCGCCGATGAGGAGGGAGTCGCACTGGGTGAAGTTCCAGGAATCATCGGCGCCGGGGTTGACGCGGACGAGGCCGCGATAGGTGTTCTCCGCCTGTCCGGCTGATACGCCCTTGGCGATGATGGTGCTCTTCGTGCGCTTGCCGATGTGGGTCATCTTGGAGCCGGTGTCGGCCTGCTGGCGGCCCTTGACGAGCGCGACGGAATAGAACTCACCGATGGAATCGTCGCCCTGGAGAAGGACGCTGGGGTACTTCCAGGTGATGGCGGAGCCGGTTTCGACCTGCGTCCAGGATATCTTTGAGCGCGCGCCCAGGCACTTGCCACGCTTGGTGACGAAGTTGTAGATGCCGCCCTTGCCGTTTTCGTCGCCGGGATACCAGTTCTGGATGGTGGAGTACTTGATCTCGGCGTCGTCCATGGCGACAAGCTCAACGACGGCGGCGTGGAGCTGGTTGGTGTCGCGGATGGGGGCACTGCACCCCTCGAGGTAGCTGACGTAGGAGCTTTCGTCGGCGACGATCAGCGTTCGCTCAAACTGGCCGCTGTTCTCGGTATTGATGCGGAAGTAGGTGGTTAGCTCCATGGGGCAGCGGACGCCCTTTGGGATGTAGCAGAAGGAGCCGTCAGAGAAGACGGCGGCGTTGAGGGCGGCATAGAAGTTGTCGGTGTAGGGGACGACGGAGCCGAGGTACTTGCGGACGAGCTCCGGGTGGTCCTGGATGGCCTCCGAGAAGGAGGAGAAGATGATGCCGAGCTCGGCGAGCTTTTCCTTGAAGGTGGTGGCGACGGACACGCTGTCAAAGACGGCGTCCACGGCAACGCCGGCGAGACGCTTCTGCTCCTCAAGGGGGATGCCCAGCTTTTCAAAGGTTGAGAGGACTTCGGGATCGACCTCATCGAGGCTGCTGAGCTGCTCCTTTGGCTTGGGAGCGGAGTAGTAGATGATGTCCTGGAAGTTGATGGGGGGATGCTTGATGTGCGCCCAGTCCGGGATCTGCTCCTTGTCCAACAGGGTCTCCCAGTGGCGGAATGCCTTGAGGCGCCATTCCAGCATCCACTCCGGCTCATTCTTCTTGGATGAGATGAGGCGGACGGTGTCTTCGGTGAGGCCGGGGGGGACGGTATCGGTTTCGATCTCGGTGATGAAGCCGTACTTGTAGTCCTGCTGGGCGATGCTCCTGAGTTCCACATTGGTCCCAGGAGCGGCATCCTGTATCGTCTCGTCAACTGTGGTCACTGAGTTTCACCTTGTCTCTACGACATTCTCTAGGGCTATTGTACCTGTAATGAGTGGGGGGCGCGACTAGGGTATGATTGGGGCAGGCGTGGAGAATCCATGGGAGTTTGACATGGCGACGACGGCGAGCGGGATCATTCTGCCGGTGACGGTGTGGTACGACTACATTTGACCGTGGTGCTACATCGGCCAGGATCGGGTCGATAAGCTGAAGCAGGACTTCAAGGTGGAGATCGATTACCGCGCGTTTTTCCTGCGGCCGGATTTGCCGCCGGAGGGGATTCCGCGCCCGGAGCGGTACAACAACCCGAACTCACCGGTGCAGCAGGCGGCGGAGGCGGCGGGCATCGTGATGAACCGGCCCGACCGCGTTCCGTATACGCGGCTTGCGCTGGAGGCGACGGAGGCGGCGAAGCAGGCGGGCGCGGGGGAGGCGTTCCACGAGGCGGCGTACCGCGCGTACTGGGGCGACGGGGTCGATCTCGGGGTGGTTGAGAATTTGAAGCCCATCGCGGAGGGGGTCGGCCTCGATTGGCCGACGATGCATAAGCACATCGAGGACCGGACGTACAAGGAGGAGGTCGAGCGGCAGTACCAGGAGGCCCTGCAGATTGGGGTGACGGGTATTCCGGCGTACGTGATCGGGCGGTTCTTCTTCGTGGGGGCGCAGCCGTATGACGTGTTCAAGCAGGTTGCGGAACGGGCGCTGGCGGTGATGGAGGAGGGGGATGATGGGGGGGGCTAAGGGGTAGGGGCAGGCGGTTGCTGCTATGGGGGTTGATGACCGGCGGCGCCCCCGCGAGCGGCTTGTGCGCCGCTCCATCGGCAGGCAGTCGCGGCGTATTTCGATAGCGCGTCCGCGCGCGCCTAGCCTGCCTCGTTTTCTTAGCACGCCGTACGTGCGGATTACCCTGTTCTTTGGGGCGATCATCGCGGTTGGGACTGTTTTGCTGTTGATGCCGTGGGCGACGGCGAGCGGGACGCCGACGGATTTCATCACGGCGCTCTTCACGGCGACGTCCGCGTCTTTCGTTACGGGACTCATCCTGGTCGAGACGGGCGATTACTGGTCGATTTACGGGCACCTGATCATCCTGGGGCTGATCGAGATCGGGGGGCTGGGGTACGTTGCGGGGCTGGCGATCATCATCTTTGGTCGGGAGCGGAGGGCGTCGCTTTCGGACCGGCAGTCGCTGCGGGCGACGCTGGGGGGCGGCACGCTTGGAAGCGTGAGCCAGGAGGCGAAGGAAGTCATACGGATTTCGATTGTCCTGCAGTTGATCGGTTTCCTTGTGCTTGTGCCGGGGTTCGTGATCGCGGGGCACGGGCTGGGGGAGGCGGGCTGGTTCGCGGCGTTCCATGCGGTTTCGGCGTTTCACAATGCGGGGTTCGACATCACGGGGGGCGCGCCGAGCCTGTTCGAGTACCGCTATTCGATACTGGTGGCGGGGCCGATCACGCTGCTTTCGTTCGCGGGGGCGACGGGGGCGGCTATTTTGATCATCATCTACCGGCAGAAGAGGTGGCTGACGCTGCCCCTGGACGCGAAGATCGTGGTGGGAGGGATGGCGGGGGTCGCGGTCGCGGGGTTCATCGGCATCCTGGTCACGGAGTGGTCGAACCCGGCGACGCTGGGGTCGCAGCCCATCGTGAACCGGCTGTGGGACGGGTTGGTGATGGCGGTGGGGAACCGGACGTCGGGATTCAGCACGTTCGCGGTGGACGCGACGTACGACCACACGCTTTTCCTGTTGATCTGGCTGATGTTGATTGGGGGGGCGGCGGGCTCGATGACGGGCGGGATCAAGATCAATTCGTTCATGGTGATGTTCACGTCGATCATGACAAGCATCCGGGGGCTGCCGCACGCGTCGATCTTTGGGCGGGAGATCGCGGACGTCCAGGTGCGACGAGCAATCACGATTGCGAGCTTCGCGTTCGTGTGGGTGAACTCGGTTGCGCTGCTGATCGACCTCATCGAGGAGGGGGAGTTCGTGGCGTTCCTGTTCGACGTGGTTTCCGCGTTTGGGCTTGTGGGGCTATCGACGGGGACGATACCGGGGATGTCCGATTTTGGGAAGAGCGTGATTATCCTGTCGATGTTCGTGGGGCGTTTCGCGCCGTTCTTCCTGGCGCTGGAGCTGGCAAACCGGCAACGATACGCGCGTTTCCGATACCCGCAGGGCGAAGTTAGGATAGGCTAGTACGGAATCAAGGCAACGGAGAGCGGTGACGTGGCAAAGGGTCAGGTAGCTGTCCTGGGACTGGGCCGGTTCGGGCAACGGGTTGCGCGCGACCTTCAGTTGAAGGGCGTGGACGTGCTGGCCGTGGATAAGGACCCGAACCGGGTGCGGGAGACGGCGGCGCTGCTTCAACACGTGATGGTTGCGGACGTGAGCGACCGGACGGCGCTTATCGAGCTTGGGGTGCCGGAGTCCGAGACGGTGATCGTGGCGGTTGGGGGGGACATCCAGACGAGCCTGTTGACGACGGTGCTGTTGAAGACGCTGGGCGCGCCGGCGATCGTGGCGCGGGCTCGGGACGAACTGCACGGGAACGCGCTGCGGCAGCTTGGGGCGGACCGGGTGGTGTTCCCGGAACTGGATACGGCGGAGCGGCTGGCGCACAGCCTGTCATTCAAGGGCGTGCAGGATTATTTTGAGCTGGGCCGCGAGTACGGGATCAGCACGGTGGTGGTGAGCGACGGGATGGCAGGGAGGACAATCGAGCAGCTTGGGTTGGTGCATCCACGGCAGGCGAATGAGTTGAGCGTGGTGCTGATCATTCGCAACCGGAACGAGGCTCTGATCCAGCCGGACAGGTTCGAGAAGGTTGCGCGGGGGGACGTGCTTGTGCTGGCGGGGTTGGACAAGGAGTTCGAGGAACTGCATTTTGGGCAGTACGAGGAGAAGTCATGACGCAGATCACCGAGCACGTTTACGGGTGCCACATCGCGGATACACACTACATGCACCCGGGGGGCACGACCATCTATTTCATCGGCGATCCGTCCGAGGAGATGCTGATTCTCGATACGGGGGAGCATGACCGCTCATGGACACAACAGATCCTGGAGTACTGGGAGGCGCTCGGCTCGCCGAAGATTGCGAGCATCCTGCTTTCCCATGGACACGGCGACCACACGGGGGGCGTCGACCGGATACAGGAGGCGACGGGGGCGCCGGTGCGGTGCCATCCCAAGCTGGTCAAGGACATGAGGAGCGTGCTGGGGCACCAGGACGAGCTGGTCATTCCGCTCAAGTCACGGGAGATGGTGCGAACGGGCGGGGGAGTGGCGCTGCGGGCGTTGTTCACGCCGGGCCACGCCGTCGACCACGTTTGCTATCACCTGGCGGCAGAGCGCGTGCTGTTCACGGGGGACACGATTTTGGGGTCGTCGTCGTCGTCGGTGCAGGACCTGTACGAGTACATGAAGACTCTGGGCAAACTGGAGAAGCTGCGCGTGGACACGATTGCGCCGGGGCACGGCGGGGTGGTGCAGCCGCCCCGGGGCCGGCGGCTTGTGTCGTGGTACATGTCGCACCGGCAGGAGCGCGAAGAGCAGGTGGTTTCGTCGTTGGGGAAGGGCATCGAGAAGGTCGATGACATGGTCAAGGACATCTATCCGCGGAACCTGAAGAAGACGCTGCGACGGGCGGCGGCGGGGAACGTGCGGACGCACCTGGACAAGCTCAAGAGGGAAGAGCGCGTGGCGGAGTTGGAGGCGACGTACAGCCTGACGGGTTAGGCGTGGAGGCCGGGGCAGTGACGGGGACAGCGGACTGTATATTCTGCCGGATTCGCGACGGGGAGATACCGGGCGAGTTTCTGTACCGGGATGACCGCGTGTTCGCGATACGCGACATCAACCCGCGCGCGCCCGTCCATATTTTGATCATCCCGACGGAGTGCATTCCGTGCGCGGCGGCGTTGACGGAATCACAGCTTCCTATCATGGGGACGCTGTTCGACATCGCCAACCGGCTGGCCGTTTCGGAGGGGATAGCGGAAACGGGCTATCGTCTCGTCATCAACAACGGCCCGGACGCGCACATGAGTGTATCGCACCTGCACCTGCACCTGATCGGCGGACGGTCGCTCGGGGCAGAGGCGTAGCGGAGGCGGCCATGATGAACCTGCGCCTGTTTGGCGGGAAGGGGGACCTGCCGTCCGCCAAGACGGTCCTGGTGCCGCTCGTCGGGTCGTCAATGGATGAGTCCGCGCTGCGCGTGGCGGGCGAAGTGGCGCGGGAGTCATCGGGCCGGGTCCACGTGTTGTACATCATCGAGGTTCCACGCGCGGCGCCGCTGGACGATCCGATGCACGAGCATGTCCGGGAGGGCGAGCGGGCGCTGAGGGAGATTGAGGAGCACTGGCCGCACAAGAAGACGAGCGTGGTGACGGAGCTGCTACAGGCGCGGCAGGCGGGGCCGGCGATTGTCACGGAGGTCGTGGAACGGGGGGCCGACCTTGTGATCATGGGCATCGACCACGAGAGGCGGTACGGGGATTACAGTTTGGGGTCGGCGACGGCGCACGTGCTCCAGCACGTCCCCTCGAACCTGTGGGTTCTGCGCGCGCCGATCAATCGAAACGGGGCAACGCAGCAGCAATGAGATTCCTGATCATGGGGTGCGGACGGGTCGGGTCCGGGCTGGCACGGAGCCTGGCGGACGAGGGTCACGACGTGACGATCATGGACGCGCGGCAGGACGCCTTCCAACGTCTGACGGCGCGGTTCCGGGGCAACGCGATCATCGGAGACGGGCTGGATTCGGCGGCGCTGCGGCGCGGGGGTATCGAGAACGCGGACGTGTTCGTGTCGGTGACGCAGGGCGATAATCGCAACCTGATGGCGGCGCAGGTCGCAAAGCATATTTTCAAAGTTCCCCGTGCTATCGCACGGGTGTATGACGACAGCCGCGCGGAGGTGTTTCGCGAGCTGGGCATTGAAACGCTCAGTTCGCCTCGCTACGTGACCTCCCTCATGCGCGAGATGATCTTCGACGGGCGAGACGAGACGGCGGGGGGCGGGTAGGGGCATGTACGTGATCGTCGCGGGCGGGGGCAAGGTGGGCTTCGGGCTGTCGCAGGCTTTGCTGGCCAACGGGGAGGAAGTCCTGTGCATCGAGAAGGACGCGCGCCGGTGCGCGGTTATCGCGGAGGACCTGGGGAGCGCGTCCTACCAGGGGGACTGCTGCGAGGTGAGCGTGCTGGAGGACGCGGGGACGGGCAGGGCGGACGTGTTCGTGGCGGTGACGGGGGATGACGCGGACAACCTGATCGCGTGCCAGGTGGCGAAGGCGCGCTTCCGGGTGCCGCGGACGGTGGCGCGGATCAACGATCCGCGGAACCGGGAGATATTCAGCATCCTCGGCGTGGACGCGACGGTGAACTCAACGGACGTGATCATGTCGCAGATCGCGCAGGAGATGCCGTCACGCCCGCTGACGCAGGTTCTGTCGCTCACGGGGACGGGGCGGGAGTTGTGCCAGGTCGAGGTGACGCCGGACTCGCCGCTGCTGGGGCAGGAGATAGGACGGCTGAGCCTGCCCGGGGACAGCGAGATCATACTCGTCGTCTGCACGGACCAGACGGTGAGGACACCGGTGAACGGCCTACAGCTTGAAGCGGGGCAGGTCGTTTTGGCTGTTACGCGGGAGGAGGAGGAGCCGGCGCTGCGAGAGGCGCTGACGGGCGCGAGTCCGGACGTTTAGTCTAGGTCGCGGAGCCGTCGCCCCGGGTGTGGCGGATCCAGTCCTGCATTTCCTGGCCGGCGCGCATTGCGGCGTCGCGTCCCTCTGAGATGGCATCGCGGAGGGTGTCGTTGCCCGTTTCGCCGATGTTGCGGGCGCGCTCGCGGAGTCCGAGGGTTCGGGTACGGATGTCGTTCCGCGATTCCGAGCCGGACTGTGGGGTGAAGAGGACGCCGAGGACGACACCGACGATGACGCCTGAGACGATGCCGAGGAGGAAGGTGAGGGCATTGCCGTTGTCTTCTTGTTCAACCATTGCGCTGCTCCCTGGCCCGGGTGTTTTGGCCGATCACCGGGCGGTTTGGGTTAAGTATAGGGCAATTTGAGTATTTTGGGGGCGGGGGTGGATTCCGGCCTACGCCGGAATGACGGAAGGGGGGTGGGGGGAGGGGGGGCTTAGGGTGAGCGAGGGTTGGGGAGGGGTGGGCGGGGAGGGGAGTAGGAAGATCCGTCGGAATTGTCAGTTCGGTACTGGCGAGACCGTGAGGGTGTAGGAGCCTGAGCCTGTGCCGCTATAGGCACCTACCTCAACGTAGTAGTCACCGGACTCGGGGGCCTCCCAGAGGATGTGTGATGCAAGAGAATTTGCGTGGTGGTCGTCATTGGACGCCAGTTCCAATTCGCCGGCTCCATACAACGCCACAACCGAGTCCTCCAGAGTTCCCAGAGCCACATCGATCTGATAGAGCTGGCCGACTACGGCGGTGAAACGGAAGAAGTCAAAGTCATCCTCGTAGTCAATGGCGGCCTGGATATTGGTCCCCACAGTAATGGTCGTTGCGGAGCCCGCGCCGTTGCCGTGGTCGTCCTGGATGTCGGAGAGGGAAATAGTCAGGGTGTAGGAGCCTGTGTCGCTACCGGCGTCCAACGAGGCTCTCACCTCAACGTAGTAGTCACCGGAGTTCGGGGCACCCCAGATGACGCGGGAGGCGAGGGAGCCTCCGTGGTTGTCATTGGACACCAGTTCCAATTTGTCGGGGTCATACACTGCCACAAACGAGTCGTCCAAGGTTTCTATGGCCACGTCGATCTGGTAGATCTGCCCCATCGTGGCGGTGAAGTGGAAGAAGTCACGATCACTCTCGTAGTCAATGGCGGCCTGGATGTCGGTTCCCACCGCAATAGTCGTTGCGGAGTCCGCACCGTTGCCGTGGTCGTCCTGAATGTCGGAGAGGGAAATAGTCAGGGTGTAGGAGCCTGTACCTGTACCGTGAAAGGCACGTACCTCAACGTAGTAATCACTGGAGTTCGGGGCATCCCAGATGACGCGGGAGGCACGGGAGTCCCCGTGGTCGTCATTGGACACCAGTACCAATGCGTCGGCTCCATACAACGCCACGACCGAGTCCTCCAGAGTTCCCAGAGCCACGTCGATCTGATAGAACCGGCCGGCTGCGGCGGTGAAGCGGAAGAAGTCAACGTCATCCTCATAGTCAATGGCGGCCTGGATATTGGTCCCCACGGTAATGGTCGTTGCGGAGTCCGCGCCATTGCCTTGGTCGTCCTGGATGTCGGAGAGGGAAATAGTCAGGGTGTAGGAGCCTGTGCCGCTGAAGGCTGTCACCGCAACGTAGTAGTCACCGGAGTTCGGGGCACGCCAGATTACGCGGGAGGCGCGGGAATCCTCGTGGTCGTCATTGAACGTCAGTTGCGATTCGTCGGCGTTATACAACACCACAACCGAGTCATCCAGAGTTCCCAGAGCCACGTCGATCTGGTAGATCTGCCCCGTCGTGGCAGTGAAGCGGAAGAAGTCAACGTCATCTTCGTAGTCAATGGCGGCCTGGAGGTCGGTTCCCACGGTAATGGTCGTTGTGGAGTCCGCGTCGTTGCTGTGGTCGTCCTGGATGTCGGAGGAAATAGTCAGGGTGTAGGAGCCTGTGCCGCCTACGGCTCTCACCAAAACGTAGTAGTCACCGGAGTTCGGGGCACGCCAGATTACGCGGGAGGCGCGGGAATCCTCGTGGTCGTCATTGAACGTCAGTTGCGATTCGTCGGCGTCATACAACACCACAACCGAGTCATCCAGAGTTCCCAGAGTCACGTCGATCTGGTAGATCTGCCCCGTCGTGGCAGTGAAGCGGAAGAAGTCAACGTCATCCTCGTAGTCAATGGCGGCCGCGACAGCCTCACCGACGATGACCTCGGTGGCAACTGCCCTGGCGTTTCTATGTTCGTCAAAGGTTGGTTCAGGCGTGGGCGTGGGCGTCGGAGTAGGCGTAGGTGTCGGAGTGGGTGTAGGTGTCGGAGTGGGTGTGGCGGTCGCCACCCAAATTGGTATGGTGGTGGGCACGGGCGCAGGGGTTGGCAACGGGTCGGTATCACCCTGCGATTCGCAGGCGGCAACGGCAAGGAGGAGGAAGACTAGTAGCGGCAGCGCTGCGAGTAGGAGAAGTCGTGTGATCATGGCGCCTCTGGGGTCAGTATACGCGGGGGGGCCTTCGACGGGGCTCAGGGTGAGGGGGGGGGTTGGCTCAGGGTAAGCGGGGGGATGTGGCACTGCGGGCTGGGGGGTGGATTCCGGCCTACGCCGGAATGACGGAAGGGGGTGGGGGGGGAGGGGCGACGCCGGACTCTTCTCCGTGCCTGCGTGTGCGATAATGGGCTTGGAGGCGCATCGGGGGTGGCATCTACTATGCGGACAATTGGCGTGGGCATCGGATGAGCGCGCCCAGGCAAGACTTTCTCTTTGTCGATGAGTCCGGTGATCCAGGCTACACGCTCGACCAGGATTCCGGCAGCTTGCTGAGCAGCCGATTCTTCGTTTTGGCGGTCCTCCATCTCTGCGATGATTCATTCCAGCAGATCAATCGCCACGTGGCTGCGCTCCGATATCTCAGGTCATTTGACAGGGAGCTAAAGCTTCCACCCCGTCAGCAATATGCCGGGAGGCTGCTGGGGGAACTCGCCTTTGTGAACGCAAAGGACATCTCTGACGATCGGCTTGGAACGCTATAGCAAATGAGCCAGGTCCGGCCTCCGTACGCTCAGGAGACCCGCCTGGCCCATACATCAAATTGATTGTGCTAACGCGTCCACGTTAACGACCACCGCCGCATCTGTCAACAAGCCAGGCGTTCAGCTTGCCCGCCGCGTCGCTCGCCCTTCGACGGGGTTAGGGTTTGGGGCGGCGGCGGAAGCGGCTTAGGGTTTTTAGGCCTTGGCGGATGCCGGTGTAGAAGCTGATGACGGGGACGGCTGGGCGGATTATGGCGTCGGTGACGAGGCGGACGGCTACGCGGGCTTCGCCCGTCGTGCCTCGAATGTTGTCGAGGAGGGGCTTGAGCGCCTTGTAGATGCCGACGGCGACGATGATGACGACGAGGAACGCGACGATGCCCAGCACGCCCCAGACGATGATGACGATATCCCGGACGATCGCGATGATTTCTGCCAAGCGAGTACCTCTTCGACGAAACGACTCTGATTAGTATTGGGCATTTGCGCCGGAATTGCCAAACGCGGGGGGTCAGCGTTGGATTACCTTGCGCGCACGGGGGGTTAGCGGTGGGTTACTTCGTAGACGCGGACGGCTTCGTTTTCGTGGGCTAGGGTGAGTTGGGGGTGCTGTTCGAGGGCCTGGACGGCGTTCTCGGGGTAGTAGGCGCGTTCGGTTTGGCCGATTAGGACGTAGCCGACGTTGTATTCGCGCAGGATGCGCTCGATGACGGCGGGGTCGCCGGAGGTGTAGAGGCGTCTGACGTCGGCCTGGCGGCGGTCGATTTCAGGCTCGGCGATGCCGATGCCGCGCTGCTGGCGCTGGTGCC
>CAXXET010000002.1:0-68136 GCA_963666115.2 Dehalococcoidia bacterium | reverse complement strand
TCGCGTTCGGCGACGAAGGCCTGGCCATTGCAGTCGTCTTCTTCGTGACGCAGGCCATCCTCGCGTGGACGGTGGGCGCGTTCATCGCATCCCGCGCGCAATCGAACCTTGTCGGCTCCCTTGTCGCCGTCGCCAAGCTCCCCACCAGCTACGCCGCCGTTGCCGGTCTCGCCGTCAGCATGTTGGCCGTCGAACTCCCGGATTTCATCCAACAGCCCGCCCAAATCATGGGCGACGCCGCCATTCCCGCCATGCTCATCGTCCTGGGAATCCAGCTTGCGTCAACGCGGGAGATGGCCGGGGCGAGAGCCGTCGCCGGCGTCGTCGTGATCCGGCTGGTCCTGTCGTCACTGGTCGCCTACGGGCTCGTTCAACTGCTGCAATTCGACGATCTAACCGCAAAGGTCCTCATCGTCGTGGCCGGAATGCCGACCGCCGTGCTGACCATCATCCTGGCGACGCAGTACAGGGGCAGACCGGAGCTAGCGAGCGGCATCGTCGTCGCCGGAACGCTTGGCAGCCTCGTCTCCGTGACCGTCGTACTCTCTCTCGTGGGAGCGGCGTGACGAGAGCGCGTTAGGCGGACGGGCGGGCGGCCTGAATCTGCCGTCGGAGGGTATCCGCCGCGGCGCGCGCCGCCTCCGCGAAGTCCGGGCCGTCGGATGCGTACAGGATTCCCCGTGACGAATTAACCAGCACCCCCCCGCCGTCCGCGTCCAGCGTGGCCGCCAACGCCTCCTCGAGTTCGCCGCCCTGCGTGCCGACACCCGGAACGAGGAACGGCATGTCCGGGCAAATCTCGCGAATCCTTTTTGCTTCGGAAGGGTACGTCGCGCCCGTCACGAGGCCGATGTTGCCGTTTGTATTCCACGTCTTGCTCATGTGCGCGATGCCCTCGTAGAGCGGCATCGGAACGCCGTCGTAGGCCGCATTGAGCCCCTGGATATCCGCGCCGCCGGGGTTGGACGTGCGGCACAGGATGAATACCCCCTTGTCCTCATAATCGAGGAACGGCTGGAGGCTGTCGCGCCCGAGGAGCGGGTTGACGGTCACGGCATCAAAGCCCATCGTCTCGAACAGCCCCCTGGCATAGAATCGCGCGGAGTTGCCGATGTCGTTCCGCTTGGCGTCGCCGATAACGGGCACGCGCCCCCCAATGTAGCCAATGATCTCCTCGACGGTGGCGTACCCCTTGGAGCCGTGTGCTTCATAGAAGGCCAGGTTGAGCTTGAACGCGCACGCAAGATCGAGCGTCGCGTCCACAATCGCAAGGCAAAACTCCGCCAGGTCCCGTCCGCCCAGCATCTCCGGGTCAGGATCAAGCCCAACACAAACCAGCGAACCGTTCCGCTCGCTAGCCTCGCCCAACCGTTGCCCAAACGTCGCCTGGTGCATCGCCATGGCTACATCGTAACGTATGGAAACCGCATTTGGCGTGACTATACTTTGCTAATGACCACCTCGGTTCTCGGAATAGCAGGCGGCACCCGCCGCGGCGGCAACAGCGAGACGCTCCTGCAACGTGCGCTCGCCGGAGCGCAAGACGCCGGCGCCGACACGGAACTGATCCGCCTCCTCGACCTCTCCCTCAGTCCCTGTATCTGCCCCCAATCCGAGGACTGCATGCTCACCGGCGTCTGCACCGTCCTCGACGATATGCAGGCCCTCTACGCGAAACTCCGCGCCGTAGACCTCATCTACATCGCCTTTCCCATAACGTTTCGCGGCGTGCCCGCGCAGACAAAGGCCCTCTTCGACCGCACGCAGCCGCTGTGGGTCCGCAAGTACGTGATGGGACAGCAGCTGCGCCGCGGCGGGGAGGCGGGCAGGGCGCTCATCATCGCCACCGCGGACCGCGACGACCCCACGGAATTCGACGGCGCGGCCCAGGCCACCCGCTCGTGGCTCGTGAGCCTGCATTTCCGTGAGGCCGAGCGGCTGTTCGTCTCCGGGGTAGTCCGTGCGACGGACATAATGGACAAGCCGGACGCGCTGGCAGAGGCATATGAAACAGGGCGGAGGCTGGTAGAGGAATCTTCCTTAGAGGAGGGACACCCAGCGGGCGAAGATGTTGACGGCGATAGGCTTTAGGGCGGCGGCGCGGGCGGGGGTTTGTGAGAGCAGGGTTTCGGGGGAGAGGCCGCCGCGGCGTATGTCTTCGGGGAAGAGGGCTGCCATATCCGCGATTTGTGGTTCGGTCATTTCAAGGTGGAAGAGCAAAGCGTATGTGGTTTCGCCGTAGGTGAAGCCCTGGATGGGGGTCATTTCAGAGGCGCCGACGGGGGTTGCGCCGCTGGGGAGATCGTAGACATCGCCGTGCCAGTGGAGGGGCGTGAAGGTTTCGGGGAGAGGGGAGAGGATAGGGTCTGCGGTGATTTCAATGGAGCGGGTTACGGGTTTCCAGCCGATCTCGGGGGCGGGGCCGGGACGGACTTCCGAGCCAAGAACGTCGGCAATAATCTGGCTGCCAAGGCAGACGCCGATGAGCGGGAGGTTATTGTCTATGGCCTGGCGGGCAAGGCGCTTTTCGGCGCGGAGGTAGGGGAATGTGTCTTCTTCATAGACGGACTGGGGGCCTCCCATGATGATGAGGCCGGCGTATCCGTCGAGGGAGGGCGGGATGGACTGACCAAGGTCTCCGCGGACGGTTTCAAGGGAGGCGCCGGCTTCGCGCACAGCGTCTGCGATCAGGCCGGGGCGCTCGGGGTCAGCGTGCTGGAGGACAAGGACGCGGGGAGCAGAATCAGCCATTGCTTCACTCCCTAATCAAGAATGGAATACGGCCACCGATCAATGGTGGAGGGGTCCAGCCGCTGCACGCCGTCAATTTTATCGAAATCTCTGTCGGCAGAGATGATGCGGGTTATGCCGAGACGGCGCATGACGGCAACGTGAAACAGGTCATGGCCGCCCACGTGGGGATTCTCACCTGCCATTTCCGCCGCCACGATGGCATCCTCGGGAGTAACGGACTCAATGCGTCCTCTCATCGTCTCAACGAATTCACGGAATATCCCGCGTCCCTCCACCCACCTATTGTTGGACAAATAGTAGTGAATGATCTCCTGGAGGACTGCGGAACTGGTTGTGAATTCCCGGTGCCGCCGTGCCGCAAGCATGACGATACGCTGGCAGAACGGCTTTATTGGATGCTCCCGCCCCGCCGCGTAAATGGGGATGTTGGTATCAATAAACAATGCGACGGCTGTGGGCTTCACCCAGAATCCGGGAGAGTTCCTGGGGGTCATCCGGGACATCTACGGAATAGGACGCGAGGCGCTCCGCCGCCATCAGACGGCGGTCGCGGTCCAACTCCTCATAGGCATCATCAATGAGGGCGCGAACGACCTCCGAGACGGGAGCGCCCCGGTCACGGGCGATCTCATCAAGGCGGGAACGGCGCTCCGGATCGAGGCGGACTTCCAAACGGGCTACCATGACTACTCCTGTACGGAAGGGTTTGTACGGACAGTATGGGGTGTACGGGATTGTGTGTCAACTGGGGGCGCCCTTCGACAAGCTCATGGTGAACGGGAGGCAGGCCTGCACCCCTATAATACGGGGGATGGCTGGCACAGACACGCGGCTTGTCCGCAACTTTTCGATCATCGCCCATATCGATCATGGGAAGTCGACGCTTGCCGACCGGCTGCTGGAGGCGACGCGAACGGTTTCACAGCGCGAAATGCAGGATCAACTGCTGGACCAGCTCGACCTGGAGCGGGAGCGCGGCATCACGATAAAGTCGCAGGCCGTGCGGATGCTGTACGAGGCGCGGGACGGCAACACGTATCAACTGAATCTCATCGATACGCCGGGGCACGTGGATTTCAGCTACGAAGTCTCGCGGAGCCTCTCGGCGTGCGAGGGCGCGCTGCTGGTAGTGGATTCGTCGCAAGGGATACAGGCGCAGACGCTGGCGCACGCGATGCTTTCCATGCAGTTGGGGCTGAACCTCGTGCCCGTGTTGAACAAGATCGACCTGCCCGGGGCGCGTCCCGACGAGGTGACGGCAGAGCTGGAGGACATGCTGGCCATTCCCGGGGAGGACGTCGTGCTGGCATCCGCGAAAGAGGGCATCGGCATGGAGGACGTGCTGGAGTCCATCGTTCACGGGATACCTGCGCCACGCGGGGACACGGACGCGCCGCTGCGGGCGCTTGTTTTTGATTCCAAGTACGACCCGTACCGCGGCGTGGTGGCGTACGTGCGCGTGTACGACGGGGCGGTGACACCGGGGGCACGCCTGCAACTGATGTCCAACGGGCGGGAAGTGGAGCCGCTGGACGTGGGCGTGTTCACGCCGTGGCTGATTTCAACGCGCGACGGGCTGGCGATGGGAGAAGTGGGGTACGTCGCGACGGGCCTGAAAGACGTGCGGGAGTGCCGGGTGGGGGACACGATCACGCTGGCGGAACGGCCCGCGTCCGAGCCGCTGCCGGGGTATCGCCCGCTGAAGCCGATGATCTTCGCGGGGCTGTATCCATCCGGCGACACAGAGTACGGGGAACTGCGGGACGCGCTGGCGAAGCTGCAACTGAACGACGCGGCGCTTTCGTATGAGCCGGAGAACAGCATCGCGCTCGGATTCGGATTCCGGTGCGGATTCCTGGGGCTGCTCCACATGGAAATCGTGCAGGAGCGGCTGGAGAGGGAGTACGGGCTGGAAATCCTGATCACCGCTCCGAGCGTGGCATACGACATCCTTCAAACGGACGGCTCCACGTTGACGATTCACAACCCGGCAGAAATGCCGAATCCGACGACCATCGACACGATGTACGAGCCGTGGATACGCGCGACGATCCTGTGCCCGAACGAGGTCGTCGGGCCGGTGATGGAGTTGATGTCCGAGCGGCGCGCGGAGTACGAGGAGATGGAGTATATCCAGTCGGGCGCGGGGGCCGTCGGCGGGCAGGCTCGCGTTTCGATGCGGTACAGGATGCCGCTGGCCGAAATGCTGATCGACTTCTTCGACCAGTTGAAGTCGCGGACGCAGGGGTACGCGTCGCTGGACTACGAGGTAATCGACGCGCGGGAGGCGAGCCTGGTCAGGCTGGACATCCTGGTGAATGAGGAGCCGGTGGACGCTTTGAGCGCAATCTATCCGCGAGAGGCAGCGTATCACCGGGGGCGGGCGTTGGTCTCGCGGCTGCGGGAGACGATACCTCGCCAGATGTTCGACGTGCCGATACAGGCGGCGATTGGGGGGCGGATCATCTCGCGCGAGACAGTGCGGGCGCTGCGGAAGAACGTGCTGGCGAAGTGCTACGGGGGCGACGTCACGCGCAAGCGCAAGCTGCTGGAGAAGCAGGCGGAGGGGAAGCGCCGCATGAAGCGCGTGGGGCGTGTGGAAGTGCCGCAGGAAGCGTTTTTGGCGCTGCTCAAGCTGGGGGATGATGGATAACCGCGCTGCGTCCGCCCTAACGCATCCGGTCACGATTGGCGCACTCGGCCTGCTCCTGGTCAATGACCTCGTTCTGAAATCGCTGTGGCCCGGCTCGTGGGCGACGGGCAAGCTGAGCGATTTTGCCTGGCTGGTATTCGCTATGCCGCTGTTGGCGTGGCTGCTGTCATTGGGGTCTGCAAGGGTGAGCTACCGACAATGGGCGTTCGCGGGCGCTTATGCGGGACTGCCGCTCCTCTACTTCCTCTACAACACGTTCACGCCGGTCTACCGGACGTTCATCGACACTGCCAGCCTGGTCTTCCGCTACACGCCGAGCTCGCCCCAAGACGCGACGGATTCGCTGGTCATTCCGTTCGCGGTGATGCTGGCGCTTTGGATATGGAGACGGGCAGGCGTCGAGCGCGACGTTCTGCGCCGCCGGTGGACGCTGCTCATCGCGAGCCTTGCGGTGCTTGCCAGTATTGCAACATCGCCGCCGGAACCTGATGAGGGCGTTATAGGCGTTGGCGTAGACCACGAAGGAGTCATCTATGCTTTCGCCGGATTGGTATACAGGTTATCTGCTGATTCCTGGATCGCCGACGAGGGAGTCACTTGGAACAGTATATCCAGTCTAGAGCCGGACATTACGTTGGGCGGCCCCAAGGTTGCAACGCCGCGCGGCGTGTATGTGATCGAAGGTACAGACGTGATATTGAAGACTACGGATGGGCAAGCTCGGCTCGTCTATTCGACGGCGTTTCTGGGGAGCGCAGGGAATAAGTGGCTCCAAGAGAGGGAAACGTCCGGCCTTGGTGAACGGGTGCTAGCGAGGGAGCCATTATCAGTGGTGTACGACGACGCGAGCGGCAACGTCATCCTAGCACTGGGGATCGAAGGTGTGGTCATAGGAACGCCGGACAATCAATGGCATAGGGTCGGCGTGGGGCCGTACACACCGACGGATTTCTCTTTTGGTTCGAAGCTGCAAGAATTGCTAGACCTGCACGCCTATTGGGCGGCATCCCTTACGCTGTCATTCGTGGTGGCAGCATCTACGCTTATCCTCGCTGGCTCCACCACGCGCAATGCCTACTCCGGAGAGGCATGTCTTGGCGTTATCGCCCCCGCAGCGGCCGGAGCATTTTACTTTGCGGTATTCGCTTTGTTCCCCAACAATGACGATGCCACCATCCCATGGCCCCTCGGCGACCAAGATATTACCATCTTGGCAATACCTATCCTGGCTGCCGTCGGCCTCGTCGCCGTCATGCTGAGGCGGCGGAAATGGAGGCACGTACCGATCATCATGGGCTTCGTGCTAGCGACGAACGTGATGTTCCTGCTGGCGCACATAATCTGGCTGCAGGCGGGCATTCCACGTGTGATTGTGGGGCTGTGCGCGGTTGGCATTGCAGCCGGCCTCGGGTACGCGCTCGCCCACTACCTGCGGGATAGACCCGGTGAGGATGGTACTGAAATGGAGTTGCCGATTAGGTAGTGAAGAAGGGGGGATACAATTGGGGGGTATCCTTCGACAGGCTCAGGGTGAACGGGTAGAGGGGGGTTATGGCACGGGGTAATGCGGTTAAGGAGCGGTTGGGCAACGGGGAGGCGGTTGTTGGGTCTTTTTGCAATTTGCCCAGCCCTGAGGCGGTTGAGTTGCTGGGGTGGGCGGGCTTTGATTTCGTCATCGTCGACGCAGAGCATGGGCCGCAGGGACCGGAGACGGTTGCGAATATGGTGAGAGCGGCGGAGGCGTCAGGAACGACGCCCCTCGTTCGTGTCGCGAGCAACGAACCGCAGAATATCCTCAGATACCTCGATACCGGCGCGCAGGGTTTGCAGGTTCCGATGGTGAACGGGCCGAACGAGGCGCGGGCGGCGGTGGCCGCGGCGTTGTATCCGCCGCAGGGCCGGCGCGGTCTGGCGGGAGTTAGGGCGGGGGGATTTGGGCTGCGGGAGTCCGTGGCGGAATATGCGGCGACGGCGAATGAGCAGATGCTGGTCATCGTGCAAATCGAGACCATGGAAGCTCTTGTGAACCTGGATGCGATCATCAGCGTGCCGGGGATTGACGTCGTTTTCTTTGGGGCGACGGATTTGTCGTCGTCGATGGGGATTCCGGGTCAGACGCGAGATGAGCGCGTGGTGAACGCGATCGCAGAGGCGGGCAGCGCTGTTATGGCGGCGGGGCTTGTGGCGGGGACAATCGTTGGGACGGCTGAGCAGGCGGTTGAGTGGCAGGGGCGAGGGTTCCGGTATATTGCGACGAATTTCGCGGGGTTGGCAGGTAGGGCGGCGCGGGGGTTTGTGGAGGGGGCGCGGGGATGATCCAGGATATTATTGGGGTGAATGTGTTTACGGCGCGGTTGGACACGATGGCGGCGTTTTACCGGGATGTTGTCGGGCTGGAGCAACATTCGGATCACGGCGACCTGATCACGTTCGACGTGCGGCCGGGGCTGCGGCTGAACATCGGGCGGCACAGCCAGATATGGACGGAGGAGGCCCTGGACCCGTTTCGGATCATGGTGAACCTGGGGGTCGATGATATCCATGCCGTCCATTCGCGAATGGTTGATAATGGGGCAGTGTTCATCCGTCCGCCGGAGCAGGAGGCGTGGGGCGGGTGGGTTGCGACGTTCCGTGACCCGGACGGGAATATCTTGCAGTTGATGGAGCAGCCGGAGGGGGATTCCAATGGCGCAGGCGGTTGAGTTGGCGGGGCAGAAGTGCGTGGCGTGCCGGGCGGATTCGCCACGGGTGACGGAGGCGGAGATTGCGTCGTTCCATCCGCAGGCACCGGAGTGGGAACTGCTGGACGACGGCGGCGTGCTAAAGCTGCGGCGGACGTATCGCTTCAAGGATTTCGCCAGGGCGCTTGCGTTTACGAACCGCGTGGGGGAGATTGCGGAGGACGAAGGGCATCATCCGCTGGTGTCGACGGAATGGGGCAGGGCGACGGTGTGGTGGTGGACGCATAAGATCAAGGGGCTGCACGTCAACGATTTCATCATGGCGGTGAAGACGGACGCGGTGTTTGAGGAAGCGTAGATTCCCGCTTTCGCGGGAATGACGGACTGAGGGGGAGGGACGATGACGCAGGGGGCGGCGCCGAAGCCGAATTCGTGGCAGGTGACGGACGGGGTGGAGCGCGCGCCGCACCGCTCCATGTTCTACGCGATGGGGTTCACGCCGGAGGATTTGCGGAAGCCGCTCATCGGCGTGGCGAGCACGGCCAATGAGGTGACGCCGTGCAACCTGAACCTTGGAAGGCTGGCCGACCACGTCAAGCAGGGCATCCGCGCGGCGGGCGGAACTCCCATCGAGTTCACGGCCATCGCCGTCTCAGACGCCATCGCCATGGGGCACGAGGGCATGAAGGCGTCGCTGGTGAGCCGCGACGTCATCGCGGATTCTTTTGAGTTGGTGGCGATGGCGGAGGCGCTGGACGGGATGGTGACGCTGGCGGGGTGCGACAAGTCGCTGCCGGGATCGGTGATGGCGATGGCGCGGACGAATATCCCTTCGATCTTCCTCTACGGGGGCACGATTCTGCCCGGCAGCTACGAGGGCAGGGACGTAACGATTGTCGATGTCTTTGAGGCCGTTGGCGCGTACGCGGCGGGTACGATTCCACTAGAGGCGGTGACGGCGCTCGAGGAGTGCGCCTGCCCCGGCGAGGGCTCGTGCGGCGGGCTGTTCACGGCCAACACGATGGCGTCCGTCTTTGAGGCGATGGGCGTGTGCTTGCCCGGTTCGGCGTCCGTGCCGGCGGTTGACGCGCGGCGCGAGCAACTGGCGTTCCGGAGCGGGGAGCAGGTGATGGACATGGTGCGCGAGAACCGCCGCCCGCGCGACATCATCACACGGGAGTCGCTGGAGAACGGGATCACAGCGGCGATGGCGATGGGGGGGTCGACGAACGTCGTGCTGCATCTGCTGGCCATCGCGCACGAGGCGGGAGTGGAGCTTGATATCGAGGACTTCGGTGAGATCAGCGACAAGACGCCGTATATCACGGATATGAAGCCGGGCGGGCGGTACGTGATGTCCGACCTGGACAAGGCGGGCGGGGTGCCGGTGGTGCTGAAGCGGCTGCTTGACGCGGGCTACCTGCACGGCGACTGCATGACGGTGACGGGCAAGACTCTTACGGAGACGCTGGCGCCGGTGCGGCCCGGCGGCGGCGCGGGAGTGGTGCATGACTTTTCCGACGCGCTTGGGCCGACGGGCGGCATTGCCATTCTCAAGGGGAATCTCGCGCCGGAGGGCGCGGTGATCAAAATTGCAGGGACGCCGATTCGTCATCACCGCGGGCCGGCGCGGGTCTTCGACCGCGAGGAAGACGCATTCGACGCGGTGCAGGCTCGCGAGATCGTCGAGGGCGACGTCGTCGTGATTCGCTACGAGGGGCCGCAGGGCGGGCCGGGAATGCGCGAGATGCTCGCGGTGACGGCGGCGATCACAGGGCAGGGGCTCGGCGAGAAGGTTGCGCTGCTCACGGACGGGCGGTTCTCGGGCGGGACGCATGGGTTGGCCGTCGGGCACGTCGCGCCGGAGGCTATGACGGGCGGGCCGATGGGTCTGCTGGAGGATGGCGATATCATCGTGCTTGACGTGGAGAGCCGCGAGATCAACGTTGAACTCTCAGAGGTTGAGATGGCTGAGCGGCGGGCGCGGTGGACGCAGCCTGCGCCGAAACATTCGCGGGGCGCGCTGGCGAAATACGCGCGGCTGGTGTCTTCGGCATCACGGGGGGCGGTTACGCATTAAATGGGGGGCGTATTTTGGTGAGTGGTGATGCGCGGCAGGGTGCAGGCGGCGGGTTTGATGTCGTGGAGGCCACGATTGCGGGTATTCATGACGCTTTGGAGTCGGGGGAGATTACGTGCCGGGAGCTGGTGAAGTCGTATATTTTGCGGATCAGCGCGTATGACAAGTCCGGGCCTGCTTTCAATTCAATCATTTCGATCAACCCGGATGCGCTGAGGCTGGCGGAGGAGATAGACGCCAGGAATCTGCCCCGCGACGAGTGGGGGGCGCTGCATGGCATTCCCGTCATCATCAAGGACCTGATGCACACGGCGGACCGGATGCCGACGACGGGCGGGAACCTGGCGCTGAACGGGATGATGACGCTGGATGACGCGACGATCGTTGCGCGGATGCGTGACGCGGGCGCAATCATCCTGGCGAAGTCGAACCTCGATGAGATGGCGCGTGGGATCAACGGGGCGAGCGGGCTGGGCGGGCAGACGCGCAATGCGTACGACACGAGCGTGAATCCATCGGGATCGAGCGCCGGCACGGGCGTGAGCATCGCCGCCAACTTCGGCGTGGCGGGCATCGGCACGGATACTTGAGGCTCCATCAGGAACCCATCGGCGTATGGGTCACTTGTCGGTCTGCGGCCAACATACGGGCTGAACAGCAACGCGGGGATCATGCCCGACGCGCCAACGTCCGACACAGTGGGGCCGATGACGCGCACCGTTCGGGATGCCGCGATTGTGCTTGGGGTGATCGCGGGGCCTGATCACAGGGACCCGGCCACTGCCGACGCGGAGGGGCATGTGCCTGCGTCTTATACGGAGGGGCTGAGTTCGGCGGGGCTTCAAGGCGCGCGGCTGGGCGTCATTCGGTCATTCTTCGGAACGGGAGCGAAGGCCGATAAGGTGACGTCAGTGATGAATGCCGCGATAGCGGACCTGAGCCGCCTTGGCGCGACGGTTATCGACCCTGTCGAGATTCTTCATGCGGACACTATCCTGGCGCACGGGAGCACGACGTGGGGGCGGTGGAACTATGAGAACGGCGACGCGCTCGATGCCTACCTTAAGGGCCTGGGCGACCTCGCCCCGGTGACGTACGAGGAGCTGCGGGACATGGGCACGGGCGCGCCGCTCATCTTGCCGTACACGGCGACGGGAGGGACGAACTCGCCGGAGTCCCGCAAGGCGCTCTCCGAGAGTACTGACTACACACGGGAGGCGGTTCAGTCTGCGATGGCGGAGCACAGCCTGGACGCGCTGGTGTATCCGACGCTGAGTTTGCCGCCCGCGCCGATCGGCCGGCGCCAAGAGGGGAGCAACTGTCATCTCTCGGCATGGAGCGGGTATCCGGCGACCACCGTTCCGGCGGGGTATACGGTGGACGGTCATCCGGTTGGCCTAGAAATGCTCTCAACACCGTGGACGGAGGCGGCGCTTCTCACCTACGCATATGCGTTTGAGCAGGGGACGAAGCATCGGAGGGCGCCGACGTTGGCGCCTGCGCTGGGATAGGGGAATAGCACGGCTAACCTGCCACGGCTGTCTGCGCGACGGGCGGCACACGGTCTGACGTGTACTGGCAACCCTGGTCGGCCAGGGTCGCAGCGTCTAGTACACAGACTTGCCGGTAGACGCGTGTGGGATCGTCGGGAAGGGATCCGCCAAAGCGCACTACCCACACAAGGGAATCGTCAGGGATGTCAACGGTTGTTAGGTGGAGGTAGGAGAGTTCTTCCCGCGTCATCTTCTTGACGGACATTGTGGACTCCGGCGTGATTTCGGCGTGCTGCAGAGCAAGGTAAGCGATCTGCTCCGGCGTCGCTTCTTCTTGGCCAGTCGGAGGGCCAACCATCAAGGCCGTATCAACTTCGATTTCCTCCTACTCGTCGGAACATGCAAGCCCCAGGATAACGGCCACAGAAACGCAGGCTATCAGGATCGCCTGCCTTGCTATCCGCATTTGCCTTGGCCGAGACGCGGGGGGCGGGTCTAGGTTTCGAAGATTTCTGCGATTGGGATGCTTAGTTGGGGGAGGACGTCTTCGGCAGTGAGGGTGTCAGTTTCGTAAAGCGTGGCGGCGGGTTGGTTGGGGCGGTGGACTTCGATAGTCCTCGAATCCGGCCAGATGACCCACACAAGTTGAACACCGGCATCCAGCCACATCCGCGCCTTGTCGTTGATTCCCCGCACGGACTCAGACGGCGACACCACCTCGGCAACGAGGTCAGGCGCAATCTCCGTATAGTCCCTGATGACAGTTCCAGGGGGTCTGCGCGCGCTGGAAATGAATGCGAGGTCCGGCTCGCGGACAGTCGGTGGGTCTGACTCGACAAGCACGCCGCCGTCCGACCCAAGGATTCTGCCGAGCTTGCCGGGGTTGACGACGTTCCCAAGCAGCCAACCGAGTTTCATGACGATCTGTGCGTGCTCTTCATTTGCTGGCATGGCCGGACAGAATACCCCCCGTATGAGTTCGCCGCGCATGCCCCTGGCGTACATCTCCAGCAGCTGGTCTGCGGTGATGGGCTCTGTTCCGAGGACTGTCGTTCGCGCCTGTTCAGTGGTTGCCATGGTTTGCTCCCGCTCTGTGGCTGGCACCTCCCATTGTACTAGAGGATGGGGGCGCGGACTTCTGTGATGAGGTCTGCCTCCGGCGTTTCGGCGGGGTCTGAGAGGTAGACCTCCATGGGCGGGCCGACGGGCTGGATCTCCTGCTGGGCCAGCCAGGTGAAGAGGAGGCCGTAGGACGCGGGGATGCTGTCGTAGGGGCCTTTGTGGAGGACGGTGGCGAACCGGCCGGCGGGGATGGTGACGACGCCGATGCCGTCATCGTTCGCCTCCTGCTCCGGTGTTGAGGGGTCGATGGGCGCCCACGCGCTCCAGTTAAGTTGATCCTGCGGGGTGGTGGATGGGTCGTCCTGGTAGGTTCCGCCGGGCGGGGCGACGATGGTCACGCCCGCGGATTCGATCCACGCGAGGAGCTTGCCCAGCGCGTCCGGGAACTGCTCATAGGGGCCGCGCATATTGATATAGGTGATGCGCTGTTCCGGCAGCTCCACGATGCCCGGTTCTCCGATCGGCCTCTCTGCTGTCATCGTCATTGTCCGTCCCCATGTGCCGCGCGGCTGCGGCTTATCTTATTGGTCGATGCGTCAATTGTACGTCGTGACGTACACTGGGCGCATGACGATGAGGCAGAATCCGGAGCGCGTGCCGGGGATCACGATTTTGCGGCTGGAGCCGGACGGCATCCACGCGGTGTGGGAGGACGGTCACGGGAGCCACTACCCGTACCGGTTCCTGCGCGGCAACTGCCCGTGCGCGATGTGCGTGCTGGAGGGGACGAACCAGCGCGTGGTGTTTGAGTCGGACGTGCCGGAGGACGTGATCGCGCTGGACTGGATGCAGGTGGGGCGCTACGCGGTACAGTTCCTCTGGTCGGACGCGCACGAGACGGGGATATTTACCTTTCAGTATTTGCGGGAATTGGATGGGGCGCTGCGGGGCGGGGGTGAATGATGAGAATCATCATCCTGGGCCTGTTGGCGCTGGGCGTCGTTTTCATGCTGGCCGCTTGTGATGACGGGGAGACCAGCGGCGCCGTGACACCGACGGCGCGGGAACCGGCGTTTACGCCGACGATAACCCTGCGCTCTACCGCAACCCCGACGAGTGTTCCCCAGCCGACGGCGCGGCCAACGGCAACGCAACAGCCTACAGCCACACCTGTGCCCGCGCCTACGCCCACACCAATACCATCGGCTGAGCTATTTGTCCGTACGAGACTCTTGACTGATGACGGCAGGGATCCGGTGTGGTCGCCGGACGGTTCACAGATCGCTTTTGTTTCCTACAGGGGCGCTGAGGAGGATGTTGGGCTGTATGTGATGGACGCCGATGGAAGCAACCCCAGGGCGGTTGTGCCCTACGGTACTCTCGATCCCTGGGCGACCACTTCCGGGACTCCCACATGGTCTCCGGATGGGGAGCGAATTGCCTTTACTTTCAGTGTCTATGGCGGCGAAGGCACTGCAATCTACATGATAGATGCGAACGGAACGAATTTGCGGCGTTTGACTTCGGCCAGAGAGTGGATAGCGGCGCTCCAGTGGTCTCCAGACGGCACGCGGATTGCATTCATCACCGCTGATCCTGAGGATTATGGCGACGGCTCCCAAAGCTGGGGAACATACGTGGTGAACGCCGACGGCTCCAATCTGAGGCGACTTATCGACGGCCAACGTAGAGAGAGCTCCCCGGTGTGGTCGCCTGATGGGCGACGGTTGGCCTTCATGTCCTCCGCCGGAATTGAGGGCATCAGTGTTCTTGACGTGGATAGAGGTGAGCTCACGGTCTTGACGGGCCTCAATCCAGAAGCCTGGCGGCGCGTTGACGGATCCTCTGGGCCTCCCGCATGGTCTCCTGACGGCACCAGAATCGCCCGCCACTCGCCTGCGGGGGATATCGAGTTGATTGGCATCGACGGGAGCGAACCGACGTCTGTGCCATACGGGACCGCCGAGGAGTATGGGCGGGGCGCCGTCCCCGCGTGGTCGCCGGATGGCGAGCGCATCGCGTTTATGTCCATGCGTGATGATAACTACGATGTCTACGTGGGTGAAGTCGATGGAAATAAGCTTCTACGCGTCACGACCACCAAGTTTGATGAGGGTGTCCCCGCATGGTCTCCCGACGGCACAAAACTCCTTTATTCAGTTGAGAAGCCAAGCGTCATGAAGGAGGTCGCCATGCCGTGGCTTCCCGAGGGCACAAAGATGCTTATGCCAGTACAACAGGTGAGCATCTACGCAATGGAGATTAGAGAGGACTATGCAGCGGGATGGACGCCTGTTCAGTCCGTTTCACCAAGCCTGTATTCGCCTGAGGCTGCCACGGATAGAGAAGCGCTGATTGCGCTCTATGACGCCGCCGACGGCGCGGGTTGGGATAGCAGCCGAAACTGGTTCCTTGGTTATCCGTTGGAGTACTGGCACGGTGTTACGACGGACGCTACTGGGCGCGTCATCGGGCTGGACCTCTCGCGGAATGAGTTGACTGGGGAGATTCCCCCTGAACTGGCGGGGCTGTCAGTGCTTTCGAAATTGTACCTTCGGGGCAATGAGTTAACCGGACAAATCCCTCCGGAATTGGGTGAACTCTCCAACCTAAGGGAATTAGACCTGGCCGGCACCGAGTTGAGCGGACCCATTCCCCCAGAGATTGGCGCTCTCGAGGGTTTGGAAGTACTCGACCTTTCGTCTACCAAGTTGGATGGGGAGATACCGCCGGAACTGGGCAGCCTTTCGCAATTGAAACGCCTGCTTCTCTCGTATACGCGCCTGGGAGGAGAGGTACCGCCAGAACTGGGAAGACTTTCCCAATTGACGGAAATGGACCTCGTCGGCAATGACCTGCGCGGAAGCATACCTTCTCAACTTGGCAATCTCGCCAACCTGGAGGGGCTGCACCTGGAGAGGAATCTGTTGAGCGGGGGCATACCACCTGAAGTCGGCGGCCTGACTGCACTGAAGGAACTGTCGCTCAGTTGGAATCTACTGGAAGGGACGATTCCCGTTCAGCTTGCCGATCTCGATGATCTGGAAGCGCTCTGGCTGGGGGGAAATGAGTTGAGCGGGGAGATACCGCCCCAGCTCGGCGAGCTTGCTGAACTGCGCTACCTGAACATAAGCGACAACAGATTGTGGGGGGCGGTGCCAGGCCAGTTGAGCAGGCTTAGTGAGCTGGAACACCTCGATCTTGAACGAAACCGGTTGTCCGGGGAGATTCCGGAGGCCCTGACCGAACTGGAGTCCATCATTCGGGTTACGCTGGCCGACAACCATGGCCTGTGCGCACCGCCGGATGGCGTGATCGAAGCATGGGTTCGCAATTTACAGTATGGCAGCGCTGACACATGCTGGACTACTGGAGGGCCGATTGCTGACGGGGATTCTCCGGAGAGGGCGGCGCTGATTGCTCTCTATGGCGCCACCACCGGCTGGTACTGGATTGACAGCATGAATTGGCTGAGTGATTCGCCGCTTAGTGAGTGGCACGGTGTCACTACCGATGCGGAGGGGCGAGTCATTGCGTTAGCCCTGAGCGGCAACAGATTGAGGGGATCACTGCCGGCTGAGTTGGGCAACCTTGCCTGGCTGGAGACGCTGGAACTTTCGAAGAATGCCGATTTGGTGGGGCCAATACCGGCCGAGCTTGGCAGACTTGCCAGGCTTGAAGAGATCGACCTCAGTGGCAACGGGCTAAGCGCGGTGATTCCGGGCACGCTCGGCAACCTGCCACACCTGGCGCATCTCGATTTGAGCGAGAATGTTCTTGGGGGCGAGATTCCGGCGACGCTCGGCAAACTTGCACGTCTTGCGAAACTAGACTTGAGCCAGAACGAGTTGACGGGCAGAATACCGGCGGAACTGGGCAGCCTCTCCAACCTGACTCACCTGAGCCTCAACAATAATCAGTTGAGCGGCCCGATACCCTCCAGCGTCGGCGGGCTCTCGAACTTGGTGTCCTTGAGACTTCACGAAAACAGGCTGAGCGGGGCGATTCCTGTTCAACTCGCCGATCTCCTTCAGCTTGAATACGTCAACCTGCGATTCAATGATTTAGGTGGACAGATTCCGATTGAGCTAGCCAGACTGTCCAACCTGAAGTTCCTGTCCCTCTACGGCAACAGACTGAGCGGTGAAATTCCGACTCAACTCGGCGAACTCTCCCGCCTGGAACGGCTGGACTTGGGAGGCAATGTGCTGGAGGGCACTATTCCAGTTGGGCTAGGATCGCTGGACAACCTTACGCACCTCTCCCTCCGCGGGAACAGGCTCAGTGGACGGATTCCAGTCGAGCTGGCGAATCTCTCAAACCTAGAGTCGCTGGATCTCCGTTCCAATGACCTGGACGGGGACGTTCCAACCGAATTGGGCGAGCTATCGAAGCTGACATACCTGAGCATCGCGAGGAATCAACTCCAAGGTGAGGTGCCGCATACCCTGACCAGGCTGGCGAATCTGGGCGACTTCCTCTTCAACGACAACGAAGGGCTCTGCGCGCCAGCGAACGATATGTTCCGGGAGTGGGCCATGGGCATCCGCTTTGTCGGCGATTACTGCGGATCCGCGTAAAGGGGGTTGGGGGGATCCCCGATGGATACCGGCTTTCGCCGGTATGAGGGGATGGATTAGCGGATTGCGCCGGATTTTTGGTGGGCGGTGTAGGCTTCTTCGGTGAGGTTTAGGAGGGTTTTGAAGACGTATTCGTTGTGGGCGCCTATCCAGGGTGGGGGGCCGTCGGCGTGGGCTTCTGCCAGGGTGGGGATGCCGGGGAGGCCCTGGTGGGAGAGATCGCCCCAGGGGGGTTCGTGGACGTCTACTATGTGGCCTCGCTGGCGGAAGTGGACGTCTGAGTGGAGGTCTTCGCCGGTGTATTTTGCGGCGGCAGGGACGCCGTTGTTCTGGAGAATTCGCATTGCCTGCCGCTTGGTGAAGCCGCGCGTCCAGTTGCCGATCTGCATATCGAGTTCGTCTTTGGCGGCGACGCGGCCGGAGTGGGTGGAGTAAATGGGATTCTGCGCCCACGTTGGCGAGCCCATCGCCTGGATGAATCCCTGCCATTCGTCGTCGGTTTCGACGGCGGCCACCACCCATTCATCATCGCCCTTGCAGGGGTACGCGCCATAGGGGGCGCAGCGGCTGCCGAGAACCTCGCCGTAGCCCATCGCTTGCCATTCGTTGCCGTTGACGGTGGAATCCAGGATGGCAGGGCCCATGATTGCGCCCTGGGCTTCGACCTGGGCAAGCTCGATGAACTGGCCCTTGCCGGTGAGGTCGCGGTACTCGAGGGCGGCGATGGACGAGAGGGCGACGAGGCTCGCGCCAAGGTAATCGGGGATGACGAGCTTGCCGTGCGCGTCCATCGGCGATTCCTTGAAACCCCACATGTAGGAGAGGCCGGTGTAGGCGACGAGCTGGTTGCCCCACGTGACCCACGAGGTGAGGGGGCCGTCCAGCCCCATGCCGGGGGCGGTGATCTGGATAGCGCCGGGGTTGACCTCCCGCGTGTGCTCCCAGCCATAGCCGAGGCGGTCGATGACACGGGGCGAAAAATTGTCGACGAGGACATCGCTCTTTTCGAGGAGGGCGTCCATGAGCTTCTTGCCGTCCTCATGGCGGAGGTCAATGGTGACGCTGAGCTTGTTGCGGTTCATGTCAGGGTAGAGCGGGCTGTTGGCCTCGCGGTTGGCGACGAGGAGTTCGGATTCAACCTTGATGACCTCCGCGCCGTAGAAGCCGAGGAACATGGTGCCGATAGGGCCGGCGAAGAATCGGGTGAGATCGGCGACGCGGACGCCGGCGAGCATGGAGTCATCCTGCGCGTGGCCGTTGCGGGAGGCGGAGGCGGCGAACGGCTGTCGTCCGTTTTGCGCTTCGGACAGGATTTCCTGCTGGTGCTCGCCCGTGGTCGGGGAGGGCTTCCAGGCGCGCATGGGGGTCTCTTCCATCTTGAAGAGGAAGCCGGGGGCGCGGTAGCCGCCGATGACGGGATGCTCAAGCTCCTGTATCCACCGGCGGTGCGCGATCTGGGGGCTTGCCAGGAAGTCGCCGGGGCTGTTGACGGGGGCGCACGGGAGGCCGCGCCGCTGGCACTCTTCGACGAACTCATCGGCGTCGAACTGCTCGATAAACGACTGGAAGAGAGCGTTGATGACATCGTCGTTCGCGCCGCGGTACTCCTGGTCGTCCCACTCGGGCGCGGAGAGGACGGCGTCTTCCATCCACTCGCGCGTGATGACGTGCCAGTGGGGGAGGATGTAGATGGCCAGATAGACGTAGCGCCCATCGCGGCAGCGGTAGATGTTGGACGCGCCGCCCTGGGGCTTGGAGCCGACGCGCTCCACGATCTCACTGCGCTGGGTGTAGCGGGCGACGGCGCTGGAGCCCATGTAGGTTGTGGCTTCCGCGATGGAGAGGTCGATGCGCTGGCCGGCGCCGGTGAGGCGGGCGTGGCGGATGCCGGCGAGCGTGAGGTAGGCGGCGTGGACGGCAGCGACCTGGTAGGTCTGGTGGGCGGGCGTGACGACGGGCGGCTTTTTGTCATCGCCGTGGGCGCTCATGAAACCGGAGAGGGCCTCGATGACGGCGTAGCTGCCCTTGTAGCCGGAGTAGGGGCCCCACTGGCCGAACGGGGTCATGGAGGTGGTGACGAGGTGGGGGTTGCGCCCGAGGAGGGATTCCTGCGTGAGGCCGATGGATTCGAGCGTGCCGGGCGGCGTGGCCTCGATGAGGGCGTCGGCTCCGGCGAGGAGATCGGCGAATGTTTGGCGGTCTGTCTCGGAGTTGAGCACGTCGAGGACGACGGATCGCTTGTTGAGGTTGGCGTTGATGAAGGTGAGGCTGCGCTCCGGGTCCTGGACATTGCCGGCGAAGGGCGGGAGGAGGCGGTTGGGATCGCCGCCGGGCGGCTCAACCTTGATGATGTCCGCGCCAAGGTCGCCAAGCCATCGGGCAGCATAAGACGCCGGAATATCCCCATATTCGATGATGCGGAGGTGGGCTAGGGCGCCCTGCTGATTGCCGTTCGTCATTGGTCGTTCACCCCCTGTGATGATTGTAGCGGATGGGACGTTAGATTCTTCGCTACGCTCAGAATGACAAGGGGGCGGTCAGGGCGACATGCATGGGGGGTTAGGCGTAGTAGGCGTAGATCTTGGTGTCTGATAGGGAGGCTTCTATTACCCAGATGGTGATGCCGTCCGTCCAGATGCCTGTTGGGACGGGGTCGGCGCTGTCGCTTACGGTGGTGATGTCCTTTGTGGCGTCCCTAGATTTGTCGGAGACCTTGTAGGCGTAGAGCTTGTCGTCCAGGTAGTCTGCGACCCACATCGTCGTGCCGTCGGAGCCGATGCCATCGCTGTGGTTGTTGCCCGCAGCGTTCAGGGTGTTGAAGTCCTTGGCGGCGTCCCTGGACTTGTCCGACATTTTGTAGGCGTAGAGCTTGCTGTCAGTCCTGTCCGCGACCCACATGGTCGTGCCATCGGACCAGATTCCCTGGGGGTCGTCGTTGTCTGCGGCGTCCAGCGTCGCAAAGTCCTTGGCGGCATCCCTGGACTTGTCCGACATCTTGTAGGCATAGAGCTTCTTGTCTATCTCGTCTGCGACCCACATTGTCGTACCGTTCGACCAGATGCCCCTGGGGTCATTGTTGCCTGCGGCGCTCAGGGTGTTGAAGTCCTTGCTGGCATCCCTGGACTTGTCCGACATCTTGTAGGCGTAGAGCTTGTCGTTGGTGGCGTCTGCGACCCACATGGTTGTGCCATTCGACCAGACGCCCTTCGGGAACGTGTTGCCGGCTTCAAAGACGGTGTTGACGTCCTGAGCGGCGTTGCGATCGCCCACTGAGACGGTCGCAAACGTTGTCTCGCCGATCTCGTCGGCGCTAGCGCAGTTGCTCGTGTCGTACGCCTTGTAGGTATAGGTCGTGTTGGCGGTGAGCGCGGTCAGGGCGTGGGAGAAATCAGACTCGCCCACCGTGCACGTTCCGGCCGGGGTTGGCGCGGTCTTCTTGAGCCACCAGTCGCCGGAATAGCCGTTGAGGGTCAGGGTGGCCATGGTGGAGCCGACGACGGTCGGCAGCAGCGCTGTGTAGGGGTAGTAGGCGTAGAGCTTGTCGTCCACGTCGTCCGCTATCCACGTGGTGGAGCCATCGGACCAGATGCCCCAGGGGTTATCGTTGCCGGCGGCGTCCAGCGTGTCGAAATCCTTGCTCGCATCCCTGGACTTGTCGGACAGCTTGTAGGCGTACACCTTCTTACTGTTGTCGTCGACGATCCACGCGGTCGTGCCATCCGACCAGATGCCAGCGGGGTTAGTGTTGCCTGCGGCGCTCAGCGTGTTAAAATCCTTGCCCGAGTCTCTCGTCTGATCCGACATCTTGTATGCGAACACCTTGGTCAGGTAGTGGTCTCCCACCCACATGGTCGTGCCGTCAGACCAGATGCCGGTGGGGCCAACATTGGTCGGCTCAGCCAGCTGGAGGTCGAACTCCTTGCCTGTATCCGTGGACTTGTCGGACATCTTGTAGGCGTAGATGCGGTAATCATCGGCGTCCATAACCCACATAGTTGTGCCGTCAGCCCAAATGCCCCTGGGATTATTGTTGCCTGCGGCGCTCAGGGTGTTGAAGTCCTTGGAGGAGTCGCGGGACAAGTCCGACATCTTGTAGGCGTAGAGCTTGTCGTCCACGTCGTCCGCGACCCACATGGTTGTGCCATCCGACCAGATGCCGGTGGGATCATTGTTGGACGAGTCGCTGATGGTCGTGATGTCTTCGCCGGAATTGCGATCACCCAGGGCGAGCGTGCTGAATACCACTGTGACCAGCAGGGTGGCGCAGGAGGAATCGCTGTAGGCGCTATAGGTGTAGGACGTGCCGGGCGACAGTCCTGTCAATGCCGTCGTCGAGGTTCCCGCGCTCACCGCCGTCGCCGAACAGGCGTTGTCCGGCGCGGCGTTCGCCTTGTAGCGCCAACTGTCCGTGTGGCCCGCGATAGTAAGCGTTGCGCTCGTTGTCGTGATGTCCGAAGCGGTCAGTCCCACGTACGGGCCAACGTTGGCGTTGACCCACTTGCCGCCCACGCGTGTACGCATGGCCACCGCCACGCGGTACGCCGTCGAATCCGTCACTCCCCGGAGGGTTACGCTGTCGCCGGAGGTGTAGTCGGCTGCCGCCACCGTCGCGGCGCGCGTCCAGCTAAAGCCCCCGTCGTCGCTCAGGTTGATCGCGTACTTGGTGATCGGCGAGCCGCCCGTGCAGGACCAGGCTGTTGTATCGCACACGTCCCAACTCACGTCGATCTCGCCGGACACGGTTCGCTCCACAGTGAGGCCCGTGACCGGCAGGGGATAGTCCGCGAAGTTGACGTGCGCGGAGTTCGTCCACCGGCTGAGGCCGCTGCTGGTGCGCGCGCGGACGGCGACGACATGCCAGCTCTGGTTGGGGACACTGCTGATGCGAACGGTGCGCGTCGCGCCCGTGCCGCCGGACTGGTTGCTCACGGCGCGGGTCCAGTTGGCGCCCTTGAAGGCGTAGTTGACGTCATACCCCGTCGCGCCGGTCACGTGCGGCCACTCCACGTCGATGAAGTTGTCTCCCCGGTAGGCCGTGACGGACGCGGGCGCGCTGAGGGAATAGGTGGGCGAACTGGACGCGGAGTTCCTCCATCCGACGCCTCCGCCTGAGTGGACGGACTGCACGGCCGCGATGTACGTCGCGCCGCCGTTGAACGCGGAAAAGTTCGCCGTGGTGATGGCCAACGACGTGCCGGTGACGCCCGAGGAGACGCGCGTCCAGCTCAGGCCGCCGTTGGCGGTGAGGTTCACATTGTAGCCCTGCGCGCTGGTCACGGTGTCCCAGGAGACGGTCAGTCCCAGGGGCGTGTGCGAGGAGATGGTCACGGAGGCGGGCGGGTTCAGGACCAGGAAGTCCGTGTAAATGGCCGGCGAGTTGACCCAAGCGCTCGAACCGTGCGCGTTCACCGCCTGCACGGACACGTGGTAGACGAGGGTGTTGTCCAGCCCCGTAATGGTCTTGGTGGTGATGTTCTCGCCGTCGACCACGCGCGTCCAGGAATGTTTGCCGTCCTGGCTGATGACGAGGTTGTACCCGGTCGCGCCCGTCACAGCGTCCCACGAGACGACGATCTGGCCGACGGTGCGCGTAGTAGTGAGGTTAGTAGGGTTGGCAGGGGCGGATTGCGCGGCGGCAGGGAGGGCAGCCCACACCATCGCTCCTATAAGGAGGGCGAGGGCGCCCAGCGTCAGCCAGCGCATGGCGCGCCTTCCGAACGCGCGTTCGTGGGGGGGGGGGTACGCGACGTCAAGGTTATTCGTCTGCCGGTGTGGGGCGGGGTAGCCATAGGTTAATGATACTAGTTTTGGTATTACAAGATGGTGACCGATCACACTTTTACGCTGACCTTACGGTGATATTGGCAACTACGACTGTCAGGCTGACAGCGGTCATGTCATTCTGAGCGCAGCGAAGAATCCAAAGCCTGAATGGTGCGGCCAAACACGCCCTTGGATTCTTCGGGGCTGCGCCCCTCAGAATGACATTTTGGCCCTCACCCTCTCCCCCCGGGAGAGGGGATTTCTGTTAGAGCGGCGTCGTCTGAATCAGGAGGCGGGGCCGGCGGCGTGTTTCTTTGTAGATGATGTTGTTTAGTTCTTCGCGGACGGCGGATTCGATTACGTTGAGGGCTGGGTTCCCGCCTTCGCGGGAAAGGTGAGCGGTCTTGGAGAGGGCGGTGGTTTGGGATTTGGCTACGGCGTCTTCTACTACTTCTATTAGGCGGGCGGAGAGGTCATCGGCGCGTTCCTGATCTAGGAAGCCGATCATTGAGATTACGGGGTCTCCTACGAGGTCGTAGGTTTCGGAGTCGATGGGGAGGGCAACGGTGACGACTCCGTCGCGGGAGAGGGCGGCGCGTTCACGCAGGACCTCGTTGTCGACGCTGCCGATGTGGATGCCGGAGACGAACCTGTCGCGCAGGTCGAGGGGCTCGGCGATCCGCGCATCGCCCATATCGTCGATTTCCAGCACGTCGCCGTCCGTCATGAGGAAGATATTGTCGTCCGGGATGCCAACGGACTCGGCGAGCCGGGTGTGGTGAACGAGGTGGCGAAAGTCGCCCTGGACAGGCACGAAGTAGCGCGGCTTGGTGAGGCGCATCATGAGCTTGAGGTCTTCCTGGCCGCCGTGGCCGCGGACGTGGACCTGGTCTGTGCGGCTGTAGAGAACGTTCGCGCCAAGACGGAACAGACCGTCAATGGTCCGGCCGACAACGGCCTCATTGCCGGGAATAGGGTTGGAGGAGATGATGACCGTGTCGCCAGGCTCGATGCGGACCTGCTGGTGGGCGCCGCGCGCCATGCGGACGAGGGCGGATGTTGGCTCACCCTGCGCGCCGGTGGTCATGATGACGGTCTCCTCCGGCGCGCTCGAATCAAGCTGGTTGGGGGGAATCATCAAGCCGTCCGGCAAGCGGAGATAGCCGAGTTCCGTGGCGACGCGGACGTTATCGACCATGCTGCGTCCGATGATAGCGAGCCTGCGCCCGTGGGCGGCGGCGGCGTCTGCCACCTGCTGGATGCGCGAGATAAGGGATGCAAAGCTGGCGACGATGACGCGGCCCTCAGCCTCGCCGATGTAGCGGTTGAGCGCCTTGCCGACCACGGCTTCCGAGGGAGTATGGCCGGAGACATCGGCGTAGGTGGAATCCGACAGCAGCAGGAGCACGCCGTCTTCGCCCGCCTGCGCGAGTCGCTGGTAGTCAGTCGGCTTGCCGTCAACGGGTGTGTGGTCGAGCTTGAAATCGCCGGTGTGGACAATCGTCCCAACGGGAGTGTCAATGATGACGCCGGTGGCATCGGGGATGGAGTGGTTGACGCGGAAGAGTGTGACATCAAACACGCCCAGGCTGAACGTGTCGCCCGGTTCGACGGTTTCGAGCGTGATGCCGCGGAGGCGGCGGGACTCCCGGAGTTTGACGGAGACAAGGCCGATGGTGAGGGCGCTGCCGTAGACGGGCGAACGCACGTCAGGGAGGATGTGGGGCAGGGCGCCGATGTGGTCTTCATGGCCGTGCGTGATGACCATGCCGACGACGTTTTCGGCGCGGTCAATGACGTATTGGGCGTCCGGGAGAACGATATCGACGCCGTGATGCGCCTCATCCGGGAACATGAGGCCGCAGTCGATTACCAGGATGTCATCGCCGTATTCGACGGCCATCATGTTCTTGCCGATTTCGCCAAGCCCGCCGAGCGGGATAATGCGGAGCGGCGGATTTGCGGTGGACATGGCTAGAAGAGGCTCGGCTGCTCTTCTGCGGCGTCGTTTCCGTTGGAATCGTCCGCGTCATAGGCCGCCTGTTGGTCGGCCACTGCTCGGGTTAGGCGGCGGCGGGCGGTCTCAAGGGCGGCGGGGATGTTGCGAAAGTCCTCGACGATGACATCCCGGAGGCGCTGTTGGTGCAGGGCGGCGGCTGGGTGGTAGACGGGGTAGACGGCGAGGCCGTCCTTGTAGAGGAGTTGGCCGCGCGCGCGTGAGATGGCCTGGCCGGGAAAGAGGCGCGTCAGCGAGAAGCGGCCGAGGGTGACGAGGAGGGCGGGGTTGACTAGCTGGAGCTGCCTGCGCAGGTAGAGGGACTCGCAGGTGTCCAACTCATCATCGCGGGGGTCGCGGTTGTCAGGGGGGCGGCACTTGACGGTGTTAGTGATGTAAACATCCTTGCGCGCCCAGCCGATGGTGGCGAGCAACTCATCAAGGAACTTTCCGGCAGCGCCGACGAAGGGGCGTCCCTGCTGATCTTCGTAGAAGCCGGGCCCTTCGCCGATGAACATGACGTCGGCATCGGGCGCGCCCTCACCGGGGACGGCATGAGTGCGACCCTCGGCAAGGCGGCATTCCGTACACGCCGCGATTTCGGCGGCGATGGCGCGGAGCGCCTCCGCGGCGTCAGGGGCGGGGGAGCCGGGTCTATTCGTCAGCGATTCCAACCTCGTCCTTGAAATAGTTGATTGCGTCCTGAACGGTGAGAATCTTCTCGGCGTCCTCGTCCGAGATGGAGAACTCGGCGCTCTTCTCGAATTCCTCTTCAAACGCCATCACGAGTTCGACCATATCCAGCGAATCGACGTTGAGATCCTCAGTGAACGATGCTCCGGGGGTGACGTTTTCCTCTTCGACGCCGAGCTGCGCGACGATGACCTCTTTGACTCTCTCTTCAACGGTAGCCACGTAACAATCCCTCCCTGCGCTGAGTGTTTCTTCTTGTTTTACATTAGGGGGCGAGCGAGAGTTCCGCAAGCACGCCGCCCAAGACGCCGTGCACAAATCGGGCCGAGGATTCCGCGCCGTACGTCCTGGCAAGCTCAACGGCCTCATCGATCGCAATGGCGGCGGGCACGCGCTCGTTTGTGATTTCAGAGAGCGCGAGGCGCAGCGCGTTGCGGTCAACGGCGGCGAGCTGCCTGACGGGGTAGGCGGTGGCGTGCGCCTGGATCAAGCGGTCAAGGCGATCTTCATCCTGCTGAACGTCAGCAACGAGCATGGCGGCATACGACAGGACGGATTCGCGGACGGTATCCTCAAGGAAATCGTCGGCGATGCGGCCAACGGAGTCGGCGGGCGGGTGCCTGACGGCGTCCCACTCATAGAGGGCCTGGAGCGCAAGGGCGCGCGCGCTGCGGCGAGATTCGGTGAATTGCCCGGACACCGCGGCGGCGCTCCCTGACGCTCCGGACACGACTTCGCCCGTCTATGCCCGCCTAGGCCTTTAGAGCCTCAAGCTCCTCCAGGTTGCCGACGTTTATGGTCTCCGCCTCTTCAAAGGTGCGCTTGACGAGGCCGGTGAGGACCTTGCCGGGGCCAATCTCGATGAACGTGGTGACGCCGTTGTCGCGGAGGTACTCCACGGTGCGGAACCACTGGACGGAACTGCGGATTTGGCGGGCAAGCTCATCGACAACCTCGTCCGCCGTTTCAAGCGGCTGGGCGGTGACGTTGCCAACGACGGGGTAGGCGGGGGCGGAGATGGACGCGCCCTCAAGGGCGGTTCTCATGCCGGGAACGGCGGGGTCCATGAGGGAGGAGTGGAAGGCGGCGCTGACGCGGAGGGCGACGACGCGGCGCGCGCCGCCCTCTTCGGCGGCCTTCTGCGCGGCCTCAACGCCTTCCTTCGAGCCGCTGATGACGATCTGGTCAGCGGAATTGAGGTTGGCCATATCCACGCCGTTGGCCTCACAGATGGCCTGCAGTTGGTCCTCGGGCATACCCATGACGGCTGCCATCGCGCCCTCGGCCTGGTCGCCGGCGGCCTGCATGAGGCGTCCGCGCTCACGGACGAGCTTGACGGCGTCGCTGAAAGTCATGGAACCGGCGGCGACGAGGGACGAATACTCGCCGAGGCTGTGGCCGGCGGTGTGGGAGGGCGTGAGTCCCTTATCGCCCAGGATTTCCCGCGCGGCTTCGAGCGTGGCGACGGAGGCGGTGAGGATGGCGGGCTGGGTGTTGATGGTCTGCGTGAGGTCTTCCATGGGGCCCTCAAAGCAGAGCTGGGAGAGCGAGAAGCCGAGGGCCTGGTCGGCCTCGTCAAATATGGCTTTCGCGGCGGGAACGGCGTCATAGAGGTCCTTGCCCATGCCGACTGCCTGCGCGCCCTGGCCGGGGAAGAGATATGCGACTGTCATTTTTGGTCAACTCCCTTGTGTGTTGTGCTGCTATTCGGCGGCGCGGCGGGGCGTGAAGACCTGCCTGCCGTTGTACATGCCGCAGGTGGGGCAGGCGCGGTGCGGAACTCTTTGGCTCGGGCAATCGGGGCACTGGGACGTGAGGACGGGGGATTTGGCGGTGTGCGCGAGTCGTTTGTTTTGGCGCGCTCGCGAGCGTCGCCGTTTCGGTAGTGGCGGCATGTTTTAAAGGCCTTTCCAGCTTTGAGAGCTTATCTGTGTTCGGTTCTTATTCAGTGTACGGTTCTTGGCTGTGTGCGGTTCTTATTCTGTGGGGGCGGGGGTGTTGGTGACCTGGCGGGTGAAGTCTACGATGTCTTTTAGGCTGGCGCCGGGGCCGAAGATGCCGGCGATGCCCATTTCGGTGAGGGCGTCGTAGTCTTCCTTGGGGATGATGCCGCCGGAGAAGACGGGGATATCGAGGCCGTTTTCGCGCAGGCCGTTGACGATGGCAGGCAGAAGATCAAGGTGCGCGCCGGAGAGGATGCTGAGGCCGATAGCGTCCACGTCTTCCTGGACGGCGGCCTGGACGATCATCTCAGGTGTCTGGCGGATGCCGGTGTAGATGACCTCGAAGCCGGCGTCACGCAGGGCGCGCGCGACGACCTTCGCGCCGCGGTCGTGGCCGTCAAGGCCGGGCTTGGCGATGAGGACTCGCGCGGGGGCTGTTGCCGTTGTCATTGTTAGTGCTCCTCTCCCGTGGCCATGCCCGCGTGGGCGGCGTCACGCTGCGCTATCAATACTAGCGTACCGAGGAAATCAAGTGGGTGGACGGCGCGGAGGACATTCGTGGGCTCGCCGTCGTCCACGATCATGCGGACGCCCGCGGCACGGACGCGCTCTTCGACGGCCACCGGGTCATCCGTTTCCAGCACGACGGCATGCAGTCCCTCGCCCATCAGCTTGAGGGCGCGGGCAACGGGGCCGTCTTCACGCAGATCCTGGGCGAATTCGACCTCAGCATCGCCGGCGTCGAGCCACGCGGTGTCCATGCCGAAACCCTCGGAGACGGCGCGGCGTTTGAGCGGCATGCGGAAGAGATGCTGCCAGGTCGCTGCCGCAGTTCCGACGTCGTAGGTACGGATGGTTACGTGATGGAGGCCGATGTCGCGGGACGCGCCGGGGGTGAAGAGGGTGGTTTCCTTGATTTCCACGGGGACGCCGCCGGCGCTGGCGGGGGAGATGATGGCGCTCTTGCCGGTGATTCCCTGTTGCGGGGTGTGGGCGATAAACTCGCCGCCACGCTCCTGAATCTCCGCTGTTGCCTTTTCGACGTCATCGACGTGGAAGCTGACGTGGTGCATGCCCTCGCCGCGCTCTGCCAACTGCTCGGCGAGCGGGCCGTCGTCGGTGGTGGGCTGGAGGAGCAGGATGCGGCCAACGCGGAGGGGAATGATGGCGGCACGGTAGCCCTCGTCGGGCGCTTCGCGCGTGACGGTTGCGGCGAGGCCGAGGACGTCATCAAATTTTTGGGCGGCTTCGTCGATGTCCCGGACGAGGAGGCCGACCTGGTCAAAGCGTTGGAGGAGGAGGTCTTGCTGGTCTGCCATAGGGTTAGCCTCGCTGGTTGATCATGATTAGGGTACCGAAGAAATCCTGGGGGTGGACGACGCGGATGACGTCGTCACCCTCCGGGTCTTCGATGACGCGGAGGCCCTGAGACTTGACGTGCTCGGCCAGGCCGGCGGCGTCGTTGGATTCGAGGACGACGCCGAAGACGCCGGGACCGCGCTCCTCGATGAACCTGGCCAGCGGGCCCTCGTCGGAGGTCTGCTGGGCGAATTCGACCTCGGCATCGCCGGCGTCAAGCCAGCCGGCGATGATGCCGGCGTTCTCGCGCTCGGAGTTACGGTTGAGGTTCATGTCAAAGCTCTTCGACCAGTGTTCAACTGCGGCGTCGCGGTCGGGCGTTGCGATGGTGATGTGGTGAACATTGAGGTCATGGTCGGTGGGGGTGCGACGGGTGACCTGTGCGATTTCGGTTAGGACGCCGTTGGCGGCGCGGGGGTGGATGAACTCCACTTCGCCAACAAAGCCGCCCTCAGGCTCGCCCTGGATGAGCTGGACTTCGCGCTCCTTCAAGGTGGCGATGGTGGAGCGAATGTCCTCTACCTCGAAGCAGATATGCTGGATGCCCTCGCCGCGGCGCTCGATGAACCTGCCGACGGCGCTCTCCGGGTTGATGGGCTGCATGACCTCGAAACGAACGTTGGAGGTGGGGATGAGGGCTGCGATGAGGCCGCGCTCCTCGATGGTTTCCTGGGCGGCGACTTTCAGGCCGTAGAGGTTTTCAAAGGCGTCCGTGGCGGTTTTGAGGTCGCGGACGACGACGCCGATATGGTCTATGCGCTTAAACATTTTTTTGAGTTGGCCTCCCTGGTTTTGCGGTGTGGGTTTGTGTTGTTTTGCTTCGTTCTGGGTTAGACGACGAGGAGTTCCTTGTGCATGCCGAAGACGCTGCGGAGGACATCACAGATTTCGCCGGTTGTCGCGCTTGCCTCCACGCAGTCGATGATGGCGGGCATGGTGTTGTCGCTGCCGCGCGCGACGGCTTCAAGCCTTTCGAGGGCGGCCTGCGCCTTGTGGCCGTCACGGTCGCGGCGGACGCGATTCAGGCGGTCAACCTGGCGCTTCGTCTCCTCGGGATCGATGCGGAGGATTTCCATGGGCGTCTCGTCGCCGGACGTGAAGGAGTTGACGCCGACGACGGTGCGCTCGCGGCTTTCGACCTGCGTCTGGTACTTGTATGAGGCGTCGCCGATCTCCTGCTGCTGGAAGCCGTTTTCAATGGAGCGAACCGCGCCGCCCGCGTTGTCGATGCGCTCGATGTAGGCGCGGGCCTCCTGCTCCAGCTTGTCGGTCATGGCCTCCACGAAATAGGAGCCTGCAAGCGGGTCGACGGTGTCGGTCACGCCGGACTCGTAGGCTAGGACCTGCTGGGTGCGGAGGGAGAGTGTGACGGCGTCCTCAGAGGGCAGGGCAAGGGCCTCGTCCTTGGAGTTGACATGGAGGGACTGGGTGCCGCCCAGGACGGCGGCGAGCGCCTGGAGGGTGGAGCGGACGACGTTGTTGTCCGGCTGCTGGGCGGTGAGGGTGACACCAGCGGTCTGGGTGTGGAACCGGAGCATCTGGGAGCGCGGGTTCTCCGAGCCGAATCGCTCAACCATGATCTTCGCCCAGAGGCGCCGGGCGGCGCGGTACTTGGCGACCTCTTCAAGAAGGTTGGATTGCGCGACGAAGAAGAAGGAAAGCTGCGGGCCGAAGTCATCGACCTTGAGTCCGGCCTCGATGGCGGCTTCAACGTAGGCGATGGCGTCGGCGAGCGTGAATGCGATTTCCTGCGCGGCGGTGCAGCCTGCCTCACGCATGTGGTAGCCGCTGATGGAGATGGTGTTCCACGCGGGGGTTTCGGTGGCGCAGTACTCAAAGAGGTCTGTGATGAGGCGCATGGACGGGGCAGGGGGGTAGATGTAGGTGCCGCGCGCGATGTACTCCTTGAGGATGTCATTCTGGACGGTGCCGCGGAGCTCCTTGGTGGGGACGCCCTCGCGGCGGGCGACGGCGATATAGTAGGCGAGGAGGATACTGGCGGTGGCGTTGATGGTCATGGACGTGGAGACCTTGGCGAGGTCGATGCCGTCAAAGACGATGGCCATGTCCTCAACGTGGGCGACGGGAACGCCAACCTTGCCGACTTCACCGAGGGCGAGCGGGGCATCGGAGTCGTAGCCGGTCTGGGTGGGGAGGTCAAAGGCCATGGAGAGGCCGGTCTGTCCCTGCTCGAGCAGGTACTGGTAGCGGCGGTTGGTCTCTTCTGCAGAGGCGAAGCCGGCGTACTGGCGCATGGTCCAGAGGCGGCCGCGGTACATGGTGGGCTGGACGCCGCGGGTGAAGGGGTAGCGGGCGGGGTAGCCGACGTTGCTGGCGTATTCGGAGACGGCAACGTCGCTGGCGTCATAGAGCGGCTTGATCTCGATTTCGGAGGTGGTCTCGAATCGCTCCTGCCGCTCCTTGTTGCGGGCGACGGCGGGGCCGTAGACGCTTTCAAGCCAGTCTTGCTTGGACATGTCTGAGCCGTTAGTCACGGGGTTGTCCTCCCATATTCATGCGGCGGGCGCGCCGATACGCGCGGGTTAGCCGCAACTGTATTGAGACTAGGATACAGCGGAGAGGGCAGGGTTGTCAGTTGGGGGATGCTTAGGTGGCGGCGGGTTCGGCCTCGGGGGCGAGTTCTATCTGTTCTATTTCTTCCATTAGGGCGGAGACGAACTCCGACTCCGGGACGACGCGGACCTTTTGGCCCTTGCGGAAGATGATGCCGCGGCCATTGCCGGCGGCGATTCCCACGTCGGCGTCCTTAGCCTCGCCGGGGCCGTTGACCTCACAGCCCATGACGGCGACGCGCACGGGCTTGTCCACCTTCTTGAGCGCTTCGTCCACCATCTCCGAGTACTTGATGATGTCAACGTCGGCGCGCCCGCAGGAAGGGCAGGCGATGAGGGTGACGCCCTTGTTGCGCATGTTGAGCGACTTGAGGATCTCCCAGCCGGCCTCAACCTCTTTCACGGGGTCGCCGGCGAGGGAGACGCGGATGGTGTCGCCGATGCCCTCATAGAGCAGGTGGCCGAGGCCAACGGCGCTGCGGATCGAGCCGCCAAACGGGGTGCCCGCCTCCGTGATTCCCAGGTGCAGGGGATAGTCAACCTGTTCGGCGACGCGGCGGTAGGCCTCGACGGTCATGGGAACATCGAATCCCTTGACGGAAATCTTGATCTGGTCGAAGCCCATATCCTCGAGAATTCCGACCTCCCACAGGGCGGTCGCCACCATGTGGTCGACGACGGTGTACTCGCCCTCGCCTTCCTGACTGGCCTTGGCGAGCTTGTTCACGCCGTCTGCAAGTCGATGGAAATCGCCGGTCTTGCCGATGCCGCCGATGGGGGGCAGGGAGCCGAAGTTGACGCCGATGCGGATGGGAATCTCGTATTCCCTGGCGAGCGTGACGACTTCCCGCACCTTGTCGGCGTCGCGGATGTTGCCGGGGTTGAGGCGGATGCCGCTGACGCCGCTCCTGATGGCCTCAAGCGCGAGCAGGTGGTGGAAGTGGATGTCCGCGATGACGGGGATGGGGGCGCGGCTGCAAATCCACTTGAGGGCCTTTGCGGCGTCCATGTTGGGGACGGCGCAGCGGATGATGTCACATCCGGCGGCGGCAACCTCATAGATCTGGGAGACCGTTGCTTCCACATCGCGGGTATCGGTCTTGGTCATAGACTGCACCGCGACAGGGGCATCACCGCCCACGGGGACCTTTCCAACATGGATTTGCCGAGAAACACGACGCTCCGGCATGGTCGTTCTCCTATCGCTACGGCGTCTGAAATCCTACCTACACGATACCACAGGGAGGGAGAGCCGGCGGCCAATTGAGACGGGCTATCAGGGGGGAGGCTAGGGGAGGATGGGGTCTCCCTGGATTAGGCGGGGGAGGTCTATGCCGACGGTGACGAAGAGGACGAGTGAGATCAGGAAGACGAAGCCGATGAGGTGGACGAGGTTTTCGCGCTGGGGGGAGAGGCGCCGTCCGCGCCGGATCACTTCCAGGATGAGGAATGGGATGCGGCCGCCGTCCAGGGCAGGGATGGGCAGCAGGTTGAGGATGCCCAGGTTGAGGCTGAGCAGACCGACGATGACCAGGAGGGGAATGGCTCCCTGCTGCGCCGCCTCGCCGGTTGCCTGGGCGATGCCGACCGGGCCGGCAATGCCGGGGTTGGAATTGGAGCCGACGGCGCGGCTGAACTCGCTCGCGGTGGCCGTGATGACGTTGCCCATGAGCACGATGCCGTTCCACGGGGCTTGCCAGACCGGGGCGGCGCGGCGCTCATAGACGGGGTTCAGCAGGCGGATCGACACGCCCATCGGCCCTTCACCGGGCGGGGGATTCGCGCGCGGCGCAAGGTACACGGCAAGCGGGACGGTTCCACGCAGCACGCGCAACTCCACCTCATCGCCGTCCGCGCGGTTGATACGGTCGGAGAGCTGGCCAAGCGTGAGCACGTCCTCGCCGTCCACTGCGCGAATGACATCGCCGGGGCGGAGGCCGGCCTCGTCCGCCGGGGAGCCGGGGACGACCTCCTCGATCACGATTTCACTGTCGACGAGGCGCTCGACGGGCAGGGGAGGCGAGCGCGCCGAAGATGAACCACGCGAGCAGGATGTTCATGGCGGAGCCTGCGACAAGGACGACGAAGCGCGCCCAGACGGGTTTGCCGGCGTAGCCATCAGGCACGGTCGGATCGCTCTCCCCCTCCAGGCGGACGAACCCGCCGACGGGAATCCAGTTCAGGGAATAGACGATTCCGTTGCGCCAGATGCCCTTGACGCGGGGCGGGAAGCCGATGCCAAGCTCGCGGACGCGGATGCCGAGCAGGCGGGCTGCCCAGAAATGGCCGAGTTCATGGATGAGGACGAGGAAGCTGAGCACGACCACGAAGGCGGCGATGGTGATGAGGATGGACATTTTCAGCGGTCCCGAGCGGCACTCTTAACGTGGTCGCGCGCCCATGCGTCAGCCGCGAGCAGGTCGTCCAGCGCGGGTGAATTGGTGGGAGTGTGGGCGTCGAGCGCGCCTTGTATGAGGCCGGGGATGGCGGTGAAGGGAACCGCGCCGGAGAGGAAGAGTTCGACGGCGATTTCGTCGGCGGCGTTGAGGACGGCGGGGTAGGTCTTGCCGCTTCGGGCAGCATCGACGGCAAGCCAGAAACATGGGAATCGACCACGTTCAAGCGCCTCGAAGGTCAGGTCGATGTCGTAGTCCATCTCGCGCCAATTGGAGGGGCGCTCGATGCGCTCCGGGTAGGCGAGCGCGTATTGGATTGGGAGGCGCATGTCCGGCATGGAGAGCTGCGCCTTGAGCGTGCCGTTGGTGAACTCGACCATGGAGTGGACGATGCTGCGGCGGTGGATCATGACGTCTATGCGGTCGTAGCCAACGTCGTAGAGCCAACGCGCTTCAATGACCTCGAACGCCTTGTTCATCAGGGTGGCGGAGTCGATGGTGACCTTGGGCCCCATGCGCCACGTGGGGTGCGCCAACGCCTCTTCCGGCGTGACGGCTTCAAGCTCCGCGTCGTCCCGGGCAAAGAACGGGCCGCCGGACGCGGTGAGGATCAGGCGGCTGATGCTCTCTTTCGGCTCTCCGGCCAGGCATTGCCACAGGGCGTTGTGCTCGCTGTCGACGGGGAGGAGCGCCGCGCCGGTCCGCGCCACTTCGCTCATGACGAGTTCACCGGCGACGACGAGGACTTCCTTGCTCGCGAGCGCGACGGTCTTGCCTGCCTGAATGGCGGCGAGGGCAGGGGCAAGGGCGGCGAGGCCGGGAATTGCCAGGACGACGGCGTCTACGTCCGGGTGGCGCGCGATCTGCGACAGGCCCTCCGGCGTGGCGGCGGATTCGGTGGCCGTTAGGGCGGGGCTGAACTCCGCCACCTGCGCCTTGAAGGCGTCGCTGTTGTGGCCCGCGGCAAGGGCGACGACACGGAATCGATCGGCATGGCGGCGGACAACGTCCAACGTCTGCGTGCCGATGGAACCGGTTGACCCGAGGACGGCGATGCGTTTCTGCTGCTGGTTCATGTCATTCCATAGTAGTGGCGATGGTGGCATAGACAAGGACGGCAGGGAGAATCGGCAGGAGGGAATCCAGACGGTCGAGGATGCCGCCGTGGCCGGGGAGGAGGCTGCCGGAGTCCTTTGCGCCGGCTTTCCGCTTGAGCCAGGATTCGGTCAGGTCTCCCAGTTGACCGAGCACGGAGAGCGACGCGCCGAGGATTATCGCTGTCACTACCGGGAGGGCGTCCAGTTCAATGAACCAGGCAAAGACGGCGCTCACTGCCGCCGCGCCGATGATTCCGCCCGCCGCGCCCTCCCAGGTCTTGCCGGGGCTGATTGATGGGGCGAGGCGGTGGCGACCGGTGAGGCTGCCGACGGCGTAGGCGGCGGTGTCGGAGGCGAACGTGATGAGGATTGCACACCCGAGCCAGGCGAGGCCGTCGTCCGATTCGCGGAGCGTGAGCCCGGACCAGAGAGAGGCGGCGATGGCGAAGGATATTCCCAGCCAGATGACGGGGTTGAATCGGCTGAGGAGGGCGCGCAGTTCCCACGCCGCGACTAACGCGACAACCGCCGCGACGAGCAGCAGGGGAATGCCGCCCAGCCAGACGGCGGCGGCGAGCAGAGGGATGCCGACAGCGGCCGTGGCAAGACGGAGTGGGAGGGCGTCACGGCTGGCCGTCGGCGGCGATGCGCCGTTATCCGCGTTCGTGTCCATAGGGAGATTATGGGGGAGAAGGGCGCGGTACGGTCGTCTACTCTACGTCTACGGCGCCGAAGCGGCGTTTGCGGTTGGTGTAGGCGTTTAGGGCTTTGGTTACTTCTTCGGGGCCGAAATCCGGCCAGAGGGTTGGGGTGAAGTAGAGTTCGGCGTAGGCAGCTTGCCAGAGCAGGAAGTTGCTGATGCGGAGTTCGCCGCCGGTGCGGATGATGAGGTCGGGGTCGGGCAGGCCGTTGGTGAATAGGCGGCTGGCGAAGGTGGATTCGTCTACGTCATCGGGGGGTACTTCGTCTCTTAGGAGCGTTCTCGCCGCTTCGAGGATTTCTTCGCGGCCTCCGTAGTCGAACGCGACGCTTAGGGTTATGCCGGTGTTGTGCTTCGTCATGTCAACGACGCGGTTGATGGCGGCGGCGATGTGCGGGTCGATGCGGTCTTTGCGTCCAAGATGGACGAGGCGCGCGCCCTCCTCGTGCAGGCGGGGGGCGTCCTCCTTGATGGCCTCGGCGGCGAGCGCCATCAGGCCATGGACTTCTTCGGATGGCCGCCGCCAATTCTCGGTGGAGAAGGCATAGAGGGTCAGATAGCGGACGCCGCGCTCCGAGAAGGCGCGCACGACGTCATGGAGCTTGACGCGGCCATGTTGATGCCCCTGCTCGCGGGGAAGTTCGCGTTCGCGCGCCCATCGTCCGTTGCCGTCCATGACGATGGCGACGTGCACGGGAATCGAGGCGGGGTCGTGTTCGCTGTTGGACGGCGTCATGCGCGGATCGATGCAGGCACTAGACTTCCATGACCGCGGCTTCCTTGGCCGCCCCCATCTCATCCACCTGCCCGGTGTAGCGGTCGGTGATCTTCTGGAGCTGATCCGCCGCGCGGCGCTCCTCGTCCTCGGAGATGTCCTTGTCGCGCTGGAGGCGGCGCAGGTGGTCCATGGCGTCGCGGCGCACGTTGCGTATGGCCACGCGCTCATCCTCGGCCTTGGAGCGAACCAGTCGAGTCATCTCCTTGCGGCGCTCCTCGGTCATCTGCGGGATGGGAATGCGGAGGAGCTGGCCGTCCGCGACGGGCGAGAGTCCCAGATCCGTTTTGAGGATGGCGCGCTCGATGGCCGTTGTGGCGGAGCGGTCATAGGGCTGGACGACAAGGAGCTGGGGCTCCGGCGCGGTGATGGTGGCGAGCTGCTTGAGGGGGGTGGGCGCGCCGTAGTAATCGACGCGGAGTTCCTCGATCAGGGTAGGGGAGGCGCGGCCGGTGCGGATGCCTGCGAGTTCGCGGTTAAGGACGTCGCAGGTGACTTGCATACGGTGTTCGGCGTCGTCAAGGATTTCCTGGGTCATTTTTGTCTCCTTTACCCTCACCCTGGCCCTCTCCCCGGGGGAGAGGGGATATTAGCGTGAGCCGGTGGCGTTGACGAGGGTGCCGACGGTTTCCCCCTTTAGTATTCTGCCAAGACTTCCCTTGTCAAAGATGTCAAAGACGACGATGGGCAGGGTGTTGTCCATGCACAGGGTGAGAGCCGTGCTGTCCATGACGCCGAGCCGCAGGTTGAGGGCCTCCATATAGCTGATGGCGGAATAGCGTTTCGCGTCCGGCTGCTCGTTGGGGTCGGCGTCGTAGATGCCGTCCACCTTGTTCTTGGACATGAGGAGGACATCCGCGCCCACCTCCACCGCGCGCAGCGACGCGGCAGTGTCCGTCGTCATATAGGGGTTGCCGGTTCCGGCGGCGCAGATGACGACGCGCCCCTTTTCCATGTGGCGGATGGCGCGTCGGCGGATGTACGGCTCCGCGACGGCCTGGATGGCGATGGCGGAGAGGGTGCGGACGTCCGCGCCGAGGCTTTCAAGCGTGGTCTGGAGCGCGAGGGCGTTGATGACGGTTGCCAACATGCCGGAGTAGTCGGCGGTGGCGCGGTCCATGCCGGACTCCTCGGCGATCCTGCCGCGCCAGATATTGCCGCCGCCCACGACGATGCCCATCTGCACGCCGGTTTGCAGAACGTCAAAGACCTCGGATGCGACGACGCGGACGGTATCGACGTCGATGCCGGATGCGCGAGCACCCATCAGGGCCTCGCCGCTGAGTTTGAGGAGGACTCGCCGGGGTTTATCGCCGGACACGCCCCCGCTCCTTTCTCTATTCTTCGCCGATGCCGTAGCGGGCGAAGCGCCTGATGACGATGTTCTCGCCGACTTTGGCGACAGTGTCCGTGAGGAGGCTGCCGATTGTGAGGCTCCCGTCCTTGACGAACGGCTGGTGGAGGAGGCGCGGCTCTCCGCCGGACGTGTCGAGGTCATCGAGCGGGATTTCGTCGTCAACGGCCTGCGGGTTCATCGCGGCGACCTGGAGGGCGATGTTGTGGGCCAGATCCTTGAAGTCCTCCGTCCGGGCGACGAAATCCGTCTCGCAGTTGAGCTCGACAATCACACCGATGCGCCCGCCTGCGTGGACGTAGGTTTCGATGAGTCCCTCGTTGGCGGCGCGGGATGCCTTCTTGGCGACGGTGGCGATGCCGCGCTCCTTGAGGAGGCCGCTTGCCTTGTCCATGTCGCCCTGCGCGTCCTCGAGGGCGCGCTTGCAGTCCATGATGCCCGCGCCAGTTCGCTCGCGCAGTTCCCTGATGGCATCAGCCGAGATTGTCGTCACATCACACTCCTGTTAGTTGGGGTAGGGCAGTTGATGGTCAGGCGGTCGCTGCGGCGGCCTCGCCCTCTTGCCTCATGTTCTGTCCTTCGGTTGCGCCCTCGATGACGGCGTCGGCGATGCGGCCGGTCATCAAGCGGAGGGCGCGGATGGCGTCATCATTGCCGGGGATGGGGTAATCGATAAGGTCAACGTTGCAGTCGGTATCCGCGATGGCGATGATGGGAATGCCCATCTTGCGCCCCTCGGCAATGGCGATCTTCTCGCGGGAGGCGTCGATGACGAAGATCGCGCCGGGCATTTCGGTCATGGCCTTGATGCCGCCGAGATAGCGGTTGAGCTTGGCGATTCGGTCCTCGAGGCGTCCGGCCTCCTTCTTGGGCAGGAAGGCGAACTCTCCCTTGGAACGGCGGTCTTCCTGGCGGACGAGGTAGTCGATGCGCGACTGGATGGTGCGGAAGTTGGTGAGAGTGCCGCCGAGCCACCGCTGGTTGACCCAGGGCTGATCGGCGCGGGTGGCCTCCGATGAGATGGCGTCCTGCGCCTGCTTCTTGGTACCGACGAAAAGCACCTTCTTGCCGGTCACGGCTACTTCCCGGACGAACTCGGCGGCGGCCTCAAGCCGGTTGAGGGTCTTCTGGAGATCGATGATGTGGATGCCGTTGCGCTGCGTGAACACAAAGGGCTTCATCTTGGGGTGCCAGCGGCGGGTGGGGTGTCCGAAATGGACTCCGGCCTCCAGCAGCGTCTTCATGGTGATTTCAGGCTTGTCACCGTCCTCGTCGGGAGCCGGCGGCGCTTCCGCCGCAGCCTGAATCGTCGTTGTTTCCTCGCTGGCCGTCGTTGCCTCGCCGTCAGTCGTCAAGAGCCACCCCTTTTTGATAAGAAATCCGTACTCAGGCCAGTATAGCACGCAGGGCAGGGCGGGCTGCCTACGAGGAACCAGCCGCTTCCTGCAACAATTCCGCGGCGACGGGGTTGCCCCTGCCCTCTGCGGTGTCCAGCGGCGTCCTGCCGCCCGCGTCCTGCGCCGCAGTGTCCGCGCCGGCGTCCAGCAGCGCCTCGGTGACGCTCGCCGTCTTGTTGTTGGCGGCGGCGTGGTGCAGGGGTGATTGACCCTCCTTGTCCTGGGCCTGCAGGTTGGCGCCGGCGTCAACAAGGACGCGGATGAGGTCCGGGTTTGAGGTGTAGTAGGACGCGAGGTGGAGGGGCGTGAAGCCGTACTTGGGGTCCTTCGCCTCGATATCCGCGCCGGCGTCGACCAGCGCCCCGGTGACATCGGCGGCGTTGTTGTACGAGGTGGAGTAGTGCAGGGGCGTCCATCCATTATCGTTCGCTGCGACAGCATCAGCGCCACAGTCAAGGTCGAGCTGCACCTGGGCCGCGTCCGCGTTGGTCCAGTAGTCCCGGCTGAGCCAGTCCTCACCTGACGTGGCGCCGGCGCACGGGTCGGGGGTCGCGTCCGGAGCGGCGGGCTGCGGGGTGGGGGTGGGCGTCGGTTCGGCAGAGCACGCGGCCAGCACGAGGACGATCAGGCTCAGCAGACCCACGACAACGAAGAATCGCCCCAGCCTGATGTCCTGCGCCACGTGCGAACTCCCCCGATGCTTGCCGCGCGCCGCCGCGCGGGTTGGTTGACCGCAGATACGGCCACACATACAATCTTATGTGCCTTCGCTTGATTTTGTTAAGGCCACGCGGGAACTGGGAGACAAGAGTGCCACGATACGATTACGACTGCCCGAAGTGCGGGGAACGGTTTGAGCTTCGACAGAGTTTTGACTCGGAGCCGGTCGCGCCGTGTCCGTCATGCAACGCAGAGAGCAAGCGGGTTCTCTACGCGCCGCAGGTGGTGTACAACTCGGACGGGTTCTACACAAGCGAGAAGAAGAAGACCGGGTTCGGCAGCTACTGGAACCGCAAGGCGGAGGCCGAGGACCAAGGCAGGATGGACCCGGATACGGGAGTCGGCGCGTACTAGGTCGGGAATACCAGTCATGCCGATGTACGACTATGAGTGCCCATCATGCCCGCATCGCTTTACCGTGCGGCAAGGGTATCATGACGCCCGGAAGGCGACGTGCCCAGAGTGCGGCGACGAGGCGAAGCAGCGTATCTCCATGCCCGCCGTCGTGTTCAAGGGAAGCGGCTTTTATGTGAACGATTACGGCGGCAGGAAGACGGGGCAGCCATCCTCCAGGGAGTCCGATGATGACGGCGGCGACTCGGGCGGGGATTCCTCTAACGGCGACGGGCACGACCACGCTTCCGCCGGGGCATCAGACCACTCCCATCCACACCCGCATCCGCATTAGATTCTTCGCTGCGCTCAGAATGACATGAGGATCGTCATTCAGATATGAGGGTCGTCATTCAGCGGGTTTTGCGGGCTAGCGTGCGCGTTGGCGGGGAGGTTGTCGGGGAGATTGGGCCTGGGGGGCTGATTCTCGCCGGGGTGCGCGAGGGCGATACCGAGGATGATGTTCGCTACCTGGCAGGGAAGATCGCCGGGATGCGGATATTCGCGGACGGGGACAAGCATTTCGAGCGTTCCGTGAGCGAAACGGGCGGATCGCTGCTTGTCGTCAGCCAGTTCACTTTGTACGCGGACACGCGCAAGGGGCGCAGGCCGAGCTTCGCGGCGGCGGCGCCGCCCACGGAGGCGGAACGGCTTTATGAGCTGCTGGTCGCTGAGCTGCGAGGTCAGGGTCTGGCGGTGGCGACGGGGCGTTTCGGGGCGATGATGGAGGTGGAGTTGGTCAATGACGGGCCGGTGACGGTGATCATCGACAGCGAGGAGCGTGGGCGGGCGCGGCGGGGCTAGAACGGTATGGGGCGAATGGTTAGTTCGGCGGAGATTAGGGCCAGCACGATGAGGACGATGACGACCAGGGATATTCCGACGAACCAGGGGATGTATTTCTGGAACGGGAGCGGTTCCTCCGGCGGCCTGAGCGGAGGCCACGTCGCGCCTCGATAGGCCACGACCAGGTTTTCCAGTGATTTCCCGGCGATGACGGTGACGCCGGCCTCCTGCACGCGCTCCCTTGCCTCGTTCGAGAGCTCTCCATCCGTGATCAGAAAAGCGGCGGCAGCCTGAAGCGACTCCTTTTGGTTGCTGAACTCCTCCACGACGGCTGGGCCGAGATTGCCCGGAGACACGCCGAACTCGAATCGGGCGACTGCGCGGTGGCCGCGGCCCTGGAGGATGACAAGGTCGCCGATGGGCGGCTGCTCGCCGGACTCATTTGTCGGCAGGATATAGCCGCCGCGTCCCAGGTAGCCGAGAACGATGTCTTTGACGGTTTCGGGTTCGTAGCGGCGCATGGGGGGCGTTAGCGTCTGCGGCGGCGGCGGTTGGCGCTGGGTCTCATGCTGGGCGGAAGGCGTTTGCCGCCGCCGGGGCCGCGATAGGATGGCTCGCCGGGCTCCGGGTTCTCAACCGGCGCGGGGGCTTCTCTCCGAGGGGTTTGCCCGGCGTTGCGCCTCCGACGCCACAGCCAGATGTAGACGGGAATCATCACCGCCGTGAAGTAGACGGTCGCGCCGACGATGATCTGCGACTCATACTCGGCGGCGAAATCGCCGAGCGGCGTGCCGGCCTGGTTCTCGATGAACCACTGCATGGTCCACGGGAGGTGGAGCGGGTTGAGGACGATGAATCCGACGGCGACGAGGCCGATGATGTAGTTTCGGTAGACTTTGTTCATGGCGATTAATCGTGGGGTCTGGGGTTGCGGGATGTCAACGGCGCGGGAAGATTCTTCGCTGCGCTCAGAATGACAGCCGTATTGAAAACGACATAATATCTATTGTGCGAAGTTTGATATGGGGTGACGAAAACGCGCCATGACCCCACTGCCCCGACGGTTTCACGAAACACCGCGAATGACACGGCAAATGTCATTCTGAACGGAGCGCAGCGGAGTGAAGAATCTACCGTCGTATCGTGGCGGCGAGTTGATATTCAATTGCCGCGCGGAGGTCGTCCAGACCGCGGCCTGAAATCGCCGATGCCGGGATTATTGTGAGGTCGGGAGCCTTGCCGAGGGCCTGGTCTACGAGGGCGCGGTATTCCGGGGAGGATTCGGCGTCAACGAGGTCCATCTTGTTCATGACGAGGATGCGCGGCTTTTGCGCGACGTCTAGTTCGTCCAGCAGCGAAAGCACGGATTTGTAGTGCATGGACGCGGCGGGCGCGTTGGCGTCCGCGACGTGGAGGAGAAGGTCGGCGTCCTGCAGCTCCTCAAGCGTTGCACGAAAGGCCGCGACGAGGCTGTGCGGGAGTTTTTGGATAAAGCCGACCGTGTCGGTGAGCAGCCCCTCGCCGCCTGCTGGCAGGCGCATCATGCGCGTTACGGGTCAAGGGTTGCAAACGGTTTGTCCTCAGCAAGCACGTCGGCGCGTGTCAGCGCGTTCATCAGGGTGCTCTTGCCGGCGTTGGTGTAGCCGATGAGGGAGACGGTGGGCAGGCCCTTGTTCCTGCGGGATTCACGGTGTTGGGCGCGGCGGCGGCGCACGTCCTCCAACTGTCTTTTGAGCCGGTGGATGCGGTTGCGGACAAGGCGGCGGTCCGTTTCCAACTGCGATTCGCCGGGGCCGCGCGTTCCAATGCCGCCGCCAAGCCGCTCCAGGTGGCTCCACTGCCCTCGAATGCGCGGCAGCAGGTATTCGTGCTGCGCCAATTCAACCTGCAGCCGCCCCTCCATGGACTGGGCGCGCTGCGCGAAGATGTCCAGGATCAACGCCGTCCTGTCCAGCACCTTGACCTTGAAGGATTCTTCCAGGTTGCGCTGCTGGGTTGGCGTCAGCTCGTCGTCGAGGATGACCGTTGAGATGTCCTCGTCACGCGAGAGGCGCAGCATATCCTCGAGCTTGCCGCTGCCCATGTAGTGCGGCGTGAATCTATCGAGCCGCTGGCGCTCAACAGCCACAACGGTTGCGCCGGCGCTCTGCGCGAGCGAACTGAGTTCGTCAAGGGACTCATCGAGGGCCGAGGACGCTCCCCTGCCCTTGACCGCCGCACCGATGAGCAGCGCCCGCTCGCCGGGCCGGGCGGTGGCGTGGCCGTTTGATCCGGGGCCGCTGCCGCTGTGTCGCTTGCTCATCTGCCTCCGTGTATGCCGCTCACGGCGGCAAACCGTGACGGTTCGTTGTGTGCGTTCAAGTATACGACGCAACGGCAGCGAACCCGCGTCGTGGGTAGTCAGGCTGCGCGACGCGCGTAGAATGAAACCAGCCATGAATCTGAATCATCCTGAACCGGAACATCGCCCTGAGCCTCGACTGAACGCAGGCCGCGCGCTGTCGTTTACGGTTGGGCTGTCCCTGCTCATGGTTTTCATCGTGCTGGTCGTGGGAACGCGTGAGACGTTCGTCGCGCCGGGGTCAGAGCGGTTGTCGTTCGGCGGGCCGGGGAACTTCGGCATTTTGACCGAGGCGATGCGCGTCTTTGAGGAGACGACGGGTATTCCACTGCGTCCCGGCCAGGAGGACATCGACCGCGCCATCTACTTCATGACCATTGCGGCGTCCGGCGATCGGGGCTTCACGACCATGGAGCACATCCTGTCCGAAGTGGAAAATTTCGACCAGGAAGCGCCCTCGTCCGTGCCGCCCGGGCTGGAGGATGTGTGGCGGGCCATGCAGATTCTGCGGCGGGATTATCCGGACGCGGCGGCGGCGGCGATCACGGAGGCTGCGCGGCGGGGGCTGTTCGTGCGCGGCGAGGACCCTGCTCTGACGTTCCTGGATGCCGGGCAGTATGAGAGCGCGCAGGATTATTTCGCGGAAAGCTCGTATGAGGGCATCGGAGCGCGGGTTGGGAATACGGGCGAGATCAACGTCATCTCAGACGTGTTCATTGGAGGGCCGGCGGAGGCGGCGGGCTTGCAGGAGGGCGACGGCATCATCGCCGTGGACGGCGTGGACGTGACGGGGATGGCCGTCGAGGAACTGGTGGAAATCGTCAAGGGGGAGAGCGGGACGGAGGTTGTGCTTGAGATACGACGGCCGTGGGACGATGCCGACAGCCAACTGAGCGTGACGGTTGTGCGCGGGGTGGTTCCGACGTCCCTCGAGATCCGAATCTTTGGCGAGGACACGGAACGGCCGCTGATTGGCTACATACGGGTTGAACGCTTCCACCGGGAGACGGGGGATGATTTCGAGGAGGCGCTGGGGACGCTGCTCGAACGGGCCATCGCGGCGCTCATCCTGGATTTTCGTTCGAATCCGGGGGGCTCGCTGTCCGGCGCGGTCAGCATCGTGGGCGAATTCGTGCCGGAGGGGCTGGCGATGTACGAGGTGGCGCGGGACGGCAGCCGCACTGAATGGGAGGTTGATGGGGACGGGCAGGCGTATGAACTGCCCCTGGCGGTGCTGGTCAACGGGTTCTCCGCGAGCGCGTCCGAGGTGGTGGCCGGGGCGCTGCAGGACTACGGCCGCGCCACGGTGTACGGCACGACAACGTACGGCAAGGGCAGCGTGCAGGCATTTCAGGAGCTAAGCGACGGCTCCGCGCTGTACGTGACCGTCTCCAACTGGCACACTCCGTTCGGGCGTCAAATCCAGACGATTGGAATCACGCCGAACGTGGTGATATTCCCGACGCTGGACGACTACCTGAATGACAGGGATCCGTCGCTGGCAACAGCGTATTGGGACCTGGTTGATGAACTTGTGGAGAGGCCGGCGGCCTAGTCGTTGGAGTCTGAGTTTTCGCCGCCGCCGAGGTAGGCCTCGGGGTTGCCGATGAACTTCTGGCGCTCAGACAGGCTCCTGAAGTAGTACCACTTGCTATCGTGCCGGAACTTGGTGCCGACGCGGTTGTTGCCGTTGTCGATCTCCGTGACCTCGCTGTCGGAGAACTCGTACCCGGTGACAGGATCAGTTTCAGGCATCTCCCACTCCCCCACTTTCTACGTGTTCAAGGCAATAAGTCATGCCGACTGTACGCCGCCGCCCAATTGCGTGTCAAGGAGCGGGGCGCGGCGCGAGTAGACCGCGTTAGTATTGATGGGCGGCTATGCAACGGGGAACGGCGCGAGAGGAATGTCACGACACCTGCTGATTCGCTACCACGAGGTGGGGCTCAAGGGAAAGAACCGCGGCATGTTCACGGGCGCGCTGGCGACGAACGTTCGCAAGGCGCTGGCGCGGGCGGGGCTCGATCATCCGGTGCGGCAGGAGCGCAGCCAGATTCGCGTGGACTTGCCGGACGGATCGGATGCCTCCCCTGCCCTGCGCGCCCTCTCACGCGTTTATGGGATTGCGCGCATCGCGCCGGCCCTCCGCACAGGCCTGGGGTTCGATGAGATTGTGGACGGCGTGAGAGACCTCATTCGCGCGGAATGGAACGGTGCAGAGACGTTCCGTGTGTCGGCGTCTCGCTCGGACAAACGCTATCCGATGACGTCGGTTGAGTTGAACACAGAGATCGGCGCATTGGTGGAGGCCGAGACGGGGGCGACGGTTAAGCTGCGGGGGCCGGACATCGACCTCCGGGTTGACGTGCGCGAGAGGGGCGCGTTCGTGTACGTGGAGTCGGTTGCGGGCGCGGGAGGGCTGCCGGTTGGGAGTTCCGGCCACGTGATGGCGCTGCTGTCCGGCGGGATTGATTCGCCGGTGGCGGCGGCGCGCATGTTCAGGCGCGGCTGCACGGTGGATTTTGTCCATTTCCACAGTTTCCCGCTCGTGGACGGCTCATCGCGGGACAAGGCGCGGGACCTGGTGAGGACGCTGGACGAATCGCAATTCGGGTCGCGGCTTCACCTTGTGCCGTTCGCGGACGCGCAGAGGCAGATCGTAGCGGCGGTCAAGCCGGCGTACCGGGTGGTTGCCTACCGGCGATTCATGGTGCGCGTGGCGGAGGAGATCGCGCGGCGGGTGGGGGCGTTGGCGCTGGTGACGGGCGAGAGCATCGGGCAGGTGGCGAGCCAGACGGTGGAGAACATCGCGACGATTGATTCGGCAGCGACGATGCCGGCGCTGCGGCCCCTGATCGGGATGGACAAGCAGGAGATCATCGCAGAGGCGCGCCACTTGGGGACGTTTGATATTTCAATCTTGCCGGACGAGGATTGCTGCTCGCTCTTCGTGCCGCGCCATCCTGTACTGCGGTCTTCGGTACGCGAGGCTGAGCGGACAGAGGCGGCGCTTGACGTGAGCGAGCTGGTGCGGATGAGCGTGGAGGGGGCGCAGGTAGAGACGTTCGGGGAGTGACGCGGGCGTGTTGGCGTGCGGGGGGCGGTGGCGGCTATACTGGCTGTTCACGCCTTGATGCGCCTGGGGGGAGGTGCCAGTGGTCTCATCCGATTATCCCGAATACGGGTATACGGTCACGATTCGCCTGGAGTATCCGAACAAGATCGGAATGCTCGGCATGATAACGACCACCGTTGGCGAGCACGAGGCCGATATCACCGCCGTTGACCTGGTTCGCACGCGCGGCAAGCGCATCGTCCGTGACCTCACCATCGGGGTGATGAACATGGAGCACGGCCAGCGCGTGGCGCGGGCGCTGCGCAAGGCGGGCGCGCGAATCATCGCGTTCACCGACCCATCATTCCTCGTCCACACGGGCGGCAAGATCGAGATGCACACGCGGACGCCCGTGGAGAACCACCGCGACCTCTCGCAGGTGTACACGCCGGGCGTTGGCCGCGTGGCCTCCTACATCGGCGCGAACCCGGAGTCCGTGTGGTCGCTTACGTCCAAGGCGAACACGGTGGCCGTTGTCTCGGACGGAACCGCCGTGCTGGGTCTTGGCAACATTGGCCCTGAGGCCGCCCTGCCCGTCATGGAAGGCAAGGCGATCCTCTTCAAGGAACTCGCCGACGTGGACGCGTGGCCGATCTGCCTGGACACAAGCGACCCCGACCAGATTGTGGATACGGTCAAGGCGCTGGCCGTGGGGTTCGGCGGCATCAATTTGGAGGACATTTCCGCGCCGCGCTGCTTTGAAATCGAGGAGCGGCTGAAAGAGGAACTGGATATTCCCGTCTTCCACGACGACCAGCACGGGACGGCAGTCGTTGTGACGGCGGCGCTGCTGAACGCGCTCAAGATCGTCGACAAGGACATCGGCGAGCTTCGCGCCGTCATGACCGGCGCCGGGGCGAGCGGGGTGGCGACGACGCGGATGCTCGTCGCGGCGGGCCTCCGCGACATCATCGTGTTTGACCGGCAGGGAGCGATTCACCGCGACCGCGGCGACATCGAGGGCAACGCGGGCAAGATGTGGCTTGCCGAGAACACGAACCCGCGCAATTTCGCCGGGGATATTCGCGCCGGACTGAACGATTCCGACCTCTTCATCGGCCTCTCCGGGCCGGGGGTCATCGAGCCGGAGGACCTGGCGCGCATGAACAGCGACGGCATCGTGTTTGCGCTGGCCAACCCCGATCCCGAGGTATCCCCGGAGGAGGCGCATCGATACGTGCGCGTGGTGGCGACGGGGCGGTCGGACTACCCGAACCAGATCAATAATGCGTTGTGCTTCCCCGGCCTGTTCCGCGGGGTGCTGGACGTGCGCGCGCGGAGCATCAATGAGGACATGAAGATGGCGGCTGCGCAGGCGCTGGCCGCCGTCGTCTCCAACCGCGAGCTGAGCGAGGAGAATATCATCCCAAGCCTGTTCAATTCGCGCGTGGTGACGGCGGTTTCGCGGGCGGTGAGCAAGGCGGCGCTCCGGACGGGAGTGGCGCGGCGGTCACGCATCCACCACGGGGAGCATATGCCGGATCTATCGCCGCTGGCGCATTAGCGCACGCCATCCGATGAATGCGACAACGGCCACGATCAGCACGATTAGGGTGGCGTTTTGGTATGGGCCGGTGAACTCCGCGATGGTTTCCCAGTTTTCGCCCAGGACGCGTCCGATATAGGTGAGCAGCAGGCTCCACAGCAGCGTGCCAAGCGTCGTGAACAGCAGGAAGCGTCCGATGTTCATGCGTGTGTAGCCGGCGGGTATCGAGATGATGCTGCGGATGATGGGGATTAGGCGTCCAAAGAAGACGACGGCCTCGCCGTATCGCTCGAACCAGGCGGCGGCGCGGTCAAGATCGTTTTCCGAGATAAAGACGTATTTACCGTATGCCGCGATGAGGCGGCGGACGCCGGCCTCGCGAGCAACGTATCCGACCGTGTAGAGGACAATCGCTCCAATGACCGAACCGGCGGTTCCGGCGGCGACGACGCCCCAGAAGTTCATCTCGCCCTGCGCGGAGAGCGCGCCGCCGAACGGGAGGACGAGTTCAGAGGGTATCGGCGGGAAGATGTTTTCAACGGCCATGACGATGACGATGCCGGGGTAGCCGATGGCGAGGATGAATTCCTGTATCCAGTTGGCGAGGGATTCAAGGAGGGATGTCATGGCTCGATGGCGAGCGTCTCTACCAGCCAGTTGACGGCGAGGTCTACGGCTTCTACGTTGCTGCGGAAGCGGTGGCCTGCGCCTGGGAGCATCATTAGGCGGGTGGTGGATTGGTCGGAGGCTGCCAAGAGCGCGCGGGCGTCCTCGGGCGGGACGACATCATCGGCGTCGCCGTGCATGAGCAGCAGGGGGCGGGGGGCGACGCGGCTGACGGATGCGATGACGTCCATCTCCCTGTACTCATCAGCCCAGCGTTCTGCTGAGGGGGGAAAGTCGGGGTCGCGGATGATGCCGACGTCGCGGGCGTTCTGGATCATCTCCTCCGGCGAGCGGTTCCAGCGCGAGCGGGCGGGCGAGGCGAACGAGAGCACGGCGGCAACCTCCGGCCTTCGCGCCGCAACGTGAATCGCCACGCGCGCGCCCATGCTCGATCCGAGCACGCCGATGCGGTCGATGTCCACTTCGGACCGCTCCCACACCCATGACAGGACGGCTTCGAGGTCCTGCGCCCAGCCGAGCGGGTGAAAATTGCCACCGCTTTCGCCCGTGCCGCGAAAGTTGAAGATCACGGCGGCTAGGCCGCGGTGGGCGCAGAGTTCAGCGATCTCGGCGTAGGTCAGACCCTCATCCGTTGGGGCGGACAGGGTGATGTCCGCCGTTGGCGTGGGGCGGGCGGCAGGGAGGCCGTGGCAGATGACGACCACGGGATGGGGCCCCTGCCCTTCCGGCACGGAGATTGCGCCGACGAGTTGAATGCCGCCGCTGTCTATGGTGATGGGTTCGGTTGTGACGGGCATGGCGCGTTAGGTTGTTGTGGCAGGGGTGGTGGGGGACGGCGCTGCGCCGCCGCGCCCGCCGATGAAGGGGAGCTTGCCGAGGCTGCGCGTCTCCCATGACACGATCACCTGGGAGGCGGTGAAGATGGAGCTGTAGGTTCCGGAGACGACGCCGATGATCATGACGAAGAGGAAATCGCGGATCGTCGTTGGGCCTAGCAGGAACAGCGCCAGCAAGACGACGAGCGTCGTAAAGCTGGTGTTGATGGAACGTCCCATGCTCTCCATGATCGAGTAGTTGGCAGTGGCGACGATGTCGCGGTTCGTGTCGCGCAGGATGTTCTCACGGATACGGTCAAAGACGACGATGGTGTCGTTGATGCTGTAGCCGAGCAGGGTCAGCACGCCGACGAGGAACATGCTGCTGATTTCAAGGTGGAGCCACTGCGAGCCGACGAGTATGAACAGCCCTGCCACGGCGAATGCGACGGCGATGTCATGCACAAGGGCGATGATGGCCGCGATGCCGTAGCGGAACGGGTGGCGAATGCTGCGGAAGGCGTAGACGATATAGCCGAGGATGCCGACAACGGCGATCAGGACGGCGATGAGCCCGTTTCGCACCGTCTCACGGGCGACGGCGGGCGACACGAGGTCAAAGCTGTAGCCCTGCAGCGGCCCGGCGTATTCCTCCAGCGCGTTGCGCACGTCAAGCTGCTGCCGCTCGGACGCCTCCGCCAACGGCAGCCGCAGGAAATACTCGCGGTCGCCGAAACCCTGCACCACCGCGCCCTCATACCCAAGCGAATCAATGGCCGCGTCCACGGACTCCTGCGGCGTGGGATTTTCAAACGTGGCGTCTACGGCGGCGCCGCTGCTGAACTCGATGCTGAAGCTCAGGCCGGGGCCGAGGAAGAGCGCGGCCATGCCGGCGGCAATGAGCACGAGGGAGAACAGGAAGTACGTGGCGCGGTATTTCGCAAAGTTGATCACTTTTTCACTTCTCCCTACGGAATGAAGAGCCTTGTCTTGCGGAGCGGCTCAAAGCCGGTCACGAGGCGCAGCAGGCGGCGCGTGATGACCAGCGCGCTGAACATGCTGAGCACGACGCCGATGGCCAGCGTGAGCGCGAAGCCCTGCACGAGGCTTGCGCCGAGCCGCTCGCCGAACCAGAAGAGGATGGCGGCAATGATCAGCGTGGTGAAGTTGCCGTCCCTGATGGCGGGCCAGGCGCGGTTGAACCCGATGTCGATGGCCGAACCCATGCTGCGGCCCGCGCGCAGCTCCTCCTTCATCCGCTCGAATATCAGGACGTTGGCATCGACGGCAAAGCCGAACGAGAGGACGAATGCCGCGAGGCCGGAGAGGGTGAGCACGACGGGGATCGACTTGAACATGCCGAGCACGAGGATGGCGTAGATGATGAGCGCGACGGCTGCCACGACGCCGTTCATGCGGTAGTAGAGCACCATGAACAGCGCGACGAGCAGGATACCGACCATGCCGGCGCGGAGGCCGCGTGAGAGGGCGTCCGCTCCGAGGAACGCATCCACGTCACGCTCCAGGATCGGCTCCTTTTCAAGCGGTATTGGGAACGCGCCCGCGTTGAGCTGAATGGCGAGAATGTTGGCCTCTTCAAGATCGAGGCCGGTGATGCGGGGGCTTGTCGGGATCTCGGACTGGATGCGCGGGGTCAACACGGGTTCGCCATCGAGGAAGATGCCGAGCAGTTCTCCCACCATCCGCCCGGACACCTGCCTGAACGCTTCGCGCCCCTGCTGGTCCATCTGGAAATAGACTTCCGGCGCGCCGGTCGTCGGGTTGAATCCCACCGACGCGGAGCCGGGCTCCAGGCGGTCGCCCGTCAACTCAACCTCTTCGCCGTCAACGACTGCCGTCGCAATCTGCCATTCCAGGCGGTACTCAGGCACCGGCTCAGGCGTCGGCGTCTCCTCTGCCACTGCTCCATCTTCGGCAGGCGCGACTGTTGCATCGTCAGTCTCACTAATTGGCGCAGGCTCAGGAGTGGCATCCGGGGCGGGCGTCTCCGCTTCGGCGGGTTCCGGGGTGGTCTGGGCCGGTATGGATTGTGCGACGTTGGCAAGTTTGGGGGCGGACGTGGTTCCGTCGGACGGGCCTGCGGTTGAGTCCGCGCCATCGTCGATGGTGGATTCCGCCTCAGGAGTCGCCTCTGCCCCTGTTTCGTCCGTGGGCGTCACCACGACCTCACCGACCACCTCTTCGCCGGGCTCGATGGGGATTGGGACAAGTTCGCGGAAATCGAGGACGGCGGGCGCGCCGATGAGGTCTTTGGCCGCCTGCACGTCCTGGACGCCGGGCAACTGCACGACAATGCGATTTTCGCCGAGTGTCTGAATGAGAGGCTCCGCCACGCCAAATTGGTCGACGCGCGTGCGGATGATCTGCACCACGCCATTCAACTGCTCCACCGTGGGATTGGGATCGACTGTTTCGTAGACGAGGTGGACGCCTCCCTGCAGGTCGAGGCCAAGCGTGAGGCCAAGCGGGGTGTCCTGGTGGCCGCGCTCGATGTCTGTCAGCGGAATGCGCCATTCATCGCGCGCGAGGCTGAGCGCCGCGAACAAAACAAAGAGAACGATGAAACCGGGTATGATCCATCTTTGCAGCCGACGCGCGACTGCGCCGGGTAAGCCGCTCAATCGCTCCAACTCAGTTTCCTCTCCTCACTGCCTTTGTCTCCCCGCGCTCGCCCGCCAGGGGGCCGAACCGCGGCTCCCATTCCCGGCGGGCAAACTCAAGCGCCTCCTCCGGCGTCGATATGTCGCCTGCGGCCAGCGCTTCCCTGACCGCCTCAAGCATCTTCCCCAACTGCGGGCCGGGGCCAACGCCAAGGGCTTGCATGAGCACGTGGCCGTTCACCACCGTTGGCGGGGCCGTGTCATCAGCAGGCTCTGCGAGTATCGACTCCATCACTAGGCTACAGTGGCTGACCCTCCTTCGCCACTCATTGGGGTCGAGCATGGGGCCCTTTGCGCCAAGAAAGTCGGCCATGCTCAACCACACCGCCCCGATTGCCGCATCGCCAAGATCGCGCTTGAAGCGGTAGAGGGCGCGGCGCGTGGGCGTCTCAAGATTGTTGCTGAGCTGCATGGGACGGAGGTGCTGCCGCACGAGCAGCGTGACGTAGGCGTTGGCGCGGCGGCTGAAGCGCAGGCGCTCCATGACCTCCTCTGAGGTTTCAGCTCCCTCCTCCGGGTGGCCGAGAAAGCGCGTCCTGCCGGACTCTTCGACGGTCTTGGTCTGCGGTTTGGCGATGTCATGGAGGAGGCAGGCGAGTTTGGTTAGAACGGCGCGGTCAACGCCGCCGGAGATTTCTTCCACGAAATAGGCGGCGACGTGATCGCTCCATGGCATCTGCGAGAGGATGGGGTCTGCCTCACGCCTCTCCGCGTCAAGGAGGCCGTCCATGAATCCGACGGTCTCCATGAGATGGTTGAACACATCCCAGTAATGCTCGATTGGCTGGGTCACGCCGCGCGCGGCATCAAGCTCCGGCATGATGCGGCTAAGCACGCCGATGTCATCGAGCAGGCGCAGGGCGAATTTCGTATCACGCAGCGCCAGCACCTTGCACAGCTCGTCGCGCAGGCGATCCGGCGACACGTCCGCGATGTGGGCGGCATCGCGCTTTGCGAACGCTGCGGTCTCCGCGTCGACGGTGAATCCCAACTGCCCTGCCAGCCTCGCCAGGCGCATGAGGCGAATCCCGTCACTGATGTAGATGGTGGGTTTGACGGCGCGGAGGACGCGCTGCTCAAGATCGGCGCAGCCGCCGAGCGGATCAATGAGGTTGTCCGGCGCGCGCCACGTTTCCAGCGGCAGGGCCATCGCGTTGACAGTGAAATCGCGCCGCGCAAGTTCGGAGGCAATGTCACGGTCGCCAAGCGGCGTGATGTCGAGACGCGCCCGCTCCCCGTTTGCGTCCGGTTCTGAGAGCACACGGACATAGTTCCGTTCCTGGTCAAGATGGTAGAACGCTCCGCCGATCTCGTCCGCGAACTGCCTGCCAAGCTGCGGAACGCTCGCCGCATCCACCACCAGATCAGCATCGGCGGTGGGAACATCCAGGAGCATATCGCGGACGGAGCCGCCGACCACCCACGCGGCCACTTGTTGATCGGCAAGAAAGGCGCGGGCGCGTTCGAGCATCTCGCCCATCGCTGTTGCAGAGCTGTCGGCAGAAGTGGCCATCACGCTGACCGCCGCCGCGTGACGGGAGGGGCCGGCCGACGCAGGCGCCATATGAGATTCGGATCGGGCGGCGGCTTGCCATCATCGTCTTTGGCCGCCTGCCCTTCATCGTCCTCATCGGCTCGCAAATCAAGCGGGCACAAGTCCTCGATATTCTCCATGCGGTCGATGTAGACGATGCCGTTGAGGTGATCGGTCTCATGCTCCAGCGCCTGCGCCAGGAGGCCCTCGGCCTTGATCCTGATTTCGCGCCCGTCCAGGTCAAGCGCCTTGACGGTCACGCGCTCGGATCGGATCAGCTTGCCGCGCCAGCCGGGGATGCTCAGGCAGCCCTCCTCAACCTCCCGTTCGCCGACGCGGCGAATGATCTCCGGATTGATGAGGACGTGCGACGAGTGTTCCTGCACGATGTTGTCATCGTCGTCGCGCTGCTCCGGGATCTCGATGTACGTCATACGCAGGCTGCGCCCCACCTGGTTGGCGGCGATGCCGACGCCGTGCTCCTTGTACATGGTTTCAATCATGTCATCGACAAGCGCGCGCAGCGCGGATGTGATGTTCGGCACGCGCTTTGTCTTTTGGCGCAGGACGGGATCAGGTATGTGACGGACGGGAATAACACTCATAAGCGGCACTGTAAATTATAGCAGGCGGCCAATTACAACAATGGCGGCCTCGATGGGTCGGGACCGCCGTTCTGCGGCGGCGGCTCGACGCCAAGGTGTTCATAGGCGCGGCGTGTTGCGCGGCGACCGCGCGGCGTGCGGTCGAGGAACCCAAGCTGGAGCAGGTACGGCTCATACACGTCCATGACGGTGTCCGGCTCTTCCGCAATCGAGGAGGCCAGGGTCTCCAGTCCAACGGGCCCGCCGCTAAACGTATTGATCAGGCTATCGAGCACGCGGTGGTCCGTGTCATCCAGTCCAAGCGAATCGATGCCCAAGCTGTTCAACGCCTCACGCGCCGCCTCGCCGGTCACAACGCCGTCGCCCTTGACCTGGGCATAGTCGCGGACGCGGCGGAGGAGACGGTTAGCCACACGGGGCGTGCCGCGCGACCGGCCGGCGATTTCCCCCAGTCCATCGTCTGCCGCATCGACATTCAGCACGCTGGCGGAGCGAACCAGGATGCGGCCAATCTCCTCAGGGGTGTAGAAATCAAGCCGGTACGTCGCGCCGAAACGGTCGCGGAGGGGATTGCTGAGGAGCGCATATCGGGTGGTCGCGCCGACGAGGGTGAAGGGCGGCAGGCTGACGCGGACGGAGTGCGCGCCCGGCCCCTTGCCGATCATGATGTCCAGCACGTGGTCCTCCATGACCGGATATAAGACTTCCTCGACGGAGCGCGGCAGGCGATGGAACTCGTCGACGAAGAGGACGTCATGGGGGCGGAGCTGGGTGAGCATCTGGGCAAGGTCGCCGGCGCGGGTGAATGACGGCCCCGCCGTGACGCGGACGCTCACGCCCATTTCAGCGGCGATGATGAAAGCGAGTGTTGTCTTGCCAAGGCCGGGCGGGCCGTGGAGCAGGACGTGATCCAGCGGCTCCTTGCGCTGAAGAGCGGCCTGGATAGAGACCTTGAGGTTGTCAATGACGCGGCCCTGGCCGACGTAATCGGGCAGGCGGCGCGGCCGCAGCCCGCTCTCAAGAGCGGCGTCCTCGTTCTGCGGCTCCGACGCGACCAGCCGATCCTCTGTAGGCTCCGTCATGGGCGTATTGTGTCACGGGCGGGCGCGAGCCTGCATCCGCTACACTACCCGGCTTACCCGTTCAGGGCGCGGTGGAGTTTTTCTGCCGTGAACGGCACGCTGTCAATCCTGATGCCGACGGCGTCGTCGATGGCGTTGGCGATGGCCGGGAGGGTGGTGAGGTTGGAGTGCTCGCCGACGGCCTTGACGCGGTACGCGCCCCTGCCCTCGCTGGTCTCGACAAGTCCGATGCGGAGTTCGGGGATGTCCGGCTCGGTGGGCATCTTGAAGTCGGCGAACGAGGGATTCGTGACGCGACCGCCCTCATCCACCGTCAACTCTTCCATCATGGCAAAGCCGTAGGCATTGATCATTCCGCCCTCGATCTGCCCGTAGAAACCGACGGGGTTGATGATGCGAGAGGTGTCATGGACGGCGGTGATGACCTTGACGCGGGGCTCGCCCGTCTCACGGTCAACCTCAACCTCCGCGACCTGGGCGACGAACGACGTGTAGGGACTCTGCGCGGCCTCTTCCAGGCGTCCCTGGCCGGACACCGGCTCGCCCGACCGTTCGGCAATGCGCTCCATTGGGACGGATTCGCCGGTTCGCGTGTTGGTGAGAGCGCCCGACTCAAACTCCACGATCTCCTCGTCCCAACCGTTGAACTCCGCCGCGAGCCGCTTGAGCTTGCCGCGGACATCATCGGCGGCCATGAAGGCGGACTCCGTGATGATGAAGCTGCCGCGGCTGCCGCCAACGCCGGTGTCGAACTCGGCCTGATCCGTGTTGAGCGGGACAACGGACACGCGGGAGATGTCAATGCCCAGTTCATCTGCCGTGACCTGCTGCATCATGGTGTGGTTGCCCATGCCGGGGTCATAGATGGAACTGGCGGCAAGCACGCTGCCGTCCGCGTTCACGGTGACGCGAATCGTGGTCTGGCCGCCGCCCTGCGTGCGATGGCCAAAGGCGATGCCACGGCCAACATTCTCACTCCTGGGCGCATCCCACTGTGACAGCCTGCCGGCCTCTCGCAGCACTTCTTCGGCCTTCACGTCGAGGAAGACGCGCCCTACCGGCGTCTCGTCGCCGTCATGGAGAACGTTCCTGATACGCAACTCCAACGGGTCCATGCCGAGTTCCTGGGCGATGAGGTCCATGTGGGATTCGCCCGCAAAGATGCCCTGCACCTCGCCTGGGGAGCGGTGGAATCCGCAGGGAACGGTGTTGGTGTAGACCTGGTAGGCATCGATCTGCACGTGGGGGATGACGTACGGCCCCGCGATCTCCGCGATGCCGGGAAGGTTGGAGCCGGGCACGGGCTTGTAGCTGCCGTACGCGCCGGAATTGAAATAGACCTCCGCCTCCCACGCGGTGAGCGTGCCGTCGCGCTTGACGCCCGCCTTGACGCGCATCGTGCTCTCATGGCGGGGGTTCATTGCGGAAAGCTCTTCCGAGTAGTCGAACGCGAGCTTGACGGGCCTGCCCGTCTTCCTGGCGAGGAAGTAGCAGATGGGCGCGCCGTTGATGTCGCCCTTGCCGCCGAAATCGCCGCCTACGTAGGCGTAGTTCACGGTGATGTTGTCCGGCTCCTCGCCGATGACGAGGGCGATTGCGCGGCGGTTGGCGAACGGCGACTTTGACCCGAGCCAGACCTGCACGTGGCCGGTCTCATCGATCCAGACGATGGTGTTGTGGACTTCAAGATAGCCCTGGTGCGTGCGGGGCGTCGTGTAGGTGTGCTCAACGATAAGGTCGGCCTCCGCGAATCCCTCGGCAACGTCGCCCTTGCCCCAGGTGCCCTTGGCAAAGATGTTGGAGGGCGCCTCCTGTTCGGCCGGGATGCCGAAATAGGAGTTGAATTCGGGGTGGAGAATCGGCGCGCCGTCCGCCAAAGCGTCGTCCATCGTGACGGCGGCGGGCAGCTCCTCGTACTCGACGTCGATGAGCTCCAGCGCCCGCTCGGCGATGTCCTCGTCCTCTGCGGCAACGGCTGCGACCGCGTCGCCGATATAGCGCGCGGCATCGAACGCCAAGACGTGCTCGTCCATGATCCGCTTGCCGAAAAGCAGCCCCTGCACGTCGTCCGGGGTCAGGACGGCATGGACGCCGGGCAGCGCGAGCGCGGCGGAGGCATCGATGGACGCGACGCGGGCATGGGGATACGGCGAGCGAAGAACCTTGCACCACAACATCCCCGGCAAGGTCACATCCAACGAATACCGCCCCAACCCTGTAACCTTGTCCGGCCCATCATTACGGCCAATAGGCGCCCCAACGGCAGGCTGCTGCGCTGTTGCCATTCTGTGTTTCTCCCCTACCCGTTTACGGGTGTGTTTTGCGCGTGCATCAGTGTGTGTATCAAAAGGGAGGCCGGATGGCCTCCCGCGAAGGGTGTGGTTGGTGTTTGGAGTATAAGTCAGGATGCGACGCGCTGTCACAGATTCACTGTTCAGGCTCAAAGATCAACTCGGGCACGGCGGCTTCCCACTTGTCGCAGCGCAAGTTGTCCCGGTATTCCGGTTCTGAGGCGTCCTTGTCCCACCTGGCGACGGCCATAACTGTCGCATAGGCGCAGCGCATCTCCATGGGCGGGGTGAAGCTCCCGGCGAGGCGGCCAACGACGATCCCATTGCTGTCGAGCAGCTCCCAGCGATCCGCATCGACGCGGACGTTTAGCAGATCGCCCGGAGACAGCGCGGCAATGGCTTGATGCACCGGGTCATCGGGCGACCTGTAGCCCGCAAAACCCAGAAAAACGTCTCGCAGGCTCAGCCGAACGTAGCGCCGGTTCAGTTCAGGAACCGCAGGAGGCAAGGCTATTGGGTCACGCCGCAACACCCCGGGATTGTCCTGCAGGGCATGGTGAAAGGGGTTTCGCGCGTTTGCGAGCCGGCACAGAGTCAGCGTCTTGCGCGCCCGCGTCATCGCCACGTAGTAGAGCCGTCGCGGCGCGTCCCCGTCCTCATTCGGGCCGATTCTATCCCATTCGCCGTCCAGCACGACGACGTGATCGAACTCCAGTCCCTTGGCGCGATGCGCTGTCGTCAGCAGCAAGCCGCGCTGCCGGCGGCGCGCGTCCCTGCTCCATTCCGCCAGCCATTCGATGGCGCTTGCGGCGGGCATCTCCGCGCCGCCTGTTTCCAACGTGTATTCGTCTATGGCCTCAGCCAGCAGTTCAGTCCATGGTGTTGCAGGCAACGCCTCTACAAAGCCGCGAATCTCTTCCGCAGTGACGATGCGTCTCTCATCTTCCCTGAGCCATGTCACCAACGCTTGTGTTTCCCGGAGCCGCCAGATGCCGGTAAAATCCTCGTTCGCCATCTGAACGGGGATGTTCTCCAACTCGCACAGGGCGCGGATCGGATCAAGGACGCTCCAATCTCGCGCAATCACCGCGCAACTTGACCAGTCCCAGTCAGGAGCAAGGGCCGACAGCCGCTTGAATTCCGCGATGGCCGATTGCGCCTGCGTGATGGGCGAATCACCGGCGGGAAGAATCTGCACTCTTCCCCTGCCGACAGGGTCCCATTGCGCCCACTCTACGCCGGGCGTCTCTTGCCGCCGCGCCCGATCCGCCCTGATTGGATGCCCGGTCTTCATTCGATCCCGCGCCGGTTCGATGACGGCGTTGGCGGCGCTGATGATGTTTGCGGTTGAGCGATAGTTGTCGGTCAGATAGCCGGTTCTTGCCGCGTAATCCTTTTCGAAGCGGCGGATGAACTCCACGGACGAGCCGCTGAACGAGTAGATATTCTGGTCGTCGTCGCCAACCGCGAACAGACTGAGCTTGTCGTCTTCCTCCTGAAGCGTTCGGCCCGCCAGGGCGGAGATCAAGTCGTACTGATCTTTCTCAATGTCCTGGTATTCGTCGACGAGTATCCAGCGGAATCCGGCAAGCAGGCGTGAACGGTATTCATCCGCGTCATCGGACGGCAGCCCTTCGCCGCGCAGCAAGTCGACGGCCTGTCGCAACACATCGTCGAAATCCGTCTGCCGCAGTTCGTTCGCGCGTCCGGAAAAGCTCGCGCCCGTCAGCCGCATCGCCAAGGCGTGGCAGGTCATCACCAGCACGCCCCGCGCGTCATCGCCGATAAGGGCTTCAAGGCGTCGGCGAATCTCAATGGCCGCGTGCCGGTTGTAGCAGAGCGCGAGGATGCTGCGGGGATTTTCTCTCCGCACACGGATGAGATACGCAATGCGATGCACGAGGACGCGCGTCTTGCCGGAGCCGGGGCCCGCGAGGACAAGCGCGTTGGTCGTTTCACGGTCATCGGCGACGATGCGGCGCTGAGCAGGATCGAGTTTTCCTACGATTTTCTTCCATGACGCGGGAGTCGTCTGACGGGCCAGTTCCCGTTCACGGTCAGGCAGCCATCGGTGTATGAACTCCTCGCGCCGCAGGCTGAAGTAATCCATTGCCAGGCGCCAGGCATCGACCATTCCCTTCATTCCCTTAATGCCGAGTCGCACGTATTCAGCTATGACGTGAACTTGCTGGGTTTGCTGATCATAGTGAATCCTGAGCGGCTCAAAGTCCGCGTTGGCAAAACCTCGACGCTCCTCCTGCAACCGGATTGTCATAGCCGGTCGGAACACCGTCAGCCCCCTGTTCAGGCGAACGACTTCCTGCTCATGCAGCCAGAGCAGCGCGCGGTCCAACAATGCGTTTGGATTTCTCACGTCGTTCATCAGCGTCATGTCAGACGTGATCGCCTGCAGGAGTTTGCCGAGATTGGTTTTGGCAAGGAGGTCGGTTCCGCGTGCGCCTTTAGGCAGACTTTCCAGGAAATGGCTCAGCAGCCTTGCAGAGGCGGCGCGGCGCAGTTCCGCCGTCCTTGCCAGCAGCGACCACTCCCGCTGCAAGGTAATCCGCAAGGTATCCGCATCCCGGCTTCGTACATCCAAACTGCCACTGCCGCTGCCCTCACCACGGCCATCAGCGGCAATGCTGCGGATGATCCCTCGCACGAGTTCGGGCAGAGCATCGGAATAGCCCTGGTCCTTGAGGTTCTGCGTAAATTGCCGGAGATGTAAGTCGTCGGACTCGCCGATCTCCATGTCCCCGGCCGACTCTCGCATCAGTTGGATAACAGCCTCTTCGAGCGCCACAGCTTGAGCAAAGCGCTCACGTGATGAGCGCTGGACGCCGGCATGGACGAAGGCGGTCAACTCTGTTTCGTTGCTTGCAATCCCCAAATGCTCAAGATCGTGCAGCGCGGTCTGCACACCCTCCGACGAAAGTCCGCCTACGTGCATAAGTTCATCGGTGGAAATACCTTCGTCCGGGTCCGCCTCGAAGAGAGCCTCAGCGATTCTCAGGAGTTGGCCACGCCGTACTTCAGTGATGTTGGGTTGTTCGAGCCGCTTCTTGGCCGCTTCCACGGTATTCACACGCAGCGAAGACGGGAAAACCTGTACGAAATTATGCTCGCGCGTCAGCAACTCCGACTCTTCCAGCCAGGCGACTGCCGTTCTCCCGCGAGTGTCATCCGTAGCGGAGTCACGCTGAAAGGCATCCTCGTCGTCCTCCAGCAGGATTTCGCCGACGGTCGCAACCACTTCCCCATTGCGGCGTCGTTTGCGATCAATGTTCCGCAGCGCCCTCAGCACGCCATGGATTTCTCTCCTGTCGAGCCGAGAGCGCGCCGACATACCAAACTGTCGCTCAACGTCATCGTTGGTATACAACAGGACGCACCTAGCCGTTTGTTGATCACGTCCGGCGCGGCCAGCCTCCTGAAGGTAGTTTTCAAGCGAGCCGGGGATGTCGGCGTGAATCACCAGCCGAACGTCCGGCTTATCGATGCCCATGCCAAACGCGTTTGTCGCGACGATGACTTGCAGTTTTCCGTTAATGAAGCTCTGCTGGACATTCTTCTTTGTTTCGGGCGGGAGTCCGGCATGAAAGAAGTCGGCCTTTACGCTTTTGTCCTGGAGAAAGCGGGCGACCGCTTCCGTGTGAGGGCGTGTCGCGCAATAGACAATCGCGCCGCCCGGCTCATTGGCCGGTAGATCGGATTCCAAAATCTGATAGATGTGTTCATACTTCTCAGCCGTTGTTGTTGGAAGGACAACGAATTCGAGATTACTCCGTTGGACGCCGCCATTGAACACGCTTAGCTGAACGCCGACCTCCTTCTGGAAGTAGGCTGCAATATCCACGACAACATCCGGCTTGGCGGTGGCCGTCAGGCAGAGAACGGGCGGGACAGGATCGTCGCCTGCCCTCTTGCGGATGTAGCGCCCAACATACCGGTAGTCGGGGCGAAAATCATGGCCCCATCGCGAGAGGCAGTGCGCCTCATCCAGCACCCACATCCCTATCTCACGTTGTTTCAGGGCGCGGTCTACAGAGACGCTGCGAAGCTGCTCAGGAGAAATGAGTAGGATGCCGGCATCACCCAAGCGCACCCTGTCCAGTGCATGGGCTCTTTCCGGCATCGTAAGCAGGCCGTTGACAGTAACGCAGGATTCTATGCCCTGCTTTCTCATTCCTTCGACCTGATCTGCCATCAACGCAACAAGCGGTGAAATCACGACGGTCAGGGCACCAGTCTTGTCATAGCGCGACAGGGCGGGAACCTGGTAGCAAACCGATTTACCCGTAGCAGTGGGGAGAATGCCAAGGACGTTCTCTCCCGCCATCGCCGCCTCCGTAATGGCCTGCTGCATCGGGAGACCGGAATGCTCGTCGACCGGTTCGGCACGAAAGTCGCTAAACCCGAACCATCGTTTGAGTTCCGCAAGCGAGTTATGCCTCTTGGCACACCAGGCGCACGCAGAGTCAGAGCACCGCGTGTCGCGCAGCTTGCGGACAAGCTCGCCCGCCTCCGGGAATTGGTGGCGCACCCACGGCGGCATGACTGAGTTGCCACCTGAAACGTGCAGCCACGCAAGGGCATAGGCCAATGCCCAGCCATGGAGCTTGGCGTCCGCGAGCGCTTCCTGCGCGTGCGTTATGCAAGCAACGGGTTCGAACTGCCCCTCAATAGCGCTGTGGATGTCATCGTTGACCGGACCAAACCGTCCTACGATGGCAGCGCGGGCCTCTTCGGCGGTTGGCCGGGGCATCTGCCGAACATGTGAGAAAACCTTGTCGAATCCCGTGCCATGCTGTCCTGTCGTGGTCAGCCAATGCCACGCTGCCAGGAGTCCCGGCGGAGTCTTCTCAAACTCGTCCAACTGCCTATGGAAGACATCCATGGCCAGCCGCGCGTCGAGTTCGGGATCATTGACGCGCCCGCGCTTGAGCGATCCGTCCTGGTAGTGCTTGACGAGATGGTGGTACGGGTTGCGCGGAAAAGCGAGGGGGTTCAGCATCAGCGTGTCTACGACAGGCAAGTTCAACAGCCGCAGGTCAGGTTTTGCGGCCCGCAGATGCTCCATGTCGAAGCGTATGAGGTTGTGGCCAAGCAGAAAGTCCGCCCCATCGGCGAACTCGTCCAGCCGGGCGAGATCGTCCGCCAACGAGCCGCGCGTGACAAGCAGATTCAGCGACTGGTCCGTATCGAGCCGCACACCTGCCAATGCGCGGATACGCTTGTCTTTGACGCCAACCTCAAGGTCAACGGAAATCCCGCGTGACAACTGATCATCCTCTGACAAGGCGGCGGCTAGGTTCTTGTTACGGGCCCGGGGTAGTCTGGGGGCGGGTTGTCACTCGGGGCGCCGGGGATGCGGAGTTCAACTCCTGCCAGCGTTCTGAGTTCTTCGTCGCCGGGGTCGACTAGCTGCCGGACGGAGACTGTTGAGAGGGTTTCGATGTGTACTCGCGCACGCGCGCCCAGTTCGAGGGAGAGGCGCGCGACGTCCTCGTGCGTCCCCGCTTCGACCATCGCGACGTAGTCGTAGCGTCCTAGAACGGCGTAGCGGGCGAGTATCTGCGCGCCGTCTACGTGGATTTCTTCGGCGACGTGCGCGAACGTCTCGGGGTCGCGCAGCATCGCCTGCTGCCCCGCTTCAGTCACCCGGCACAGGAGTATAAAGAGCATAGCGAGCCTCCAATCGTGGCGGTCATTGACTTAGATAGTAGCGCAACGGGGATGGGGGATTCGCAGTTGGAGCGGGTATGAGTGGGGGAAGTGTGGGATGAAGAGGGCGAGTTTACTTTAGGGCGTCCCCCAGGAGGGGTTCCATGATGGCAAGGAGTTCACGCATTCCGTCTATGTCTTGACGGATTGTGCCGGCGTCCAGGAATTGGGCGCGCTCGTAGTAGTTCATGTGCAACTGCTCTGCCCGCCCGTGGAGAAATCGGAGCGTGTCGTTGCCCGTCGCCTCCGTTGCCTGCCGCATCAGCCGGCGGTATTCGCTGTGGTTGTCATAGGGCCAGTTCCGGGCGAGGCCAACGGCCTTGGCCATGTGAGAGGCGGCGCCCCATCCCTTCTCAGAGGCCTGATGCAAATCGCCCTGCTCAAGGTAGTCATACGCCTTTTGCAGGAAACCGCGCGCCTGCTGAACGTAGTCAGCGATAGGATTTTGTGTGGCGCTTGTCATGTGGGGTCATGCTCCCTTGCGATATACAGGATACATGATACGGGGGGGGGGATTAGCTGAGGCCGCCTTCAAGGTAGAGGTAGCGGAGGAGGCCGGCGATGGATTTGGCGTCGCGGATTTCGCCGCTGCGGATGAGGTTCGGGATGGCGTCAGCGGGAGTCGGCACGACAGTGATTTCTTCGTCTTCGTCCGCTGCTACACCCTCGACGGGGGTTAGGTCGGTGGCGAGGAAGAGGTGCAGGTACTCATCGCAGAAGCCGGGCGCGCTGTAGAAACCGCCGAGGGGCGTCATGGTTCCGGGGTCGTGGGCGATTTCCTCCTGGAGTTCGCGGCGGGCGGTCACAACCGGCTCCTCGTTCTCTTCGCGCGTGCCGGCAGGGAGTTCCAGCAGGGTGTCTTCCGCGCAGGGACGCGGCTGGCGAACAAGCAGGATATCGCCGTTCCTGCTGACCGGAACCACGACGATGGCACCGGGGTGATGAACCGTTGTCCAGAGATGAGCGCTGCCGCCGGGGGCGATCATCTCATCTTCGTAGATGGTCAGGTAGCGGCCCTCGTAGACGTTGCGGCGTGATTTGCGTTCCATGGCGTCCTTCCCTTACGTGCGGGGGATTGGATCAAGGAGGTCATCGTCTTCGGGCATTTCGCCGGTGAAGGCGCGGGCGACGGGGCGGCTCATGGCGATTTCGTTGCAGTTGGAGAACTTGGGGCAGCGGATGCACTCCGACCACACCTTGCGCGGAAACGCGAGAACGTCGGCGCGCTCGAATTGCAGCTTCTCGTAGAAGCCGGGCTTGTGCGTGAGGACGAAGACGGTCGGCAGTTCCATCCGCGCCGCCTCCTCGACGCACTTCTCCACCAGGTACGCGCCGATGCCCTGCCCATGCAGCGCCTCGCTGACGGCGACGGACTTTATCTCGGCGAGATCGTCCCAGAGGATGTGGAGCGCGGCGGTGGCGGCGACCTCATCGTTCTCGTCGGCAATGATGAGGAAGTCGCGGATATTCTCATAGAGTTCGGACGCGCTGCGCGGCAGCATCTCGCCCTGGCCGGCGAAGTTGTTGATCATCTCGGCCATCCGGGGGACATCGCTGAGACGCGCCGCGCGGACGCGGAAACCGCGCTGGGCGAGCGCGGCCTCCCTGACGGCAAGCTCCTCGGCAAGACGTGTGGTCATGGCGCGGCGACTCCCCGCGATGTGGCAATGCCGTCATGCGCGCCGTCAGGGTCCGGCAGGTCCGGATGCCGGCGGCGGCGATTGAGCAAATCGCTGAGATTCCGGTAGAAGTAGCCGGGGTCGCGGAATCGGAGGAAACGGGCGCGGTGGGGGCTTTGCCTGGCGATGATTTGAGCGCCGTCGTCGACCGGAAAATCGTCCTGCCCGTCCAGGCTGAGGATTGCGCCGTGATCCGTGCGGATGCGGATGGCGATCTCCGCGTCCGGCTCCACGAGGACGGGGGATTCCGAGGCGGGGTGCGCGGAGACCGGATTGATGATCAACTCCGTGGCGATGGGCGGGAGGACGGGGCCGCCGGCGGCGAGGTTGTAGGCGGTGCTGCCGGTCGCGGTGGCGACAAGGATGCCATCGCCGCGAAAGGCGAGCAGTTCGACCCCGCTCACAGAGACATTAGCCTGCACCGTGCGGGCGGGGCCGCCGCGGCTGATGATGGCGTCATTGAGCGCGTATGATGTTGCACCGCCATGGTCGACAGCGAGCATCGTCCGCTCCTCGATGCGTCCCTCGCCGTTGAGCGCGCGCGGCAGCAACTCCGGCGCGTCGGAGGCGTCAACCTCCGTGAGGAAACCCAAACGCCCGGCATTGACGCCAAGGATGGGGATGCCGGACGGCGCGACGACGCGGGCGACACGAAGGAGCGTGCCGTCGCCGCCTACGCTGATGATCAGCCCGGTATCGCCGTTGACGATGTCGTCGATGCCGTCATCCCAGGATGATTGCAGCCAAACATCGCGCCCCAACTCGCGGACGCGGTCGGCCAGCGCCTGCGCGACCGTTTCCGGCTCCGGCGTGCGGGTTTGATAGAGGATGCCGACCCTTGCCATCCGGCACGCCCGCTACGCCTCGTCCTTCACAATCTGGATCAGCACTCCCCCCGCGCTCTTGGGGTGAATCCACGCGAACTCGTCATTCAGCTTGCCGATGAGCTTCAGTCCGTTGCCCTGCACGTAATCGGCGGCTGCCTTGACGTCCCTGGTGGCAAAAGCGATGTGGTGCATGGTGCCGCCGGCGCGGCCACCGTACTTCTCCAGGAAGCGCGCCGTGCCGCTCGTGCCGTCGTCCGGCGAGACCGCAAGGATCCCTCCGCCGTTGTCGCCGACGGGGATGCTGAGGACGTGGACGTTGTCCGACTCGATCTTACGCCCGCCCTTGAGGACGTTGGTCTTGAGCACGTCGGCGCGCATCCCGATGACGTTGCACCAGAAATGGCGGGCCTTCTCCATGTCGGCGGCAACGACGCCGATGTGGTTCATGCGGGTGAAGACGCCCTTGCCCTGGTACCGCTTGCCGACGTGATGGTCGTCCGTGAACCAGATCTCGAGTAGGATGCCCATGCAGTCGCGCGGGTGGAAGAACGCAACGCTGTCAAACGGCTCGTTTGCGGCAAGCTCCTCCGGGGATATGGCGATCTGCTGGATGCCTGAGGCGCGGAGGTGGGCGACGTCGTCCGGCACGTTGGTGGAGTGGAGGCAGACGTGGTGGAGCGCGCCGACGCCGCCCCGCTGCTCGATGAAGCGGTGCGTGCCGCCGGGCGTTGTGCCGTCCGCGGGCGGCGCGTTCATCTCAAGCTCGGCGTTGCCGACAGGGATGTCCAGGATGTCCGTTGGATCGGGGCCGCGCTGTTTGCTGCCCTCCGGCAGCGGCGAGCGCGTCTCATCGACACGCAGGCCAAGGCCGTCGGCAAAGACATTCTTGGCCGTCACGAGGTCGGCGATGGCGATTCCTGCATGGTGAATTCGATCAAACAATGTCGTTGTTCCTCTTTCTGCTTGTTGGCTTGTGTCGCTAGCCCTGGTTGTCGTGCGCGCTCAGGATCGCCTCGACCTCGGCCTCGCTCACGCCGTATTCGCTCGCAAGCTCCTTGTTCGTGCGGCCTACCGTCTTGCCCTGCACAATCGCGCGCTCACGCTCGGCGCGGCTGCGCGGCGGGGGCGCCATGTCGTCCTTGACGATCTCGATGAGGACGCCCGCGGCGCTCTTGGGATGGATCCATGCGTTGTCGTTCGTGGCCGGGCCGATGAGCTTCAGGCCGCGATCCTGCACCATGTCCGCAGCGGCCTTCACGTCCGGCGTGGCCAGGGAGATGTGGTGCATCGTGCCCCCTGCCCTCGCGCCGTACTTCTCAAGGAAGCGCGCAGTCCCGCTGTCGCTGTCGTTGGGATGAACGCACGTAATGCCGGAGTCGCCCATCGGCAGGTCCAGCACCGTCACGTTGTCGGACTCGACGTGGCGCCCGCCCTTGAGGACGTTGGACTTGAGCATGTCCACGCGGAAGCCAATGACGTTGGTCCAGAAATGGCGCGACTTCTCGATGTCGGACGCCACGACGCCGATGTGCGCCAGGCGCGTGAACACGCCCTCGCCCTGGTAGCGCATGTCAATGCGGTGGACCTCAGGCGTCCAAATCTCGAGCAGGATGCCCATGCAGTCGCGCGGATGGAAGAATGCGACGTCATGCCATGCCTCGTTCTGGGCGAGAACGTCCGGGGGCGCGGCGACCTGCTGGAGGCCGGAGGCGCGGAGGTGGCCGACGTCATCGGCCATGTTGGTGGTGTGGAGGCAAACGTGGTGGAGCGCGCCAAGGCCGCCGCGCGATTCGACGAAGCGATGGACGCCGGTGCCTTCGGCCGCCGCCGCGTTCAGCTCAAGCTCGGAATGGCCGATGGGAATATCGATAATGTCCGTGGGGTCTGCGCCGCGCTGCTGTCGGCCTCCCGGGCGCGGCGAGCGAATCCCGTCCACGCGCAGCCCGAGGGCGTCCGCGAAGAGGTCTGTCGCTCCCTGTAGATCACCGACTGCGATACCGGCGTGGTGAACGCGGTCAAACATCTTGTGTACCTCCAACAGGTTTTGTCTTCAGGCGCCGGCCGTCTAGGCGGCGGTGTCA
>CAXXET010000001.1:0-132552 GCA_963666115.2 Dehalococcoidia bacterium | reverse complement strand
TCCATTTCTTGTAGCAGGCCGGGCAGTACGGTCGCTCCGGATTGGCGGCCAAATTGGCTTTACAGCGGATGCAGAAACCGTCCTTGGGCTTGCTTGCGGCGCTATACCGCGCAGGAGATTCCGCTGCCTTCAGCTTTGGCTTGCTCTGGCCCTTGGTGTACCGCTCGCTGCCAATCGCCTTCGACTCATTGCTGGAATCTTTCCAGCGGCGCGCTTGTCGATAAATGTCGTCATACAGTTCCGGGTCATCTCGTTTCGAAACCAGAATCCCCACTTCATCGTTGTTCTCCATGGAATACTCATGGAGGTTCATGGACGTTACTAGCGCCTCTTTCTCGTTCAGGTAGCACTTGGCATGAAGGTTCTCGCGGAAGGATATCTTGGCACCGAGCGATTCGAAAAAGCCCCTAGCATCCAGCTTCTGCTTCTTCCCGTAGATTACGTGAATGGGAACGGTGCGATTCGCTTCGAGCAACTTCTTGGTGTCTTCATCCACCTTGATATACGCACTGATGAGGACAAGCTCTTCAGCAGCTTCCTCAATGATCTTGTCGAGGTTGCGGACGATGCCTTCTCTGGTAAGGAACTCGGCCATAGTCAGGGGTCTCCTCCTCGCGATCTGTGCCGGTTGAGTGGATGTGTGGATTATAGCGGACGCGAATGTGGCGGGCACTTAGGCGGAGATGATGGGGAGGTTGGGGATTGGCTCAAAGTGGCGTTGGTTGTTCGTTAGGAGGGTGAGGTTGTGGCGGAGGGCCGTTGCGCCTATGAGGATGTCCATGTCCCCTATCAGGGCGCCCTGCGCCCGGAGGCGTCCGCGCTCCTGCCCGAATATGTGGCACGTTTCATCGTCAAGGGCCAGGACTTCGACGAGTGAAAGGAACCTCTGCAACACTCCCTCGTCGCCTGAAGGATTGGCGGACGAATAGATCCCTTCGTAGACTTCGGCCAGAGAGATGATGCTTAGGCCAATTCCGTCCACAGCCATGCCCCGGATTCGTTCGATATAGTCTCGCGCGCCGCGAAGGTAATGAACTGTCCAGTCAGAATCGATCAGGTAGCGCATCGCCATTAGTCGCGGGGGTAGTGGCGGGAGCCGGTGATGCGCGATTCGTAGATCATGTCGATGAAGTCTTCACCGATAGTGTCCTTCCAACCGCCTGCGGCACTCACGAACTTGGCGTACCTGGTCTCGTAGTCCTCTTCTTCTTTGGCGGTGGCGTCGTCCTGAACTGAGACGACTACCTCCTTGCCCTCTTCGAGGTCAAGGGGTTCCAGAGGGGTTAGGACGCCTTTTTCGTATCGCGCTCGCACCGTTGCCATTTTTGTGCCGCCCTTCGGGTTCGCCGCGGGTGGGGCGGCGAGGTTTTTTGTGTTTTGTGTCTGTGTCTAGTATACGTCGGTCTTGTCTTGGGAGGCTTTGGATTCTTCGCTGCGCTCAGAATGACATTTGCCCCTCACCCTAACCCTCTTCCTGAGGGAGAAGGGATTTCTTGTTAGGGCGTGAAGGAGGTGGCGGCTTCTGTGGCGCGGGAGATTAGCCAGAACGGGATGATGCCCAGGATGATGACGCCGGCGACGCTTATCGCCATCGATACGCGCAGTGGGAGGGAATTGGATGTCTCGGTGGTGGCGGTGGAGGAGGCTGCCGCTCCGGCGGATTGCCACAACCGGCGGACGGGGCGCAGGTAGTAGTAGGCGGAGACGAAGCTGTTGAGCGCGCCTGCCAACGCAAGCCACCACAGGTCTCCCTGCACCGCCCCGTAGAAGAGGTATATCTTGCCGACGAAGAGGCCCGTCGGCGGCAGGCCGACAAGGGAAATCAGCGCGACGGTGAGAACGATAGCAGCGAACGGGGAGCGCGCCGCGCCGCCCGCCAGCCCGTCGATGGAGTCGTCGCGGCTCGCCGGGTTGAGGGCAATGAGCGCGGCAAAGGCGGCAAGGTTGGAGAGCGTGTAGGCGGCAAGGTAGAACAGGACGCCGCTCGTGGCCAGCTCGTAGACATCGGGCGCGTCGCCGTTGCCCATCACCGCGACGCCGACAAGGATGTAGCCCGCCTGGGCTATCGTGCTGTAGGCAAGGAGCCGCTTGATATTGGTCTGGACGATGGCAACGATGTTGCCGATGGTCATAGACGCAATGGCAAGCGCGCCGATCAAGAGCGGCCAGTCGAGCATGTCCAATCCGGCCTCGCGAAACGCGATGACAAACAGGCGCATCAGGACAGCAAAGCCCGCCGCCTTGGACGCGACGGACAGGTAGCCAACGATAGGAGTCGGCGCGCCCTCGTACACGGGCGGCGCCCACATCTGGAACGGAACGCTGGAAATCTTGAAGCCGAACCCGACGATGATCAGGACGGCGGCCAGCATGAGCGCAAGGTTGTTGGCGACACCGCCCTCCGTGACACGCTCCGCGATGATGCCTGGCATGTCCGCGATGAACGTCGTGCCGGTCAGGCCAAAGAGGAGCGCCATGCCGTAGAGCATGACGGCGGTGGCGACGGCGCTGAGCAGGAGAAATTTCAGGGCCGATTCCGTCGAGCGCTCGTCCTTGAGAAGGGCGATCAACGCGACAAGCGCGAAGGTCTGAATCTCCAAGGCGAGAACGAGGGAGATCAGTTCGCCCATGGAGACAAGCAGCATCATGCCCACGCTGGCGAGGAGGATGAGGCCGTAGTATTCGCCGTGGAATCGCGCCAGGCGGCGCTCAACGTAGGGGGGAGAGAAGAGGACGGCAATCAACGTGCCGCCAAGCACAACCAGCTTGAAGAACGTGCCAAAGAGATCGGTGATGACGATGCCGGCGTAGCTGGAGCCGGACGCGTCGGACGTCCACAGCCAGACGGCTGCCGCGCCGGATGCGATGATTCCCGCCACGCTCAGCCACGCAAGGACGCGCTTGTCACGCGCGACGAGGTCTATCAAGACGACGGCGATAGCGGCGACCGTCAGGATGATCTCCGGCGCGAGATGGCCGAAGTCGATGCCCAGGGAGGAGTAGTCGATTGGCGTCGGCATGTCCGTCTAGCCCCCGCCCACCAGCGTCGTCACCGCGTCGCGGAATACGTCGGACACGATGGCCGGATACACGCCGACCACGATGATTGGGATGACAAGCAGGGCCATCGCAACGAAGTCGGCGCGCGATGCGTCCTTCACGGACCGCCAGCGATCCCTCATCGGGCCGAGCAGGACACGCTCCACCGTCCAGAGGATGTAGCCCGCCGTGAGGACGATGCCAAGCACGGCAAGGGCGGTCGCTAGCGGGTAGGCGTCAAAGCTGCCGAGGAAGACCATCAACTCGGCGGCGAAACCGCTCAAGAGCGGGAGGCCGAGGCTGGCGAGGCCCGCGAGAACGAAGACCGCGCCGACGACGGGCATCCGCGCCATGAGGCCGCCGAGATCGGGGATGTGCCGCGTGTGCGCGTTTTCGTAGATGATGCCGACGACGAGGAATAAGAGGCCGGTGATGGTTCCGTGCGCGAACATCTGGAGGGCGGCGCCGGTGACGCTGACCGCGCCGAGCGACGCAACGCCCAGCAGCACAAGCCCCATGTGGCTGACGCTGGAGTAGGCGACAAGACGTTTCAGATCGGTTTGGCGGAAGACGACCGCCGCGCCGTAAAGGACGCTGATGACAGCAAGGACAACAAGCAGGGGCGCCCACTGGGACATTTCGTCGGGGAACATGCCGACGTTGATGCGGATGAGGCCGTAGCCGCCCATCTTGAGCAGGACGCCGGCAAGCAGAACGCTCACGGCGGTGGGCGCGTCCGTGTGGGCGTCCGGCAGCCAGGTGTGGAGCGGCCAGACGGGGAGCTTGATGGCAAAGGCGATCAGGAACATCAGGAAGATCGCGTCGAGGCCCAGGAATGCCAGGCGGAGGGTGCCCTCCTGCCCTGCCAGCGTCATCACTTCCATGTCGAATGACCCGACCGCGAATCGCAGGGCAAGGACGCCCACAAGCATGAACGCGCTGCCGAACAGCGTGTATAAGACGAATTTCATGGCGGAGTACTCGCGGTGGCCGGTGCCCCACATCGCAATCAGGAAGTACATCGGCACAAGCTCCACCTCCCAGAAGAGGAAGAAGAGGAGCAGGTCGCCCGCGACGAATACGCCCTGCACGCCTGTCAGCAACAGGAGCAGCCAGACGTGGTACTCGCGCACGCGCTCCCGGACGTGCCATGAGGCGAGAACGGCAACGACGCCAAGCAGCGCGGTGAGGAAGACGAGGGGCATGGAGAGGCCGTCGATTATCAGCAGGTAGGAGGCGTTGACGCCGGGTATCCACGGGTCCGTGCCGTATTCGCCAAGCTGCTCCACAATGGGGCCGTTGGCGCTGTAGACAAGCCAGGCGTAGGTGGCAAGGGCAAGGTTGATGATCATTGCGCCGAGAGCGATGCGGCGAACAAGCATCTGCTCGCGCCCCGCCAGCGCAATGGCTATCGCCCCTGCGACGGGCAGGAAGACGATGAGGGTTATGAGGCCGTCGAAGGGTTGCATCGCTTAGCCCAGGCCTCCCCAGATGACGTAGCCGGCGACGATGAGCACCGCGCCGATGGACAGCACGGTGAGGGACATCTGCAGTTGGCCGTTCTCAACGACGCGGATGCTCTTGCCGACGTTCCGCCCCAACAGGCCGAGCGTGTTGACCGCCCTGTCCACGACGCCCTTCTCGGAGTCGAACCACGAGAGGAATCGCCACACGCCGCCGTAGAGGACGGTTCGCACGAAGACGCCCTCAAAGAGTTCGTCCAGGTAGTACTTGCGGGTGAGCAGAGTGGCGATGGGCGCGAGCGGGCCGCTGACAGACGGGGCGCTCGTTGCGCCGCCCCGGTAGAGCGCGGTGGCCACGCCGATGCCCAGCAGCCCTGCGGCAAGGCCGATAGCCGCCGGAACGAGTTGGATTTCCTCGACGTGCGCGCCAAGCGGCTTGAGAAGGTCGGTGAACCAGTGCGTCGCGGGGAAATTGATGAACCATGATCCAACGGCCAGCATGGCCAAAAGCGCCATGGGGAGGACCATGACCCAGGGGGATTCGTGCGGGGCGCTGCCGTGTCCCTCGTCGCGGGCCTCGTGGGCATCGGCTGAGCCGTGCGCTTCCTGCGTCTCGCCGCCGCGATATTCGCCGTGGAACGTCATGTACAGCGCGCGGAAGATGTAGGCGGCGGTCATGAACGCGCCAACGACGGCAAGGACGAAGAGCACCGTGCCGAGCGCGCCGCCGTGCGACCAGGCGACGCCGAGGATTTCGTCCTTGCTCCAGAAGCCGGAGAACGGCGGGATGCCGGCCAGGCTCAGCGAGCCGATGAAGAACACGCCGTACGTCCAGGGCATGGCCTTGCGGAGTCCGCCCATCAGGCGCATGTCGAACGTGCCGGTGGCGTGGTTGACGGACCCGGAGCCGAGGAACAAAAGCGCCTTGAAGAAGGCGTGGTTGAACAGGTGGAAGAGCGCCGGGCCGAGCGCGCCGAGTCCGAGGGCGAGGAACATATAGCCAAGCTGGCTGACGGTGGAATAGGCGAGAACGCGCTTGATGTCGTTCATAACAAGGCCCATGGAGGCGGCGAAGACGACGGTGAACGCGCCGATGACGGCGACGATGGTTCGGGCGGTCTCGGCTTCCTCGAATAGCGGCAGGAATCGGGCGACGAGGAAAACACCGGCGGCGACCATTGTGGCGGCGTGGATGAGGGCGCTGACAGGGGTGGGGCCTTCCATGGCGTCCGGCAGCCACGTATGGAGGGGGAATTGGGCGCTCTTGCCCGCCGCGCCCGCCATGATGCCAAGACATATCAGCGTCAGCCCCGTTCCCGTCAGCGCTGCCCCGCCAGCGCTCAGGAGGTCCATCGACGAATCGGGGTCGCTCAAGGCGAATGTGACGGGCTGGTCATCAGGCCACAGCAGAAAGATGCCCAGGATGGCGAGCAGGAAGAAGAGGTCGCCGAACCGGGTGATGATAAACGCCTTCTTGGCGGCAGCGGCGGCGCTGGGGCGCGTGAACCAGAATCCGATCAGGAGGTATGAGCAGAGTCCGACAAGCTCCCAGCCGACGAACAGGAGAATCAGGTTGTTGGCCAACACGAGCGTGAGCATGGCGGACGTGAACAGCGCCATGAACGTGTAGTAGCGGACATAGCTCCTGTCCTCGAGCATGTAGCCGTGCGAGTAGATTTGGACCAGCAGACTGACGGACGTGACGACGACCAGCATGACGGCGGTCAGGCCGTCCAGCAGCAGACCGATCCGAAGCGCAAATTCGTCCACCCTTACGATCTCGTGCAGGGGCAGGACGACTGCGTGGTCGTCGCCGCTCCAGACAGCGGACAGCGCCCAAAGAGACAGCGCAAATGAGAGACCGATGGCGGCGATTGTCGTGGCGGAGGCAAGCCGCGTCACCGGCCCGAACGCGGGGCGGATGACGAGGCCGTTGAGAACGGCGGCCGCAAGCGGCGCGGCGATGATCAGCCAGACTGCTATCTCGGGCATGGCGTGGCTTAGACCTTCCGCTCGATCTCTTCTGCGACGTGCTCGCGGGCGCGGGGGATGCAGACCTTGAACTCCGCGAATTCATCGCCCCACTGCTCAACGCGGTCGGGCATGATGCGCGTGGGGAGGCCCTCGCCCTCATAGAGGGTCTTCCACATCTCGGCGGCTTTCAGTCCCTTGACGCGCTTAAACTCAACCCACATTTCTCTCACCCATCACTTCAACAGATTGATCTCCGCCGCGTCTACGGTGTTGCGGCGGGCGAAGATGGTCAGGAGGATGGCGAGGCCGATGGCCACCTCCGCGGCGGCAACGGTGATGATGAAGATGGCAAAGATATGGCCGTCGAGTTGGTCGACGGGGGAGTAGCGGGAGAATGCGACGAGGGCGACGTTCACGCCGTTCAGCATCAGCTCGATGGACATGAGAATCACGACGACGTTGCGCTTGGCAAGAACGCCGATCAGCCCGACGGAAAAGAGTCCTGCGGAGAGCAGGAGATAGTGTTCAAGCGCGAGTGTATCCATCGTGCCTGCCCGCCTCACCGCTCCCGCGCGATGACAAGCGCGCCAATCGTCGCAACAAGCAGCAGAAGTCCCGCCAGCTCGAACGGCAGGAGATACGTGCTGAACAGGAGATCCGGCAGGTGGACGCCGGGGGAGGCCGCGTCGCCAACCATCGGAGAGATCGTCTCCCCCCTGCCCTCGCTGCGCCATTCCGTGCTGATCATGACGTAGGCAAGGCCGGCAAGCGTCGCCGCGCCGGTCAGCAAGCCGAGCGGCCAGAGGCGATGGGAACTGCTGGCGCGGTTGATCTGCGCGGTCATCATCACGGCAAAGACGATGAGAACTGCGATGCCGCCGACGTAGATCATGAATTGCGCGAGCGCGAGAAAGTCGGCGTCCAGGGTGACGTAGATGCCCGCCACTGCGGCAAGGCTGACCAGCAGGCCAAGCGCGGCGTAGAAGAGGTTGCGCGCGGTGACGACGGCAAGCGCGCCGATCATCGCGGCAGTGGCGAGAAAGAAGAATGCTAGAGTGACCACCGCCCCGCCTCATGCTCTTCCAGTTCGTCCTTGCCCGTGTGGCCGATCATCTCCATCTGGGGGCGGAACTGCGTGCGCGGCTTCTTGGGCATGGCCTTCAGGTCCTCAACGCTGATCACCATGTCCTCGCGGCCATACGACGCCTGCTCAAAATCGCCGCCCATGTGCAGCGCGTCGTAGGGGCAGACCTCAACGCAAAGGGCGCAGAACATGCACCGCCCCGTATCGATGTCAAAGACGTCCACGTGGTAGTCGCTGCCGACCTGCGAGTGCGGCTCCGGGTGGGTGACGATGCGGATGATGCCGAGCGGGCAGCCCTTGGCGCACGTGGCGCAGCCGGTGCACCGCTCCTCGTACCAGACGAAGGTGTTGCCACGGAACCGGGGGGACTGCTCCAGCTTTTCCTCCGGGTACTGGGTGGTGAACGGCTTGCGCCGGATATAGCCGAGCGTGACCATCAGTCCCTTAAGCGCTCCCGTGCCAAACAGAGCCATGGCTGCCTCCTATACCCGCGCCCCGGCCGGGGCCGCCAGTTGTTGATCAAACTTCGCAAGGCCCGGCACGCGGGACAGCAGCGCCAAAACCACCACCGTCAGCCCGATGTTGATGACCGCAATGATGGCCAGCACCGCGACGGGCAGCGCCTCGCCCGGTTCAAGCGAGAACAGCGCCTGCATCGCCAATACCTCGCCCGCCGTGACAAGGATGTTGAGCGTCGCAAGCGGGAAGAGGAGCTTCCACGCAAGCGCAAGCATCTGGTCGATGCGGACGCGCGGCCACGTGCCCCGGAACCAGAAAAAGAGGAAGACGACGGCCGACGTCTTGAGGGCGAACCAGAGCAGGCCGCCCACGTCCGGCTTCCAGCCCGCAAAGAACAGGGTGACGATGACGGCGGACCAGCCGAGGGCCGCGACGTATTCCGCGCCGTAGATCAGCGCGAATTTCGTTCCCGTGTACTCGGTGTGGAATCCGGCCACGATCTCCGATTCCGCCTCGTTGATGTCGAACGGCGTGCGGTTCAGTTCTGCTGTCACGGCGATCAGCATGATCAGGAATCCGAGCGGCTGCACGAGCACGAACGGGATGCCCTGCGCCTCGACAATCTCCTGGAGGCTGAGCGAACCGGCGAGAATGACGACGGACGTGACGGCCAGGATCAGTGGCACTTCATAGCTGACAAGCTGCGCCACGCCGCGCACCGCGCCGTACAGCGAGTACTTGTTGTTGGACGCCCACCCCGCCGCGAATGCCGCCACCGACGATACGGACGTGACGGCGATGACGTAGACGATGCCCGCGTCGAGGTCGGCGACTGCCCAGCCGTCGAAGAACGGCACGACGGCAAACAACGCGATGGCGGGCGCGAAGAAGAGGATGGGGGCGATGAGAAAGACGAGCCGGTCCGCGGCGCGGGGCGTCAGGTCTTCCTTTAGCACCAGTTTCATGAGGTCGGCCACGCCCTGCAGCAGGCCGAACGGGCCGACGCGGTTGGGGCCGATGCGGTTCTGCATCCGGGCGACGATGCGGCGCTCCGCGTAGGTGAGCATAACGGCGCTGCCGAGCAGGACGTTGACGACGATGAAGACGCCAAGCAGCGGCATGATCATATCGACGGTATCGACGGACAGATAGCCCTCGAGGATGTCGCGGGTGAGTTCGGCGATCATCGGTCAACCTCGCCCACGTTGATGTCCAGGGTGCCAAAATTCACGATCAAGTCGGCCAGTTTCCAGCCGATGCAGAGTTCGCGCAGGACGGTGAGATTGATGAACGAGGGGGAGCGGATGCCGCAACGGTACGGCGCGATCGTGCCGTCGCTGACCAGGTAGAACCCAAGCTCGCCCTTGGTGGCCTCAATTGCGCTGTAGACCTCTCCAACGGGCGGGCGGATGAAGAAATCGGCCTCCGTGCGCGTGATGCCGTCCGGCAGCTCCGCCACGCACTGCCGCGCCATCTTCGCGGACTCTTTCATCTCCTGCAAGCGCACCCACATCCGGTCCCAGTTGTCGCCGTTCTGCGTGACCGGCACGTCGAAGCTCATGCGGTCATAGACCTCATACGGCGCCTGCTTGCGGAGATCAAAGTTGACGCCGGAGGCGCGGAGGTTGGGGCCGGTGACGGAGCACTCGATGGCGCGCTCGCCGGTCAGGGGGGCGATGCCCTTCATGCGTGAAACGAGGATTTCGTTCTCGAGCAGGAGTTTCTCATACTCCACGACGCGCTCCTCGAAATCATCGAGGAATCCGTAGAGGGCGGCGTCAAAGCCGGGGGGCAGGTCATGGGAGACGCCGCCAATCCGCATATAGCTGAACGTGATGCGCGCGCCGCAGATCATCTCAAAGAGGTCCAGCACTTTCTCGCGCTCGCGGAACATGTGCATGAGGGGTGTAACCCACGCGCCGAGGTCGTTGATGAGAAAGCCGAGCGCCATGAGATGGCTGGCAATTCGCATCAGTTCGGCGGTCATGACGCGGAGATACTGCGCGCGCTCCGGCACCTCCACGCCCGCCAGCGCCTCCACGGCGCGGACGTAGGCAAGGTTGTTGGTCATGCCGGAGAGGTAATCGAGACGGTCGGTCAGCGTGATGACCTGGGTGTAGCTGCGCTCCTCCGCCAGCTTGGAACTGCCGCGGTGGAGGTAGCCGAACACCGGCTCAACGTCCACGACTTCCTCGCCGTCCAGCAGCGCGCGGATGCGGAAGACGCCGTGCGTGGACGGGTGCTGCGGCCCCAGGTTGAGCAGCACCGGCTCGATATTGTAGCCGGTTGATTCGCCGTTGGCAGGCTGTTGCGACATCTGCATTTGGCTCTGCTCACCAGGCCGGTTTACGCGAAATCCTTGCGGAGCGGGTGGCCGGGAAAGCCCTCCCACAGCAGGATCCGCTTCATGTTGGGGTGGCCCTCAAATTCGATTCCGAACAGGTCGTAGATCTCGCGCTCCTGGAGATTCGCGCCCTCCCACAGTGGCGTCACGGACGGCACGCTGAGGTCGTCCCTGCCCCACACGCGAACCTTGAGAGTCGCCTCCTGGTTGCGGCGGACGGAGAGCAGGCCGTAGCGGAGTTCAAAGCGGTCGATGAAATCCACCGCGTCGATGGAGCGCAGCATCCGAAAATCGGTTTCATCGTCGTCGCGGAGGAGGCGGCATACGTCAACGATGCTCTCGGGGGAGACGACAACCCACTCATTGCGCGCCTCCTCAATGGCATCCGGCAGCGCGTCGCGGAGCCTGTCGGCTATGTCGTGACCGGAAACGGCGATTGTCATATGGCCTCAGGAGATGAGCTTTCGCAGGCGCGGCCCGCTCTCTTTCACGAGGGAGTCGCGCTTGATCTTTTCCTGGAGTTTGAGCAGGCCGTGCAGGAGCGCGTCCGGGCGCGGCGGGCACCCGGGCACGTACACGTCAACGGGCACGAGGCGGTTGACGCCGGGCACGACGCTGTAGCCCTGGTAGTAGGGACCGCCGCTGGTGGCGCACACGCCCATCGAAATGACCCACTTGGGATTCGGCATCTGCTCATAGATGCGGCGAACGACGGGCGCCATCTTCCACGTGACCGTGCCGGACACGATCATCAGGTCGGCCTGCCGGGGAGAGGCACGGAAAATCTCCATGCCGAACCGCGACTGGTCGAATCGCGGCATGACGGCGGCGATCATCTCAAAGGCGCAGCAGGCCAGGCCGAGCGTGACGGGCCACACCGAGTTGGAGCGTCCCCAATCCAGCAGCGCGTCGAGGGAGGTGACCAGGACGGATCGCTTGAGGGATTCGGGAACCTCAATCGGCTCATCGACGTGCTGCTCGGTCGCCAGCGCGCGCAGCCGCTCGATGACCTCCCCCTCCTCGTTGTCCAACTGGTTGGTCGTGACGGTGAGGGGGATGCCGTAGGGCGACGGCAGCTGCTCTGGCCCCGGCGGCGTGGGGGGCATCATTTCTGCCACTCGAGCGCCTCCTTCTTCCATTCATAGAGAAATCCGATTAGCACGAGGATAAGGAATATGGCCATGCCGATAAAGGCCACCCACCCCAGCGAGAGGAATCGCGCGGCCCAGGGCAGCAGGAAGATGACCTCGACGTCGAAGATGACGAACAGGAGCGCGAACAGGTAGAACCGGAAGTTGAACTGGACGTTGGCCGAGCCGGTGGGAACCATGCCGGATTCGTACGTCATGCGCATGAAACGGGGTTCCTGGTCGGGGGGCGTGGACGGGCGGATGCGGATGCGCTGGAGCATCCCGGAGAAGATCATGAGGCTCAGGGGAACAAGAACAGCGGCGACAGCCATAGCCGCGATGATCCAGTACTTGCCGCTCTCAACCACGCTCGTGGCTCCTTCAGGCAGGTTGGGCTTCACATGCCGCCATAGGTAACTCTATGTACGCGCGCGCGCTCGTGTCAAATGCGGGGCAGCACGTTCACCCTGAGCCTGTCGAAGGGTGAGGGGTATGCTGGGTGGATGAATGCCTCTGCTGAGCCGCTGTTGAGCGTTGAGAATCTGCACACGTCCTTCTTTACGCAGGACGGCACGGTCAAGGCCGTGCAGGAGACCGGCTTTTCCGTCCGGCGCGGGGAAATCCTCGGTATCGTTGGGGAGAGCGGCTGCGGCAAGACGACTGCCGGGTTGTCCGTGATGGGACTCGTGCCCTACCCCGGCCGCGTCGTGGACGGGCGCATCCGCTTCCGGGGAACAGACCTGGATGAGATGGACGAGGACGAGCGGCGCATCCTGCGGGGCGAGGCGATGGCCATGATCTTCCAGGACCCGCAGGCCGCGCTCAATCCTCTCATCACCATCGGCGACCAGATCGCGGAGATATTCAACGCCCACGGGCGTGTCGACGCGGATGAGGTGCGTGAACAGACCCTCGATGGCCTGGCGTCGCTTGGCCTGCCGGACCCGGACTACGTGATGCGGAGCTACCCGTGGGAGATGAGCGGCGGCATGTGCCAGCGCGTGATGCTGGCCATGATGCTGGCGCTGAAACCGGAGCTGCTCATCGCCGATGAGCCGACCTCTGCGCTCGACGTGACGCTACAAGCCGAGATTCTCGACCGGCTCATGGGGCTGGCAAAAGACGCAGGCACGGCGATCATCCTGATCACGCACGACATGGGCGTCATCGCGCGGGCGGCGGATCGCGTGCTGGTGATGTACGGCGGCCGCATCGTGGAATCCGCCGATACGGTCACGCTGTTCCACAACCCCCGGCATCCATATACGGCGGCGCTGCTGAACGCCATGCCCCGGCTGGACAGGGATACGAGGCCGCTGCGCGGCGTGCCGGGCGCGCCGCCGGACCTGCTGGACGCGCCGGACGAGTGCCCGTTCCTGCCCCGCTGTAACAAGGCGACGGTGACGTGCCGCACAAATCCAATGCCGCCGCTCGATGAGGTGGGAGAGGGGCACACGCTGGCGTGCTATAACCCGGTGACGCCGGATTAGGCGCCGATGCCGCAGAGGTCTGCTATGAGGAGTTCCAGCGCGGTGTCTTCGTTGAGTTGGCCTGTTTTGAGGGCGATGTCGTAGTCCAGGATGGCGCGGTGCATCTCGCGGAGGCGGGGCATCGTGAAGCTGCGGCTCTGGTTGACCGTCTTGCGGATGGCGAAATCGGAGCGCGAACCGATGGCATCCTGGAGTTCGGACTGCGAGACGCGGCGCTCCGTTGCGTCCTTTGCGGCAAGGAGCCGCCTGACCTGCGTGCCGAGCATGGCCATGATCTGCGGCACTGCCGCGCCAGTGTCCGACCTCAGCCTTTCGATTCGCTCACGGGCGCGCGGATAGCGGCGCTCGATCACGTCATCGACCATTGCGAAAATATTTTCCTCGCGGGTTGTCCCGGTCATGGAGCTAACGTCCTCAACCGTGACAGGCCTGTCAGGCCCCGCATACAGCAGAAGCTTGTCGATCTCGTTGGAGAGCGCCCAGAGGTTGCTGCCGTGCGCGTCGGCAAGCGCGCGCTGCGCGGCGTTGTCCATCCGCCCACCTCGTTCGCGGACGGTTTGGCCGATCCATTCGACCAGACCATTGCCCCGCAGCGGCGCGAAAACGCGCACGTTGGCAACGGGCGCAAGGTGCTTCAACAGCGCGTTGGAGTCCGTCGCAGCCTCATCGGACAGCACGAGGATGTTCGACTCCGGCAGGCCGGGAGCGATGTCTTTCAGCTGCCCCCACCCCCGGAACGAGTCCGCCTTGCTGCCCCCGCCCTGCGAACGCAAAAACAACGCCAGAAGTCCCTCAACAACCACGAGGCGGCCCTCGGCCATGAACGGGACCGCGCCCGCTTGCGCGACAACCTCCGCAGGCGTGGTGTCGGCGGCGTTGAGGGTGACGGTGTTGAGGGACGCCATCTCAGGGTCGCCGAGTTGTTCCCGGAGGGCGTCAATGGCGTGCTTGCGGGAGTAGCCGTCCTCGCCGTAGTAGATTTCGAGCATGGGAGTATGGTGGCATATTTTGGAGGTAGATTCCCGCTTTCGCGGGAATGACGGAGGGACGGTATGTTGGCACATTTGGGGGCTGGCGCGTAGAATATGGCGCAATACCTATGACAGCGCCGCCCCCATCGCTGCAAGAGCGATACGACATCATCGCCGCCCTGCCCGGGACATCTCTTTATTCAGTCTATTCGGCCATCGAACGCGAGAGCGGCGATGCGGTAGAGATACGGGAGCCGAGGGCGCGCGCCCTCGAAAACCCGGACACGCTCGGCCCGTTCCGCGCGCTCATGGAACGGCACCAGGACGTCCATCACGCGCATCTCGGCAGACTTCTCGACGTCCACCCCGAGGGCGATTCCTTTTGGATGATCTATGAGCCGGCGCGCGGCGAGCAGCTGCGGGGGTGGCTGACACGGGGACTCCAACTCGATGAGGCATTGCAGCTCATCGCGCAGGCGGCGGCGGGCTTGCAGGCGCTGCATGACGCCGAACTCATTCACGGCGACGTTACGTCCCGCAACGTATTCGTTACCCCTGTGTCCGGCGCGCAGCTGCGGAACGCGGGGCTGTCCGAGTTGTCGATCGGAATGAGCGGCTTGCAGTCGTCCTTGCAGATTCCCATGCCGTCGTTCATGGCGCCGGAGACCCTGCGCGGCTCTGAGCCGGGGCCGAAGTCGGACATCTTCTCACTGGGGCTGGCGCTGTATGAGACGCTGACGGGGCCGCCTGCCCTTTACCGGCAACAATCGCGATACCGTGCGCGTGAAACAGCAGGAGGGGCGCATCGCGCCGGTGACGACGGTCAATCCTGCCCTGCCCGCCGCGCTGGACGAGATCACCGCCAGGGCGCTTGCGTGGGACCCGAACGAGCGGTTCGCGTCCGCGCAGGAGATGCGGGAAACACTGCTGGAGTTCCGGAACAACCTCTCCATGCCGGAGGCGCAGATCGTGGTTCCCGACGAGACCGCGCGGCAGGAGATCATGGACGACATCGCGCAATTCGAGCCGACACGCGTGAGAGCGGATGAGGACGGGACGGGAAAGTTCCGCGTTTGCGGCGAGTGCCTGGCGATCAACCTCGCAAGCGTGACGCGCTGCCCTGTGTGCTGGCGGGATATTCGAGACGCCCCGGCGCTGAATCGCGTCGAGGGAGAGGCGTACGCCCAGCGGACGCAACGCCAGCGAACCAGGCGGAAGTGGATGCGCCGCGGGGCAATCGCCTTTGCCGTGCTTGCCCTGCTCGCGCTGTTCGTCTATGACCGCGGCGCGCGCCGCCCGGGTTGCTTACAGGCCCGCCGACAACCACCCTGACAGCGCAGGTCGGCGACGGCCTCTGGACAACGCCCGCGCGGCGGGGCCGCCAGCATCGGCAGCGTCAGTGACATGGACGTCGTTCCACAGGGGGTTGAGCGCTGGCACATAGATGTCGGCTCAGAAATTAGTTCGTCGGCAACGGTCGATAATGAGCGTTTATTCGTCACTACGCTTGATGCGCGAATCCTCGCGTATTCGACCAAAGACGGCTCGGAGTTGTGGGAACGGGATGGGCCCGGCCCAATGGACGCATCGCCAATCATCGCGGATGACCGTATCTACGTCGCCTACAGGAGTTCAAAGCTGGCCGCGCTCGATGTGGAAAACGGGGAGAAGATCTGGGAATCCACAATTTCCAACCCGCTGTTTAGCTGGGTGGGCGTGGCCGACGGCAGCGTGTACGTGGCGTGCCAGGATGGCGTGATCCAGGCGTTTGACGCGGGGAACGGCGAGAAGCGATGGGAAATCGACACCGGCGGCGGCCTGTACGCGCCGCCGTCCATCAGCGAAGGGCTGGTGATCATCCCAACACGGCAGAACCAGGTGCTTGTCCTGGTTGGCGAGACGGGGCAGACGCGGCTCAGCTATGTTGTCCCAGGCGCGGTTGAGGGTGCCGCCGCAGTGAGCCACGGCACAGCCGCGCTTGGTGACGTGCGCGGATTTGTCCGGGCAATCGACATTCGCTCGCAGAATCTCCCGCTTGAGAAGACGGTGCTCAGATTCTGGTCGCAATTCTATATCTGGGGTCTCGCGCCGTTCCCGCCCGCGCAGAGCGGCACGGTGTGGACGCAAAGCATTGGAGAAGAGGTCTGGGCGGACGCGGCCATCTCCGGCAACCGGGCATTCTTCGCAACGCGGGAAGGCAATGTCTACGCGTTCACTCTCGGCGGCGGGCAGGAGCAATGGGTGACGGCGCTGAGCGACGAGCCCACCTGGCCCGGCTCCCCTACAGTCGTGAACGACACCCTGTTTATCGGTTCAGACGACGGGCGGCTGTATGCCCTTGACGTTGTGTCGGGCGATCACCTGTGGAATCTTGACCTGGGCGACCCCGTGTCCTCAGCGCCGGCCTACGCGGACGGCGTCCTCTACGTCCTGACCGATAACGGCACGCTGATCGCCGTCGGCTAGCCGCGCGATGGACGTTGGCATCATCGGCCTGCCCTCCGGCGGCAAGACCACGCTGCTCAACGCGCTCACCCACGCCCACGCCGAGACCGGTGGTTTCGGCGCAGGAACCGCGCAGCCGAATCTTGGAGTCGTCCGCATTCCTGACCCCCGGCTGGACCGCATTACGAAGCTGGTTGAGCCAAAGCGCGTCGTGCACGCGGAGCTTTCGTTCATCGACATCCCGGGACAGCCGCCGGAACTCGGCAAGTCAAAGGGCATCCAGGGACAGTACCTGCTGGAGGTCAGCCAGACCGACGCGCTGATGCTCGTCGTCCGCGCTTTCCGCTCCCCGGCCCTGCCCGATCCCACGCCGGATGCCGACGTCGAAACGATGCTCATGGAGATGGTGTTCGCGGACACGGCCATCGTTGCGCGGCGGCTTGAACGCATCGAGGATTCGCTGAAAGGTGCGCGGGCGACTGAGCGAGAGGGGCTGCTGGCTGAAGCCAACCTGCTGCGTCGGCTCCACGCCGCGCTCGAAAACGGCGATGCTATCCGAAGCGTAGATATGACGCCGGACGAGGAGCGCATGATCTCCGGGTTCACGTTCCTGACGACGAAACCGCTCATCATCGTTCTGAACATTTCTGAGGATGACCTGGCGCGGAGCGATGATCTGTCGGCGGGATGGAACGCGCGGCACGGTGGGCCGACGACGGGGTGCATCGCGCTCTCCGCCCGGCTGGAGGAAGAGCTGTCGCAGCTTGAGCCGGAGGAGGCTGCGGCATTCAGGGAGGAGATGGGCGCGCCGGCCGATGCCATCGGTGAGATGTCGCGGCTGGCGCAGTCCGTTGCGGGCCTGATCACGTTCTATACGGTTGGGCCGAATGAAACGCGCGCCTGGCAGCTTGAGGCGGGCACTGCCGCGCCCCGGGCGGCGGGCAGGAAGATTCACACGGACATGGAACGGGGATTCATCCGCGCCGAGGTCACATCCTATGACGATTTCATCGCAGTGGACGGAAAATTCCCGGAAGCCCGCCGCCGCGGCGCCCTCCGCCAGGAGGGCAAAACCTACGTCATCCAGGACGGAGACGTAGTAACCTTCCTATTCAACGTGAGCGGGCGCTAGCGCGTGAGCAACACTACTCTACACGGCGGTTTTGCTTGCGAGAGTTTCAAGGAGACGGTTAGCCCAAGGTGAGGCATCGCGCACCTTTGCGGGATCGATCAAGGCGAGAATCTTGAATGCATGTCGGGCCTTGTTGTAGGCGCCCTTGCCAGTGCTGCTTGATGCCGAACGAAATGCTTGAAGTACGCCGTCCCGCGCAACTAACTCAATATTGCTCTCTGCCGGCAGCGCCGACAGTCGGAAACCCTGCCGATAGAAGGTCTCCACGGAAGCCTTATCTGCAAGGAACCACGATTCCATTAGCTGCACCATGAGATGACAATCTTCGTCTCGCGCATGTTGAGGGCGATCCCAGTTGTCGGACTGCCGAAGATGGTCCCAAGGGCTATCTGCCGAGACCGGGCCTTCTGCATCGACCAGAAGAAGCGCGTCTTCCGATTGCCGTAGCGCCCGCTCAAAGTCTCTGCGGGCCTCGCCTCGGCTACCACTGGCAACTATCTGAAAGGCGCCACCTGGCACACCAGACTGGCGAATGAATTGGCTGAATGCTTGGCCACACTCCCTGGCAAGTCTGCTGTTGCCACCGCCTTCAACATAGATGGTCACCTTCACCACCTATTGCCCCCAATCTTGCCTCGATTCCACAGCTCTCCAAGCGAGTAATCTTCGAGCCACGGTTTTAGAGAATCAGCGTCCATGCGCCGCAATTGGGTTGAGCCGCCGACATTCTCGCACACGATTACAGCATCGGAAACGTCGGACAGGTGATCAATCAGAGTGTCTGAGTGGGTGGTCACGAATAGTTGACACCGAGAAGCCGCGCTCTTGAGAAGCTCCGCCAAATCGGCGATGGCGTCGGGATGCAGTCCAATCTCCGGCTCTTCCAGACACACAATTGGAGGTGGGCTCGGGTGGCACAGTATCGCCAACAGGCAAAGAAAACGCATACTGCCATCGGAAAGCCGTGACGCCGGTATCGCCTGCCGAAGATCATTTTCGTGGAAAAACACGCGCACTGTGCCGGCGTTCACGGGGGTAGTTAGGTCGCGAAACGCGGGGTAAAACTTCCTCATTCGCTCAAGAATCTCTTCCTTTGCCGATGGGTAGTTCATCAGATCACTCAGGACCAAGGCAAGGTTTGAACCACTAGGATCGAGGACGCCCTGTGGGCCATCAGTCGGCTGAGGCGCCCGCGCAGGTGAATGACGAGACATCTGCCATTCTCTATACGAAGCGATCCCCTGGAACAATCGACCAACGTGCGTTATCTCGGGATAAACGAGTGGGTCCTTCCGCTGGGAGAGGATAGATTGGTCGGCAGATACATCCTCCCGGGTCAACTGCCTCTCCCTGCGATTGTCCGGCAGTGTCTCGATCACGCTGATGGCCGGATTCCCATTTTGGTAACGGTAGTAAATGAATGGCTCACGCAATTGGGACGACGTTGGCCTCTCGCCCTCTATGGCCTCATCAACCAGGTCAAAGCGTCCCGCAGCCTCCGTAAAGGAAATCTTGTAGCGTATCGGGATCACTTGCGGAGGCAAATTGGGGACTGTGACGTCAATGGTGGCAGTTGGACTGCCACCCGTCCCTTTCCATAGCCAGTCTTTACTGCCACCTCCTGAGCGTATTCCTTGCTGAAGGTCATTTGGCATCGCTACCAGGAGGCTCACGGCATCCAGCAGATTAGACTTGCCTGATGCATTCGGGCCGATCAGGACATTTAGTGGCCGTAGGGGAAATTCAGAGCTTTCCGGGCCGAAGGATAGGAGATTCTCCAAGCGGATGCTCCGCAGCAGCGGTGTACCATCCATCATGCACCTCCGTTAGATCAGAGCGGCCTCAACTGTGTTAATGATACTTGCCCAGTCGAAAGCAGAGAATCGTCTCTGTTGAGCTACTGCCCTCTTCACTTAGCCCTGCGTGTCCTGGATGGCGCGCCAGACTCGTTCGGGGGTTAGGGGCATTTCTATGTGGGTTACGCCTAGTGGGGAGAGGGCGTCTACTACTGCGTTGACGACAGCGGAGGGGGCGCCTGTGGTGGGGCCTTCGCCCATGCCCTTCACGCCCAGCGAGTTGAGCGGCGATGGCGTCTCCGAGAACGCCACCACGAACTCCGGCGTCATCTCCGCCGTCGGTATCGCGTAGTCCATCAGCGAGCCGTTCAGGATCTGGCCGGCTTGGTCGTACTCAGAGATTTCGTACAACGCCTGCCCGATCCCCTGTGTCGCGCCGCCATGCACCTGCCCCTCTACCGTCATGGGATTCACGATGACGCCTTGGTCATCGACGGTATACAGGCGCTGCAGGTCCACGTCGCCGGTCTCCGTGTCCACGTCAACCACGGCAATGTACGTGCCGAAGTTATAGGTCAGGCCGCTGGGCTGGTAGAACGAGTCCTCATCCAGGCCGAACTCCATGTCATCGGGCCGCTCGAGCTTCTGATGGGCAGCCAGGGCGACTTCGGCAAACGCGAGGTGGCGCTGTCTGTCCGTCGCGCAAATGAACACGCCGCCTTCCAGCGTCACCTGGTCGGGCTGGCAGTCCATCATGTGGGCGGCGAGCCTGAGCATCTTGTCGCGCACCTTCTCAGCAGCGATCTTGGCGGACATGCCGCCCGTCACAAGCGCGCGGCTTCCGTATGTTCCCACGCCGTGCGCGACCGTGGCCGTGTCGCCGTGGAGAACGGTCACGTCGCCATCTGAGATGCCGAAAACATCGGCGACGATCTGGGCAAAGACGGTCTCGCCGCCCTGCCCGTGCGGCGACGAGCCGGTGAACAGCGTGACCTTGCCGCCGCGGTCAACGCGCACCCTGCCCCATTCGTAGCGGTTGCTGGTGGGATCGAGCGGGCTGGGGCCGGAGCCGCCCGTCTTGACCCATGAGGCGACGCCGATGCCCATGTGACGCCCCCCGGCTCGAGCCTCGCTTTGCTGTTCGCGCAGCTGTTGGTAGTCGCTCAACTCCATGACCTGATTGAGGGATGCTTCGTAGTTGCCGCTGTCGAACACGTCGCCGCCGCCGGAGCGGGTTGGCTGATCGAACGGGGGGAGGTAGTTGCGGCGGCGGATCTCGGTGGGATCAAGGCCGAGCTCCCCGGCGAGCCGATCCATTCCGCGCTCGATGAGATGGATTCCCTCCGGCCTGCCCGCGCCGCGGTAGGGGCCTTGCGGCGTCTTGTGGGTGTAGGCGTTGTGGGCCTCAAACTCCACGTTGGGGATGTTGTAGACGCCGGTGGAGATCATGACGGAGGACGCTGAATGCTGCGGCTCCGGGCCCTTGGCGTAGGCGCCGAGGTCGTGGAGGTGTCGGACGCGGAGGCCGGTGAGTTTGCCGTCGGCGTCCGCGGACACTTCGAGGTACGAAGTCTTGCCGCGCGCCTGCTGCATCGCCAAAAAGTCTTCGGAGCGGGTGGCGACCCACTTGACGGGCGCGCCAAGCTCCTTTGAGGCGATGCACAGGAGCGCGTATTCCGGGTCCTCGTGCTTGACGCCGAAACCGCCGCCGACGTCGGGCGCGACGACGCGGACGCTTTCCCGGGGCAATGCCATGATTTCGGCGAGATGGTCGCGGAGCGTGTGGGGAGTTTGCACCGTCGCCCACAGGCTCATCCGCTCCTGTACCGCGTCCCAGTGCGCCAGCCCGGCGCGAGGCTCCATGGGCACGCCGTGAATGCGCTGGTTGACAATGCGCTCCCGGACAATAACGTGCGCCTCCTCAAATGCCTGTGAGACGTTGCCGACCCGGTAGCGCCACGAAACGACGCCGTTCGGCCTATCCTCATGGACCTTTGGCGCGTCATCCCGCAGGGCGGTTTCAACGTCCACGACGGCATCCAGCGGCTCATAGTCGACGTAGATGAGATCGGCGGCGTCACGCGCGCCGTACCGTGAATCGGCAATGACGACTGCCACGACCTCTCCAACGTGGCGGGCTGCGTTGACGGCGATCAAGTCGTAGGGCGCGGATTCCGTGTCATAGAAAGCGAGCGAGATGGTTGGATTCGTTCCATAGCGGGGGTGGACGTCCTTGCCGGTGAGGACGGCGGTGACTCCTGGCATGGAAAGAGCTTCTGAGGTATCGATGCTGCGGATGCGGGCGTGGGCGTGGGGGCTGCGGACGAAGGAGAGCCATTGTGTGCCGGGGATAGCGATGTCCTCGACAAACGCGCCGCGCCCGCGCAGGAGTTTTTCGTCTTCACGGCGGGCGACCGACTGACCGACGAGTTTGGTGGCAGTGGCCATGGCTTGTCCTTTCTCGCGGCTATTCCCGGGCGCGCTGCACCGCTTGCGTGAGGGCGCGGCGGGTTAGGACGCGGCAGAGATTCGCGCGGTATTCGGGCGAGCCGTGCAGGTCTGCAATGCACTCAAGCCCGTCCGCAGCCAGATTGGACGCTGTCGCGATGGCGTCCGCCGTCGGCACCTGCCCTCTCAAAGTCTCTTCGACGGCTGTCGCGCGGGCCGCGCGCGACGCCGCGCCGGTTATGCCGACGGATACGCGGGACAGATAGCCGCTGTCATCAAGGCGAACCAGCGCCGCCACGCCCACGATCGCAAAGTGGGACGCCTTGTTTGCGAACTTCAGATAGGCCGCGCCCGTGGCCCCCTCGGGAATGGGAATGATGATCTGGGTGATGATTTCGTCCTCGGCGAGCGTGGTAATGAACGCATCCATGATGAGTTCATCAACGGATACGATCCGCGCTCCGTTCGGCCCCGCAATCTCCGTCTGCGCGTCCAGCGCAAGCAGCGTGGCGGGATAGTCGGCAACTGGGTCGGCATGGGCAATGCTGCCGCCGAGGGTACCGAGATTTCGCACCTGCACGTCCGCAATCTCCGCAGCCGTTTCGGCCAACACCGGCAGCGTGTCCTGCACCACGTCGGAACCGGCGACGTGGGCATGGCTCGTCATTGCGCCGATTCGCAGATTGCTGCCGTCCGTGCTGATATGGGACAGTTCGCCGCGCGTCTTGCGGAGGTCAACCACGAGGCCCGGCATGGCAACGCGGAGCTTCATCATCGGCAGGAGGCTCTGCCCGCCGGCGATGACCTTGCCCTCGCCGGGCCGCTGCTGGAGGAGAGTTATCGCCTCGGCGACCGTATCGGGGGCGGCGTAGTCGAAAGCGCCTGGAATCATGACTCGTCTCCATTCTGCGCGTCCTGGATGGCGCGCCACACGCGCTCCGGCGTCAGCGGCATCGCGATGTCACGAACGTTGAACGGGGCGAGCGCGTCAACAACCGCGTTGACCACGGCGGGCGGCGCGCCCGTCGTCGGCCCCTCTCCCATGCCCTTGACACCGAGCGGGTTCGTGGGCGACGGGGTCTCGATGAACTCGGAGATGAACTCCGGCATCATTTCCGCCGTCGGCAGTGCGTAGTCCATCAATGACCCGCTGAGCAACTGCCCGTTCTCGTCGTACACGATGTCCTCGTACAGAGCCTGGCCGATTCCCTGCGCCGCGCCGCCGTGAACCTGCCCTTCCACGATGACGGGATGAACGACGACGCCCTGGTCATCCACGCAGAACAACTGCTGCAGGTCAACGTCGCCCGTTTCCGGGTCAACCTCAACGACGGCAACGTAGGTTCCGTAATTGAAGGTGAGGTGGGTCGGCTGGTAGAACGAGGACTCGTCGAGGCCCATTTCCATGCCCTGAGGCCGTTCCAAGACCTGGTTGATGCGGGCGGCAACCTCGCGGAACGTGATGGACGAGCCGTTGGCGCTGAACACGCCGTTCGTGAACTCCACACTGTCCGGGTCACTGCCAAGCGCGTGGGCCGCGAACCGGCTCATCTTGTCCAGAACCTTCTGGGATGACTGGAGGACGGCTGTGCCGCCCACGACCATGTTGCGGCTGGCAAAGGTGCCCATGCCGTACGTGACCGTCGCCGTGTCGCCGTGCGTCACGGAGATGTCGTCCAGCGGGACGTGCAAGGTGTCCGCCGCCACCTGCGCGTACGTGGTGTAGTTGCCCTGCCCGTGCGGCGACGAGCCGGTGTAGATGGTCACGGCGCCGGCGGGGGATACTTTCACGCGCGCCCACTCCGGCATGGACGAGGAGGGATCGAGCGACGACGGGCCAAAACCGCCGGTCTTGACCCAGGAGGCAAGCCCGATTCCCAGGTATTTCCCGTCCGCGCGCATGTCGCGCTGCCGCGCGCGCAAGCCTGCGTAGTCGCTGACCTCCAGCGCCCGCTCCAACGCCTCCGGGTAGTTGCCGCTGTCATAGATGTCTCCGCCGGGCGTGCGGTAATACGGGAACTCCTCCGGTTGGATCATGTTCCGCCTGCGGATTTCGGCAGGGTCGATGTCCAGGTCGCGGGCCAGCATGTCCATGGCCCGTTCGATCAGGTAGATGCCCTCAGGCCGGCCGTACCCGCGGTACGCGCCCTCCGGCGTGTGGTTGGTATAGACGGAATGGACTTCAAACGCGGCCTCTCGAATGCCGTAGACGCCGGTTGCGATGATGGCGGATGTTTGCGCGACGATTGGGGTTGCCCCCTTGGGAAACGCGCCCAGGTCAGTGGTGTGGCGGAGGCGAAGAGCCTTGACGCGGCCATCGCGGTCCGCGGCCACTTCAAACTCCGAGGTCTTCCCGCGCGCATGGCTGAGAGAAAGGAACTCTTCCGTGCGCGACGCGGCCCACTTGACGGGCAGTCCCAGTTCCATCGACGCAATGGCCAGCAGGAAATACTCCACTTCCCCGCCGTGCTTCGCGCCGAATCCGCCCCCCACGTCCGGCGCGATGGAGCGAATCTGATCGGGAGACAGTCCCAGCACCTCGGCCATCTGCGTTCGCAGCTCGTGCGCGCCCTGGATCGACGCCCAGATGGTGAGGAACCGCGTGGCGGGGTCCCAGTGGGCAATGCCGGCGCGCGGCTCCATGGGCACGGCGTGAATGCGCTGGTTGTTGAAATCATGCCGCAGGATGATCTCCGAGTCCTCGAACGTGCTGGACACGTTCTCCGTGCTCTTGAGCCACCGCACCTGCTCATTGGAGCGGCCGTCATGCACCTCCGGCGCGCCGGGCTCCATCGCCTGCTCGGGCGTGTTGGCCACCGGCAGCGGCTCATAGTCCACCATCACCAGGTCGGCAGCGTCGCGCGCCGCCTCACGGGTTTCCGCGACGACGACGGCAACGATCTCCCCGGCATACTTGGCCTTGCCCGTGGCGATGAGGGTGAACGCGGGCGCGCCGCCCTCGTTGTCGCGGTTCTCCGCGTCCCGCACGGCGAGAACGGGCGGAATGGGATGATAGCGGGGGTGGACGTCCGCCCCGGTGAGAACGCGCAGCGCGCCCGGGTGAGCCATCGCGGCTGAAGAATCGATATTGACGATGCGGGCGTGAGCATGCGGGCTGCGAAGGAAATGTGCCCACACGGTTCCGGGGATGTTGATGTCATCGGAGAACGCGCCCTGCCCGCGCAGGAGGCGGTCATCCTCCTTGCGGCGGGGCGACTGGCCGATCTGGCGGGGCGCGGTTGTCGTCGTCATGGCGCTCGCCTCACGCAGAGAGTTTGTCCGCGGCGAACTCAATCGCCAGGACGATGTTCTGGTAGCCCGTGCAGCGGCACATATTGCCCGCAAGCGCGTGGCGGATTTCGTCGCGTGTCGGATTAGGGTTCTCGTTGAGAAGCGCCTTGGAGAGCATCAACATGCCGGGCGTGCAGAACCCGCACTGGAGGCCGTGCTTCTCCGCGAACGCCTGCTGGATGGGATGCAGATCACCGTCCGCGTCTGCCAGCCCCTCAACCGTCTCAATCTGCTGGCCGTCCGCCTGCGCGGCGAGCATGGAGCACGACTTGACGGCCTCCCCGTTCAGCAGCACGGTGCATGAGCCGCATTGCGACGTATCGCAGCCGACGTGCGTGCCGGTCAGGCCAATGACGTCACGGATGGCGTGAACGAGCAGCAGGCGCGGCTCAACATCAATGGAATGCTCGGCACTGTTGACGGTTAACGTAATCGACACCAAATCAGACATAGCGCAGCAGGCCCTCCCCTCCGTGTGCTACCCCTGCCGATGCTATTCCCACGACGGGCGGACGGTCAACTATCCCTGCGCGGCAGCCTCCCGTGAGAGAGCCTCGAAGAACTGCCCCATGAGCATCCGCACGGCGGTCTGAATCATGCGCGAGCCGATCTGCGCGAGCGTGCCGCCCACCTGCGCGTCCGCCTCAACGTCAACAAGCGTGCCCTCGCCATCCGCAGTCAGGTTGATCGTGCCCTCGCCGGACACGAACCCCGTCGGCCCCTGCCCGCTCAGCGTCATCTTATACGACTCGTTCGCGGCAATGTCCTCGATCTCCACCGTGCCGCTGAACCGCCCGCGGATCGGCCCGACGCCAACCGCAAGCGTCGCGGAAAACCTCGTCGCCGATTCCGCGTCCAGCGTCTGGCACCCCGGCACCATCCGCTGTAGCGCGCCGGGATCGTGCAGCAACTCCCACACACGCTCACGCGTCGCAGGAACACTATGACTGCCGGTGATGTTCATGGAATTATGCTATCCGATCAGCGGCCCGCAACGGGGGTGGCTGGGCGCGGGGGTTCTATGGCGACGCGGGCGCCCTCTTCGAGGGTTCCGCAGACGTCCATGATGCTGTCCAGGTTCCGCTGTTCGACGAACTTTTGCAGGCCGTCGATTACGTCAAGCATCGTTGTGGGGCGGGTAAAGTTGGCGGTGCCGACGCCGACGGCAGTCGCGCCTGCCAGGATGAACTCCAGGGCGTCGCGGGCGGACGTGATGCCGCCGATTCCGACGACGGGAATCGAGACGGCGCTGCACACCTGCCAGACCATGCGGACGGCGATGGGGCGGATGGCGGGGCCGGAGACGCCGCCTGTCATCGTGCCCGTCACCGTGCGGCGGTTGTCCACGTCAATGACCATGCCGGACAGCGTGTTGATGGCAGAGATGGCCGTCGCGCCGCCCTGCTCGGATGCCTTGGCGATGTCCGTGATGGACGTGATGTTCGGCGTGAGCTTGGCGATAACCGGGCCGTCGAAACGATCGGACACGCCCCGCACAACACGCTCAACATTGGCCGGGCTCGCGCCGATCTCCATGCCGCCCGCCTCAAGGTTCGGACACGAGATATTGACCTCGAGGCCCGCCACGCCCGGCTCGCCGTTCAGCCGCTCGGCAAGGCGGTCGTACTCCTCAATGCCAAGCCCGCCGATGCTGACAATGACGGGCGCATCGTATTGTGTGTACCGGGGCAGGAGGTCGGTCAAAAAATTCTCGACGCCGCGCGACGGGATGCCGATGGAGTTCAACATTCCGGCGGGGGATTCGGCGGTGCGGGGGGCGGGATTGCCGGAGCGCTCGCCGTAGAAGATCGTTTTGGGAACCAGCGCGCCGAGCCTGCCAAGGTCAAACAGGGTTCCCATTTCCGGCCCGAAACAGCCGGACGCGGGCATGACCGGGTTTTTGAGGGTCAGCCCTGCGCCAAGGTCAACCCCCAGCCTGCTGTCGGTCTCAGTGTCCTGTGCGACCATCGCCTATACGGTAACGCCTGCCGGGTGGCAGCGAAAGACGGGGCCGTCGCGGCACACCAGCGGCGACTCCGCCGATTCCCCAAACGCCCCCGTCGCGCACGAATGGCAGTAGCCGAGGCCGCAGGCCATGTGCGCCTCCAGGGAGACGTAGGTCTCCACGCCTGCGGGACCGCCGAGCCGGGTTGTCAGTTCAATCAGGCGGTTGGAGCCGCAGACGTATGACTGCTGAACGCGGCCGGACTCGATGATCTCACTGATCCACGGCTCCACGTGCCGCAGGTCGCTGCTGCCGTCCACGTCATTCACGTAGAGCGCGTTGCCCCGCGCCCGCTTGATGATGTCCTTGCCGAGCACAACGTCCTTGTTGCGCCCGCTCAGAACGGCGTAGACCTCGATGCTCCGCTGCCTGGCCTCGTCGATGAGCGTGGTCAGGGAGCACACGCCGATGCCGCGCCCAACGATCAGGATGCCGTTGGTCGTCTTGTCGATGGGGAAAGGACGGCCGACGGGGCCGACGATCTCCACGATGTCTCCCGCCCGGCGCTGCGCCATGGCAGCCGTGCCGTACCCCACGACGCGGTAGACGAAATCAGCCGTGCCCGCGTCTTTGTCGTAGCGGTAGACGGCCATGGGGCGCGGCAGGAGCGGGTGGACGTCCGTGGCCGTGCCGGGGCGAATGACGCCGAATTGCCCCGGCTCGCCGTTCGCCAACGCCTCCGAGCGCACCCGCATGAGGTAGTGTTCCGGCGCGATCTCATCATTGGAGATGATTTCCGTTTCGACGAATGTCGCGGCGGGCGCCTGGCGGCCGTTCGTCCGCATCACCTCAAGCCGCACGCTGGACGGCAGGCGGAGCTGTGGGACGTGCGTGCCCGCGAAAACGGGAATCGTCCCGTTGGCGTCCATAAGCCCGGAGGTCATTCGGCAACCTCTTTCGTGAGGAACGTGTCAATATCGCGGATGCTCTCCGCAAGCGCCTGCGCGCCGATGGCAACGTCGTCCATGCTCGTCCACTCCTCGGGGCAGTGGCTGAGGCCGTCGCGGCTCGGCACGAAGAGCATCGCGGCAGGGATGGCGCGTGAGAGAATACCGGCGTCGTGCCCTGCCCCGCTCGTCGTCACGCGGTGCGGCACGCCCAGCCGCTCCGTGGCGGCGGTCGTCAGATCGCGCAGCCACTTGGGCAGCACGACGGGTGACGTGTCCGACACAACCTCCCACTCGAAGCGCAGGCCCCGGCGGGCAGCTGTTTCCTCCGCGCGCGTTACAATATCGTTCGTCGTCAGCCGCTGGCGGTCGCTGTCCACGTCGCGCACGTCAAGATAGAACTCCACGTCGCCCGGGATAGTCGTGATGCTGTTGGGAAAGACGTGGAGGCGTCCCACTGTTGCGACTGTGGCGCGGCGGCGCGGCTCATTGGCGATGGATTCAGCGGCCAGGACGACCTCTGCGGCTGCTGCCAGCGCGTCCTGCCGCTGCGACATGGGGGTGCCGCCGGAGTGGTCCTGCCGCCCTCGTATCACGAGCCGGATGCGTGTATTCCCGGCGATGGCGTCCACCAGGCCGATGCGCTCCCCCGACTCCTCCAGCGACCGCGACTGCTCGATATGCACTTCGAGGAAGGCGGCGAGCGTGTTGGGCTTCCACCGCGCCTGCGCCAGCGAGTGCGGATCGAAGTCCACAGCGCGCATGGCCTGTGCAAGCGTCGTGCCGTTCGCGTCGCGCAGCCGCTCAAGGTCGGCCTCTTGCAGCACGCCGGCGACGGCCTTGCTGCCAAGGCACGGCTCGCCAAATCGCGCGCCCTCCTCGGACGCAAACGCCACCACCATCAACGGATGCGCAGTCAGGACGCCGGCCTCTTTGAACATGCGGATGACTTCCAGCGCGTCCAGCACGCCAACGGCGCCGTCGAATCGCCCGCCGTGCGGCACGGAATCAAGATGTGACCCGAAGCCGATGGCAGGGCGCGTCGGGTCGGTTCCGGGGAGTACGCCAATCGTGTTGCCGAAACTGTCCGTGCGGACGGAGAGGTCCAGGTCCACCATCCACCCTGAGACAAGGTCATGCGCGGCGCGCTCTTCCTGCGAAAACGGGATGCGCGAGATGCCGCCGCCCCCCTCTGCGCCTATCGCGGAGAGGAGTTCAAAGTCGGCGGCGATGCGGCCGGGGTCGGCGCGCAACTCGCCGGCTGCGGCCTCGGACTGCTCCGGCGCCTCAACCGGCTTCGTGTCCCGCTCTTGCTCAGTCGTTGCCATCGATCCCTACCCCAAGGGACACGAGCGAAAGCTCGTTTGCGACCTGCCCCACCCCGACAAGAGAGGCGGTGACCGCCAGTCTGCCGCCCCTGTTCTCAACGAATGCCCGGGCGAGATTGGCGTCGCGCTCGCTGAGCGTCACGCCTACCAGCGCGACTCCCTGCCCCTGTTCCACGTTGCCGGAAGCCGTGACCAGTCCCTCCGCGTCGGACAGCAGGACGACAGGCTTGTCTACCCGCACGCCGACGGCGAACGCCAGCACGACGTTGGACAGCCCCGGCCACGCGGCGATGAGATCGAGCGCGGGAGACGGGAGCGCGTCCGAAAGGCATCCGGCCAGTTCGGAAACGGCGGTGGGATTCGCGAGCGGCTCCATCGCCCCCGCAACCCAGCCGCTTTGGCCGTCGTCGGAATCCTCCAACTGCCCCTCAACAAGGCAGCCGGTGGATTTCAAAAGGTCAACGATCTCTGCGTGGTTCATATCGCTACGTGTTGTCTGTGTTGTTCTTCACACGACGTGTTGTCAAGTTTAAAAAAATTCAGATTCCGAGGTCGCGGCGGCGGAACAGCGCGCGGAGTTGGTAGCCCGCGGCGGCCAGCATCTGCTGCGCTCCCTCCTCGCGGTCAATGACGACAAGGACATCGGAGACCGTCGCGCCTGCCGCACGGAGCGCAATGCCCGCCTCGATGGCCTGGCTGCCCGTCGTCACGACGTCCTCCACCAGCAGCACGCGCTCTCCGGCGAACAACTCCCCCTCCACCACGTTGCCCGTCGCGTATGCCTTCTGCTCTTTCTTGACGATGACGAACGGCAGGCCCATCTCAAGGCTTAGCGCCGTGGCGAGCGCCACGGCGCCCAGCTCCGGCCCGGCGATGCGGTCCGTGCCGGGCGGCACAAGCTCCGCCATGAACGCGGCCAGGCGGCGCAGGATGCTGGGCTTGGTCTCAAAGAGGTACTTGTCGAAGTAGTAGTTGCTGGTGCGGCCGGACCGGAGAACGAAGCTGCCGCGCAGGTAGGCGGCGCTGAGCAGATCGCGCCCAAGCTCCGTGATGCGCTGCTCACGCGACAACCCAATAGAGCGGCTCAAAGTAGCCACGCGCAAATCTCCTTTCCACCCCGCCCGTCCAATATGCAGCATCAATGCGCCCTGAGGCGCGCCCTTAATGGTACAAGATTCAGGAAACACACGAATCACGGTTTACATTCGAATTGGGGTGTACGGGCCCTCTTGGCGGGTAACAGCGCCTCCCTGACGCGAACTTGCGCTTATACACAAACTTGCGCAGACGCGCAAGATGCGTTATAAAGACAAGCATGATGAACGCGCGGATGTCGATACCTTTGCGGCGAGTGGCAGATCGGCTCGCCGAAATCCTTGAGGTTCCTATAGGCAAGGAAAAGGTGCGCTACCAGGGAGAGGGAAAGTCCGGTAGAGATTGGGACGCGCTTATCTCAATCAGGGGAGTCTCGTTCGCCGTGGAATGGAAGGCGTCGCCATCCATCGGGAACCTTCGCCGACTCGCTCAGCGTCTTTCAGCAAAGAACCCTGACGTGCCGCCTAAACACATCCCCCTGCTTGCAGTTCCCTACATGAGTCCTGAAGCCCAGGCGTGGTCCGCGAAAGCCAATATACAGTGGCTGGACTTGTCGGGAAATGCCAGGATCATCGCGCCGGGCATCTTCTATCAGAATCTCGGCCATCCAAACAAGTTCCGGCGGCCGGGGCGCCCTGAAACCGCATTTGGAGCGAAAGGGTCGCGGGTCGCAAGGCGCTTGCTGATCGAACCTCGAAAGGCGATACAACAGCGCGCGCTGGCTCAATCAAGCGGCTTGAACGAGGGACATACGAGCCGCATCGTTGGCAAACTCCTTGAAAGTAGCCTCGCCGAACGAACGGAGCATGGCATCAGGGCCGGCGATCCGGACACCCTTCTGGATGCGTGGCGGGAGGAGTATCGCTTCGACCGTCACAGCATGATTATCCGGGGCCACGTTGCGGCGTCAGACAGCGACTCCCAGGTTGGCTCGATGGCCGAGACCCTGTCGAGAACCGGCGACCACTACGCATTTACTGCCCTGCCTGCCGCTTGGCTCTACACTCGCCACGCGGGATTCCGCTTGTCTACGGTGTATCTCGAATCGCTGCCGTCGGCCGGTTTGATGCGAGACCTGGGATTTCGGGATGAGCCGCGAGGGGCAAACACGTGGCTAGTCGTTCCGAACGACGAAGGAGTTTTTGCCGGTGCGACCATTGTCGACGGTGTCCGGTGCGTCCATCCCGTCCAGGCCTATCTGGACTTGAAGAATCATCCCGAAAGATCGAATGAGGCTGCCGCAGAGTTGAGAAAGATTCTGTGGACGTGAGCGCTCCATGACACGTAAGCCGGAGACGATAGGCGGCTACGAACACGGCCAGTTAAGCCGAGTCCGGCAGACGTGCCTATACATCGCCACAAAGCTCGGCGATCTGCTCGATGAGATGGTTGTGGTTGGCGGATTAGTTCCTCACTTGCTCATCGATCAGGAAGACCGGCCGCAAGGCCTGGACGCCTACGGCGGCACGATGGACCTCGACCTGGGATTAGCCGTGGGCATGTTGGACGACCAACGCTACCGAGAGGCAGCAGCACGGCTGAGAGACGCAGGCTTCGAACAGGACGTCAATGATCAGGGCAATCGGGTGCTGCAACGTTGGACAGTCACGATGGACCGTCCAGTTACGATCGATTTCCTCATTCCTCCCATCGATGACGCAGATCGAGCAGGCACGATTCGGCCGCTTGAACACGACTTCGGCGCCGTCATCACTCCCGGCTTGGAACTGGCATTCACGGATCACCGACGGATAGAAGTAACCGACGCTACCCCGGACGGGGCGCGAGCCACAAGAACCATCCCCGTATGCGGGCCGGGCGCATTCACGGTGCTCAAAGCGCTCGCCTTTGGCAACAGAACCGCGCCCAAGGACGCCTACGACCTTTACTATGTATGGAGAGGGTTGGGCCTCCCGGTCGTGGCGAACCGCCTGGAATCGCTCATGCCGAACCCAACACTTGATCAGGCGCTTGCCGTCATCGAAAGAGATTTCAGCGGACTCGATTCTCCTGGACCAGTTGCCGCGGCGTGCTTCATAACCGGCGAACCTAATGACGAAATCCAGGCGGACGTTTCGGGGCTGGCGCTCGCGCTGCTCCGCTCTATTGGAGAGCAATCCGGTCGCTGAAGTGAAGCGAATTGCGTCAGCGCCCTCCCGTTCGCAGTAAAATACGCCCTGATTCCTTGAGCGGCACTGGGGGGCGAATCATGACGCAGGCGGCCGGTCCCGGCGTTCTGAACTCGGCGGGGCGGTTCCTCTCCCTGCGCGGCGTGGGCAACGCGTCCGCGACGGGCTACATGCTCATTGCCGTCATTGGTTTCGCCCTGATCCCCGCCGTCATCGCCCTGAGCGCGCGTGACGCCCCCTTCCTGTTTGCTGCCGGCCTGCGGGCGGGCGGAGTCCTCGGATTCGCGCTGTTCATGGCCCTCTTCTTTCGCCGGCTGTTTTTCAGCGCAACCACGTGGAGAACCGTCGGCTCCCAGCTAATACGGTCGCCGCTCACCTTCCGGGGGCGAATCTTCCACTCCCCCCTGCCAATCATCCTGGCGACGATTAGCCACCTCGAGTGGACGTTCTTCGCCCTTTCGACCCAATACATCGACATCACCGTCGCAACGGTCATCTACGAGATCTGGCCGATTCTCCTCATCTGGGTGTCCGGGCAGATTTTCCTGCGCTACAACACGACCAGCCGCGAGGTGTATTTCCTGTCCCTGCTCGGTTTCGCGGGAATCATCTTTGTCGTCCTGAGCGAGGTGGAGGGCGGCCTCGGCTTTGGCGGGTGGTTCAGCGAAATACTGGGAACGTCCCAATTGGGGCTGGGCTTTCTGCTGATTTTCATTGCTCTCGTCATCGCTCCGCTTGGAGCTTTCGGGCTGCGATGGGGCGTGGACCTGGGCAGAAGCATCGCCAGGCCGAACGGGGACCAGCAGGACACGGGCCGCCTGGAGTTCTTCGGCACGATGGTTGCCTTCCTCATCGGCAACACTTTTGCCCTAATCATCAACCTCGGCATGGGAACACTGTTCGGCGAGCAGGCAACCGACCTGACCATCGACATCCCGCGCATCAGCGAGCAGGCCCTGACGGTTTCGCCCATCATCGTTGCCATTGCCGGCGGCTTCCTTACGCTCGCCATCGGCGGCATCGCTTGGCGGCGCGCCAACCTTGTAACGCATGACCTGGGCGTCAACACGCTCTTCTACATGACGCCCGTCGTCGCCCTGCTGGCGCTCTACGGGCTCTCGCAGGCGGGCATCCTGTCTCACGTGAACGTGCTGAGGCCGGATTATCTCATCATCGGCGCGACCGCGGTCATCGTCGCCAACCTCCTCATCAATTTCGGCGCGGACAGGCTGTTGGGGTTCAAGGCGCTGATGATCTCCGCGTGGGGCTGCGGCGCGCTGGTCTACCTGCGTCCACCAACATGGCTCTGGGAGGGAGAGGTCAGCTACTTCACGACCCTGGCGCTGTCCGCCACGGTCTTTACCCTCATCTTCGCCTTCCGCGTGGCGCGGCTGTCCGCCCGCATCCTTGATGAGGACAACCGGGGCTTCCTGCTGGTTCGACGGCTCGAAGCCCTGGCCGAGCGGGGCGTGATCGATCCGGCGGTGTGCGAGGACATCCTGGAGGTCAACCGCGCGGACGGGCCGCAGGTGCAGGAGGCCTATGACAGCGCGCGCCAGCACATCGCCACGGCGATACTCCACGCCAACCCGGAGGACACGGACAGGCTGGTGGAACTGGAAGTGGAGCTGGATTCCCTGACCCATTCCCGCCAGCAGGGCATCAACTTTGGCGAGTTGTGCGCCATCGCCATCTTTGGCGGGATCACGCTCGGCATCTCCCTGTTCGCCCTGCCCCAGGCCATCGGGCGCACGGCCCTCCTCATCGAGCTGTTCATCATGCTGTTCTCTGCCGTCATCGTCTTCCTGACCGTCAGCGTGTGGGACTTGCGGCTGGAGCGCGTCGCCCGCATCATGAGCGTCCGCGTCATTGGCGGGCAGCGGGATTACGGTGTACTCTTCCAAGACGAGACACGGCGTCACATCGAGCAGGGAATAACCGTCGTGGTCGGCCTGCTCATGGTGGCGACGTACGCCGGATTGCTGGGGCATAAGTGGCTGGGGTGGTTTTCCTGATGCACATCGATACGCACAATCATTTTGCCGTTCCCGAATACATCAACCTGCTGTTGAACCGCAGGACGTTCCCCTACATGGAGCGGAGCGGCGACGACATCCTCTTCCACGTCTCGGACATGGACACGTACACGATGCCCGCCGGCATGTTCCGCCTGGAGACGCGCGTCAATGACATGGACGAGGCGGGCGTGGACATGCACGTGATGAGCTGCATCGTCCCCGCCGGCGAGGTCGCGGACGACCCCGTGCTCAACGTGGAGCTTGCCGCAGCCGCCAATGAGGGCATCGCGCAGATTCAAAAGGAGAACCCTGACCGGTTCGTCGGCATGGGAACTCTGCCGCTGCTCAACGCGGACGCGGCGGTAAAGGAACTGGACCGCGCCGTGAACGACCTCGGCATCCGCAGCATGATGCTGACCTCAAACGTGGCAGGCAAGCAGCTCCATGAGCCGGACCTGTGGCCGATCTACGAGCGGGCGGAAGAGTTGGGCGTTGTGATGATGATCCACCCAAGCTGGCCGGTCATGGCGCATCACCTCGAGGGCTGGACGATGGCTGTCAACATGGGATTCCTCTTCGACTCGTCCGCCGCCATGATGCGCATCATCCTCAGCGGCGTCATGGAGAAATACCCCAACCTGCAATGGGTTCTGTGCCACCTCGGCAGCACCCTGCCCTTCCTCATGGGGCGGCTGAATCGCACGGGCGGGCCGCGCGCCGGCCACTGGGGCGAGAACGACAAGGGCCCGTGGGAGTATTTCAAGAAGGTGCACATCGACACCGTTTCGCGGCTGCGTCCGGCCATCATGTTCGCCCGCGAGTTGATGGGGAACGACATGATCATGTTCGGCACGGACTATCCGTATACGACGATTCCGCCCATGAAAGCGGACGTGACGGAGCTTGACCTGCCTGAGGCCGACCGCGACGCGATTTTGGGCGGTAACGCGGCGCGGCTGTTCGGGATTGGGGAATGACCGGCAAGCCGACGATCGCCGTTGTGCCGACGGGCGGCACGATCCAGAACGGCCTGCCGTTCGTGACGTCGAGCAAGGCCGGCGGGCCGCTCAACGTGTTGCGCGCCCAGCGCCTCCATGAGCCGGTCACCGTGCGGATTCGCCGTGAGGACCGCGACGGCAATGCTATAGCCGACGGCGGCAGCGAGTACCACGAAGTAACCCTGACCCCGGAGGACGGCCTCTATCTCCTGCCCTACATGGAACCCGGGCATGAGCCTGCGCAGACATACTCCCAATTCCATCTCGCCGCCGAGCGCGTCATCGAGGAAATCGACCGTTTCAGCGTGGACACGAACGGGCGCAACGGGCTGCTGTCCGATGTCGCGGATTTGCGCGTGGAGATGGTCGTCGATCCGGACACCGACGATGAGCTGCGGCGCGGCGGCGAAACGTTCGGAATGCGTGAACTCGTGCTGATCGCCAACACGGTCAACCAGGCGCTCGCGCAGCCGGACGTGGACGCCTGCATCGTCACGCACGGCACGTTCACCACGGAGGAAACCGCCGCTTTCCTCAACTACACCGTCAATTCGCGCAAGCCGGTGGTCGTTGCCGCCTCACAGCGCAGGCACGGCAGCATCGGAAATGACGGCGACTGGAATCTGTGGGACGCCGTGCGCGTGGCGGCATCGCCGGCGGCGGCGGGCAAGGGCGTGACGGTCGTGCTGGACGAGCAGATCTTTCCGGCGCGCGACGTGACCAAGACGAACCAGCGTCCCGGCGGGTTCGCGTCGCTCGGCGGCTCAGCATCTGCCATCGGCAGCATCGAAGCCGACCAGGTGTCGTTCTACTTTGCGCCGACGCGGCTGCACACGGCGGAGTCGCGCGTGCGCGGCGACGGCCCCCTGCCCCACCTGCTCCCGCGCGTGGACATCGTGAAGACCTACGCTGGCGCGGACGATGCGCCAATATGGGGCATCATCAAACGCGCGGACGAGGAGCGCTTCCACAATCCCGACCACCCCGGCCACGGCATCATCGTTGAGGGGTTCGCGTACAGCGGCGCGCCCCACCGGTTCCAGCGGCCCGCGCTGGAGTTGGCCGTGCGGCGTCACAGGATGCCCGTCGTTCTAACCAGCCGCGGGCTGCGCGGGCGAATCCCCAGGGAACCGACCCAAGACACATTCATCACAGCGGACAACCTCTCCGCAGTCAAAGCGCGCCTGCTGCTGACGTTGGCAATCCGCACGCTCGGCCCCCTAACACCCTTCAAAAACCCAGACAACCCAACACCGCAGGAACAGAAGCAACTATCAACGGAAATAACCCGCTACCAAAGGATATTTGACACCCATTAGGAGGATTCCTCATCTGTCATTCTGAACGGAGCGTAGCGGAGTGAAGAATCCAAGAACGCGTTTGACCGCACAATCGGAGTTGCGGATTCCTCGGCTGCGCTCGGAATGACAGGAGGGCGGTAATGGCACAAGCGGACTCGGTTCCTGAGCGCATAGAAGCACGCCTCCAGCAATGGAACTCAAACGAGTTCACCGAGCGCCTGCTGGAACGTGATCCCACGCTCTGGGTGCCGCGAGGCACGCTTGAGATCGAGAACCGCCTCGGCTGGCTCGACCTCCCCGCAAGCATGGCGCCCAAGATCGGGGATTTGACCCAATTCAGTCGCAATATCGCGACCGATGGTTTCACCGACGTCGTTGTGCTTGGAATGGGTGGCTCCAGTCTCGCGCCGGAGGTCTTCCAATCCACGTTCGGGAATGCTGACGGCTACCCCCGCCTGACCGTTCTGGATAGTACTCATCCTGCCGCTGTGACTGCGCTCGCGGATGGGCTGGACCTGCCGCGAACGTTGTTCGTCGTGTCCAGCAAGTCGGGCACGACGACAGAGATGCTCTCCTTCTTTTACTACTTCTGGGCGAGGCTAACCGAAGCGGGAATCGACCCCGGCCCACGCTTTGTCGCCGTCACCGATCCCGGCACGCCGTTGGAGCGGTTGGCGGAGGAGCGCGGGTTCCGACGGGTGTTCTCCTCGCCCCCGGACGTGGGCGGACGCTACTCCGCCCTCTGCGAATTCGGCCTCGTTCCGGCTGCCCTCATCGGCGTTGACGTCGGCGAGTTGCTCGCAACTGTCCATTCAGCAAGTGATTCATCCGACGAGGAATTGGAGCAGGCGCTGAGGCTGGGCGCAACAATCGGCGAATGCGCCCTGGCGGGTCGCGACAAGCTCACCTTCGTCACGTCCCCTGCCCTCAACAGCCTGCCAACGTGGATCGAACAGCTCATCGCCGAAAGCACAGGCAAGCTCGGCGTCGGCATCGTGCCAATCGATGGGGAACCTGCCTGGGACTACCCCGACTACGGCCATGACCGCGTGATGGTCTACATCGGCCTCAGGACAGAGCCGGAGCAGGAGAAGCGCGAGCGTATGCGGAGTCTCGTGCCGGAATGGGCGCGCGTCTCCCAGGTCATCGAGGATACGCACGAAATCAGCAGGCTCATGATGCGGTGGGAGATCGCCACGGCCGCCGCCGGCGCTGTGCTCGGCATCAACCCCTTCGACCAGCCGGACGTGCAGCTTGCCAAGGACCTGGCGCGGGAGGCCATGGCGGGCGGCGGCGCGTCCGCGGATACGGGGCGCGTCATCGCGATTGACGACGCCGGTCTGGAGTCTGCGGCGTCCGAGTGGCTTGGGTCGGCATCGGCGGGCGATTACGCCGGCATCCACGTCTACCTTGCACCCGGCGACAGCGTAGACGACGCCGTCAGTCGCCTCCGCGCGACCATCGGCAGAGGCGCAAGAGTCGCCACGACGGCAGGCTACGGCCCCCGCTTCCTCCATTCCACGGGGCAGCTCCACAAGGGCGGCGCCAACAACGGCCTGTTCCTGCAAATCATCGACGACGCAACGGCAAACGACGTCCACGTCCCCGAAACGGACTACACCTTCGGCCAGCTAATCGCCGCCCAATCCGCAGGCGATGCAGCTGCCCTAATCCAACGCGGCCGCCGCCTCCTCCGAGTCAACCTCGGCACAGACACCCACTCCGGCCTGGAAAAACTAACCACCCTCTTCACATCATTCTGAGCGCCCACATGTCATTCTGAGCGCAGCGAAGAATCCAAAGCCTCAACTGTGCAACCAAACATAACCGTAGACGTTGCCCTCCGTTCAAAATGACATGAGCGCCCCACCCTAGCCCAGACCGTGCCATAATGGATAGCGCACAACGGACGGTTTGGTTGTTCGTGTTCGGGCCGAGGTGGCGGAACGGCAGACGCGCTGCGTTCAGGGCGCAGTGCCCCTAGCGGGCGTGAGAGTTCAAATCTCTCCCTCGGCACCAACGACAGGCCGGACGAACGGCGGTCAAAGACGCCGCGTTGTTGTGACACGCGCTTGTAGCTCAGTCTGGATAGAGCGCAGCCCTGCGGAGGCTGAGGCCGTGGGTTCGAGTCCCGCCAAGCGCGCCATTCGCCCCCGTGGGCGGCTAGCTCAGTTGGTTAGAGCGTCTGCTTTACACGCAGAAGGCCGGGGGTTCGAGACCCTCGCCGCCCACCACTGCCTCGCCGCGTTCCGGCGGGGGATTCTCAAAAGAACCTGTCACGGCTACTCTGTTCGCTATGGTGCTTTCAAGTTCTTCACTGCTCTCCCCCGCCCGCTGGAATCTGCGACGTCGTCCCAGCACGGAGGCGTTGACGTGGATGCTCACCGCGGGACTGCTGACGGTCGGCTCACTGTTTCCCGAGACGAACGCCGATATGCTGAGCGGGGTGGGCCGGAGTCTCCTCGCATTGCTGCCTGTCGTCGTCATAGCCGCGCTCATTGCGGGCGCGTTGACGGCGGGACGCTGGTCTGATCGGGCGCTTGCCTGGCTGAACGGACGCCCGGCGCGCGCCGTTGTCATCGCCAGCCTAGTGGGCGCGGTCACGCCGGTGTGCGGCCTTGGCATGCTGCCGCTGATCGCGACGCTTCTGCGCAAGGGGCTTCCTCTCGCCCCGATCATGGCGTTCTGGATCGCCTCGCCGGTTACCGATCCCAGCATGTTCCTGATAACCGTCGGCATAATTGGCGTCCCCTTCGCGATTGCCAAGACAGTGTCGGCATTCGGCATTGGGCTGTTGGCGGGCGGCGTGACCTGGCTCCTGCCGGGCTATCGAAACGCCGGGCCGGAACTGATGCGCCCTGAGGTGTTGGAGCAATACGACTGCGAGGACGAGCAGCCGCGTTTCTGGCCGGCTGTCTGGGACAGCACGCGGCCAATGCTGCGGTGGCTTGCGCTCGCCCTGGTCCTGGAGGTGTTCTTGCAGCGGCTGGTTCCCGATGCGTGGGTGACATCCCTGTTCGGCGTGGACGCGGGCTTGTTGTCAGTCCCCCTGGCCGCCATCGCGGGCGCTCCCATGTACCTGGACGGCTATGCGGCGCTGCCCCTCGTCAGCGGGCTGATGGACAAAGGAATGAGCTTTGGGGCCGCCCTTGCGCTGATGATCTCCGGCGCGGCGGTCAGCCTGTATTCCGCGGTGGCGGTAGCCGCGCTTGTGCGCGTCCGCGTATTCATCCTCTACATCGTGCTGGCGGTACTGGGCGCGTGCCTGGCAGGATACACGGCCAACTGGCTCATCTAGCCCGCCCCGATACGGACTCCCCTGCGCCTACTTTTCAAGGAACATAGTCACGTAGTCGGCGCCGAGGTCCGGCATGGCAAGGCCGATCTCTGACAGCGCCTCCGTGAACCTGGTCATGTCGTAGATGCTGTCATCCGTCAGGTACGGCTCCACCGAGTCCAGCGAGCGGGCCAGCATCTTCAGTTCCAGGTCATCATCGTGATCGCCTGTCTCTTGCAGCCTGGACTTCCACTCCTCCAGCGACACCCGCTCGGTGATGTGCCCGTTGCGCTGCATGAGATCAAAGACCTGGTCCGCCGGCGCCGGGTCCTGCTGAACCACGTTGTAGACGCTGCCCAGGTGCCCCGGATCATCGGCGATCCGGCTGATCGCGGACACCAGGAAGTCCACCGGGGTCATCTCAAACAGCCAGTCCGGGGCGTGGGGCGCGCTGCCCAGCCGCGCGCAGGCCTTGAGGATCAGCAGCAGGTAGTCATTCGGATTGCCCGTGCCCGTCCTGCTGTCGTGGCCGATGTTGCCGGGGCGGTACATGCAGACCGGCAGGCCGCGTGAGACGGAATGCCACACAAGTCGTTCCGCGACCCACTTCGACTGGTTGTAGCCCCCCTCCATCCGATCAACCCAGGCGTCGATCTCGCTGTTTTCCAGGTACGGCGTTGTGTCGCCGCCGGGGAAGATGCCGTTGGATGAGATGTAGTGAACCGCCTTTGGCGCGCCGGCGCAGGCGAACTTGAGCACCTCCGTGGTGCCGCCGACGGTGTGGGGCTTGGACGCCGAATACGGGTAGACGTAGTTGACTGACGCGGCGCAGTGGAACACCATGTCGATCTTTTGCGCCAGCTCGTCATACTTGTCGCCGCCGAGTCCCATCAGCGGTTGCGTGAGGTCTCCGGAGACGGTGACGATCCGGTCGCCCGCGGATTGGCTGGGGAGCCCGTAGAACTTCAACGTGTCCAGCACCCGGCTGGACGGCTCGGTGTCTGCGGCGTCGCCGCCGCGCGCAAGGCAATAGAACGTCGTGTCCGGCCCCGTGGATTGCACCAGTTGATCGAGCAGGAATGCGCCGAGGAATCCGGTGGTTCCAGTGATCAGGATCGAGGACGCATCGCTCAGCCGCGTCACCGGGGCGTCGCCCCGGGGCGCGATTTGCGGGTCCAGCCGCGCGTCCTGGGTCAGCGTCTTGCCGGATGCTTCTCCCGCTGCCCCGCCATTTTCAAGGTATCGCGACAGTTGGCCGATGGTGGGGTAGTCGTACACCTCGACCCCGCTCAACTCGATCCCAAACGTTTCCTCGATGGCGATGGTCAGAGCCATGCCCGCCAACGAGTGGCCGCCAAGGTCAAAGAAGTCCCAGTCGTCCTCCAGGTCGTCGAGGTTGAGTTCCAGCGTGTCCGCCCAGAGTTCACGCAATGCCGCGCGCCTCTCCTCTGCGGTGGCATTTTTGGTCAGCCTGATTCGCTGCCCGGCGGGCGATGCCCCGTTGCGCAGCGACGGCAGCGCCTTGCGCTGGAGCTTGCCGGTCTGCTGGTTGATCGGGAGGGCGTCCAACTCAATATAGTGAGACGGAACGGAGTAGAGCGGCAGATATCGCTCCAGGACGTTCCGCAAATCCCTGCTCGCCCCGCTGCGGGCGTCCAGCTTCCACGCGGCATCCGGGCCGCGAACGACGTAGGCCACCAGCCGCTTGCTCGTCTCGTCCATGTCTTCGACGACGACCGCAGCGTCCGCCGCGTCACAGTGCCTCCGCAGCATCTCTTCAATCGCGCCGAGGTACACGGTGTATCCCCGAATCTTGACCATGGAATCGGTCCGGCCAACGATCGTCGTCATTCCATCGGACGCAACGTTCGCCAGGTCGCCGGTCGCGTAATAACGCTCTCCGTTCAACGTGACGAACCTGTCGGCATCCAGGTCGGGCCTCTTGAGGTATCCGCGCGCCACGCCCTGCCCGCCGATGAGCAGTTCCCCGACGCCCGTTTCCTGCACGGCGGAGCCGTCCTCTGGGCGCACGCGGAGCTTCACGCCGTCCATCGCATACCCCACCGGGCACGTGTCCATTCCGTCCAACGGGAGGGCGGTCAGGTCGATAGTGCAGACGTCGTGTGTCTCACTGATGCTGTAGGTGTTGAACAGGCGGGCGTTTGGCGGCAGGATTTCCCGCGCTTGCCTGAGCAGGCTGGCAGGCACGACCTCCCCGTTCAGCCAGACGACGCGCAGGGACGACATCTGTTCCCGGAGCCGCCCGTGGCTCGCGGAGTTCAACAGGCTCTGCAGGAGGGATGGCGTGAACAGTATCTCCGTCAGCCGGCGCTCCGCAATGAACCGCGCGAGCGCGCGCGGGACAAATATGACATCGTCCGGGATCACGTACACCGTCCCGCCCTTAAGCAGCGGGCGCAGGAACTCCCAGGGGAAGAAGATGTTGCAGCCGACGCGGTCGCCGGCGCCGTAGGAACTGTACGTGTACCTGGCCTCGTAGGAGGACATCATCGCTCCAACGGTCAGCATCACGCCTTTCGGGTCTCCGGTGGTGCCGGACGTATAGGGGATGAACGCGAGGTCGTTGTTGTCGCCGCGCGCCGCGCGGCCTCTCATCCCGTACCGCCGCCACGAGCGGTCGCTGTCGACGGGGAGCACGTGAGTCTCGCTGAACTCAGCCAGCCTGGGCAGGAATTGCTTTTTCGTGAGCACGACCTTCGGTTGCGCCTCGGACACGATGCCGCGCAGCAGCGGCTCGGGAGAATCAACGTCCATCGGCATGAAAGCCCCGCCCGCCTTGAGCGTCGCGATAGCGCCGACGATGTACTCCGCGCACGTGTCCATGAAGATGCCGACGGGCTCATCGGTCCCAACGCCGCAGCTTCGCAGGTAGGCGCCCAGCGCGTCCGTCAGGCCGTTCAGCTCCGCGTAGGTCATCTGCCCGTCGTCGAATACAATCGCCGCCGCGCCAGGCGTGCTGGCAGCTTGCGCCTCAAATAGCTGATGGACGCTGGATTCCACTAAAACCATGCTGTCTTCCCCCGCCACCCCGAACCCGGCCCCTGCGGCACGGGCAACCCGTCACCTGGTTGTCAGGTTGAAGAGCGATTTTACAGGAACGTTAAGTCAATGTAAAATCCAGTGGTGGCGTCGCGCAGCGCGCTTCGCCGGATGCCGTGTCTAAGCCTAAGGGGGCCGCATGCAGTTTGAGTCGCTGGACTTCTACCGGAACCATTTTCGGAGGTACTCCGAAGTCGCTCTCGAATACGAGAACTCACTGTATGACAAGGTCTCCCATCCCAAGCTGACAGGCGACATCGCCCTGCTCGATCGCGCAACCGGCCTGGCGTCCGGCAAGCGGAGTCTGGACGCCGGATGCGGCGCGGGGGCCCGCCACGTTGCCCTGCTCCATTCCCGTGGCTACGACGCATACGGCATCGACGCCGTCGAGGAGAACATCGAACTGGGCAGGAAGATGCACCCCGAGATCGCCGACAGGATCAAGGTCGCCGATCTGAGGGAGCCCCTGCCGTATGAGTCGGATTCCTTTGACCTCGTCCTGTGCAACGCCGTCATCCAGCACCTGCAGCCGCAGGACGTTGAGGGCACGACGCTGCCCGAGCTTGCCAGGGTGCTCGCGCCCGGCGGCGTCCTCCAGCTGATGTTCAAGGTCGGATCGGGCATTGCTGACGTCAGCGACAGCGCGTTCGGCACGGACGGCGTCGCGAGAACGTTCCAGCTCTATGAGGAGGAGCGCGTGTTGGGCGTCCTGGGCGAGTCCGGCCTGTCCCTCATTGAAGCGGACAGCAGCGAGAAGCTTGGCGGCCTGATGTACTTCACCGACCACAAGCCGATGCGGCACTGCGTCTTCTGGGCCAGGAAGAACTAACCCCGCGAGATTAGAGCGGCAGACGCTGCGACGGGAGCGCCGCCGCCGTCTTCTGAACGTCGCTGACGTCCAGTTCCGCGAGGCCGTTGATGCCGCATTTGAGCCCGGCATAGGCTGCGGCGTACCGCCCGATGTCCTCCAGCGGCCACCCCGCCCACAGCCCGTACATGATCCCCGCCGAGCAGGCCGCGCCCGCCCCGTTGCAGTCGATGACGTCCACCTGCGGCGGCCTGATGTGATACGCCTCCTGCCCCCGCGCAACCACGCAGCCGTCCGCGCCCAGCGTCACGACTGCCATCTCCACCCCGCGGTCAATCAGGCTGCGGGCGATAGCGGCCGGATCACCCGCGTCGGCTGCCTCCGGCGTGTCCAGCGAAACCTGGCAGATGCTCGCGTCTCCAATCAGGTTCGCAACCCATCCGCCGCTGTCGTATTCGGATTCCAGGTTGACGTAGACGGGCACGCCCTGGGCAACGGCGTCACGCGCGGCATGAACGACGCTGGGGCCGTCGTACCAGTCGACGTAGAGCAGGCCGGCGTTCTTGATCTGGGAGGGGTCCGGCGGCGTGAGTTCGGCCATGGCGGCAGGGTCGCGTCGCTGGAAGTACGTCCGGGCGCCCACGGGATCGATGATCGACACCTCGAACGGGGTCTCCATCCCGTCGATGATTTCAGTGTCCTGGCGGACATTCACGCCCCACGCGTCGAGGTGCTCCCGGACCACTTCTCCCCGGCTGTCGTTGCCGGTTGGATTCGTGATGAGGCGCGTCGGTACGTCCCACCGCGTCAGGATGCTCGCGGCGATGGCGGCGTCATCGCCCAGCGAGTCCAGTGAGCCGAGGATCGGCACGCCGCCGTTGTGCTCAGGCAGCTCATCGACCCTAATCAGGAGCGTATGAGTCAGCAGGCCGAAGCACACCACGTCGCCGCCGCGGATGCCTGCCGTTAGCCCGTTGCCGTTCACGTTTGTCTTGTTGTTCGTCATGGCCGCAAATGTCCGCCGATGTTAACGCACTTAACGCGGAATGTCCATTCAGGCGGCGGCTGTCAATTCTCGGACGCGCCGGCGTTCTGCTAGGATAGCGGCACGACGACTCACGAATGGCAGCGACATGAATGTGACGGACAAAAAACTGGGCGGCTGGTCCCTGGTAGCGGGAACCCTTGCGATAGCGGTGGCCTACGTGCTCTCGCCGGGCCGGGGCGCGATTGACACCGTGCCCAGCACAAGCCTCACCGACCTCACCCTCGCCATGGCCCGCAACGAGGCGCTGGCATATACCATGCCTATCATCATCGTTTTCGGCGCGCTGCTGATGCTGAACGGCCTCCTGGTCCTGCGCCGCTACGCCGGGCCGATCCCGCGCCTCGGCCTCACCGCCATGTCCATCGCCCTAATCATCCAGATGGTGATGCGGGGCTTTGACTACATGATCGTCGGCTATGGCGTGGCCTCGCTGGAGAACGAAGGCGCGGAGGCGGAGAGGCTGCTCAATTCCGCCGTGGCCTTGCAGCGAGTCGTGTGGGGAATGCACTTCTCGTCGAGTGTCGCGGGCTTCGCCGGAACGGCTGTCATGGCGCTGGGCCTCGCTTTCCATCCCGAACCTGTGCGCCTGCCTCCCCTGCTGAACGGCATCGTCGCCGCGCTGGCCGTCGCGTCGGCGGTTGTCTTCGTCGCCGCGTGGCATTCAAACGAGCTTGAACTGGCTCTCCAGCCGGTGTTTGCGGCCATGTCCGTCTCCGGGCTCATCTATATGGGCCTGCTGGCGCGCGGCTTGATAAAGTCCGAAGACAGCCAACCGTCCTGAACCGGAAGGGACTCCCCGGCGGTCAGTAGATGCCGGGCATGATGCGCCACTTGACGCGCGATTTGTATTCGGCCCACTTGTCTGCGCCGTACTTCGCTTCGCAGTGCGTCTCGTCGCTGCGCTGCCGCCACGTGAAGAACGAGACGACGAAGACGAAGTATGCCCACGCCCACGGGTTCGTAAAGTGGCCGAACGACAGCCCGACCGCGAAGGACAAAAATCCCTCGCCCATGTAGTTGAAGTGGCGGGCAACGCCCCAGAGGCCGGTGTAGAGGATCTTGCGGTCTCCGGCCTCGATGTACTTCGGCTGGATGATCCCCAGGAACTTGCGGTCCGGCCACCGCTTGAACGTGTATTTCTGGAGGTTCGCGCCGCGCCCGATGCTCCAGCCAAGGAGGAAGAGCGCGGTGGAGCCGATGAGCCAGGCATACGTCCAGAAGGTGGAGAAGCCGGGGTTCGGGTGCGCGGCCATCCCCCACAGCGGCAGGATGAAGACCCAGCCGTAGATGACGATGCCGCCCCAGAACATCTTGAATCCCATCCGCTCGTAGATCAGGTCGTAGGTGTAGAGCTGGACGCGCTCCCAGATGAAGTAGTCGAACACGTAGAACGTGAAGAACGCGGCGTAGAGAAAGACGCCGGGGTTGAAATCGCTCCCGAATTGGTCGTAGTGCCACGCCGCGCCGGACATGGCGTTGATTGCCAGCATCGTGCCGCCGACAACGTAGAAGTACATCTTGATGTCGACGCGCTCGCCAAAGAGGGAAATCTCCCGCGCCCTGCCCTCCCACAGCGCCATCAGCGGGTTCTTGATGTCGCCCACCGGCTGGCTGTAGACCGCCGCGATCGACATGATCAGCGTGAAGACGGTGCCGCCGGCAATGGCGTAGAGGGACGACCGGTAGAACCAGTCACGCGGCATTCCCGTGATTTCCGTCGCCCAGATAATGACCGCCAGGATGAAGACGAGGATGCCGTTGAGTCGATAGTTGCGCGGTTGGCCGGTGCCGGGATCGGTAACGTAGCCGGGCACTTTCCTGCCCGGAATGATGAGCTGCGCCACGAAGAACGCGGCAAAGACGGCGAGGGGCGTGAAGAACGCCGCGACCGCCTCCACGCCCGTAAGCTCAAAGAGGTGCTCGATGCCAAGCCATTCAATCATGCGGTAGACCCCCTCTCTCCGGCGGCGGGGCGGGCGACAAGGCCATTATGGATTCGGAAAGCTGACATTTCAATAACACGGTTTTGAAAATCATCCATGCCGCTGTATGCTTGAATGGCAAGCAGTCACATCGCCTGATGATTGGAGCACGTTATGGAAGCACGCGCATTTGTGAACGGCGCCCAGCAAGGCGGCCTTATCGGCGCTGGCCAGTACCAGGTCTACTCGTACACGATCGATATTCAATCGAGCCGCGCGCCTGAGTTCGTAGACGTGACGGACTGGGTGCAGAACATCGTGGAAGAAACCGGCGTCCGGCAAGGCTCAGTGGTGGTCTATTCCACGCACACCACAACCGCCGTCGTCATCAATGAGATGGAACCTCTGCTTCTTGAAGACATCGGCCACATCCTCGAGCATTTCGCCCCGCGCGAGGGAGGCTACCAGCACAACGACTTTGAGATTCGCACCGTCAACATGAACGACGACGAACCACCCAACGGCCATGCCCACTGCCAGCAGATCATCATGGGAACCAGCGAAACCCTGCCCATCATCAACGGGCGCCTGCTGCTTGGAATGTACCAACGGATCTTCTTCATCGAGCTTGACCGTCCGCGTCCGCGCCATCTGACCGTCCAGGTCATGGGGGTGAAGGAGGACGCGTAATGCGGACGCGTGAGGCGGCGGAGATTCCGGCATCCCTGGAGCCCGCCTACCGCGACTGCATCGATCTTGCGCGGTCGCACTACGAGAATTTCTCCGTCGTGTCGCGCCTCATGCCGCGCGACATGCTCCCCCACGTCGCCGCCGTCTATGCGTACTGCCGCGGCGTTGACGACCTCGGCGACGAGGCGGAGGGAGATCGGCTTGCCCTGCTGGACGACTGGGCCGCGCAACTGGAGCAATGCTACTCCGGCGCGCCCGCCGAACCGCAATTCCAGGCCCTCCAACACACCATCGCCGCATTCGATATCGAGAGGCAGCCGTTCCTCGATCTTATCGAGGCCAACCGGATGGACCAGGTCAACACGCGCTACGAAACCTACAACGACCTGCTGAACTATTGCCGCCATTCCGCAAACCCCGTCGGCCGGTTGTATCTCACGTTGATCGGCAAGGACGACCCGGAGCGGCGCGCCCTGTCCGACGCCACCTGCACCGCCCTCCAACTCGCCAACTTCTGGCAGGACGTGAGGCGCGACTATGAGAAAGGGCGCATCTACATCCCGCAGGAGGATATGCGCCGGTTCGAGTACACCGAGGAGGAACTGGCGCGCGGCGAAAGCTCGCTTGCCTTTCGAGAACTCATCCTGTTCCAGGTGGAGCGAACGCGCCTGCTGTTCCACGAGGGATTGCCCCTTGTTGACACGCTCGACGGCGCCTACAAACTGCACGTGAAGCTGTTTACCCTGGGCGGCCTCCGCGTCCTGGACGCCATCGAAAGGCAGTACTATGACGTGCTCTCTCGGCGGCCAACGGTCACGAAGAGGCGCAAGACGTGGCTGCTCGCAAAGACGTGGCTTCAGATGAAGCTCACGCGGAAGATTTGAGACAGGCGCCGGCGGTTCTGGAACACCCGGACATATGTCAGACCAGCAGTTGGCGGATGCCTACGAACACTGCCGCGCAATCACGCGCAAGGCGGCGGGCAACTTCTACTACGCCTTCGTCACCCTGCCCCGCCGCAGACGACGCGCCATGTACGCCGCCTACGCCTACTGCCGCCTCTGCGACGATCTATCAGACGACGACCTGCCCATCGACGAAAAAACGCGCCGCATACAGGGCATCGACGCCCTGCTCGATGACGCGCGGGAGGGGAAGCCGGACGGGCCGGTCTTCGAGGCGCTGGCCCACGCCGCCGCCGAATACGACATTCCCTATGAAGACCTCACCGAAGTCGCGCGCGGCGTCGAAATGGACCTCACCGTCTCCCGTTACGAGACCTTTGATGACCTGGCCGCGTATTGCTACCGCGTCGCGTCCGTCGTGGGCCTCATTTGCATCCAGATTATGGGCTACAAGGACCGGCGCGCCCGCGAGTACGCAATCGACTTGGGGCTCGCCATGCAGCTCACCAACATCCTGCGCGACGTCCGCGAGGACGCCGAGCGTGGCCGCATCTACATCCCCCAGGAAGACCTGCGGCGATTCGGCTACACCGAGGAAGACCTGATGGCGGGCACGGTGAACGACCAGTTTCGCAGCCTGATGGAGTTCGAGGTGGCGCGCGCGCGGGAGCACTTCGAGCGCGGCAAGCGTCTGCTCAAGCTGCTGCCCGTTCGCACCCGCGCCTTCCCCGCCGTCCTCGGCGGACTCTATGGCCGCGTCCTCGATAGAATCGAAGGGAAAAGCTACAACGTCTTTGAAGGTCGGGTTGGCCTGTCAACCCGCGAGAAAACTGGGTTGGCGGTGCGACTGTGGATTCAGAGTTACGTCCCAATGGAGCGCGTGGCCACTGCGTGGTGATCGGCGGCGGGCTTGCCGGCCTCTCCGCCGCCTGCGCCCTCGCCGAACGCGGCATCGCCGTCACCCTGATCGAGCGCCGCAACTACTTGGGCGGGCGCGCCTTTTCCTTTCTCGATCCCCAAACGGGCATGGAGCTGGACAACGGTCAGCACGTCTTCCTCCGCTGCTGCACCGAATACATCGACTTCCTCAAGAAAATCGGCGCGTTCGACCAAACGACCCTCCAGTCGCGGCTGCGCGTGACGGTCGCTAACAGGGACGGAAAGCGCGGCGTGCTGTCATCAACGCGGTTTCTTCCCGCCCCGCTCGACCTCCTGCCCTCCCTCCTCCGCTACCGGCATCTCAGCCTCACGGACCGGCTGCGCGTCATACGCGGCATGTTAAGCATTCGCCGCGCGAACAGGAAACGAGAGCGGGAACGGCTGGAGGCGATGTCCTTTCGAGAGTGGCTCATGCGGCGCGGGCAGAACGACAGGACGATAGCTGCTCTCTGGGAACTCATCACGCTGCCCATCCTCAATGACACCATCGACGCCGCGAGCGCCTACATGGGCATCATGGCATTCCAGGACTCCCTGCTCGCAGGCAAGGGAATGGCCGACCTCGGCTACTCGCGTGTCGGCCTGTCAACGCTGGTCAGCGACGGAGCGCGCCGGTATGTCGAATCGCGCGGCGGGCGGTTCATCATGGGGCGCCGCGTGACAGAGCTAAGAGTTCACAATGGCCGCGTCACGGGTGTCAGGCTTGGCGACGAAACCATAGACGCGGACGCGGTGATCAGCGCCGTGCCGTGGGACGGCGTCGAAAGGCTGCTGGCCCGCGACGAGAGCGCCGACACTGCCTTAACGGACATCGGCCTCCCCCAACTGGAATGGGCGCCCATCGTCGGGCTGCATATCGGCTACGACCGCCCGGTAATGGATGAGCCGTTCCTGACCGTCCTGGACAGCCCGATCCAGTGGGTATTCAACCGCTCGCTCATGCAGGAATCGGCCGGCTCGGACTCGCGCTTGCTGGTGTCGATTAGCGCCGCATGGCGCGAGGCGGGCATGACGGAGGAAGAACTGCGCGAGCTAGCCACGGCTGAACTTCGCGCCGCGCTGCCGGAGACGCGCAACGCCTCGATGACCTACTTTCGCGTCGTCAAGCAGCCGCAGGCAACGTTTCGATGCCTCCCCGGCATCCAAACCCAAAGGCCGCCGCAGGCCACGGCAATACCCGGCCTCTACCTCGCAGGAGACTGGACGCAAACCGGCTGGCCCGCCACCATGGAATCCGCCGTGCGGAGCGGCGAACTTGCGGCCCGCTCCTACCAGGGACTCGAATTCTCAGAATAAACGTGATCCGGCATATGGTAGTGAATGTCCGTCTCCGTCACGTTCGCCGCCTCCAACAGCCCGATGAACTGCGTGAAATTGTCGTCCTGCGCCATCCACGGAATCCACCGCGACAGGAACTTGTGGTAGCGGGTTTGCAGCCGGAACAGCGGCAGCACCCCAAATATCGGCGTCTTGGGATAGTGCAGCTTGTCGGCCATATCCGCCCCGATGACCGCGCGTGATATGCGAAACACGTAATTCGCCAGCTTCTGGCGTTCCTGTGGATCGGTGATGCCGACCACCAGCGGCGCGGAATTGATCAGGGCGTGCGCCATCACGATGGCCTCAGGCCCAGGCTCCGGCTCGCACATCGTGCCGATCCTGTAAATCTCCAGCGCCTCCTCCTCATCCTTGAAGAGGATGGTCTCCGGGATTCCCATGATGTAGCCCGTGTAGCGCCAGATCGCCATGAAGCTCCGCCGCTCTTCATCGTTATACCGCGCCCCCAGACGCTTTATGTGATAGAGAAGGCGCGCTGAGAACCCGGAGATGGCCATCCCCAGGTGCGCCGCGCTCAACGGCTCTCCCCAGGCGTCCGTGTCCCACTCGTCGGATTCATGCAGCAGCTTCCTCACTTGCGCGTGGACGAGGCGCAGGCGCAGGCTCAACTTCAGGCCGTCGCCCGCTCGCGCCAGTCCCCCCGGCAGAAACGATTCCAGCATGTGGCGGTTATTCTGCATCAGGCGGCGTACTCCCTGGTCGCGCAGCCGCCCGGTGATGAAAAACGACTTGCTGATGTTCGTCCCGAAGCCCTCCACGAGGGTTCCCCCAACGAACGCCGCCAGGATGACCTGCGCGTTGCGCAGGAACATGCGCGAGCCCGGCAGAAAATCGTTGTAGTTTACCCAGTCCGGCGGCTCGTCTACGGAGGCGATGAGATCCTGAACGCCTTGTGGCGCATCCCGCAGAACGCTGCCGCCGGGGTTATCCATCGCAGCCCGCAGCATCATCGCCGATTCAGCGTGGTCCATCCCGTCCATATCCGCAATGGCCGCATCGGCCAGAGGATCGCCAATCAGTTGATGAGCCGCATAACTGTCGGCGACCGTAGCATTCTCGAGGCGAGCGCGCCAGTAACCTCCCGAGTAGTCACTGGGAATCGCCAGATTCGGAGGCTGGATATCTACCCCCCCCCCCCCCCCATATGTAGGGGAGATGAGTCAGCGGATTTGTCGTCGATAGCATACTCTCCATTTCCGAGTGATGCCTCAACCGCATTTGTAACGCCTTTATTACATTGTACAACCAACTGCCAACGCTGCCGCCAATGCCGTATCCTATACCGTAGCCCGCCCGCTCGCGTCACAAGGAGGTTGACCCATGCCGATCATACTGGCCCGCCTCATCGGGGCATATCTCGTGCTCACGGGGATTGCCGTCGCCGTCCTGCTCATGATCACAGGGCTCATCCACGACGGCTCGTCCGACTATCCGCTGTGGACAATCATGAACTACTTCATGGCGCTCGGCGTGCCGATCATGCTCATCCTGACGTTCCTCCACAAGTGGCGGCTCGACCCGGAGAACACGGACAACTACACCTGCGCCATCGCCCACGGCCTCTTCTACGCCGCAGTCGTCCTCACGATGCTCTTCTTCTGGCAATACTTCTGGCTGCTCAACCCCGAAAGCGAAACAGGCGACGCCGTAACATCCCACCTGATCTACTTCCCAATCATGGACGCCCTCTACACCGTCCTGGCCCTAATCATCGGCGAACGCCTCCTCCGAATGAGGGGGGAGGAGTAGGTGTTAGGCTTACGTCGCTGCCGAAATCAGCGGAAGGGACATCTGCCGCGGTGCCATCGCCCAGCGCGGATCATCCAGCGTCAGGGTTGTGCAGCCGCGTTCAATCAGTTGCCGCGCCTCTGCCGGCGTCTTGATGCCGTAGGCGCGAACGTCAATCCCCAGTGAGCGGGCCTGCGCGACGAGTTCGGCGCTTACTTCCGGGGCATCTACGGCCAGTTCCGACACTCCTACAACCGCCGCCTCCACGACTGCCGCCGGAGTCAGCGTTCCATGCCGCGCCCCGATGGTCCAACTGAGCCGCAAACCCTCGGCGAGCGACTGCGCGAGGCGCAGCAGGTTGAGGTCTGAACCCGTCACGAAACAGCATTGGGCGCGGCCTGATCCGGCGACGACCCGCCCCACCGCCCTGGCGAGCGCGGCGCTCTTCACCTTGAGGTCGATGATCACGTCAAAGTCGGCCGCAAAGCCGTCCAGCAAGGTTGAAAGGGACGGCACACCGATCGCTTCCAGCTCCGCCATCGTCATTGCGCTCACGCGCGCCCCGCGGCCGTGCGTCCTGCTCAACGTGGGGTCATGGATGACGGCAGGCTGCCCGTCCGAGGTCAGGCGTACATCGCTCTCGATGGCGTCAACGCCAAGCTCGGCGGCTGTGGTGAATGCGAGGATGGAATTCTCGGGCGCGAGCGCCATAGCGCCCCGGTGAGCGACCGTTCGTATCGGCCCTCGGTAGTCAACGGTGGAGGTTCGGTATTCAGTTTCCACGCCCTCATTTTGCCACGAAATCGCCACAGTGGGATTAAGCGCAAGTTAAGGGGGCGTATGAGCGGCGTAAAGATTCTACCCGTTCACTCTGAGCCTGTCGAAGGGTGAACGGGGGGCGGGGGCGTGCTACAGTTTTGATGGTGGATTTGGGCGCAAGGGGGGTAGGCGATGCACGGCGTGGAGCCGCAAGTCTTCCTGGTCGGCGAGACCAGGATCATACCGGAGGGGCTTGCCGCATACCTTGAACATATCGGCGCGCCGGGCTGGTCGACGGACGCAGCCACGGACGTTGAGGGCCTCGCCGAGTTCATGGGACGCCTCTGCTACCGCAGCTTCGAGCCGGGCCTCAATCCGAACGTCACCCGCGTCCGCCCCAACAACGCCGCCCACCTCAAGAACATCATCGCCACCGGCCACGGCTCCGTCCTGGAGCACAGCGTCCTCAACTTCGCCATCAGCGGCGTCAGCCGCGTCTTCACGCATGAGTTGGTTCGCCACCGCGCCGGCACCGCCATCTCGCAGGAAAGCCTGCGCTTCGTTCGCCTTGACGATCTCGGCATGTGGGCGCCCACCGCCGTCCGCGAGGATGAGCACATCATGGAGGTCTTTGTGGATACGTTCACGAGGCTGGAAGAGTTGCAGAGGATGATGGCGGAGCACTACCAGCTCGACGAGGACGGCGCGCAGTTCTCCCGCAAGAAGGAAATTACCTCAGCAATGCGGCGCATCGCCCCAATCGGCGTGGCGACGAGCATCGGATGGAGCACGAATATCCGCGCCCTGCGTCACATCCTGGAGGCGCGCACGGATCCCAGTTCGGAAGAGGAAATCCGTGTCGTCTTCGGCAAGATCGGCGAGATTGTCCGTGATCGCTACCCCGTCCTCTTTTCCGACTACAAGATCGAAATGGTCAACGGCCTGCCCTGCTACACAACGCAGCATGAGAAGGTCTGAGTCGCAATAAGCGCCCCGGCGCGGCTTGGGGGACGGAGGAATCGGGATGGACATGCGAGATTTGGCCACTGATCACTTTGGCCGCGTGCGGGAACTGCTCGCCAGGTGCATCGACGGGCTGAGCGTGGAGCAGTTGATGAGGCAGCCGGACGAGCAATCAAACCCGCTCGGCTGGACCGGCTGGCACCTGACGCGCACCCAGGACCACGAAATCTCCGGCCTCGCCGGCCGGGAGCAGGCGTGGATTGCGGACGGCTGGCATGAGCGGTTCGGCATGGCCGCCGACCCCGCGAACACGGGAACCGGCTACTCCATGGACGAGGTGCGCGCATTCCAGGCGCCGGAGGCGTCCGTGATCATCGGGTACTACGACGCCGTCTACGCCCGCACGCAGGAGTTCATTCAGACCATTACGCCCGAGGCGCTCGACCGCGTCCTGAATGAGCCGCAGTGGAACCCGATGCCGACCGTCGGCGTCCGCCTCGTCAGCGTGATGCACGATAATTCAATGCACACGGGAGAAATGTCGTATATCAAGGGGATGTTTGAACGCAGGCAGTGGTATCCCGCCTGACCCCCTTCCCCACACTGAGTCATACAACGCACACAGGGAGGTTCTGTGCCTGAAGTCATCACACGCGAGCAATCCGAGGGACGCACAAGCCTGTTCGTCACCGTCGACGGCGTGACATTTCACGCGCTTGATTGGGGAGGCGACGGCCCCCCGCTGCTGCTCGTCCACGGCGGTCGGCGCACCGGACGCAGTTGGAACGCCGTCGCGCGGCGGCTGCGAAATGACTTCCGCGTCATCGCCCTGGACACACGCGGACACGGCGAATCGGACGCCCCTGAAACGGGCTACCGCGCAACGGAGGGGGCGCAGGACATGGCGGGCATCGCGGAGGCGCTTGACCTTCCCCCGCACTTCATCATGTCCCACTCCTACGGCGGCGCGATAAGCGGCCTCTACGCCACCAACCATCCCGACCGCGTGCTCGGCATGGTGATGGTGGAGCCCGTGCCGGAGGGGCCCGCCCACTGGGTGCGCGTCAATGTGCTCAATGAAGACCTCACCGAAAAGCCGGGGCCGGGCCGGCGCAACTCATGGGTTTCCCTCGATGACCTCAAGCGGCGGCTGGAGTCAAACAACATGACGAGCGTCTGGACGCAGGAGGCGCTGGACGACGTTCTCAATGAGGAAACGATCGTCCATCCCGACGGACGCGCTGAGGCCATGTGGAGCGTCAACTCCTACAACATCGGGGAAATGGCAACCGATGAGTTCTCGCTGATTGCCGGCGTGAACCGGCTGACCATGCCCATCCTCATCGTCGTGGCGGAGGAGAACAACCTGCTTGAGTCACACCAGCGGCCTTTGGCGGAAGCGCTGCCGCACGGGGAATTCCTGGTCATGCCTGACGTCGGCCACGCCATCTACATGCAGGTTCCGGACGAAACCGCCAACATCGCGCGGCGGTTTCTGCTGGGCAGCCGGGACTAATCCTCTAGCCGCACGTCCCCGCTCTGCCCTCCGGACTTGGACACCAGCCGGACGGCCTCCACCCGCATCGCGCGGTCGATGGCCTTGCACATGTCATAGACTGTCAGCCCCGCCACGCTCACCGCCGTTAGAGCCTCCATCTCGGCCCCCGTCTGACCCGTCGTCCGAACGGTCGACTCTATTTCGACGCTCGCCCCGTCCTCACCCGGCGTCAGTTTAACGCCAACGAATGACAGCGGCAGTGGATGGCACAGGGGAATCAATTCAGAGGTGCGCTTGGCGGCCATCACGCCCGCCAACTGCGCCACGGACAGCACGTCGCCCTTGGGCGTGGCCTGTTCGCGGATCGCCGTCAGCGTTTCGGGCGACATGACCACCCTGCCCCGCGCCACGGCCTCTCGCCGCGTCACGTCCTTGTCGCCCACGTCGACCATGCGCGGCCCGGCTGTCGGATCGACGTGGGACAGTTTCCCAGAGTTCTCCTGGTCGGTCATCGGATTGTCCGGCGGCGTCTGCGCCTACCCTCCGATGTGGTACATCTCAACGCGCTCCGGCTTCTTGCCCGCGAGCGCGGCAGTCTCGCTGGTTCGCTCCTCGGAGTACCGATCCGTCCGCTGCTCCCACACGCCGGTGATCAGCGAGATAATCTCATCGTCCGTCGCGCCGTCGCGCATCGGCCCGCGCAAATCATGGCCGTCGCCCGTGAACAGGCACGTGTAGAGCCTGCCGTCCGTCGAGAGGCGGGCGCGTGTGCAGTCGGCGCAGAACGGCTCCGAGACCGACGAAATGAACCCAATCTCGCCGGTGCCGTCAGCATACGCATAACGCGACGATGTTTCGCTGCGATAGTTTCGGTCGATTGGAATGATGGGCGTCTCGGCGTTGATGAGCGCGGCGAGTTCCCTGCTCGGCACGACCTCTTCCAGTTTCCACCCGTTGATTGTCCCGACGTCCATGTATTCGATGAACCGCACAATCTTGTCCGTGCCCTTAAAATACCTGGCGAGGTCGGTCACAAAGTTTTCGTTGACGCCGCGCTGCACGACGCTATTGATCTTGATTGGCCCGAGCCCGGCGTCCTCCGCCGCCTCGATGGCCTCCAGTACGCGATCAACCCCGAAACCGCGTCCGTTCATGCGCTTGAATGTCTCATCGTCCAGGCTGTCCAGACTGATTGTCACGCGGCGCAGCCCTGCCTCCCGCAGCTCCCTGGCCATGGGCGGCAGCAAGTAGCCGTTCGTCGTCAGCGACAGGTCGTCGATGCCGTCAACCGCCGCGAGCATACAGATTAGCTCAGGCAAATCCCTGCGCAGCAGGGGCTCCCCGCCCGTCACGCGAATCTTGGTCACGCCCAGCCCGGCAAAGATGCGCGTCAGGCGTTCAATCTCCTCGAACGTCAGGATCTGGTCGCGCGGCAGGAATTCGTACCGCTCGCCGAAGATCTCCGCCGGCATGCAGTACGAGCAACGGAAATTGCACCGGTCCGTGACAGAGATACGGAGGTCTTGCAGGAGGCGTCCGAACACGTCCTTGACGCTTATGGGAGCGGCGACGGTCATGCCCGGTTGTTTCCCTCCGCCTGGCCCGCGGCGGCCATGTCCGCGACAATGCCCCGCGCGATGCGCGCCGCCCTGCCGCGGTGACTGAGTGCGTTCTTTGTTTCTGAATCCAATTCGGCTACCGTCTTCCCGTGCTCCGGCACGATGAATATCGGATCATACCCGAATCCGTTCGTCCCCCTCGGAGCTTTCCCAATTATACCGCGCAACTCTCCTTTCGCCATGCAAACCGTATCCACGTTTGGCTCTGCAATGACGATTACGCACCGGAATGCCGCGTCGCGTTCCGCCTCCGGCACGTCTTTCAGATTGCGCAGCAAAAGCTCAACGCGGTCCTCATCTGTCTTGGCATCAGGGCCGCCGTAGCGGGCGCTGATCACGCCGGGCGCGCCGTCCAGCGCATCCACAAACAGGCCGGAATCATCGGCCAGCGTCAGGATGCCCCCCGCGTTCGCATATGCCTGCGCCTTGATCAGCGCATTCTCTTCCAGCGTGCCGCCGGTTTCCTCCACATCAATATCGAGGCCGATGTCCGCAGGGGTCACAAGCTCAACGGGCAGGCCGTCCATGAGTTCGCGGAACTCGCGGATTTTCCCGGGGTTGCCGGTGCCGACGAGGAGTTTCACGCGGGGCTGTCCCCTATTCCGCGCGGAAGGCGAAACGCTCCTCCAGCCCAGTCACGATGTCACGGAACCCGCCGTACTCAAGCTCTGTGTACGGCAGCATGGCGGGGCCGGACCACCCCTGGTCGCGCATGTAGAGCGCCTTCTCCTGCGCCTTGTTCCGCACCAGGTCCCACGCCGGATTGTCAAAGAAGTCCACGACGTTCGCCGAGAACTTGCCGTCGCCGTTCATCGAAAAACCGAGCGACTCAACGATCGGCAGGCAATACGGGCCCGTGACAGGCGTGTTCATCGGCACGGGCATCAGGGGCATGTTGTGGGAGCCGCGCGCGTCGCCGCCGATGTAGTGCGCCTTCGTGAACGTCGAAAGAACCTCCTCCGGCGCGGGGAAGATGCCCTGGTTCCGCACGATGGCAATGGGGTCATCCTTGCCCGTGTACGTGCCGGCGATGTTGTGCAGCCGCTGCGCGGACACCGCCGCCGCGTCCTGCCCGTCATACGTCCGGGATGAAATGCTCTCGATGCCGAAACGCTCGTTGTCGCGCAGCAGCACCGTGATCCGGTAGTAGTCTTCCGGCGCGTGCAGCGTCAGGAGGCTGTCGCCGCCGGTGTTGTTCATGTCGATGATGTTGAAATCAAAGCCCTGGATCATGCGCGGCAGCATCAACCCCGCGCAGTACATCGGGTCGGCGAATCCGAGGAACAGGGGCAGGTTGTACGCGCCCGGCCCGCACTTGTCCGCCGCGAAGATCATGAACGACTCAGCGTTGCGCACGCTGTTGGTCTTCACCGGCTCGTGCTCGAACTCGACCTCCGCCACGCCCGGCCCCGCGCCGCGCACGTTCCCGGACGGCGCGTCAACCAACAGGTCTTGCCCTGCCCCGTACAGCCCGTACTCCTGCGCGATGGCCGTCGCGGCCAGGAAGCTGTCCCACGCGAACTGGTGAATCTCGGTGTCGTCCTTGCCCCGCGTGTGGGACATGATGATGGCGATGTCATCCCCCACGTGAAATACGTAGCCGTCGATGAGCAGTCCCCGATCGATGGCGGCTTGCACCTCTGAGCGCACCTTGTCCAGCATCTCGTCCGTCGGCCTCGTGTGGCCGCCAATTGAACCGACGTCCGCCTTGATGGCTGAGAGTGTCAAGCGCATAGTTATTCCCCCGAAAAAAATGTGCTGCCCCACCGATAGGCTCACCCAAGCCCGATTCACCCTACCAGTGACGCGCGAACCGTGTCAAAGCCACTCTATCGCGCCGCCACGCCGCCAACTTGACATCGACGCCGCCAAAAATCTAGGCTTAGTCGGCTTTACGCAGGAGAATCCACAGAGGTGGGAGGGGAAGCAAATGCCTGAACTGTTGTATGAGAAGAATGAGGCGGAACACTACGCCACGTTCACCATGAATCGCCCTGATCGGTTGAACGCCATGGGCGGCAGCATGAACGAGGAACTGCAGATCGCGCTCCACGACTTCAATAACGACCGCAACATGTGGGTCGGGATTGTCACCGGAAACGGTCGCGCGTTTTCCGCAGGCGCCGACCTGCGCGAGATGTCGGATCGCAACACGCGCACAGCCGAGGTCAATGAAGCGTTCGACAAGGGTGAGATCGACGCCGAGGAGCGCGCCCGGCGCCTGTTCCAGATTTCCGGGGGCGGCGGAGCCGGGCCGACCGGCTCTCTCTTCCAGTTCGCCCGCTCGCCCAAGCCGTTCATCGCGGCCATCAACGGCCTAGCCGTCGGCGGCGGCACGGAGCGCGCAATCGACTGCGACATCCGCATCATCTCCACGGAGGCCTATATGGGCCTGTTCGAGGTGAAGCGCGGAATCATGCCCGGCTCCGGCATGCACCTCATGCCGCGCCTGGTTCCGGTCGGCGAGGCCATGTACATCGGCCTGACGGCGGATCGCATCTCCCCGGTGGAGTGTCTGCGCATCGGCCTGGTCCATGAGGTCGTGGAGCCTGACCAGCTCCTGCCGCGCGCTGTTGAGATTGCCAAGATGATCACGGAGAACGCGCCCATCGCCGTCCAGGGCGTGAAGGCCGTCGCGCAGTTCTGGCGCAACCTGTTCATCGACGAGCACTACCAATTCAGCGGCTGGGTCAACCGCATCGTCGGCGGCTCCGAGGACTCCAAGGAGGGCCCGCTCGCCTTCGCGGAGAAGCGCGCCCCCAACTGGCAGAACCGCTAGGACTCCTCTCACCATCACGACGAGGAAACGGGCGGGGCGGCGCGCCAAGCGCGCCGCCCCGCCTTTCTGTTGCTACAATGGACTGAGGGGACGCCATGATGACAGCATCAGCCAAATATCTGCGCGCAGTCGGTATCCCCGTTCGCCGGGCAATGACCCGTGAGGAACGCCGCATGGGAATGTTTAGCGCTAACGTTACACTCCACAGCTTCGTGGACGATTCATCCGTGAGTCTGTCTGCAACCGTGGACACCGGAGCCAGCATCTCCCTGATTCCCGCCGATGTGCTTGAACGACTTGGCGTCACGCGCAGACATCAATCAGTCTTTGAGTTTGCGGATGGCCGCATTGAGCGCTACGACGTTGGTGAACTGCTGCTCACGGCTGAGGGCAGAACAACGCACACCTGGGCCGTCTTCGGGGATGTTGGCGCCGAACCGCTGCTCGGCTGTCACGCGCTTGAAGGATTGATGTTGGCTGCCGATCCATATGCCGGACAACTGATTGCGTCCCCGAACGCCCCGTCAGGGCAGAATGGATTGCAGCCCTAATGACCTACGCCACTGCCCTCCGCTGCAAGGAGTGTTCACGCGAGACCGAACTCCTGCCGGTCAACGTTTGCGATTTCTGTTTCGGGCCGCTCGAGGTTCAGTACGACTACGACGCCATCGCCCGCGTCATGTCCCGCGAGTCCATCAAGAACGGCCCGCCCTCCATGTGGCGGTACGCCGAACTCCTGCCTGCCGATCCCGAGAACCGCGTCGACATCAACGCCGGCCTCACGCCGCTCGTCAAGGCAGACAGGCTCGGCAAGGCGCTCGGCCTGAACGAGCTGTATCTCAAGAACGACTGCGTCAACCCGACCTACTCTTTCAAAGACCGTGTTGTTTCGGTCGCCGCCACTGCCGCGCGTGATTTCGGCTTTGACACGCTTGCCTGCGCCTCCACCGGCAACCTGGCAGGCTCTGTTGCCGCTCATGCCGCGCGCGCCGGCATCAGGTGTTACGTCTTCATCCCCGCCGATCTTGAACTGGGCAAGGTCGTGGGCGCGGCCATCTACGGCCCTACCCTCGTCGCCGTCAACGGCAGCTACGACGACGTGAACCGGCTGTGCTCGGAGATCGCGGACCGCTACGGCTGGGCCTTCGTCAACATCAACGTCCGCCCCTATTATTCCGAGGGTTCCAAGACGCTTGGCTATGAGGCCGCGGAGCAGCTTGGCTGGCGCGCGCCGGACCACGCCATCGTTCCCGCCGCGTCCGGCTCCATGTTCACCAAGATCTGGAAGGGCTTCAACGAGCTTCACGACATCGGCATCATCAGCAGGCCCAAAACGAAGATGCACGTCGCCCAGGCAGAGGGCTCCTCGCCCATCATCTCCGCCTACGACGCTGGCATCAAGGACATCCGCCCCGTCCGACCGGAAACCATCGCCAAGTCGCTTGCCATCGGCAATCCTGCCGACGGCTACTATGCGCTCAAGGTGATCGAGGACAGCGGAGGCACCGGCCATGCCGTCACAGATGCTGAGATCGTTGATTCAATGAAGCTGCTCGCCCAAACGGAGGGCATCTTTGCCGAGACGGCAGGCGGCGTCACGGTCGGCGTCCTTCGCAAACTCGCCGCAAAGGGCATCATCGGCAAGGATGAGGTCACGGTCGCGTACATCACGGGCAACGGACTCAAGACGCAGGAGGCCGTGCAGGACGTGGCGCAGACCGTCAACATCAATGCCTCGCTGCGCGACTTTGAGGACGCCATCAAGGCCGAGGACGCCTGACCGCGCCGTACAGTCTTCGGCGCCAAACCGGAACAACACGGAAAATGGGGGTAGCAATGGCCAGGGCTCGTGTCCGATTCACGTTCGCGTCAGAACTCATCCAGGAGCCTATTATCTGGTCGCTGGGCCGCGAATATGAGGTCGTTACCAACATCCGACGCGCCAACGTGGAGGAAGACCAGGGCTGGGTTGTGCTTGAACTCGATGGCGAACAGACGGAAATCGACCGCGGCATCGAGTGGGTCAAGTCAAAGGGCGTCCGCGTCGACCCCGTCCCCGGAGACGTCATAGAAGGCTAACTGCCAACCGCCCACCCATTCCGCTATAGTTAGACAGAACCGCTCAAATAGAACGCACAGGAAAAAGGAGTTCAGCCTCTATGTCGGTCACAGTCAAGATTCCCACGCCCTTGAGGCGCGTGACGGATGGCGTTGATGAGATTGAAGCCGGGAGTGATCGGCTGGATGGCGCACTCGCGATCCTCAATGAGCGCTTCCCGGGCATCAAGGAACGCCTCTTCAACGACGAGGGCGAACTCCACCGCTTCGTGAACATCTATGTGAACGGCGAGGACGTGCGGTTCCTCAGCGGCCTTGAAACTCCCCTCAAGGAGGGCGACGAGGTCAGCATCGTCCCCGCCGTCGCCGGCGGCTAATCCAGCCCCGAATCCGGCTCCCACTCTCCGGGCATATCCCCCTGTTCCCGCGCCTGCTGCGCCCGCAGCCACAGGCCGCGCTGTTCCTCCCGCGCCGCTGCGTCGCTCGGCGTGTACGCCGCATGAAACTCCCGGCGAAAGCTCTCGTATGAACCCGCCGCAATCGCGGCGCGCGCGTCGTCGAGCAGCCGGTGGATGAAACGCAGGTTGTGAATGCTCGCCAGCCGGTACGCCAGCAGTTCCTTCGCCTTGAACAGGTGCTGGAGATAGGCGGCGGAATGTGTCGCGCACGCCGCGCAGTCGCACCCCTCCATCACCGGCCCTAACTCCCGCGTGTAGCGCGCGTTGAGAATGTCCACCCGTCCCTGCGGCGTGTAGAAGGCCCCGTTGCGCGCGACACGCGTCGGCAGAGCGCAATCGAATGTGTCAATGCCCCGAGCCACTCCCTCCACGATGTCTTCCGGCGACCCAACACCCAGCAGGTGGCGAGGTTTGTGAGGCGGCAGCAGCGGCATCGACACGTCCACCATCTCCCACATCACGTCTTTCGGCTCGCCGAGACTCAGGCCGCCAATTGCTATTCCCTGCGCGCCGTCAAGCGCCGCGATAAACCGTGACGACTCCGCCCGCAGGTCGGCCTCCATTCCGCCCTGTGCAATGCCGTACAGCAGCCCCGCCTCTGGGCGGTGAGCGCGCGCCGAACGCTGCGCCCAGAGGTGCGTCCGCGCCATCGCCCGCTCTACCCCGTCGCGCTCCGTTCCATAGAGCAGTGGCTGATCGAGGCACATGATCATGTCTGCGCCAAGCCTCTCCTGGAGTGTGACGGCGGATTCGGGCGACAGGTGGAACTGGGCGCCGTCGATGTGGGAAAGAAACGTGACCGCTTCATCCGAGATTCGCAGTCGATGCGCCAGCGACGTCATTTGAAACCCGCCGGAATCCGTCGCGATGGGACGATCCCACCCCATGAATCCGTGCAGCCCCCCGGCCAGCTCGATGAGGTCTACACCCGGCCTTAACGCAAGATGATAGGCGTTGCAAATGACAACCTGCCCGCCCAGCGTCGAAACGTCAGACGGAGACAACGCCTTGACGCTGCCTTGCGTGGCAACCGGGAGAAACGCGGGAGTCCGGATTTCTCCGTGCGGCGTGATCAGGACGCCGGCGCGCGGGCCCGTCGCGGCGCCGCCTGCCGGGGTCGTCACACGAAAATACGGAACGGCAGTCGTCATGCGTTGAGGTGGATCACTGGCCAGGCCTGCCTCACTGAACGGCGCTGAGAGCCGTCGTGATCAGCAAGGCGGTGAACACGCCGCACAGCAAGCTGTAGGATGCCGTCTTGAACCGGCGGCGTTGAACGGCAGGACTCAGGGACGCCCGCTCCAGTTGCAGCGTGCCCCAGATGTTGTAGAGCGCGAACGCGCCCGCTATCACCCAGTAGACCGGCCCCTGCTCCGCCGCGAATCCCATGGCCGCCACCAAAACGACCAGTAGCGCGGCCAGAGAGAGGAACAGTGGCCGCGCGCTCTTCCACGCTGACCGAAGCGGAAAGATACCCACGCCCGCCTGCAGGTAATCGGCCCGGTAGAACAGCATGATTGCCCACACGTGATGGATCACCCATACTCCCACGAACACGCACAACAGCCCGATGACCGGCCCAAAAGTGGGGTCCATTGCCAACCATCCCGCTGCCACCGGAGACGCGCTTGACACCCCGCCCAGGAAGTGCGTTGCCTCCGTCTTGCGGAACGAAACGGCAGCCAGTGTGCCCGTCACCCCGGCCAGCGCCGCGAGCGGGTGCACCAGGAACGCCAGCGTGACGCCTGCGATCACCCAGCCCGCCGACCAGTACAAGCCGCGTTCCGCCGGAACGATGCGGCCGCTCGGAATGCTGCGCCCTCGTGTCCGGTGCATACGCGCGTCCAGTGCCCGATCGAGATAATTGGTCAGCCCGTTGGAACCGCCGCTCCCGAGGAACACCGCAAGCGTGATCAGTGCTACCCTGCCCGATTGGGCCGGGTCGGCTCCCGACGCGATGACGGCGGCGGCAGCCCCCAGGAACGTCAGGAGAATCGTGACGCGCGGTTTGAGCAGCTCCCAGTAAGCAAGGCCGCTTGCCCGCAGTGCCGAACCTGAAACCGGCTGGTTGATCAGCATCAACCCATCCTACGCCATGCCCGCCCCCCGATAAAGCAGCCAATCGCGTTCAGCCGCCCCCCGCCCGCATCCAAATGTGATACATTTAACAGGTCGTTGATACGTGCAAAAAAGGGGGATTCCGTAAGACATGCGCAGGTCTCTTGTTTACCTTGTTGGACTTCTATTCATCGTCGGCTCGCTCGGAGTGATCGCCTGTGGCGGTGGCACTAGCGATAGCGGGAGCAGTTCGAGCGGCAGCAGCAGCACAGTCGCAATCTCAATGGACGACCAGGGCGGGACGTACACCATGGTTCCCAGTCCCACGTCGATTGCCGCCGGCTCGGTGACGTTTGACATCTCGAACGTGGGCCTGATCGCGCATGAGTTCAAGGTTGTCAAACTCAATGACGCCGGAATGGCCGCAGACCTTACCGATCTGCCCACTGAGGGCGGTCTGATCTCCGAGAGCGGCAACATGGTCGATGGTGTCGGCACGGTTCTTGGCAGCCTGCTTGAAGCCGATCTCCCTGCAGGCGGGGAGGATGAGCTTACCCTGACCCTTGAAGCGGGCGAGTACATGCTCCTCTGCAACGTGGCCACCCACTACCAGCTCGGCATGTGGAGCGAGTTCACCGTTACGTAGGCCGAACCTCGCATCAGCAGCGAATAGGCCCTCGGGGAGAACACTCCCCGGGGGCTTTTTTTCTTGTGTGCCACAATGGCACACAAAGCGCACACATTGTGCTACAATTGGCGCATGGCAATCGAGTTTGAGTGGAGTGCGGAGAAGAACGAGCAACTGATTAGAGAGCGGGACGTGTCCTTTGAGAGGGTCGTGTCCGCGATTGAACAGGGAGGCTTGGTGGACGTTGTGGAGCATCCGAATAAGGAGCGTTACCCCGGCCAGATGGTTTACGTCGTGGACATCAATGACTACCTGCACCTGGTGCCGTTTGTCCCACGGCAGGACGGCAGCCGCTTCTTGAAGACGATCATCCCGAACCAGAAGGCAATGAAAAGATACGGCAGGAGGTGACATCATGGTCTACAAGGCGGACATGGATCAGGAAGAGCAGGAGATTCTGGACGCGTTTGAGCAGAATCAACTGCGTTCCGTCCCCAACGTTGAAGAGGAAATCAACGTGGCCGTTATGGCGGCGCGCAACACCTTCAACAAGACCAAGCGGGTGAATCTGCGGTTCACGGAGCGGGACTATAAGCTTGCCCACCTGATGGCCAGGGAAGAGGGCATTCCCTACCAGACACTCCTTTCAAGCGTCATCCACAAGTACCTCAACGGCCGCCTCGTGGACAAGGGGTAGTGCGGCGCCGCCCCTACCCCGCTCCCGCTAGCCTCTCCAAATCCTCCGGGCGGCTAATCTCTCTCACCGTCCGCAGAAACTCGGCCACGGACCCCGCCTCATTCCGCACCTCTATCAGTTGCCCATAGATCGGACTCACGGAGCCGCCCGCCGGCGAGTCCGCGTAGCTCCCGTGAAACGCGAAGTACGCCTGGTTGATCTTTCGAATCCCATACCCATGCGTCTCATTCAACTGGACGCGCCGCGCTTCCATGTACGCCTCCGCCTCATCGATGCGTCCCTCCGCCAATAGCCGCTCCGCCTCCATCCTCGTCTCCCTCATATACGTCCCAAAGTCGAATACGCCGGGGGCGCGCTGCGCCGATGACGGCGGCTCCGGCACGCGGAAGACGGGCGGCGGCTGGTCCAGCGCGATTGCCGCTGTCTCCGCCGCCACCATGTTCGCGACCGTCTCATTGATGGTCGTCATGTCGCCGCTTGCGGAATACCGTTGCCCCAGCGGGTGGAAAAAGAGATAGTGGTGAACCCACTCATGCAGGATCGTCCGCACGGTGAAATCGCGCGTGGACGTCGACTTGACCAGCGCCGGGTACGTCCCCATGCCGCCGATGTTCGCAACGATGGCCGAGAGGCCCCTATTCGTCAGCGCCTCTTCAAGCCGCAGTATTTCCTCTGTCGATATGTCCGGCCTCAACGGCAGCGATTCCATGAGTTCAATCCGGTCGCGCGGCGACACGACCAGCGCCTTCGGGAGTTCCTCCATCACGAACGACACCGGCGGGAAGACAATCTCACCCAGAACGGGCGGGTCTGTGAGCAACCCGGCCTCCCGTAGCGCGCCCATCGCCAGCCCGCGCAGCGCCAGTGTCGCCCGCGGCCGGATCCCCGCCAGTTCCTGCTCGATTGCCTCCTCTTCGTCCAACGACTCAAGCAGTTCGGCGTCATCCGGTGCCCGGTTTGCAAGCAGCCACGCTGCCCTGCCCGCCGCTTCGCGGAGCCGCGCGGTCGTCTCGAAATACTCATCGATGACCCCGGGGCTCTCAAGAGGCGTATTCAGCGCCGCGACGATGTCAGGGGCATGGCGAAGCTCCCACACCGCGATGTTGAAACTGTCATGCGCGGCGGACGCCCGAACCCCGGCAATGATGTCGCCGGCGGGCGCGACACACCCCGGCAGCGCCATGAGCGCCCCAAGAACTGCTGCGGCGAGAATTGCAAGCCGGAGGGGCAGCGCGCGGACGAAACCCATGAGGCCAGTATAGGCGCGGCGCATTGAGACGCCGCGCCCCCTGCCGTAGAATAGTGCGATAAATCACACGGTCGCCGCCGGGGCGAACCGGCAGTTGGGGGAGAGGAATGCAGAACTACTCGACATCCGACATTCGCAATATCGTGCTGCTGGGGCACAACGGAGACGGCAAGACAACGCTCGCAGAGCGCCTGCTGTTCCGCTCAGGCGCGCTGAGCCGAATGGGGAAGATCGAGGACGGCACCACGGCCTCCGACTTTGAACCTGAAGAGGAGCGGCGCGGCGGCTCCGTCAACCTCTCCGTTCTCCCTGTCGAATGGAACGGAAAGAAGCTCAATATCCTCGATACGCCGGGGTACATGGATTTCCTCGGTGAGATGCTGAGCGGCCTGCTCGTGGCCGATTCGGCCGTCATCGCCGTCGATGCCTCTACCGGCCCGCAGGTCGGCACGGATGCGGCGTGGAAGAGGGCGGCGGAACGCGGTCTCGCCCGCCTGCTGGTGCTCGGCAAGATGGACCGCGAAAATGCCGACTATGACACCGTGTTCGCGACAGCCCGCAGTCGCTACGGCAACGGCTGCGCTCCCGTCCTCGTCCCCATCGGCGCGGGCGATTCGTTCCGGGGCGTTGTCGACGTGCTGAACGGAAAGGCGTACTTGGAGGACGGCACGGAATCGGACGTAACGGACGACATGGGCGTGGACGTCGATTCCTATCGGGAGCAGGTCATCGAGGCCGCCGCGGAGGCGGATGACGATCTCGCCACCAAGTACCTGGAGGGTGAGGACATCTCGGATGACGAATTGATGGCCGCGCTCCGCGCCGGCATCACGTCCTCCCAAGTATTCCCCGTGCTGGCCGCATCGGGGCAGGCCGGCGCAGGCACGGATGCTCTCCTGAACGTCCTGGCCAATCTGACGCCGGGCCCCGCAGACGTGGAGGCCCCCTCCGCCCAGACGGCCTCCGGCGAAGAGGCGGTCATCAACACGGACGCGGATGGCGCGCTCGCCGCCCTCATCTTCAAGACCACGGCAGACCCGTTCGTCGGCAAGCTCTCATACTTCCGCGTGCAGTCCGGCGTGATGAACACCAACAGCCAGGCATGGAACACGGCGCAGAAGCAGCAGGAGCGCGTCGCGCAGGTCATCGTCCCCATCGGCAAGGAGCACGCCAACGTAGACAGCCTCGCGCCGGGAGACATCGGCGCGGTCGCCAAGCTCGGAGTGTCCCGCACCGGCGATACCCTCTCAACGCGTGAGGCCGGCATTGCCCTGCCGGCCATCCAATTCCCGGAGCCGATCTTCAGTGTGGCCGTCGAGGCCAGGACCAAGGCCGACCAGGACAAGATGGGGCCGGCGCTTGCCCGGCTGCTTGAAGAGGACCCAAGCCTCACGATGACCCGCGAGAGCGATACGCATGAGGTCATCGTGTCCGGCCTTGGCGATTCACACATCGATGTTGCCGTTCACAAGCTGGCGCGCAAGTTCGGCGTGGAAGTGGAGACCGGCACGCCCAAGGTGCCCTACCGCGAGACGATCCGCATCTCAACGCGCGCCGAGTACAAGCACAAGAAGCAGACCGGCGGCCACGGGCAGTACGGCCACGTCGTGCTGCAACTGGAGCCGCTGAGCCGCGGCGAGGGTTTTGAATTCGGCGAGAAGGTCGTCGGCGGCGCGGTGCCAAAGAATTTCATTCCTGCCGTGGAGAAAGGCATCCGCGACACCCTGCCGGAGGGCGCGGTGGCCCACTTCCCCATCGTGGACGTGCGCGCCGTCCTCGTTGACGGCAGCTTCCACTCCGTCGACTCATCTGAAATGGCGTTCAAGATCGCGGCGTCCACTGCCCTCAAGCAGGGCATCCAGCAGGCGCAGCCGGTCCTCCTCGAGCCGGTCATGACTCTCGAAGTGGTCACGCCGGACGACTTCACCGGCGACGTGATCGGCAACCTCAACTCCAAGCGCGCCCACGTGCAGGGCATGACGACGGAGAATGAGGTGACGACGGTGCAGGCCGAGGCCCCAATGGCTGAGGTGCTCCGCTATTCGACGGAGCTCCGCTCGATGACACAGGGCCGAGCCTCATACACCATGCGCTTCTCCCACTACGAGGAGGTGCCGCAGCACCTGGCCCAAAAGATCATCGACGGCAGCGGAGAGTCCTAGCGGCAACCTGCCGACAAAACGGACGTAGGGGCGGTTCGCGAACCGCCCCTACGTTTGTCTGCTTCTTGCGAAGACTGCCAGACGCTAGCCTTGCATCAACTTCTGGACTTCTTCGATGAGCGCCGGCAGCACCTGCTTGTAGTCGCCGACGACGCCAAAGCGCGACTCGCTGAAGATGTTGGCCTCCGGGTCGCGGTTGATCGCCACGATGTTCTTCGAGCCGGAGCAGCCCGCCATGTGCTGGCTTGCGCCGGACAGCGCAATGGCAAAGTACACGTCCGGCGAGACAACCCGCCCCGTGATGCCGATCATCAGGTCCTGGTCGCAGAAGCCGGAGTCCGTCGCCGCGCGCGTCGCGCCAACTGCGGACTGCGGCAGCAGGTCCTGGAGCTTGTACAACTCGTTGAAGCCCGCCTCGTCACCCATGCCGCGCCCGCCGGTCACGACGATCGCCGCGTCCTCCATGCGGATTCCCTCAACCTGCGCGTCCTCGTGCTTGACGAAACGGGAGCGCACGGATGAGGCGTCCAGCCCGACGTCCACGTTCACCACGTTGCCGGAGCGGCCGCTCTGCGGTTCCGCGCCGTCATACGCCTTCATGTGAACCGTCGCGATTGCAGGCATCTTCGGGAAGGAGACAACCTGCCGGAACAGGCCGCCCGCCACGGACCGCGCCGCCTGCAGCTGCCCGTCCGCAATGCTCAGGCCGGACGTGTCGGAGGCGATGCCGGTCTGGAGGCGCACTGCCAGGTACGGTCCAAGGTCGCGTCCGTTTGGCGTGTGGCCAATCAAAATGATGCGCGGGTTTGCCTGCTGGGCAATGGCGATAACCGCCGGGGTGTACGTCTCGTTCAGGTAGCTGGCGAACTGGTCGCCGTCCACCAGGTACACGGTGTCCGCGCCCAGGTCGATGATGTCCTGCGCGCGGGCGCCGATTCCGTTGCCAATCAGCGCTGCCGAAACAGGCTCGCCCAAATCTGCGGACAAGCTGTTGGCGGCGGACATCAACTCGTTTGTGATGCTGCCCAGGGAGCCGTCGGCTCCGGTCTCAGCTACTATCAGGATGCCGTTTTCACCGGCCATTTCGTATCTACCTCCTCGCTACTTAATTCACAATGTAGGCTTCGCTAAGGCCAGATAAGGCCGTTTAAGGCCTAGATAAGGCGCTCTTCGCGCAGCCGCAGGGCCAACGCCTTCGCCGCCTCTGCCGGCGTCTCGCCCTCGATCATTTCGACGTTGGACGATTTCTCGGGGGCGAACAGATCAACGACCTCCGTGAACGGATCCGCCGCGTCCATCGCGTCGAGGTCTCCCTTGCCCCACACCGTTGGGTCCACGCGCCGCGCTGCCATGATGCCGCGCATCGTCGCGTAGCGCGGCTGGCCGAGTTCGTTTGAGACGGTCACCAATGCGGGCAGCCGCGCGGCCACCGTGTCGATGCCGTCATCCACGATGCGGTCGATCTGCACTTCGTCTCCGCTGACCTCAACGGCGATGGCGTTTGTGAGGACGGGAATGTCCAGGATGGCGGCGAGGGCTGTCGCGACGATTCCCTGGTCGAGGTCGGATGACTGCCTGCCGGACAGGATCAGGTCGAAATCGCTGATCTTGCGAATCGCCGCTGCCAGCGCGGCGGCGACCGTTACGGGATCGCCGTTTGGCAGGTCGGGGTCTTGCACGAGGAAGAGGTCATCGGCGCCCATCGCCAGGGGCCGCTTGATGACGTCAAGGACGTGGCTCTCGCCGAGGCTGACGACGCTGACGGTCGTGTCGCCGCCTGCGTCCTTAATGCGGAGCGCCGCTTCCGCGGCATAGTTGTCGTAGTCGCTCACGGCTGCGGGAACGCTGGACGCGACGGCCACTCGCTTGGCCGCCCGGTCCGCCGTGAAAGAGCTTTGCGGCGCCTCCGGATCGGGCACCTGTTTAACGGTAACGATGATGCGCATTCATACCCCCAAAAAACCCGTCTTACAAGGAAACGCCCCCGCGTCTGGGGGCACTATCTGTATAGCATTCCGCGCCGAATAGTGTCAAATTGCACAAACGGCGCGGGCGCGGCGCGGACGGCGGTTTTGGGCGCGGGTTTCCCCTGCCCCGTGCTATACTGCCCCGAACGGCGTTTGGAGCAGCCGAAAACTGGGCGGGAGGGGCGTGACAGTGGTTCCGGAGAAGGAATTTCTGTGGACGATAGGCGACCTCAAGTGGATACTCTTCGCGCTTGCCGGCCTGACGGTCGCGTACATCTTCTACCGGCTGTATGAGCGCGCCCAGCTCTGGAAGCTCGGCCAGCCCGCAGACCGCCTCGGCAACCCCATAACGCGCGGCATCGCCTTTACCCGCCTCCTCGTCACGCAGGGCTACGGCCATGAGAAGTTCATGCGGGACCGCTACGGCGGCCTCATGCACCTGCTCATCTTCTGGGGCGCGTCCATGCTCTTCCTCGGCACCACCGTCGGCACCATCGAAGAAGAGTTCCTCTACCCGCTCAAACACCGGGGCGTGTTGGAGTGGCCCATCGGCAACTGGTATCTCTACTCGTCTCTCGCGTGGGACCTGGGCGGGCTCATGGCGCTCGCCGGGCTCACCATGGCCATCTTCCGGCGCTCAGCCATCGGCAAGCCGCACTCGCCGGGGCTGCTGGACGACAAGATCATCCTCACGCTCGCCATCATCCTGATCTTCCAGGGGTTCGCGCTGGAGGGCCTGCGGCAGCTTGGCGACACCAAGTTCGGCATCGAGTATCTCGACCACCCGGACTGGGCGATCTGGTCGCCCGGCGGTTTTGCGTTTGCCGCGTTCTTCTACGAGGTTCTTGGCGTGCGAGCCGATACGGCGGAGACGATCTACCGCGGCATGTGGTGGTTCCACTCCGCGACGGTGCTCGGCGCCCTGCTCTACGCCGCCGCCACGCTTTCCAAGTTCAGCCACACGTGGATTTCCCCGGCCAACTGGTTCTTCCGCAACCTTGAGCCGCGCGGCAAGCTCCAGGCCATCCCCAACCTTGAAACGCGCGAGACGTTCGGCGCGGCGACGCTGACGGACTTCACGTGGAAGCAGCTCATGGACGGCGACGCCTGCACGCGGTGCAGCCGCTGCACGGACAACTGCCCTGCCAACATCACCGGCAAGACCCTCTCGCCGATGATGGTCATCCAGGACCTCAAGAGCTACGTCGGCTCCTACGGCAATGCGCTCTACAAGGCGGGCGGCGACGAGTCCAGGGTGGAGGAGCGCCTGGTCATGGCCCCGGCCGGGGAGGTTGTGGACGAGGAAGACCTGTGGTCGTGCGTCACGTGCGGCGCGTGCATGGAGGCCTGCCCCGTCTTCATCGAACACGTGCCGACCATCGTTGAGATGCGGCGCGCCCTCGTGATGAACGAAGGGCGGATGCCCGAAACGGCGGAGGCCGCGCTGCGCAGCCTGGAAACGCGCGGGCACCCGTGGAGCGGCATGAGCCGCGCGCGCACGGAATGGGCGGAGGGGCTGGACGTGCCCCTCATCTCCGAGGTTGAGAATCCGGAGGAACTGGAAGTCCTGTACTGGGTTGGCTGCGCGGCGTCCATGGAAGACCGCTCCATGCGAATCGCCCGCGCCACCGGCCGCATCCTCATCAACGCCGGAATCAAGTTCGCCATTCTCGGCGACGAGGAGTCCTGCACGGGCGACCCCGCCCGCCGAATCGGCATGGAGTACCTGTTCCAGCTCCAGGCGATGCAGAACGTCGAGACGCTGGACCGCTACGGCGTCAAGACAATCGTGACTACCTGCCCGCACTGCTTCAACACCCTCGCAAACGAATACCCGCAGTTCGGCGGCAACTATCAGGTGATGCACCACACGCAGTACCTGCAAAGCCTCGTGGCGGAGGGACGCCTGACGCTGGACAAGAGCCGGAAAGGCCCAACGTTCGGCACCGTCACGTACCACGACCCGTGCTACCTCGGCAGGCACAACGGCGTGTATGACGCGCCGCGCAACGTTGCGGACGCCATACCCGGGGTTGACAGAGTGGAGATGGAGATGAACCGCAACCGGGCATTCTGCTGCGGGGCGGGCGGCGGGCACATGTGGATGGAGGACGGCCCCGGCCATGAGAAGATCAACCACCGCCGCACCCATCACGCCATCGACGCGGGCGCGGACACCATCGCCGTCGCGTGCCCCTTCTGCGCGCAGATGTTTGAGGACGGCGTGCGCGTGACGGGGCAGGACGAAACCATGCAGGTGCTTGATCTCTCGGAGATGATCGCCCAAACCATTTATACTGAGTCTGTATGAGTTACCAGCGACAACCCCGCAGGGAGGGCGACAGCGAGCTCGATGAGCTCCTGCGCCCCGTGCGCGAGCTCTTCGGACGCTTGCGCGGCGGATCGGGCAACGACCAGGGCAACGCGCGGCCTCCCGGCGGAGGAGAGGGGCAAGGCCCTCCCCTGCCCATTGGGCGCATCGCCGGCATCATCGCGGCAGTCATCGCCCTCGTCTGGCTCGGCTCCGGCATCTACATCGTCAACCCCGGCGAGGTGGCCGTCGTCCGAACATTCGGCAACTGGAACGGCGATCAGCAGACAGAGGGGCTGCATTGGCATATTCCCTGGCCCGTCGAGCGGCAGGACGTCCTGAGCATCCAGCGCGTCCAGAACCTGGAGCTGGGTTTCAGGAGCGTTGGCGAGATCGGCTCAGGCGAGGGCCTCGTGCAGAGGCCGACCGAGTCGCGCATGATCACCGGCGATGAGAACCTGGTGGACGTGCAGCTTGTCGTCCAGTACCGCATTCGCGACGCGGGCGCGTTCCTCTTCAACGTCAAAGACCCGTCCGAGAGCGGACGCCCCGACGGATTCACGCTGCGTGACGCCACTGCCTCGGCATTGAGGCAGGTTGTCGGGCAGCGCCCCATCGACGACGTGCTGACAACGGGCAAGGAAGTGGTGCAGGTTGAAACGCAGCAGCTCCTCCAGCGGCTGTTGGACGACTACGGCACCGGCCTGATGGTGGTCAACGTGCAGCTCCAGGACGTGCAGCCCCCTGACGAAGTGCAGGAGTCATTCAAGGATGTGATCAGCGCGCGCGAGGACCGCGCCCGCTTCATCAACGAGGGCGAGGCGTACCGCGAGGACATCGTTCCGAAGGCGCGCGGTGACGCCGCCCGCATCGTCCAGGCCGCCGAGGCCTTTAAGGTAGAGCGCGTCCGCACCGCCACAGGCGAGGCCAGCCGGTTCCTGGAGCGCCTGCGGGAGTACCGCAACCACCCGGAGGCAACCCGCTACCGCCTCTATCTTGAGATGATGGAGCGCATCCTGCCCAGGGTCGAAGTCATCGTGGTGGATGATGACATCGGCTCCAACGTCCTGCCGTTCCTGCCGCTGACCGACCAACAGGGATCGGGGGGCTAGGCATGGAACGACTCATCGGATTCGCCGTCCTCTTCGCGGCCATCGCCGGCCTCATCCTCATGACGCAGAGCTGTACGTCGTTGACGAGACGGAGCAGGTCATCATCACGCGCCTCGGCGAGTACCGGCGCGAGGCAACGGAGCCGGGCCTGAAGCTCAAGGCGCCCTTCATCGAATCGACGCACACCATTGAAAAGCGCCTCCTGCGCTTCGACTCCGAGCCGTCCGAGTTCCTGACCGCCGAGAAGAAGGCGCTGATCATCGACTCCTATGCCCGCTACCGCATCATCAACGCGCGGCAGTTCTTCGAGGTTGTCCGTACCGAGCTTGGCGCGCGCGCAGGCTGGAGGCCATCATCTCATCGGAGATCCGCGAGGAAAGTGGCCACGCACGACCAGATCGAGGTCATCCGCGACAACCGCGAATCCCTCATGCGGAACGTGACGGAGCGCAGCGACGTCAAGGCGCGCGAGTTCGGCATGTCCGTCGTGGACGTCCGGATCGTGGGCGCGGACTTCCCGCCCGAGGTTGCCACCAGCGTCTTACGACCGGATGCGCTCGGAGCGAACCCGTATCGCCAACCGCTTCCGCGCGGAGGGTGACGAGGAAAAGGCAAAGATCGAGGCCGAGGCCGACCTTGAGCGCGCCCAGATTCTCGCGGAAGCCAATGAGCGCGCCCAGACCATTCGCGGCGAGGGCGAAGCGCAGGCGATCACGATCCAGGGCCAGGCCATCGACATCGACCGCGAATTCTACAACTTCGTCAGAACCCTCGAAGCCTATGAGAAATCACTAACCGACGGCACGACGCTGGTTGTGCCGCTCGATTCGGACTTCTACCAGTTCCTGACGGACGTCTATCCCATCGGCGACGATCGCCGCACCGACTAGCGCCGCACCGACTAGTTTCCGCGTTCGCGGCTCTCGTCCGCGTTCCCCGTCCTGTCCCTCCCCCGCCCTGTCCGCTATGTCCGCTTGCGCCGCGCGCCGTTTCCGTGCCTTGTAAGAACAATGAAAAAACAATGACTATTAGCTTGCCGCTCTGCCTCTTTCGTGTAATATTGAGGAAACCAAAGGAGCGCGCGCATGGCAGGAGCACGACCGCTTACGCAACGAAAGCCCGCCGTAAGCATGATCGTCCTCGTGGTCGCCCTGGCGACTGTGGCGTTGCTTGGCGTTTACGATACAGTCGCAGCGTCCCAGGCGCCCGCCACGCCCTCATCCGTCTCAACATCACGGGCGGACGGCACGCTGACTGCGAGTTGGTCCGCCATCGCGGGCGCGACGAGCTACCACGTCACCTATAGTTCGACGGGCGGGGCGAGCTGGGAGCTTGCCGCGCTCACCCACCCCGCAAGCGGCGGCGCCACTGAGAGCATCACGTTCGACGTCGACAACGGCAACACGTATCTCGTCGGAGTTCGCGGGCGCGGCGACGGCGGCTGGGGCGGCTGGCGCAACTCGCCGCCCAGCGATCCGTACAAGCCGCCGGCGCCCACACCCACGCCTGCGCCGACACCCGAACCCACGCCTATTTCCACACCCGCGCCCAAGCCGCCGGCGCGCCCCACGGGTTTGGCAGCGGCGGCGGGCGATGAAAGCGTGATCCTCTCCTGGGACGCCGCTCCCGACGTCACCCTCGTCCCGATCACCGGGTACGAGTACCGGGTGAACCACAATGACACGAGCACGGGGAATCTCTCCGGCTGGGGGGCGTGGACGGCGGTCTCCGGCAGCGATTCCACGACCACGTCGCACAGTCTCACCGGGCTGGCGAACGGGGCTGAGTACCGCTTCAAGATCCGGGCGGTCAACCTGGGAAGCGGGAGCAAGCCCGCCCCGGCGGCGGCGCCGTGGTACGTTTCCGCCACGCCGCGGATCGATCCGCCGGATCCGCCCGGCGGGGTTCAGGCCACGGAGAATAACGGCAGCGTGACGATCACGTGGACGAATCCGAACGACGACTCTATCAACGGGTACCAGTACCAGCAGAAGCAGCAGGGCGGCGCGTGGGGAGCGCAGACGCAGATCGGCGGGAGCGGGGCGGGAACGACCTCGCACCAGATCGGCCAGCTGCCCGGCGGAACGACCTACCAGTTCAACCTGCAGGCGTTGAACGCGGGCGGGGCGAGCCGGGGAACGCAGGTGTCGGTCCACGTGCCCGCGACCCTGCCCGGGCCTGAAACGGTGACCATCACGTCGCGCGGCACGGGGACGCTGACGGCGACGTGGACGGCGGTTCCCGGCGCATGGATGTACTTCGTCTCCAGCTCCAACAGCGGCGACAGCTGGAAGAACTTCACGCCTGAGGACAGCCTGACCGGCACGAGCATCACCCTGAACAACCGCAACGACAGCCTGAACTACACCGTCCTGGTCTGGGCGTCAACCGACTACGGCCACACACTGCGGGTCGAATCGGCGCCGGCGGGCACGTCAACCTCGCCGCCCATCACGCCCCAGTCCGTCAGCCTGTCGCGCTCCGGCACGACGCTGACCGCGACCTGGCCCGCCGTCGTCGGCGCAGCGAATTACAACGTTGACCTCAGCAGCGACGGCGGCAGCACGTGGGTCGGGCAGGCGACGGCGCTTACGACGACGACCTGGACGAAGAGCAGCATCGACGCGACGAAGAGCTACGCGGTTCGCGTCCAGTCGAAGAACAGCACGGGGACGAGCGGCTGGACGGAATCGTCCGTCAGCACCCCCGCGCCGCCGGCGCCCGCGTCGGTGACGCTCGGCACGCGCACCTCAAACACGCTGAACGTGTCATGGTCGGCGGTGTCGAACGCGACGAGCTACAACGTGCGAACCAGCACGGACAGCGGCGTCACCTGGGGCTCGGCGTCCTCCGAGACGGGCACGACCAAAGCGCTGACCGTCAACGGGTCGAGCGACTACGTGGTCGGGGTGCAGGCGGTCAACAGCGCGGGGACGAGCGGCTGGACGGTGTCCGCCATCAGCTATGCGATCCCGCTGCCGCCCGCGCCGGCGAACCTGGCGGCGACGCGCGGCAAGGGATCGATCACGCTGACGTGGGACGCCGCCGCAGGGGCCGATACCTATGACCTCGCCTGCAGCACTTTCGCCGGCAACCCGGGCATGTGGGAGGTCTGCAAGACGGGCCTGACCGACGCCAACAGGTCGGCGACCATCACGCAGATGTACAACAAGACGGCCCAGAGGATGAGCGTCATCTACGACAAGCGGGATTACCTGTTCGCGGTGCGGGGCAAGAACGCGAGCGGCAACGGCGAGTGGACGCGGCTGACGGTGTGGCCCGCCGTGCCGGAGCAGATCGCGAGCATCACGGCGACCCGCACCACGACCACCATGACGCTGACCATGACGGCGCCCCCGAACAACGGGGGATACACCACCGACCGGATACAGGTGGACTGCCGCACGAGCTCCGACGGCGGAACGACGTGGTCCGGCTGGTTCGCCTGTAGCAACGCAGAGACGCAGACCCCCACACCCGGCGCAACCTTCAACGCCGTCGTCAACAACCTGGACAACTACGACAGCGCGCTGGCCTACCAGGCTCGCGCGCGGGCGTGGAGCGCGCTGTCGCACGCGTGGGACTGGCGGCAGTCCCCAACGTTCCACAGCATCCCCGGCGTTCCCACCATCAACAACTACGTGAGCAACATCCTGTCCTGGAGCCAGCCGTCCGATACCGGGAGCGGCTCAAACGCGCTGACCTACAACGTGTACTGCCGCGCAACCGCCGCCGGAACCTGGTCCAAGGCGGTCGACGGGCTAACCGTTCCTATCGGACAGACGTCCCATCTCACGTCGCTGCTCCTCCGGCCGAACTGCACGAACGCGACCTCGCAGATCGCCATCACGGTCAGCAACGTCTACGAGAGCGATCGCGCGTACTGGCCGAAGCCGAGCCTGGCGGCGAGCGCCGTCACCGTGACGGGCGCGACGCTGACCATCGCCAACAACCATTCCTCCTCCTGGTACTACAAGGCGGACACGGGGCCGGACAGCGCGTTGTGCCAGGGGCCGGTGACCGGCACGACCAAGACACTGACGGGTTTGACGGCAGGGACGACGTACACGTACAAGGCGTACAGCGATTCGACCTGCGCGGCGGCGAACCTGCTGGCGACGGCCTCCGCGTTCACGACGCTGGAAATCACGCTGACGGCGGGGAGCGTGACGACGAATTCGGCGACGCTGACGCTCGCCAACCACAGCGGGAGCTGGTACGCAAAGAAGACCGCGCCGTCCGGCGGAACGTGCTCAAGCGCCATCAGCACGACGACGCACAACCTGAGCAGCCTCACCGCCGGAACGTGGTACACCTACAAGGCGTACTCCGACTCGACCTGCACGACGGCGAACGAGATCGGCGCCGTGGCGTTCTCCACCGCCGGGACGGTTGGCAACCTGGCCGAGACGAATAACTCGACCGCCAGTGTCGGAAGGCAGTTCAGCCACTCGCTCGACACGGCGGCGCAGGCATTCACCACCGGGTCGAACGCGGGCGGCTACACGCTTGACAGCATCACCATCGCATTCCACCAGACGTTCGGCTCGCCGGGCGACGTGGTGGTAACGCTCCACACGGCGGACACCGCCAACAGCCTCAACCCGGCCTCGTCGGCGCGCGCCACGCTCACCGGCGCCAACCCCGCAAGCAATACGAATGGCACATTCACGTGCGCTGCCGATCCCACGAATACGTGCGACCTGGACGCCGGCACGACGTACTTCATTCGTGTCAGCGCCCCCAACGCCACGGGCAGCGGCAACCGCTACACCCTCAAGACCACGTCTTCCAACAACGAAACCAACACGCCGTCCGGCAACGGCTGGTCGATCGTGAACGATGGCAGGAGCGGCACCGTGCTGCTGACAACCACCTCCTGGCTGTCCCTCTCCAACGTGATCCAGATGCTGGTGACTGCCGCGCCGCAGCCCGGGCTTGAGGCTGGGAGCGTGACGGGGACGACGGCGACGCTGACGCTAGTGGGCCACGTTGGCGACTGGTGGCTGAAGGCGTCGAGCGGGACGTGCGTGTCGGGCGAGAGCGACTTCTCGCACGCGCTGAGCAGCCTCACGGCCGGCACGCAGTACACCTACACGGCGTACAGCGATTCGGCGTGCACGACGGGGAAGGCGATAGGGTCGGCGGCGTTCGCGACGCCGCCGGGCGTTCCGACAAGCGTGAGCGTGGGCAACTCCAGTTTCACCGGGCATATCAGGACCTATCCGGTGAGCTGGCAGAAGCCTGCCAACACCCAGGCAAGCGACACGTTCGCCTACCAGCTCCAGTGCACCGACCAGGGCGTCAGGACAACCAACATCTGGAACTCCTGCGGCACCCACAACATCACCAGCACGGCAAACACGAACATGAGCCAGACCGTGAGTCACGGCTTCGCCGCCGGCCTGTTCTATTACGTCCGTGTGCGGACGGTGAAGAACGGCGTGTACAGCGCCTGGGTGATCCAGAAGACGCAGTACGGAACGTAGCGGACAGGGCCAACACAGGACTGTAGGGAGAACGAACCGGCATGGGAGGCGGGAAGATGAGCAGGACAGCAGGCCGGGCGGGCATGGCGATTCGCGCGATGCTGATCGCCCTTGGGGTTGCGGCCATCTTCCTGGCGGCGGGGCCGGTCGCGGCATCGTCCGCGCCCGCCACGCCCTCGTCCGTGTCAACATCGCGGGCGGACGGCACGCTGACGGCCTCGTGGTCGGCCCCGTCCGGCGCCGAGACCTACCACGTCACCTATAGTTCGACCGGGGGCGCAAGCTGGGAGCTTGCCGCGCTGGATCATCCCGCGAGCGGGAGCAGCGGCGAGAGCATCACGTTCAGCGTTTCCAACAGCGATACCTATATCGTTGGCGTGCGCGCGAAGAATACGGCGGGCGGCAGCGGCTGGCGCAACTCGCCGCCGGCCGGGCCGTACACGCCAACACTGACGCCCACCCCTGCCCCGCCCTCGCCGCCCGGCACGCCGTCATCCGTCTCGGTGACGCGGGCGGACGGGGACGCTGACCGCGAGTTGGAATGCGGTCTCCGGGGCGACGAGCTACCACGTCACATACACGTCCAACGGCGGCTCAAGCTGGAGCCTCGCCGCGCTCGATCATCCGGCGAGCGGCGGCAGCAGCGAGAGCATCACGTTCGACGTCGAGAACGGCAACACGTATATCGTCGGGGCGCGGGCGAAGAACAGCGGCGGCGGCAGCGGATGGCGGAACTCGCCGTCCAGCGGGCCGTTCACGCCGCCCACGTCCACGCCCGAACCCACGCCTGAGCCGACGCCAACAGCCGCGCCCAACCCACCGGCCCGCCCAACGGGGCTGACGGCGACAGCGGGCGACGAGAGCGTGACGCTGGCGTGGGACAACCCGTCGAACTCCGGCATCACGGGATATGAGTACCAATTCCGGCAGGCGCCGCCCGCCCCCGGCTGGGGCGAGTGGACAAGCATGGCGAACAGCGGCGCGGACACCACGTCATTCGCGGTGACGGGGCTGGCGAACGGGACGGAATACCGCTTCAAGCTCCGCGCGGTGAACGCCGCGGGGAGCAGCGCCGCCGCGCCCGCCGCCCTGCCGTGGTACATCGCCGCGACGCCGACCGACGTGACGGTTGTGGTGAACGGCGAGACGGCCAACGGGGCGACGATCAACCTGGGCAACTGGGACGGGGAGTGGTATTACAGCGCGAACGCGAACCAGGGCGGGGGCGGCGGCGGAGCAGGCGGAGCAGGCGGCGGAGCGTTCGGCGCGAGCGGGCAGACGACAACGTGCAACGGGCCGGTGAACGGCACGGAGACGACGGTCACGGGCCTGGATCCGAACACGAATTACACGATCAACGTCTACGGCAACGGCTTCTGCGGCGGCGCGACCATCGCGCAAGGGGGCGCAGTTCAGCACGCTGCCGGCCGCGCCGGGGCAGGTAGCGAAGCCGACGGCAAATCCGCGGGACTTTGGGGCAGACGTCTCATGGGATGCGCCAACGGGCACGGCCACGGTCTACCAGGTCCAGTGGCGCCCGTGCCAGATCACCTTTGGCGGGCGCAGCAACCCCTGCATCACCTATGATCTTCCGCCCAGCAACCCCAATCGCAGGGCGATATACGCCTGGACCGAGTGGACCGAGACGACGCGCTACTACCTCGAAGGCAAGACCAGCGGCATGACGACCACAACGTTCACCCTCCGTGACGCTCACCGGGCTGAGCAACGGCGTGCGCTACCAGATGCGCGTGCGCGCGGGCAACGGCGACCACAACGGCACAAGCTGGGGCCCATGGTCGCAGGCGTCGGATGACGTGTGGCCGAACCGGCAGTACACGCTGACGGCGAGCAGCGTGACGACGACCACGGCGACGCTCACCATCGGGAACCATCCCTACGATTGGTACATCAAGCGGACCGCGCCGACGAGCGGCGCGTGCTCGGCGAACGTGGGCGCCAGCAGGAGCACGGACCTCAGCAGCCTGACCGCCGCAACGACGTACACGTACAAGGCGTACTCCTTGAACGGCTGCCCGTCCTCGCACGAACTGGCGACGGTGACGTTCACAGCGGGCGTTTCCCTGACTCCGAGCAGCCTGACGACGACCACGGCAACGGTGACGCTTGCCGGACACACGGGCAATTGGTGGCTGAAGGAGACGTCGCCGGCCACCGGCGCGTGCGCGGCGGGCGAGGCGGACTTCTCGCACGCGCTGAGCAGCCTGACGAGCGGGACAACCTACACGTACACGGCGTACAGCGACTCCGCCTGCGCGGATTCGATTGCATCGGCGCAGTTTACGACGGTCAGCCTGTCCGCAGGCAGCATCACCGCGACGGGCGCAACGCTGACGATCACGGGGCACAGCGGCAACTGGCACGCGCAGGAGACCGCGCCGGGGACCGGGACGTGCTCGGCGGCGATCACCGGAACGACCCACGCGCTCAGCAGCCTGACGCCGGGCACGGCATACACGTACGGGGCGTACTCGGATTCGTCTTGCACAACGGGGAACCTCCTGGATACGACAACGTTCACAACGAGCGCGTCGCTGACCGCCAGCGCAATCACCGATACGACGGCGACGCTGACGCTGGCGGGGCGGACGGGCAACTGGTGGCTGAAGGAGACGTCGCCGGACACCGGCGCGTGCGCGTCGGGCGAGGCGGACTTCTCGCACGCGCTGAGCAGCCTGACCGCGAGCACGAGCTACACGTATACGGCGTATTCCGCGTCCACGTGCGCGACCGCGAACGAAGTGGCGTCAGAGACGTTCACGACGGCGGCGACCGCGACGCTGACCGCGAGCGACGTGACGGCGACATCGGCGACGCTGACCCTGGCCAACCGCACGGGCAACTGGTGGCTCCGGGAGACCGCGCCGTCAACCGGCGCGTGCGCGGCGGGCGAGGCCGACTTCTCGCACGATCTGACCAGCCTGGCGGCGGGCGCGGTCCTCACGTACACGGCGTACAGCGACTCCGCGTGCGCGACGGCGCTAGCGAGCGAGACCTTCGCCACCCTCGTCACGCTCAGCAACCTCACCACTGGCGGCCCCGGCACTGCGAACGTCGACAGCTCCAGCGGGGAGTCCTCCAGGTTCGTCACGGGCGGCAACGCGGGCGGCTACACGATCGAGTCCGTCGACGTGAACATCACCTCCGTCACCAATACGACCGGCAACGCGTCAGGGGATCTCACCGTCGCCCTCTACACGAGCGCGAGCAACGGCAAGCCGGGCACGTCGCAGGCGACGCTGAGCGGGAGCAGCCCCACGGGCGCGGGGACGTTCACCTTCACCTGCCCCGCCAACGCCAACTGCTCCCTCTCCCCGGCGACGGAGTACCACGTGGTGCTCACGGCGCCGAACACCACCGGCAACGGCAAGTACGTGTGGACTAGCGTGGACACGTACACCGCAGTCCAGGAGCCCTCCGACAACGGCTGGTTCATTCTCTCGCCCCACTATCAGTACGCGGGCATTTGGCAGAATACAAGCGATCCCAGGAAGATCAAGGTGGCGGCGGCGGCGGATCCAAGCCTGACCGTCTCGTCCATCACGGCCACGGGGGCGACGCTGACGCTTTCGCACTACACTGGCGGCGCGTGGTGGCACAAGGGCAGCCAGGCCAACGCCTCCTGCGCGCCCGTCGCCGCAGGAACGACGACGGCGACGCTGAGCAGCCTGACGAGCGGCACGTCGTACACCTACAAGGCGTATGACACGAGCGCCTGCGCCAGCGCGGACGAGATCGCGGCGGCGGCGGCCTTCACCGCCGGCTCCGCGCCGACGCTCACGGCGGGCACGCCCTCCGCCAGCAAGAACACGCTGACCCTCGCCAACTGGAACGGCGTGTGGTCCTACAAGCACGGCAACAGCGACGGGGTCTGCGCGCCCGTGGCCGCCGGAACGACGACCCTCAACCTCACGGGGCTGAGCGTGAACACGTCCTACACCTACACGGCGTACAGCGACGGGGCGTGCACGGCGGTGATTGCCGCTGCCTCCGAGTTCACCACCGGCAACCCGAGCCTGAGCGTCGCCTTCTCCAGCTCAGGCAGCGACATCATTGCGAAGCTGACGCTGTCCGGCTGGGCTGCGGGTCAGGGCGCGGGCAAGGACGGCATCTGGTACTACAAGTACACCGTCCCGACCGGCGGAACGTGCTCCTTCCCCAGGAGCAACCAGCAGTCGGGCAACATAACGGTGACCGGCGGCACGTCCTACACCTTCAAGGCGTACAGCTTGGGCACCTGCGCCAGCGGGAGCGAGATCGCCAGCCTGACGGTGACGGTGAGCGGGCCGGACAGCGTTGGCGCGCAGGTGCGGGACGTCAACAAGAACCGGCTCGTCGCGTCCGACAACAAGCTGCAGGTCTGGTGGAAGAAGCCAACCTGGGCGGCGGCCACGGACTCGTTCTCCTACACGGTGGATTGCAGCACGAGCGCGAGCGCGCCGTACACGTGGACGTCGGCCTGCGGCGCCGTCGCCGCCACGACGAACGCGAGCGCGATGGCGACGGTCAGCACGACGGGCGTCACGCGGGTGCGCGTGCGGGGAACGTTGGGGGTCCTCAACCACCCCGTGGGTGGAATCGGACGTGCCGTCCGGGACGGCGCCGGGCGTGCCGACGAACATGAGCTATCAACGCCTCGGCCCGCCGAACATCAGGCACGAGGTGAGCTGGGACAAGCCGACCAGCCCGAGCGGGGCCGTGGGCTACGAGGTCCAGTGCCGGCAGAGCAACACCAACTGGGTTGTGTGCCTCACCAAGGACGAGACGACCGACGCGAACATACGGCACAGCCTGAGCACGACGTACTGGTCGATCCGGGTTCGGTCGGTGGTGGACGGCGTGGTGAGCGGCTGGGGCGTGATCAAGAACGGTTGATGACACGGGAGGCGGGGTAATGACGAGGACAGCAAGCCGGGCCGGAATCGCGATCCGGGGCGTTCTGATCGCCCTGGGCATTGCCGCGGTCTTCGTGGCGGCGGGCCAGGTTGCGGCGTCACAGGCGCCGGGAACGCCGTCATCCGTGTCAACATCGCGGGCGGACGGCACGCTGACGGCGAGTTGGCCCGCCGTGACGAACGCGACGAGCTATCACGTCACGTACAGCTCCACCGGCGGGTCAAGCTGGCAGCTCGCAGCCCTCGATCATCCCGCCGGCGGCACCAGCGACGTGAGCATCACGATCAGCGTCACGAACAGCGAGACGTATATCGTCGGGGTGCGGGCGAAGAATGAGTCCGGGGGCAGCGGCTGGCGCAATTCCGCGTCCAGCGGGCCGTACACGCCGCCACCGACCGCCACGCCAACCGCTGTCCCCACAAACACCCCTGCCCCAATCTCGCCGCCGGGCACGGTTCCTTCCGTGTCAACAATGCGCGCGGACGGCACGCTGACGGCCACGTGGGATCACGCGGCGGGCGCGACGAGCTATCACATCACGTACACGTCCAACGGCGGGTCAAGCTGGGAGCTTGCCGCGCTGAACCATCCGCGCGCAGGGACGAGCGCGGGGACCATCACGATCGACGTCGACAACGGGGAGACGTACATCGTGGGAGTGCGGGCGAAGAACAGCGCGGGCTGGGGGAGCTGGCGGAACTCGCCGCTGGCGCCAACATACAAGCCGCCGGCGGGCATCTCGCCGCCACCGCCGCCCACGTCCATGACGATCACGCGGTCCGACGGCTCCATGACCGTCACGTGGCCCGCCGTCAGCGAGGCGGACAGCTACCACGTCGCCTCCAGCTCGAACCTGGGGGAGAGCTGGTTCCGGCAGGCAGCCTTCTACACGGAGACCAGCATCACGTTCAGCGTTAACAACACCCTGCCGTACATGGTGAGCGTGCTGTCCATCAACGACAGCGGCGACAGCGAATGGCTCGATTCCGCGCCCGTCAGGCCCTACGTCGCGCCGGCGCGCCCAACGGGGCTGGCGGCGGCGGCGGGCGATGAAAGCGTGACTCTCTCCTGGAACGCCGCGCCCAACGTCTCCATCGAGCCGATCACGCGGTACGAATACGCGGTGAACCACAACGATACGAGCACGGGCAACCTTTCCGGCTGGGGCGAGTGGACGTCGATCTCCGGGAGTGATTCGGGCACGACGTCGCACACGGTCACGGGTTTGACGAACGGGGCTGAGTACCGGTTCAAGCTGCGCGCGGTGAACGCGGTTGGGACTAGCCGCCCGGCGCCGGCGGCGAGCCCGTGGCACGTTTCCGCCACGCCGCGGATCGATCCGCCGGATCCGCCCGGCGGGGTTCAGGCCACGGAGAATAACGGCAGCGTGACCATCACGTGGACGAATCCGAACGACGACTCTATCAACGGGTACCAGTACCAGCAGAAGCAGCAGGGCGGCGCGTGGGGAGCGCAGACGCAGATCGGCGGGAGCGGCGCGGGAACGACCTCGCACACGACCGGCCAGCTGCCCGGGGGGACGACGTACCAGTTCAACATCCAGGCGTTGAACGCGGGCGGGGCGAGCCGGGGAACGCAGGTATCGGTGCACGTGCCGGCGAGGCTGGCGGGGCCGGAGAACCTGGCCATCGCGTCACGCGGCACGGGGGGACGCTGACGGCGACGTGGACGGCGGTTCCCGGCGCATGGAAGTACTTCGTCTCCAGCTCCAACAGCGGCAACGACTGGAAGACCTTCACGTCTGAAGCCGCCGTGACCACCAACAGCGTGACGTTGACGGGCAGGAACGACAGCCTGAACTACACGGTCGTGGTGTGGGCGGCAACCGACTACGGCCACACGGTGCGGGTCGAATCGGCGCCGGCGGGGACATCGACGTCGCCGCCCATCGCGCCCGACTCGGTCAGCGTTTCACGCTCCGGCACGACGCTGGCGGCGAGATGGCCCGCCGTGGTGGGCTCAACGTACTTCAACGTCCAGACGAGCGCCGACAACGGCAGCACGTGGGACGGGGGCGTGGTTGACTTGCCGGGCACAGGCTCAACCGGCGGCGGCGCGCCGGTCAACTGGACAAAGACCGGCATCACCACGAGCGCGAGCTACATGGTTCGCGTTCGGACGAAGAACAGCGCGGGGACGAGCGGCTGGACGGAATCGTCCGTGAACGCGCCGGGGCCTGCCGCGCCTGCCGCAGTCACCCTCGGCACGCGCACCGCGACCACGCTGAACGTCTCATGGAGCGCCGTGACGGGCGCGACGAGCTACAACCTGCGGACCAGCACGGACAAGGGCCTCACCTGGGGCGCGGCGACTTCCGAGACGGGAACGACCAAGGCGCTGACCGTCGACGGGTCGACTGACTACGTGATCGGCGTGCAGGCGGTGAACAGCGCGGGGACGAGCGGGTGGACAACCTCCGCCATCAGCTACGCGATCCCGCTGCCGCCCGCGCCGGCGAACCTGGCGGCGACGCGCGGCAAGGGCTCCATCACCGTGGACGTGGGACGCCGCCGCAGGGGCCGCGACCTACGACGTGGCCTGCAGCGTGTTCGCCGGCAACATCTGGGAGGTCTGCCAGACGGGCCTGACCGACACCAACAGGTCGGCCACCTTCACGCAGATCTACAACGCGACTGCCAAGCGGATGAACCCCGTCAACGACAGGCGGGAATACGTGTTCGCGGTGCGGGGCAAGAACACGAGCGGCAACGGCGAGTGGACGCGGATGACGGTGTGGCAGGCGGTGCCCGAGCAGATCGCGAGGGTCACGGCGACGCGCACCACGACCACCATGACGCTGACGATGACGGCGCCCGCGAACAACGGGGGCTACACCACCAACCGGATACAGGTGGACTGCCGCACGAGTTCCGACGGCGGAACGACGTGGTCCGGCTGGTTCAACTGCTCCAACGCGCAGACACAGATCCCCGTCCCCGGCTCAACCTTCAACGCCGTCGTCAACAACCTGGACAACTACAACAGCGCGCTGACGTACCAGGTGCGCGCGAAGGGGAAGAACGCGCTGGGGTTCGCATGGGACTGGCAGGTCTCCGCAGCCATAGATCCACTGCCCATCACGCTCACGGCGAGCAGCGTGACGTCAACGACGGCCACGTTGACCATCGCCAACCACATCGGCAGTTGGCACTACAAGGCGGACGCGGCGCCGGACAACACGTGCCAGGGGCCTGTGAGCGGCACGACGAAGAACCTCGCGAGTTTGAGCGCAGGCACGACGTACACGTATAAGGCGTACTCCGATTCGACCTGCACGACGGCGAACCTGGTGGCGACGGCGGCGGCGTTCACGACGCCGGCCTCCCTGACCGTGGGCAGCGTCACGGCGACGACGGCCACGCTGACGCTGGCGGGGCATACGGGCAACTGGCACCTGAAGAGGACAGCGCCCCGCGCCCGCAGGCACGTGCTCTGCCGCCATCAGCACGACGACGCACAACCTGAGCAGCCTGACGGTTGGGACGACATACACGTACAAGGCGTACAGCGACTCCGCGTGCACGACGGAGATAGCCAGCGAGACGTTCTCACCCGGCATCACCGTGAGCAACCTTGGCGAAACGGGCTCAGGAACTCAGGCCGTCGGAAGCCAGGGGGGCGCCAAACCCACGGTCGCCCAGGCGTTCACGACCGGGTCCAAGAGCGGCGGCTACACACTGCACAGCGTCACGGCACGGTTCGGCAACGACGCGGGCAGCCCCGGGAACTTGACCGTGGCGATACACGCCGCCGATGCCAACAACAGCGCGAACCCGGCGGCGACCGCCATCGCCAACCTGACGCTCACCGGAAGCAACCCGGCCACCGCGGGGGACTACAGCTACACCTGTTCCGGCACCTGCACGCTGAGCGCGAGCGCCACCTACTTCGTCGTGATCAGCGTTTCCAACGCAAGCGGATGGAACTACTACCGGGCGCGCTTGACCCCCTCGGACAACGAGGCCACGAGCCCGTCCAACAACGGCTGGTCGATCGCGAACGAGGGCAGGGTCAACACCGGCAACTACTGGGGCGGCCTCAGTGGCCGTTCGCTGTGGCTCCAGGTGACCGCGACGTAGTTTGGGCCCACAGGAAAACTGGCGCTGCGGCGCGCGGGAGGGGATAATCCTCTCCGGCGCGCCGCAGTCGTGTTCGAGTGTGCGGCTGCGGGATGAGGGGCGCCTGTTACACTAGGGGTGCAGGCAAGGGAGCGGAGACGTGACGACAGAAACCCCACGGCCGGACACGGAAGAGACGCGAGTTGGGCGTCTCGAGGGCGCGTTCACGCAGCAGAATGAGCGCTTGGGGGACATCCAGGAGGATCAGCGCGCGTTTCGGAGCGAGGCGCAGGCGGATAGGCAGCGGATTCGGGATGAGGCGCAGGCGGACCGGCACCGCATCCGTGACGAAGCGCAGGCCGACCGCCAGCGGATCCGTGATGAGATGCGCGAATACCGGGATGAGGCACAGGCGGACCGGCAGCGCATCCGCGATGAGATGCGCGAATACCGCGATGAGGCGCAGGCCGACCGCCAGCGGATTCGTGATGAGATGCGCGCTGATAACCAGCGTGTTCGCGATGAGGCGCGGGCTGATAACGAGCGTCTTCACGATGAAATTAGCGCCATCCGCAAAGACATCACCCTTATCCGCAACATCATGATCGGCGCGGCCATCAGCATTACCACCGCGCTGGTTGCTGCGGTCGCCGCGTTCCTGCTCACGGGTTAGAACTCTCCCGCTGCCTGCTGCGGCGGCGAGAGCCCAAACTCGCACTCCGCCGCCAGCACACACTCCCCGCACAACGGCCTCCGCGCCCTGCACACGTCCTTCCCATGCGCCACGAACAGCGCATGATACTCGTTGAAAAGCGCGGCGTCGCGCGGCAAAGCCTCATGGAACATAGCCTGCGCGTCCGCGTATGACGGCTTGCTGTCCACGTTGAGGATGCCCAAGCGGGTCAATATGCGGATTGTGTACGCATCGATCACGAACGACGGCAGATTCCCCGCATACAGCAGCATGGAGTCCGCCGTCTCCGGCCCAACGCCGTGCAGCCCCCGCAGCTCCTCCCGCAGCTCATCCATTGGCCGCGATGAAAACAGCGCCTCGACGTCGTCCCCATGCTCGCCCAGGTACTCGCCCAGAGCCCGCAGCTTGCGCGCCTTGGCATTGAAATAGCCCGACGGCCGGATCAGCGCGGCAAGCTCATCCAAAGGCCGCGTCCGCAGCGCCGGCGGGTTCAGCGCGTCCGCCTCCCGCAGCGCGGCAATCGCCTTCTCCACGTTCGTCCACGCCGTATTCTGCGTCAGGACCGCCCCAACCATCACCTCGAACGGAGTATCGCCGGGCCACCACCCCTGTTGCCCATACGCCCCCAAGAGCCGCTCATAGACCTCCCGCAGCCGGAGCGACGCCCGCAGCTCCCCCACCGTCCGCCCCAACACAGGATGCCGCGCATCACCCGCAATCTCAGCCAGCGGAACCAGCACGAATCCCCGCTCATGCATCCGCGGATGCGGAATCGTCAGCCGCTCCGACTCCATCACCACGTGCTCCCCGCCATCGTCCACGTAGAAGAGAATATCGATATCCAGCGGCCGTGGCGCATTCCGAAAACTCTCAACGCGCCCCGCCCGCGACTCCAGTCCCTTGACGAACTCCAACAACGCCTCAGGCGCCAACCCCGTCCGCAAAACCACGCACCCATTGAGGAAAAGCGGCTGCTCCAAATACCCAACAGGCTCCGTCTCATACAAAGACGAAACCGCCGCAACCTCCCCCCCGCCCCCCCAACTCGGACGCCGCCCCCAACTCCCCTATCGCCCAGCGAATCGTCCCCTCCCGATCCCCCAGGTTCCCCCCCAACCCCAAATAAGCAACCGCCATCCCGCCAATTCCTCCGCAAGAATCCCTCTCCACCTGAACCCCCATGTCACCCAGCCCCCATGTCACCCAGCCCTCATGTCATTCTGAGCGCAGCGAAGAATCTACCCCCGCACCACCGCATCCGCCATCCTAACCACCCTCCCCATCTCCTTAACGTCATGCACCCGCACAATATCTGCCCCCTGCCCGATCCCCAGCGCCACCGTAGCCCCAGTCCCCTCCAAACGCTCACTCACCGGCAGCCCCAACACATGCCCGATGGTCGATTTCCGGCTAGTCCCCAAGAGCAAAGGCAGCCCCAAAGCCGACTTGATCTCCCCAAGCCGCCGCAGGACCTCAAGGTTGTGCGACACCGTCTTCCCAAACCCAAACCCCGGATCGACAATGATCCGGTCCCGCGAAACCCCCGCCGCCAAAGCCGCCGCAACACTCCACCGCAAACTAGCCACAATATCCGGAACCAACCGCGTATACCCGGGCTCCAACTGATTGTGCATCAAGACCAGCGACGCCCCATGCCGCGCCACAACCCCCGCCAGCGAAGCATCCCGCTTCAACCCCCAAACATCATTCACAATCGAAGCCCCCGCCTCAATCCCCGCCTCCGCCACCCCCCCCCCTTATAAGTATCCACGCTAATCGGCGTCTCCACCCGCCCCCTAATAGCACGAATCACAGGCACAACCCGCCCAATCTCCTCCTCAACAGACAACTCCTCGTACCCGATTCCCTTCCCGTCATTCCGGCGAAGGCCGGAATCCATCGCCCCCCCCTCCCCCCCGCATCATTCCGAATCCCCCGCGTAGGCGGGGGCCCACGCCGCCCATCAGGGCGGCCCGCCTCCACCGCCGCCGAATACCGCGGCCGCGTAGACTGCCCCCCAACGTCCAAAATATCCGCCCCCTCCTCTACAAAGCGAAGCGCCAACGAGACGGCCGCATCCACGTCAGCCACCCCGTCCCCCGAAAACGACTCCGGCGAAACATTCACAATCCCCATCACAAACGTCCGCCGCCCCCACTCAAACACCCGCCACCCCCGTTCACCCTGAGCCCCGTCGAAGGGTGCCCCCCCTCCCCAAATCATACCCCCGCCCACGTGGAACCGGGGTAGTCGAAGTCTGCCCTTACCGGTCATACAGCCCCGACCTTGACAGGTATTGTTGCAACGATTAGCATGTTTCACATGATGCGAAACAGTCCCATATTAGAAACAAAACCTCTGGAGATGGCGGCCAAACAAATCGCTTCGCGTCTTCCGTCGCAGTGGGCGCTCCTCCACCGGGATGAGGAAGGTAGCGTCCCACTTAATCAGGAATCCCGCCGCCGGGTCGACGCAATCTGGCAAGTCCGTGACCCTGATGGCATCTCGTCCGAAATCATCGTAGAGGTCAAGCGGAACCTCGTCGAGCCGAGGATGGTCAGAGAACTGGCGGCCATGTTGAAGGAGACATCAAATGCGTTGCGCGACCAAGACGGCAGGACGCCCGCCATCCTGATCGTATCCGCCTACTTGAGCCCGGCCACGAGGGAGCGCCTGGCGGAAGTGGGGATAGGCTACGCCGACTCAACCGGAAACATCAGATTCACGACTGATCGCCCCGCGGTTTACATCGAGGCGCAAGGGGCCGACAGGAACCCGGATAGAGAGGAGCGGCCACTCCGATCGCTCAAAGGAGGCCGCGCCGCGCGCGTCGTACGGGGTCTTCTGGACTACCGCACTCCCTTTGGCACCCGGGAGCTCGCCGCAGAAACAGAGACCTCTGCGGCCATGATTTCGAGGGTCTCAAGCCTGCTGGAGCCGGATGAGATCGTCACGAAGGATGGCCCAAGAGGACGGTTCGTCTCCGTGGATTGGCAGTCCCTGGCTCGTCGATGGGCCGCAGATTATGACTTCACCTCGTCCAACACCGTGACGACGTGGCTTGAGCCAAGAGGGACGGAAGCGCTGCTCAACCGTCTTCGCGACAGTAAACTCCGTTATGCCGTGACCGGTTCCTTCGCTGCATCCCGCATCGCGCCAATTGCGGAGCCACGCCTTGCAGCTCTCTACGTCGATGACCCTGAGACCGCTGTCGAATCCTTGGGCTTGCGCCCGGCGGGCGCCGGAGGAAACGTCCTCCTCGTAGTCCCGTTCGACCCGGTGGCGCTGGAGCGCGTCGAAAACGACGGCGGCATCACGTATGCCCGCGTAACCCAGGTCTTGCTGGATCAGATGACGGGCCCTGGGCGGGCTCCGCAGGAAGCGGATGCCTTGGTGGAATGGATGCGGGACAATGAGGACACATGGAAACTCTCCCTGAACAAGACTACATAGCAGCGCGGGAAACCCTGCTGGACGCCGTCCAGGCAGTGGAACCTCACCGCGATGCTGTCATCCTGGTGGGCGCCCAGGCCATATACGTCCACACAGAAAAAGCTGATGCTGACTTTGCCATTTCTCCCTTTACCTACGATGCGGACCTCGTTCTGGACCCAGGCCTGCTGCAGGACAAACCTACGATAGTCGAAGCAATGGGCCGGGCAGGGTTCGAGCTTGGAGACCAACCGGGACTCTACACGAGAAATGATTCGGCGAAGGTTGATTTGCTCGTGCCGGAAGCCGCAGGTGGACCTGGCCGCAGAGCCGCCCGACTTGGTCCACACGGCAACAGGGCGGCCATGAAAGTTCACGGACTGGAAGGCGCCCTTGTAAGCCACACAAAGAGGCAAATAACGTCTCTTGTTCCCGCCTCCAGCCGCTCGACCATCCTCAAGGTGGCTGGCCCCGGGGCGCTGCTGGTATCGAAAGTGCACAAGATAGATGAGCGTTTAGACGATCCCGATGATCGTCGTCGACTGCCACTCCAGAAAGATGCTTTCGATATCTATCGGCTCCTACGCGCAATCGATACAGCAGAACTGGCCTCAGAATTCCGTCGCTTGCGCGCGCATACAATTTCGAGCAGTGTGACCTCCGGGGCGCTGTCGGCGTTCCAAAATCTCTTCGGATCCCGATCAGGCACAGGTACGGCGCTTTTGGTCAGAGCCGTCGGTACTCTTGAAGAGAATCCCGAATTCATCGTTGAATCGAGTGTTGCACTTACCCAGGACCTACTAGCGGCCCTCTCCGGCTAGCCTCCCGTTCACCCTGAGCCCCGTCGAAGGGCGCCCCCCGCACTATACGCGCGCCCCGCGCTCTGCTAGCATAATCCCACGCTTGAATGAGCAAATCTGGGGGTGGAATCGCACAGCCCATGACCATGCAGGATAAGCTCCAGGAGCTTGCCGAACGCCACGAGGCCTCCCGCGCCGGTGGCGGCGCCGCAGCCGTTGAGCGCCAGCACGCCCGCGGCAAGCTCACCGCGCATGAGCGCGTCGAACGACTCTTTGACCCGGATTCCTTTGTTGAGCTTGACGCCCTCACCGCGCACAACGTCCTTGAATTCGGCCTCGCTGACCGCCGCGTCCCCGGCGACTCCGTCGTCACGGGCTACGGTACGGTGGACGGCCGGACCGTCTTCATCTACGCCTTTGACTTCACCGTCCTCGGCGGCACCCTCTCCCTCACCGCCGCCCGCAAGATCAACAAGGTGCAGGACATGGCCGCCAAGACCGGCGCGCCCATCGTCGGCATCATGGACTCCGGCGGCGCGCGCATCCAGGAGGGCGTGGACAGCCTCGCCGGCTACGGCAACGTCTTCGTCCGAAACGTCCTCGCATCCGGCGTCATCCCCCAGATCAGCCTCATCATGGGCCCCTCCGCCGGCGGCGCCGTCTACAGCCCCGCCATCACCGACTTCATCATCATGGAGGAGGGCGTCGGCCAGATGTACATCACCGGGCCGGACGTCATCCGCGCCGTCACAGGCGAGGTCGTCACCCACGAGCAGCTTGGCGGCGCGACGCCCCACACGACGCAGAGCGGCGTCGCCCACTTTGCCGCCCCCGGTGAGGACGAGTGCCTCGATCTCGCCCGCCAGCTCCTCAGCTACCTGCCCTCCAACAACGAGGACGATCCCCCCGAGTTCGGCGTCGACGACCCTCCGGATCGACTCTGCCCCGAGCTCCGCGATCTTGTGCCCGTCAACCCCAACGAGCCCTATGACGTCCGCGATGTCATCCAGGCCATCGTCGATAACGGCGAGTTCCTCGAAGTCCATTCCCGGTGGGCCGCAAACATCGTCGTCGGCTTTGCCCGCTTCAACGGTCGGTCGGTCGGCATTGTCTCCCAGCAGCCGATGGTTCTCGCCGGCACCCTGGACATCAACGCCGCCATCAAGGCCGCCCGGTTCGTCCGATTCTGCGATGCCTTCAACATCCCCATCGTCACCCTCACGGATGTCCCCGGCTACCTCCCCGGCGTCGAGCAGGAGCACAACGGCATCATCATGCACGGCGCGAAACTCCTCTACGCCTACGCCGAGGCCACCGTCCCCAAGGTCAGCGTCGTCACCCGCAAGTCCTACGGCGGCGCGTTCCTCGTCATGTCCTCCCAGATGCTGCGCGGCGACATCGGCTACGCCTGGCCCGGCGCCGAGATGGCCGTCATGGGCTCCGAGGGCGCGGCGGACATCATCTTCCGTGACCGCATCCGCAGCGCGGAGAACCCCGATGAGGAGCGGCAGCGCGCCATCGAGGAGTACAACGACCAGTTCCTGAACCCCTATATCGCCGCCGCGCGCGGCTACATCGAGGACGTGATCGATCCCGCCGACACGCGCAAGCTCATCATCCGCGCTCTTGATATGCTGCGCAACAAACGCGATACAATGCCCCCGCGCAAGCACGGGAACATCCCCCTATGACCACGAACGACATAAGCGAAAGCCTGCGCGCCGCGATCATCGCGGCCATCGAAGCCTACGAGCAGGACGAAATGCCCAGGCACGACCTTGCCTCCTCGTCCACGGATTCGTGGCGCTTGCGGGGCCGGCACGTGGCGATGAGCATGCGGTACGCCACCGGGCGAACCCTGCCCGCCCTCCCCTTCCGCCGGCGCGCCGCGTCCCGGCTCCCTGGGAGAACAACCTGATGACGACAAACGGCGCAAGCCCATTCGCCGCCGACGCCACGCCCGTCCGCATCGCGGACATCACCCTCCGTGACGGCCACCAGTCCATCCTCGCCACCCGCATGAGGACGCCGGACATCCTTGAAATCATCGGCATGTTGGATGATGTCGGCTTCCACGCATTTGAGGTGTGGGGCGGCGCGACCTTTGACGTCATGACCCGCTTCCTTAATGAAGACCCCTGGGAGCGCGTGCGGCTCCTCAAGTCCGCCGCCCCCAAGACCCCCTTCATGATGCTCCTCCGCGGCCAGAACCTCGTCGGCTACCGCAACTACCCGGATGATGTCGTCCACGCGTTCGTCCGCCAGTCTGCGGAGGTCGGCGTCGATATCTTCCGCGTCTTTGACGCCCTCAATGACACGCGCAACTTTGAAACCGCATTCCAGGCCGTCGCGGACAGTGGCAAGCACATCCAGGGCACCGTCTGCTACTCCGTCACTGACCGCCACATGGGCGGGCCCGTTTTCACGCGCGACTACTTCGTTGACAAGGCCAAAGAGATCGAGAAGATGGGCGCCCATTCCCTCTGCGTCAAGGACATGGCCGCCCTGCTCGCTCCCTATGACGCCTACGACCTGATAAGCGCCCTCAAGGACGCTGTCGATATCCCCATCCACCTGCATACGCACTACACGTCCGGCCTTGGACAGATGACGCAGCTCAAGGCCATCGAGGCCGGCGTCGATATCGTCGATACCGATCTCTCCCCCCTTGCCCTCCGCACCGCCCACCCCGCCACTGAGCCGCTCGTCGTCGCGCTTGAGGGCACGCCGCGCGACCCCGGAATCGACCTCAACCGCCTCATCCAGGCCAGCGACCGGCTTGAAGAGATCCTTCAAGAGAAATACATGCACCTGCTGGACACCAAGAAGTTCAGCATCATCGACACCAGCGTCCTCACGCACCAGGTGCCGGGCGGCATGACCTCCAACCTCATGTCCCAGCTCGCCGAGGCCGACGCCCTCGACCGCCTGCCCGAGGTGCTCGAAGAGCTGCCGCAGACCCGCAAGGACCTCGGCTACCCGCCCCTCGTCACCCCGACAAGCCAGATCGTGGGAATCCAGGCCGTCCAGAACGTCCTCTTTGGACGCTACGAACTGGTCAGCCAGCAGGTCAAGGACTACGCCTACGGCCTCTACGGCCAGCCCCCCCTCCCCATGGACAAGGCCGTCCAGCGAACCGCCCTCAAGGGCTATGAGCGCGGCAGCCGGCCCACCAAGGGACGCCCCGCCGACATCCTTGACCCTGAGATGGACGCCGCCCGCGAGGCCACCAAAGATGTGGCGAAGGACGACGGCGATGTCCTCATCTATGCCCTCTACCCCGTCACCGGCCTCCGCTTCCTCCGCTGGAAGTACGGCCTCGAAGAGCCGCCGCCCGAGGTCGGCCCCGACTACCGCCCGCCTGCCGAGGGCGCGCCCGCGACGGCGGCGCCGCCCGAGGACCTCAGCCCCGCCGCCCGCACCTTTAATGTCCATGTCGGCGCGGAGCGGTTCCAGGTCATCGTCGATCCCGCAGACGGCCAGGCAAACCCGCGCGTGCGCCCAATGGCCCCCCGCCCCGGCGGCCTCCGGACGCCGCAGCCTCCGCCCCCCGCCCCGGACACCCCTGCCCCGTCCACGCAGAACGCCCCCGAGGGAGGCGCGCTTCTCACATCCCCCATGCCCGGCCTCGTCATTCGCCATGAGGTGGAGGTCGGCCAGGCCGTCAAGGCCGGCGACACCGTCATCGTGATTGAGGCGATGAAGATGCAGAACATGCTCCCGTCCCCGGTGGACGGCGTCATCCTTGAACTGCCCCGCGCCGCCGGCGACCGCGTCGCCCGCGGCGACATCCTGGCCGTCATTGGCCCGCCTGAGTAGATCGCAGAGGAGGAGATAGCACGATGGCGTATGACGTCACATTCATTCCGGGCGACGGAATTGGGCCCGAAGTATCCGGCGCAATGCGCCGCGTTATCGAAGCGACGGGCATCGAATTCAACTGGGATGTCCAGGAGGCCGGCGAGGCCGTCCTTGAACGCGAGGGAGAATTGATCCCCGATCGAGTCCTGGAGTCTATTCGAAAGAATGGAGTCGGCATCAAGGGTCCCCTCACGACGCCCGTCGGCACGGGATTCCGCAGCGCAAACGTAGCCCTCCGCAAGGCCCTGGACCTCTATGCCAACCTGCGCCCGTCCAAGAGCTACCCAGGCGTCCGATCCCGCTACACCAACGTGGACATCGTTGTCGTCCGGGAAAACACGGAAGACCTGTACGCCGGCGTCGAATTTGAAAAGGACGCCGAGGGGCACGTCGGAAGTCATAGAGTTCCTCCGCAACGCCTCCGGCCAGCCCATCCGCGACGATTCCGCCATCTCCATCAAGCCCATCTCCGTCACCGGCAGCGAGCGCATCGTCAGGTTCGCTTTTGAATACGCCAAGGCCAACAACCGCAAGCTCGTCACCGCCGTCCACAAGGCCAACATCATGAAGTTCTCGGACGGCCTTTTCCTTGAAGTCGCCCAGAACGTCGCCAAGGACTATCCCGATATTGAGTTCAACGACCGCATCGTGGATAACCTCAGTATGCAAATGGTCTCCCGCCCGGAGGAGTATGACGTTCTCGTACTGCCCAATCTCTACGGCGACATCGTTTCCGACCTCTGCGCCGGTCTGGTCGGCGGCCTCGGCCTCGCCCCCGGTGGCAACATCGGCGAGAGCGGCGCGGTCTTTGAGCCTGTCCACGGCTCCGCCCCCCGCTACACCGGCCAAAATCGCGTAAATCCAACGGCCACGGTCCTCACCGGCGCGCTCATGCTCCGCTACCTCAATGAGCAGGAAGCCGCCGAGCGCGTCGAGGGCGCGGTTGCCGAGGTCATACGCGAAGGCAAGGACGTCACGTACGATTTCAAGACGGACCGCAACGACCCCACCGCCGTCGGCACGCAGGAAATGGCAGACGCCATCATCCAGAAGATGCAAGCCGGCAAGCGCTCCTGAGACGCGCGCTAAGAAAAACCATATCCAAAAGACACAACACGGAAAGGACGATCATTGCGCAAGAAGGTAACAGTTGTTGGCGGCGGCAATGTGGGCGCGACGGCTGCGCAGCGAATTGCCGAACGCGACTACGCGGACGTCGTGCTCGTTGACGTTGTTGAGGGAATGCCCCAGGGCAAGGCTCTCGATCTCGCCCAGAGCGGCCCCGTTCTCGGATACGATTCCGCTGTCACCGGCGCTAATTCCTATGAGACAACCGCCAACTCCGATATCGTCGTCATCACCGCCGGCATCGCCCGCCGCCCCGGCATGACCCGCGACGATCTTCTCCGCACCAACATGGGGAATTATGGGCAGCGTCGTCAGCGAGGTAGTTGCAACTTCCCCCGATTCAATTCTCCTCGTCGTCTCCAATCCCCTCGACGCAATGGTCTACCACGCGCATAAACTCTCCGGCTTCCCAAAGGAGCGCGTCGTCGGAATGGCCGGCGTCCTCGACACAGCCCGGATGAGAACCTTCATCTCGCAGGAACTCAACGTATCTGTGGAAGACGTGCAAGCGTATGTGCTAGGCGGCCACGGCGACACCATGGTGCCGCTCGTGCGCTACACAACGGTCGGAGGCATCCCGCTTGAGAATTGGCTGCCGCAGGATCGTGTCGAAGCCATCGTGCAGCGCACCCGCGACGGCGGAGGCGAGATCGTCAGCTTGCTCAAGACGGGTTCCGCCTACTACGCCCCGTCCGCCGCCGTCTTGCAAATGGTCGATTCGATTCTGCTCGACAAGCGCCGCATCGTCCCCGCCGCCGCCTACCTCGAAGGGGAGTACGGCGTCTCCGGCGTATTCATCGGCGTCCCCGTCATCCTCGGCGCAAACGGCGTAGAAAAGGTAATAGAACTGGACCTCACCGAAGAAGAGCAAACCGGCTTCCAAAAATCAGTAGACGCCGTAAACGAACTCGTAGAAGCAATGGCCAACCTGGAGGCGTGAGCGCAGCGGGAACAGGATCGTGCGCACTTCAGATCTCACGCCGTTGACGCGTGGTCGTTATGGCTGTACAGTTGAGGGCAGTATGACCCTTGGGGTCCTACCACTACGAGTGGAAAAGGACGTCAAGTTGAGTTTAGGCGGAGAGTCGGTCTGACCGGCCCTCCGTCTTTTTTTCTGAGAGGGTACTCAATGGCTTCGCTCGCAATCCTCATCGACGGAGGCTACCTTGACAAGGTGGCGCAAGAAGAATTCCATGTCAGGGTCGACTATCGGGCATTGAGCGAGGCTATTCAGGGGATTGTTCGTTCTTCCGAAGACGAGCCGGTGCGGCTGTTCCGGACGTATTACTACACCGCGCTTCCGTTTCGGAGTGAACCCCCTACGCCTGAGGAAGCTTCCCGCTATGCTCGTGCTGCCAGATTTATCGAGCGGTTGAGGCGGCTGCCCAGATTTGAAGTGCGGCTTGGCAGGCTGGTTCTGCGCGGTACTGACGAGGCAGGAAGACTGAACCTCGAACAGAAGCAAGTGGACGTCCAGATTGCCTCGGATATTGTGCGGCTTAGCGCCAAGCAAGTCGTAACGCATTTCGCAATTATCACGGGCGATAGTGACCTCATTCCCGCAGTCGCCATGGCTCGAGAAGAAGGCGTTTCCATCTGGTTGTTCCACGGTCCGTATCGGTCGGCTGTCAGCGGCTATTCGAACGAACTGTGGGATTTAGTTGATATGCGCCACGAAATCGACCAAGCCTTCATGAACCAGGTCCAGCGCCGGCGTCCTTAACCCCCGCCCGCCCCTCCCGCTCATAAACCCGCGCCTCCCACAACCCCGCCGGCCGCTCCAAAACCTTCCGAAACCCCGCCCCCCGAAGTGTCTCATCAATGACCGCCGGCGAATGGTCATAGACACGGAACTTCTTCCGCGCCACTCCCAGCAACAAATTGATAACCCGGATCCCCACTCGCATCAACACCGTCCGCCGCGGCATCGTCAACGCCACGTACTCGCGAGAGTGCGCCCCGGAAGCAGCCAGCAACTGCTGGACGGACGGATAGCATCAAATCGCGCGGTCAAGCGTCACGATATCGGCCTCGGGAACGGAGTCTTGCAGCTGGACGAAATCACCCTGCCGCTCCTCTACCCTGTCCGCCAAATTCAGGTCCGCGGCCAATTCCAGCGCCGCCGCGATATTCGTTGGTGAAGCATCCACCCCCGTCGCTCTCTCGGCCCCCGCCAACACCAGTTCCATGTGCAGCGCGCCGATCCCGCTGCCGATGTCCAGCACCGATTTCCCCTCCAGCCCGCGCTCCTGCAGGAACTCGATAACCGCCAACGCCCGCTGTCCCAGCCCGTTCTTCCGGTATCCGGACAACTGCGACGACGAATAGCCCGTGCCGAACTGCTCGCTCAGCCCATTCACGCTCACGTGCTCGCTGCCGTCATCGGCGTCTTTCTTGACCATAGCCCCAGTGTAGTTGCAATCAGCCCGCTCTGTTTCCCCGCGCGCCGCGAATCGCTATCCTGTAGTGCGAAACTATCCTCCATTCACAGGCAGCAGCAGGAGACCGACCGTGACCGGACAACTCATAGCAGAACTGGACGCCTTTGAGGGCCACGCCTACGCCGTCGCGTTCTCGCCGGACGGCAAGCGTCTGCTCGTCGGTGGATTCGGCGGCCTCATCCGAGTCTATGACACCGCTTCCTGGCATGAAGTCGGCCAGTACGTCCACCACGAAAAGAGCACGAACCACATAGCCTTCGCCCCGGACAACGACACCTTCGCCGTCTCCTCATCCGACCGCACAATCAGCATCTGGCGCGCCGGCTCGCAAGAACCCGCCGCCATCCTCAAAGGCCACCGCAACACCGTCATGGGCCTGTCATGGTCGCCGGACGGCAGCCGCCTCGCATCCGCCGCCACCGACACCACGATCCGAATCTGGAACCCAAGCACCCCGGACGCCAAGCCCGCCACCCTAAAACCCCCATACCGCATCAGCGCCGCCGTAGAGTTCCTCCCCGACGCCAAAACCCTAATCTCAGCAGGCGGCGGAGACGAAGCCCTGATATGGAACATCAACACCGCCGAAATCACCGCAACCCTCCCCGGCCACGCCCAATCCGCCCGGGCCATGCAACTCACCCAAGATGGCTCTTCCGTCATGACGCAGGCATTCGACGGTCAGATTCATATGTGGTCGACTACAGACTGGTCACTAACGCAGACCTTTGACATCGGCTCAAAAGCCCCCCGCTCCGTAAGACTCTCCCCCAACGGCACCCGACTAGCCGTCCTCGAAGAAAAACGCGTCCGCGTACTAACCCTGCCCTCGCTCGAATCCGTAGCCGAATACCCGCTATCCATCAAGGGCGTCCACCTGGCCGCCTTCACCCCGGACGCCAACCTCCTGGCCGTAACAGCAGCAGACGGCAAAGCCCGCGTCTGGGACTTGTCCTAACGCCCCTCTCCCTAAGGGAAACGTCCAGCGCCCCAATGTCATTCTGAGCGCAGCGAAGAATCCAAAGGCGCGATGAGACTGCAAGACGCCCCGTAGCATCTGAGGCGAGAGGAAATCATACACTCCCCAGCTCGTCCACCTCTATCACCGCCACCGCTTTCGGCCGCCCTACTCCACTGCGAGCTTGAAGACTGGGGCCATCCATCGCCCCGTCATCTGCGTCCCAGTTATCCCCTGACAGGGAAATGCGTGAACCTCCGCGCTCGTTCTCGACAGCATCCTTGGGTTTCTCAAGAAGCGCGCGTGGGATCGTCCTGTGATAGTAGGACCTTGGGTTGGAAAGGGTGGGCATATCCCTCTCCTGTTCCGTGGAATCACTCGCCGACGTGAAACCGGCTGATTTCAAGACCTCTGGGCACAATAAACACTTCAGCGGAAGGGTGTCCTCGTTCTTGTGAATACTATCGAAAGTCCTGGTGCCCCGTTTGTCTATGGCATTGCGGATGTTGATTGAAGGCGTCATGGTGCAGCCAAGCTCTTGGAGGTCGGCAAGCGTAATGTCGGCGGGCTCCTTGGTACAGCAGTGCCAGTGTTCAGCCCCGGCATCGGCGGTGTGGTTGTAAAGGAAATAGATGGGAGCGGCCTGTTTGACTCGCGCATAGTCTTCCAGGAGGTCAATCTGCTGATTCCCTGTTGGAGTTTCATGTCGTAGAGAAGAGTATCTGCCGGTGTTCGCTTTCGGGTCGATCTTCTTTGCCTGAATTGCGAATCGGAACCACCCCGTACTTTCGGAACCAATCCACAACTCGAAATCGACCCCTGAAACAGATTCATGACGCCTGGATGCTTGCGTGAAGTGGAGCACCGTACTCCCTTGCTCAAAGAGATCCAGCAGCAGCAAGTTTGTAATCGCCTCCTCACCGAGTCTCATTGAACCCCAGTCGACGCCACTTCTATGCGACTCTCGAACATAACCCAATCGCTTCGAAATATCTGTCGACTGTTCCACAAACAGGTCGCGAAGCTTGCGGAGAGTCTGAATCGCCATGTCCCTCGTCCTTTCTTCGCCTACTGCCTTGCCTCCTTGCCTATTTCACTTTGGCATCTGGCAAGCAAGAAGAATTTACGGACAAAGGCCCCTTCACCTCAAGAAGAGAGCCGGGTTGAGGCGTGATCGCCTCTAAGACTGTGCCTTCCAGTATTCCGTGACTCGTCGGTGCTCATTTGCGAAGAACTGCTCCTCGTCGTCAACACGCCAACCCAGATCACGAGCCAGACCGTAGAATCCCTCTCCCGGCCTCTCATCCTGTTGCCTAACGACAAGGATGGACAGCATCGGCCTACCCAGTTCGTGTTCTGATCGGGACACAGCTTCCAACAACCTAGGCAGGTTAGTGAACCTTGGCGGAGCCAATCGGAATGTCGAGAACACCTCTGCGAAGTCGGCATAGTGCATGTCACGCTGCGTATATTCATAGGCTATCGCACGACTGATCAGAATATGCCGCGCCTCTGCAACGGCTACCTTCCATTGCTCAAGCGGGATTGTGCCGGGCCTGGTGTCTTCAATCGCTGACATAGAATATCGTCCTTTTGCCTTGCCTCATACGAACGGACACCCACCCACGCCCCAAGAGCCCTCGGAGCGCGCCCCCCTACCTCCGCGGCATCCCCGAAAGCTCAATAAAAGGCTCAGTCGAAACGATGTGCCTCTGCAAGCCCATGTCCCGCACGCTGAACCCCAGCGCCGTCCCGATCATCTGCGGCAGGTGCAGCACCGGCATATTGATGGGCTTGCCCGCGCTCTTGGCCGCCTTGGGCTGGAACTCATCGAGGTTCAGGTGGCACAGCGGGCACGGCGTCACCAGCGCGTGCGCCCCCATGCCCTTCGCCTCCAGCGTATGGTTGCTCACCATCTTGAGGCCGTTGGGTTCATTGATGGTCATAATTGGGAAGCCGCAGCACCGCAGCTTGCCCTCGTAGTCGATCGGCTCACCGCCAAGCGCCTCGATGATGTATTCCAGGTACTGATCGCGGTGCGCGTGCTCCTCGTTCATGCCGAGCACGTACCGGGGACGGAGAATATAGCAGCCATAGAACGGCGCGATCTTGAGGCCGTTCAGCGGCCGCACCACCATCTCCTTGAGGTTGCTGAGCCCAAGCTCCTCCACGACCGCCCACATCATGTGCGTCACGCGGACGCCGCCCTTGTACTCCAGCCCCTCGTCCGCAAGGTTCTCATTGATCTTCGCCAGGTACTCCGGCTTCTCACGCAGCTTGTAATTCACCCCGCTCATCACGCCCTGGCACGTCGAGCAGATCGTTAGCAGCGTATCCAGCCCCATCTGCTCGGCCAGCGCGAAATTGCGCGCGTTCAGCGTGTCGACAAGCTCCTCGTTCCGTTCCCCCAGCACCCCCGCGCCCGTGCAGCTCGCCTGCTCGAGTTCGATCAACTCCATGCCGATCTTCTCGGCAACCGCCGTCGCTGCCGGATACAGTTCGGGCGTGCCCGCGCGGGAAACGCAGCCGGGCCAAAAGGCGTAGCGCATGATTCTCTATACTCCCAGCTTGTTGAATAGGCGAGTGATGTTCTTCGCCGTCGATATCTTCTTGTGCATCAGCGGCGGCATCCGGCGCTTGAACAGCCGCCGAATCCCCATCGGCGCAAGCTCGATTCCCGCCCGCACCATGCCAAACGTCTTCATCGCGAGGCGAAGCTCATCGAGGCGGCCGCTGTGCTTGACGCTCGACGCGAACGCATCCACGTGCCGCGCCCCACGCGTATTCGTCAACCCGGCCTCCATCGCCATCGCCCGCACGTCCATGATCCGTTCCATCGGCGCGACGTCCTTCGGACACGCCGAAACGCACATGAAGCACCGCGTGCAGTCCCACACCCCGTTCGGCTCCGTGTACAACTGGAGCCGCTCCTCCTTGTGCCCGTCGCGAGGATCGCCCGCGAATCGGAACGCCTTGGCGAGCGCCGCAGGCCCCAAAAATCCCTTGTCCACCTCCAGCACCGTGCAGTCGGACACGCACGCCCCGCACATGATGCAGTTCATGGCGACCGCGAGTTCCATCATGGACTCGTTTGAGACCAGGTATTCCTTGTCCGGCACCGGCCCCTCGGGGCGCAGGTACGGTTGAACCGCGTTGACCTTGTCCCAGAACATGTCCATGTTCACGACGAGGTCCTTGATGACCGGCTGGTTGCCCATCGGCTCGACGGAGATCACGTCCCCCTCAAGCTCCTTGAGCTGCGACACCATCGTCTTGCAGGCGAGGCGCGACTTGCCGTTGATCTTCATCGCGCAGGAGCCGCAGATCGCGCTCCGGCACGAGCAGCGCATGGACAGCGAGCCGTCCTGCTCGTCGCGTATCGCCAGCAGCCCGTCCAGGACCGCGCCGTACTCCGGCAAGTCCACCTGGTATTCCTCGAAGTGCGCCGCCTCGTCCGTCTCCGGGTCGTACCGCTTTACCTTCAGAGTTACATCCATCAGTAGGACCTCACCTGTGGTTCCCATTTCGTCATCGTCACCGGCAGGTAGTCCAGGACGGGATCGCCGTCTGTGCTGCGGTGAACGATGGTGTGCTTGAGATACTCCTCGTCGTTGCGGTCCGGGTAGTCCTCCCGCGCATGGGCGCCCCGGCTCTCCTTGCGATTGATCGCGCTGACCGCGATGACCTCCGCCACGTCGAGCATGTAGCCCAGCTCCAGCACGGACAGCAGATCCGTATTGAACACGCGCCCCTTGTTCTGCACGGACACGTTCGGGAAACGCTGCTTGATGTCGCGCACCGTGTTGAGCGCCTGTGTCATCCCCTCCTCGGTGCGGAACACCGCGATCCCGTCGTTCATCGTGTTCCCCATCTCGAATCGCAACGCCGACGAGCGGAGCCCGTCCGCCGGGCGGTCGAAGAGCGCCTTGGTGGACGCCTCTTGGTCGGCCAGCGCGGCATCCTCGTTGATTGCCGCCCAGTCCGTTGAATTCGCGTACTCCGTCGCCCCCGCGCCCGACCTCTTGCCGAACACGATCGTGTCTAGCAGCGAGTTGCCGCCCAGCCGGTTGCCGCCGTGAACGCTCACGTTCGCGCATTCCCCCGCCGCGAACAGCCCCTCGACGCCTGCCCAGCGATTCTCCCCCGTCGCGTCCCACGTGCGGCCGTCAACATCCGTCTTGATGCCGCCCATGATGTAGTGGTGGCCGGGCTGAATCGGCACCGGCGCTTCGAGGATGTTCGTGCTCGCGTAGTCGCGCGCCAACTCATAGATCTGCGCCAGTTTGGTCATGATTAGGTCGCGCCCAAGGTGCCGGAGATCGAGCAGCACGCACCCGTCCACGCCCCGCCCCTCCCGTATCTCCATCGTCTCAGCGCGGGACACCACGTCGCGCGACGCCAGTTCCTTCATGTTCGGCGCGTACTTCTCCATGAACCGCTCGCCGTTGGAGTTCAGCAGGTACGCCCCCTCGCCGCGCGCCCCCTCCGTGATCAGCACGCCATTCGCCTTCATCGTCGTCGGATGGTGCTGCACGGACTCCATGTCCATCAGCGTCGCGCCCGCCTGGTACGCCAGCGCCTGCCCGTCCGCCGTCACGACAAGCCCGTTCGTCGTCGGGTTGTACACCTGCCCGATTCCGCCCGTCGCCAGCACGATGGCCTTTGCGCGAAAGACCTCCACGCGCCCCGTCGGAATCTCCAGCGCGACGCACCCCGCGACCTTGTTGTCCTCGACCAGCAGCTTTGTCACGAACCACTCCGAATACGTTGTCAGCCCGCTCTTGAGGAGCTGCTCCCACATGACGTGCAGGAGAACCTGCCCCGTCTGGTCCGCCACAAAGCACGTCCGGTTGACCGACGTGCCGCCGAAAGCGCGCGCGTCGATCGTCCCGTCGTCGTTCCGGTTGAAGATGACGCCCATCCGCTCAAGGGCATAGATGTCGCCGGGCGCCTCGTAGCACAGGATCTCGATGGCGTCCTGGTCGCCGAGGTAATCGCTCCCCTTGACCGTGTCGTAGGCGTGGGACTCCCAGGAATCCCCCTCGCTCACTGCTGCCTGCACGCCGCCCTGCGCCGCGGCGGAGTGGCTGCGTGTCGGATAAATCTTGGAGATCATGGCGACGTCCGCGCCCATCTCCTGTGCCTTCTGCGCGGCCCGCATCCCCGCAAGCCCGCCGCCGATAATAACAACCTCGTGTTGGCGCATACCCCCGCGCTCGCCTCCCCTAAATGAGTGCGTTGATTCTAGCACGCCGCAAGAACCCCACTCAACAGCGAGGGCAGCATGGATTCACGGCCTGCTGAAGATACTCCCGCGATGACCAACCTGGACAACAAGAACAGTCATGACGTTGTCCTGTATCTCAGCTAGGATTCGATAATCTCCCACCCTGTACGACCAGAGTCCGCTGAGCGGACCGGCCAGGGCCTTCCCGTAGCTTCGCGGGTCCTCAGATGATTGGAGTCGTGTCTCCAAAAAACTGACTATCCTGCGTGAAGGGATTAGGCCGAGCCTCCCCAAGTCCCTCTCGGCTCGACGGGTAAACTCAATCCTCCAAGCCAAGATGTGCCTTCACTTCGTCGAGCGAATAGACGGGTTCCTCGCCCTTGCGGACACGCTCAAGGATCTCCATGGCCAGGTAATAGTCCTCAAGGTCATCGAGGCCGTCTTCGATGAGTTGCCGCAGGTAGTACGACTTGGTTCGTCCGGTCTGTTCAGAAAGGCGGTTGAGACGCCCTTCCGTCTCGGCATCCAAACGAATGGAAACTGTCATGCCTGCCTCCCTGTCACAAGAAAATGGAAATTGATTAGCGGCTCTGGCTGCCATTGTAAACATGTAGTACGTGTCATACAAGTATTCCTTTCGTTGTTGCCGGAGCGGCCCACTCAGCAATAGCGCCTCGGAGAACGTCTCTAGTACTATCGACGAATGACTCAAGAACTCAAAATCGCCCACACCCTTGATGAGCGCCACGTCAACCGCGCGCTGGACATCTTCCATGAGGCTTTCGCCCGCAAGTTCCGCATCGGTTTCAGCAATGCCGAACAGGTCCGCCGTCTCTTCCACGATTCCATCAATCCCGACAACTGTATCGTCGCGCTGCAAGGCGACGAGCTGCTGGGCATCCTCACGCACCAGACAACGCGGGGCGAGTTCTTTCAACTGCGCCTGGGCGCGCTCTTTGGGCGCTTCTGGCCGTGGCGGGCGCTGCTCATGCTGCTGAACCTCCTCCTCCTGAACGAATCGGCTAAGCCCGATGAGTTCATCGTATCCACAATCTCGGTAAGCGCAGCGGCGCGCGGGCTGGGCGTCGGAACCAGGTTGATGAACGCTGCGGAGGAGCTTGCCCGAGAGCGCGGCAAGAACCTCATGTCCCTCGGCGTGATTGGCGAAAACGAGGCGGCGCGCCGTCTCTATGAGAGGCTCGGCTACCGCGTAACCAAATCCCAGAAGGGCCGCATGATCCGTTGGGTGACGGGCGACGATGTCGTACACCACATGGAGAAGGCCACGCGCTATCATTAACCCATGCGCATGTCCCAACTATTCGGCAAGACCCTGCGGGATGACCCGTCCGACGCGGACACCGCCGGCCACCGCCTCCTTATCCGCGCCGGCCTCGTCTCCCAGGTCGCCGCCGGCGTCTATTCCTACCTCCCCATGGCCCTCCGCTCCATGCGCAAAATCGAAACCGTCATCCGCGAGGAAATGAACGCCGCCGGCGCCCAGGAAGTCCTCATGCCCGTCATCCAGCCCGTCGAACTCTGGCGGCAGAGCGGACGTGAGGAGGCGTTCGGCCCCACCCTCTTCCACCTCCACGACCGCCGCGACCGCCCCATGGTTCTCGCCCCCACCCACGAGGAAGCCGTCACCGACCTTGCCCGCCGCCACGTTCACAGCTACCGCGACCTCCCCGTCAACCTCTACCAGATCCAGACCAAGCTGCGCGACGAGGCCCGCCCCCGCGCCGGCCTCATCCGCGTCCGCGAGTTCCACATGAAGGACGCCTACTCCTTCGACGTCGATCAGGCCGGCCTGGACGCCTCCTACGAAAAGATGGTGCAGGCGTACTGGAACATCTTCCGACGCTGTGGACTTGATGTTGTTGCGGTCGAAGCCGACAGCGGCGCGATGGGCGGCAGCGACTCGCAGGAATACATGCTTCTCGCCGACACCGGCGAGGACGAACTGGTCACCTGCGCCGCCTGCGGCTACGCCGCCAACGTTGAGCGCGCACGCTCCCGCTACGCCCCCGCCCCCGACGCCGGCGAGCCTCTCGACATCGAAATAATCGACACCCCTGACATGACCACCATCGCCGAACTCGCCGGGTTCCTCTCCATCGAGGAAAGCCAAACCCTCAAGGCCGTCTTCTACGTCCACGATGGCGAGTTCATCTTCGTCGCCATCCGCGGCGACCTTGACGTGAACGAAGTAAAGCTGGCCAACGCGCTGGGCGGCGGCGAACTCCGCCTCGCAACCGATGAAGAAGTCGCGGCGGCAGGCATCGTCGCCGGTTCCGCCTCCCCCGTCGGCATCGAAAACGTCCGCAAAATCGGTGACGTCTCCGCCACGCAGGGCGCGAACTACGTCGCCGGCGCAAATGCCCCCCACAAGCACTTCCGCAACGTCAACTACGGTCGCGATTTTGACTTTGATGATGTCATTGACATCGCCAGGGCGGAGCAAGACCACGGCTGCGCGGACTGCGACGATGGCGCGCTCACCCTCTCGCGCGGCATTGAAGTCGGCCACGTCTTCAAGCTCGGCACGAAATTCAGCGAAGCGTTCGGCGCGAACTACGTCACCCAGGACGGCGAGGAAAAGCCCATGTTCATGGGTTGCTACGGCATCGGCGTCGGTCGCCTCCTCGGCGCGGTCATCGAAAGCAGCCGCGATGACGACGGCATCATCTTCCCCGCCACCATCGCCCCCTACGATGTCCACCTCGTCTCCCTCAACCCCGGCGACGACGAAATCACGCAGGCCGCCGACGATCTCTACGCGCTGCTAACCGCCGCCGGCCTTGAAGTCCTCTACGACGACCGCGACGAATCCGCCGGAATAAAATTCAGCGACGCAGACCTCCTCGGTATGCCCCTCCGCGCCACCGTAAGCCGCCGCTCCATGCGAGACGGCCGCAACACAGAACTAAAACTCCGCGCCGCCAACCGTGACTCCGCCACCATAGTCCCCATAGAAAACGCCCCCCACCAAGCCCGCGCCCTCCTCCCCTAACCCCCTCCTCCTCCCCCGCCCCCACCCCCACCAAGCCCGCGCCCCCCTCCGTCATTCCGGCGAAGGCCGGAATCCATCGCCCCCCTCCCCCGCCGAATGCGGTAAAATCCCCCCATGACCGCATCGTCTGAAAGCGAAACAAAAACCTCCCCCATGTGGGGACTCGTCCAGCCCGCCGTCCTCCTGATCCTCTCAGAAGGGCCGCAGCACGGCTACGCCCTCCTTGAAGCCCTCCAGGAGCGCGGTTACCTCCCCGGCAAGGCGGACGTCGGCAACCTCTATCGCGGCCTCCGCCGTCTCGAAAAATCCGGCGCCGTCACCTCCGAATGGGTCCGGCAGGACGGCCCCGGCCCCTCCCGCCGCTCCTACCAAATCACCGATGAGGGCCGCCAGCTCCTCTACCAGGACGCCCTCGCCCTCGCCGACCGCGCCGGCCTAATCGCCAAACTCCTCAACGAATACCGGCGCCTCTACCCCAGCGGCCCAGATGGACGCTGAGACCCCTCCCCTCCCCTGGACAACCCGCCACGTCCTCATCTCCCTCGCCGTCATCGCCCTCGCCTTCGCAATCGTCATCGGCAGCATCGCCGGCATCATCAACGTCATAGACCTCACCAGGTGGGGACAGCACGTCCTCCTGCTCGCCGCGACGCTCCTCCTGCAAGCAATCATGGCCCTCAGCGTCTGGCATTTTGCCGTCCGACCCATCCACGGGCGATGGTCCCTCCTCGGATTCCGCCGCATCAGGCCCATCTCAACAACCCTGATCGCCATAGCAGGAACAACCCTCTGCCAAACCCTCGTCATCGCCTACGTCCTGATCGTCACCGCCCTCGGCCTCGATGCCCTCATCCCCGCCGACCCCTTCGAGTCCTGGGACATCAATGCCGTCTCCTTCGCCGTCATCGCCGTCTCCGCCATCGTCATCGCCCCCCTCGTTGAGGAAATATTCTTCCGAGGCTTCATGTATCAGGCCCTCCGCCGCTCAATGCCCCTCTGGCCCGCCGTCATCCTCACCGGGATCGCCTTCGGTGTCGCCCACGTTGACCCCGCCGTCATGATTCCCATTGCGATTGTGGGTATCATTCTCTTGGGCATATACCGTTGGACGGGCAATCTTTGGAGCAGCATCATCACACACGCGGGCTACAACACAATCGCCGTCGCGGCGCTGGCAGTGCGAACATGGGGCGCATAGAAGCGGCGTTCCGGCGCGCCCGCCAGCAGCAGCGCGCCGCAATCGCCCCCTACTTCACCGTCGGCTACCCGGACCTTGCCGCCACGCTTGAGGGCATTCGCGCCGCCGTCCGCGCCGGCGCAGACCTCATTGAGCTTGGCGTCCCCTTCAGCGATCCTCTCGCCGACGGCGCGACCATCCAGAAAAGCTCCACCGCCGCCCTGGACAACAACGTCACCCTTCAAACCTGCCTGGAAGCGACGAAACAGATCCGCGCCGACTTCCCCGATACCCCAATCTTCCTCATGGGCTACTACAACCCCTTCCTCCAATACGGAACCGGGCGGCTGGCCAAAGACGCCGCCGCCGCTGGCATCGACGGCCTCATCGTCCCCGACCTCCCTCCCGAGGAATCCGGCCCCCTCGATGACGTCATCGCCGCCCACGCCCTTGACCTCATCTATATGATCGCCCCCACAAGCCCCGATGAGCGCATTGAGGCCATCGCCCAACGCGCCCGCGGCTTCATCTACTGCGTCAGCCTCACCGGCGTCACCGGCGCGCGTGATTCCGTCTCCGACGCCGTCCCTTCTCTCATCCAACGCGTCCGCGCCCGAACGAACATCCCCCTCGCCCTCGGGTTCGGCATCTCCCAGCCCCGCCACGTCGCCTCGGTCGCCCCCATCGTGGACGGCGTCGTCATCGGCAGCGCCATGGTCAACCTCATGGGCGGCGCCCCCCCTGCTGAACGGACGCAAAGTGTGGAAAACTATGTGCGGAGCCTTGTACAAGCCGCACGTTCAACCGGAGGAAGCGTATGACTGCCGTTCGCGGTATCCGTGGAGCAACCAAAATCGAGGCCGACACGCGCGATGAGATCCTCGACGCCACCGAAGAACTCCTCATCGAACTGCGTGACCAAAATCAGATCGACCCCGACGACGTCGCCTCCGCCCTGTTTACCACCACCCCGGACCTGACCGCCGCCTTCCCCGCGGAGGCCGCCCGCGTCCGCCTTGGATGGGCCCACGCCGCCCTCATGGGCGCAATGGAAATAACCGCGCCCGGCGCTGACGAGCGCTGCATCCGCGTCCTCATCCACGTCAACACGGACAAGCGCCAGGACGAGATGAAATTCGTCTACCTGCGCGGCACCGGCAACCTCCGCTTCCGTGGAACCGATCAGGAGAACGACTGAGAACCCGCCCCCATGAAAGCCTTTGAGGAAATCGAACGCGCCCGCACAACGTCCGGCGCCGTTCTCACCATCGGCACCTTTGACGGCGTCCACCGCGGCCACCGCCATGTCATCGCCCGCGTCGCGCAGGAAGCCCGCGAACATGGCCTCCAGTCTGGCATCGTCACCTTCACCACAACCCCCCGCGAGGTCTTTCAGCCCGACGCCCCCGTCGCCAACCTCTCCGCCATCGACGAGCGCATCGTCCTCCTTAAGGAAGCAGGCGCGCAATTCGTCGTCCCCGTCACCTTTGACCGTGAGTTGGCGGGTGTCACCGCCCGCGACTTCGCCCAAAAGCTCGTCGATGCCCTCGGAATGCGCCGCCTCGTCGTCGGCCCCGATTTCGCAATGGGACGCCGCCGCGAGGGAACCATCCCCGTCCTGGAACAAATCGGGCAGGAGCTTGGCTTCACCGTCATACCCCTTGATGAGGTGCGAGACGACGGCGAGCGCGTCAGGAGCTCCGTCATACGCCGCCTGCTGATCGAAGACGGCGACGTCGCCGCCGCCAACGAAATGCTCGCCCGCCCCTACTCCATCTCCGGCCAGGTCGTCCACGGCCACCACCGCGGCAAGGACCTCGGTTTCCCCACCGCCAACATCTCCGTCCCCGCCCGCCGCGCCGTCCCTGCCGACGGCGTCTACGTCACACGCGCCCGCTTGGGCGGCCGCCTCCTCGAATCCGTCACCAACGTCGGCGACAACCCCACCTTCCACGATGAGGAGCGCATGATAGAGACCCACGTCCTCGATTTCGACGAAGACATCTACGGCCAAACAATCACCGTAGACTTCCTAAAACGCCTCCGAGCCGAAATCGAATACACCACAGTAGAAGCCCTAATCGACCAAATGCAAAAAGACCTCCAACAAACCCGCGCCCACTTCTCCCCCTAACCCCCCCCCGCCCCCTCCGTCATTCCACCCCACAACGTCCGTCATTCCGGCGAAGGCCGGAATCCACCCCCCATGTCATTCTGAGCGCAGCGAAGAATCCAAAGCCTCAATCACGCACCCAAACCCCGTAACGCACCCCCCTCCCTTTTTCCCGCGAAAGGAGACCTTTGCATAACTCTCTCACTCAAGCCAAAATTGGGGTGAGCGCGGATGGAGAGAGAGGAGGGTGAGCGATGCATCGTCAGATGGGGCAGCCGTCACTGGCGGAGACGTTGTTGCCGGAGAAGCTCGGCAGGAATACGCGCCTGGAGCGCATCGGCGCAGAGATCGATTGGGATCGATTCGCCACGTTGGTGGATGACATCTATTCGGCGTCGGAGGGTCGCCCCAGCTACCCGCCGCTGACGATGGTGAAGGTCCTCCTGTTGCAGCAGTGGTACAACGCCTCGGACCCCCAGATGGAGGAGGCGCTGACGGACCGCATCTCGTTCCGCCGCTTCGTGGGGCTGGGACTTGAGGATGACGCGCCGGATCACTCGACGATCAGCCGTTTCCGCACGGAGCTGGGGCGGCGCGGTTTGGCGGAGACGCTCTTCCAGGAGTTGGGCGCGCAGCTGGACAAGCGGGGATTGCTCGTCAAGTCGGGGACATTGATGGACGCCACGCTGGTGGAGGCGCAGGTCAAACGCCCTCCGATGAGCGCGGGGCCTGGCGCGCGGAGCGAGACGGACCCGGACGCGGGCTGGAGCCGCACCGGCCGCGGGTCACGAACGCACTTCGGCTACAAGGCGCACGCCGGGGTGGACGAGGGGACGGGCATCGTGCGCCAGGCGGAATTCACATCGGCCGTGGTGTATGAGAGCGAGGTGGCGGACGAATTGATCAGCGGGGATGAGCGAGCGGTGTACGGCGACCGCGCCTACGAATCGAAAGCGCGGCGACGGCGGCTGAAGGAGATGGGCATCAAGGACAGGATCATGCATCGGGCGAACAAGCATCAGCGGGTGCTGCCGCCGCGACTCCAATTGCGGAATGACCTGATTGCGCCGCGCCGCTCCCCGGTCGAGAAGGTCTTTGGGACGCTCAAACGGAGCTACGGCTACAGTCGTGTGCGCTACCGGGGCTTGCGACGCAACAGGGTGGAGATGTACCTGAAGCTGATGGCCTACAACCTCAGGAAGATGATTCACCTCGTCCCCGCCCCGGCCTAAGCGGGCACGACCCTACAATCCGAGAGCCGGATACCGCCAGACCACTGAAATCGCGCTCATCTAGCCGACCAGACAGCCGGTCAAGCACCGTCGATTCTCGACAGAGCGCACGCCTTCTCGCCACCTGCGTCCCCAAAACAGACAAGGCCGCAGTTGCGCAAAGGTCTCCGAAAGCGGGAATCCAGCAGGCGCGGGCCTGTTACCAGTTAAGGGTCACCTCTTCTGCGTGTTTGCCTGTGCGATAATGGGCGCGGAGGCGCATGCGATGAACACGGCAACTGCGGGCTACGTGGAACTCACGCTCAAATATGAACGCGAGGGTGGGCAGTGGGTCGGCGTCTGCCTGGAACTGAGCACCAGCACCTACGCCAAGACGCTTGAACAAGTGCAGTCCACACTGCCCCGATTGGTCATTGAGCATCTGGATCTTCTGGATGAAGCAGGAGAACGGGCACGGTTCTTTGAAGAGCACGGAATCAGGTTCCATTCCGTGAAACCGGAGCCACAGACGATACCGATCCCGTCAATCGACTTGCCGCGCGAAGAGATCGGGCCATTCTTCCAACCCGGACTCTTCCGAATCGCGCTTCCGGAAGAAGCTGCGGTTCATGCCTAGGATCACCGGACGCAGACTCATTCGATTGCTGCTGAATGATGGACACGCGCGAAATCATCCCGCAAACCACGCTCGGGCAAATACTCGGCCCAAAACAGACAGGACTGGGTTCCGCAGGCCTGCGGCGCCTGCTGGGCAACTAAAAATCCAAGCCCACCAATGCCTCCACCCTCCCCCCCTCTTTTTCCCGCGAAAGCGGGAACCCAGCCCCCCCTCCGTCATTCCGGCGAAGGCCGGAATCCATCGCCCATGTCATTCTGAGCGCAGCGAAGAATCCAAAGCCTCAAGTGCGCAGCCCCCGCTCACCCTGACCCCGTCGAAGGGCGACCGGCTGTCGTGATACCATAACAACATCAATACGGCATGAGCCGCCCAGGGAGGGTCGCATGCCTGACCTCGCGCTCCGAAGCATCCCCGACCACCTTCATCGAGAACTGAAATCAGCCGCGAGCCGCAACCATCGCAGCCTCAACGGCGAGATACTTGCCAGGCTGGCCGCCTCGTTCAGCGCCGAGCCGGTGGACCTGCAGGCCCTCCTGGAACGAATACGACTCAGGCGCGAAGGCATAGGCCGCATCGATCTGAGCGACAACGCCTTGCGAGAGATGAAGGACTCCGGCCGCCCATGATAGTAGTCGACACCAACGTCATGGCGCGCCTTGTGGTGGGAGGAGACGACGGGGCCGATTCAGCGGCCCTGCTGGAGCATGACGCCGAATGGGCCGCGCCCGGCATCCTGGTCAGTGAGCTGCGCAACGTCCTCCTGGGCTTTGTGCGGGGGCAGAACTGACGCCGGATAACGCCATCCTGCAAGGCGCCCCTGACGTAGCCGCGCCAGCGCGCGCACTGGTGGAGCGGCGCATGGAGTAGTCCGCTCACCCTGAGCCTGTCAAAGGGCGCCCCCATTCCACCCCCTATTCCCCTATACTCAAAACATCAAACAACCAGGAGCGCCCACGTGAACCTCAGAACCCCAGGCCCCACACCCATACCCCAGCACATCCTCGACGCCCTCTCCGGCCCCATGATCGACCACCGCGGCCCGATCTTCCGCGACATCTACGACCGCGTCACCACGCGGCTCAAGACCCTATTCGAAACACAAAACGATGTCTTCATCCTCACCTCCTCCGGCACTGGCGGTTTGGAAGCCGCCATCGTCAACACCCTCTCCCCCGGCGAGCCCGTTCTCGCCGTCGAAATCGGCGCGTTCGGCGCGCGCATCGGCCGCATCGCCGAAACATTCGGCGCGGACGTCCGCTGGCAGCGCGTCGAATGGGGGGAGGCCGCAACCCCCGATTCCGTCGCCGCCTCCCTCGATGCCAACCCGGACGTGACCGCCGTCCTCATCACCCACAACGAGACCTCCACCGGCGTCACCAATCCCCTTGCGGAAATCGCCCAAATCGTCAAGCAGCGCGACAAGCTCCTGGTCGTCGATGCCGTCTCAAGCCTCGGCTCCATCCCCTGCCCCGTCGACGAATGGGGCCTCGATGTCGTCGTCACCGGCTCCCAAAAGGGCTGGATGGCGCCCCCCGGCCTTGCCATGGTCACCCTCAGCCCGCGCGGCTGGCAGGCCGTCGAACAGTCCACGATGCCGAAGTTCTACTTCGATCTGTCCGCCGCCCGCGACTACTCTGCCCGCAGCCAGACCCCCTGGACCCCCGCCATCCCCGCCTTCTACGCCCTCGATGCCTCCCTTGCCCAGCTCCTCGATGAGGGCTTGGAAAACATCCACGCCCGCCACCAGGCCGCCGGCGACCGCGTCCGCGCCGGCGTGAAATCCCTCGGCCTCACCCTGTTCCCGGACAACGAGGCATACGCCTCCAACACCGTCACCGCCATCAACTGCCCGGACGGCATCGCCGTCGCGGACATTCGCAAGGCCGCCGCGGACATGGGCGTCGTGCTCGCCGGCGGCCAGGCCAGGCTCTCCAACTCCATCTTCCGCATCGGCCACCTTGGCCACATGCCGGACGACGAGCTGGACGAGGCGCTCGACGTGCTGGGCCGTGCCCTCCAACAGGTGGGGTTCACCCCTGCGGCAGCATCGGTGTAAGCAAAAAATGCGTGTCCTCATTGCCGACCCCATCGCCCCCGACGGCGCGGAAATCCTCGCCGCCGCCGGCGTCAACGCCGATACCCGGCTTGGCCTCAAGGAGGACGAGCTTGTCGCCGCCATCCCCGACTACGACGGCCTGATCGTCCGCAGCGAAACGCAGGTCACCCCGCCCGTCTTTGAAGCCGCCAAAAAACTCCAGGTCGTTGGCCGCGCCGGCGTCGGCTACGACAACATCAACATCGATGCCGCCACCAACCACGGCGTCATCGTCGTCAACGCCCCCTCCTCCAACACCATCTCCGCCGCTGAGCACACCCTGGCCATGATGCTGTCCGTCGCCCGCCACGTCCCACAGGCCCACTCCTCCCTCGCGGGCGGCGAATGGAACCGTAGAAAATTCCTGGGCGCGGAACTGCGCGGCAAGACCCTGGGCATCATCGGCCTTGGCCGCATCGGTTCGGAGGTCGCCCGCCGCGCCGCCGCCTTTGAAATGCGGATCATCGGCTACGACCCGTTTGTTGCCGAGGAGCACGGACGCCATCTCGGCGCGGAAATCGTCACCCTCCCCGCCATCTTTGAACAGTCCGACGTGATAACCCTCCACACCCCCATGACCGATTCCACCCGCAGCCTGATCGGCGCGTCTGAGCTTGCCCAAATGAAGCCCGGCGCAATCCTCGTCAACGTCGCGCGAGGCGGCCTCGTGGACGAAGACGCCCTGCGCGAGGCCGTCGAAAGCGGCCGGATCGGCGGCGCGGCCCTTGACGTTTTCATCACGGAGCCGCCGGAGGACAGCCCCCTCTTCCGACACCCCAACGTCGTCGTCACCCCCCACCTTGGCGCCTCCACGGAGGAAGCCCAATCCAACGTCGCCCGTGAAGTCGCGGAGCAGATGATCGACGTATTCGAAGGCCGCGCCCCCCGCTACGCCGTCAACGCCCCCCTCGTCCCCCCCGAAACCGCCGCCGAACTCGCCCCCTATATCCCCCTTGCCCTCGTCGTCGGGCGGCTCGCATCCCAGCTCGCGGACGGCCAGCCGGAGCGCCTGTCCATCTCATTCCACGGTGCCATAGCCGAACTCGCCACGGACATTCTCGCCGCCACCGTCCTCAGCGGCTTCCTCCAGACCGGCGCGGGCGGGCGCATCAACATCGTCAACGCCGCCGCGGAGGCCCAGCGCCGCGGCATCCACGTCCAGCAGCGCAAGGACGCCGACCAAACCCCGCCCTACTCCAACCTCCTCAGCCTGGACGTGCAGACCTCCACCGGCGAAACCGCCGTCGGCGCAACCCTCACGGAGCGCGGCCAGACGGAGATCATCCAGGTCAACGGCTACCTCGTCGGCATCATCCCCACAGGCGGCCACTGGATGATCATCAGCCACACGGACCGCCCCGGCATGTTGGGCGCAATCGGCACCGTCACAGGCGCCAACAACATCAACATCGCCTCCCTCCACGTCAGCCGTGAGTCCGTCAGGGGCCCCGCCCTCACGGTCGTCAACGTCGATGAGCCCCCCGAACCCCAACACGTCGACGCCATTCTCGGAATCGACGGCGTAGACACCGTCCGCGTCGTGAACCTCTAGACCCTTATCGGCCCTGCCTCTCCACGTGGCAGCTGATGATGTCCAGGCCGTAGTACTTGCGGTGGTGGACGGATGAGGCGTAGTGGCGCAGGATGCGGAGCGACAATTCCTGTTCGTCCTCCTGCGTCTGTTCCTGTCCCAGGTAGGCGATGCGATTCTCGATATTGCCCTGGATGGCATCATCCGAAGCCACCACGATTTCAAGCTCCGCCGAGCCGCTCTCAGGCCGGATTGTAGCCGCCAGTCTCCGATTCCGCTTGGCAGGATCCTCTTTTTCCTCCCCCAGGAGGCTCACAACCACTTCTTCTCCTACCAGGCGCAGGCGGTTCTTCGCCTCTTCCGGCCAGGAATGTTTGTCCGCGAACTCTGAGAGAAATTCATCGACGGCAGGCGCCGAAGACTCGGACAAGTCAATCCGCAGCTTCCTGGCGCGAAAACCCGATAATTCGCTGTATGCCGTCATGGCGACCGCCACCAGGCCTCCGCTGACAATCGTATTGCCCACAAGATAACCCGATGCCCCTTCGAAGAATCCGCCGAAAATGCTGGCGGAGAGCCCCATGACCATGGACACCCCGATGATCGCGGCCTTCTTCTGGTCGATCTGTCCGGCAAATGCCGTCCTGGCCCCCTCGATGAAGAGCATCCCAAAGATGATCACGTACACCGCGCCGACCACTGGGCTCGGGATAGCGACCACGATGGCAAGCAGCTTGGAAAACGGGGCGACCAGCAGCGTAAACACTCCGAGGTATATCCCCACAGTCCTCGCGGCGACCCCGGTAAAGCCAATGTAGACTGCGGTGGCCGACCACGGCGCGGCAACAGGCACGGTTCCCAGGAGTCCCGAAACAAGCGTGCCCGCCCCGTACACATTCAACCCCCCCTGAACCGTGCGGTAGTCGATGGCCGCTTCATTCCGGTATGAGGCGCGGTGAATGACGGAGAGGTCCCCCACGGCCTTCAGAAAGGCCGTGAGATTCACGAGCACGAAGACCGGCAGCAGCGCCCAGAAATCCACGCCAAAGGTCAGGTCCAACCCCGGCCATCCGAACTCCGGCAGCCGTGCCCACGGGGTCGCGAGTACTAGGTCTGAGTCGTAATAGCCCAGTGGCACGGCCACAATCAGGCCCACTGCCACGGTTGCCGGCAAGATCCACATCCGCCAGAGGGGTTTATACTGTAGGGACATCAGCAGACCGGCGGCCAGCGCAATCAGGCCCGGCGCCAGGAACAGCAGAATTGGCTCGCCCTCAGGCGCAATGACCGCCCTGCTGACGATGAACGGCACGGCGGAAACTGCCACCAGCATGATGATCACCCCGTTCACTGTCGGGGTGAATATGCGCCGGAGCGACGCCAGCCGCAGCGTCAATGCAGTCTGCACGAGTGTGGACGCCACGATGAGGGCAGCCAGCAAACCGGGGCCGCCGACCGAGAGCGCCAGCGCGGAAACTGCCAGGAACGGAACATTGAAATTCGCCACAACCAGGCGGCCCGAACCCAGGTAACGCAGCCGGAGAGTCTGGAAGATCATGCCCGCTCCCGTCACGACCAGGATGGTGAACGTCACCCATGACATATAGGCTGCCGATTCGCCGGATGCGCGCACAACCAGCGCTGCCAGCATGATCAGGCTGATGGTATTGGGAACGAATATCTGTAAGGCGGATGTGATCGCCACCGCAGGCGGACACTTCTCATCCGGCTCATAATCGACTGTGGAGCGCCCCTGGGTTTTCCTGAACATATCTTGTGTATTGTACCCCGCCAACGTAATATCGATTGAGAGAACAGGGAGGAAACCAGGGCATGATGCGAACCGCGGCGAAAAGCGCAATGACAGTTTTGAGGGGTCGGCGAATGTCGGGCATCGCCCGCCCGTTGCTCTTGTTGCTGATCGTCGCTTCCCTCACAGCCTTCGCCGTTGCCTGCGGCGATGACGCCACCCCAACCCCCGTTCCCGCTGCGACCACAGCCCCGGACTCCGTCGCCACCCCAATGCCGGAGGCCACACTTGAACCCGGGGCCACCGCATCCCCGGATACGGACCCGGGACTCGGCATGGTGGATGACGACGCCATAACGCAAGCCTACGTAGCGAAGGCAATCGAGTACTACGTGCAGAACGGCCTGGACGCCACGCTCGCGTTCTACCGGTCCCAGGCCAGCACGGAGAATGGGCGAACGCTGATCCTCATCGACACGGTCGAAGGCGATTTGTTGGTCTACCGCAACATACCTGCCCTGGAAGGTCAGTACGTTGGCCCGGGGTCGTCATATTCCTCCCTCACTCGCATGATCGACAACGCCGGCGAAGAGGGTCAGTGGAGCATTAGCCAGGGCATCAACCCGCTCACCAAGCAGGAGGAGCCACGGCGGGTTCTTGTTGTCCTCTATGACGGCCTGGTATTCTCCGCAAGCCATTCCGCCCTCGTGGAAGACGTGGCGGCTTCCGTCAAGGATTATGTGAATAAGGCCGTCGCCGTTTACGAAGACGAGGGCTTGGACGCCGTCATAACCCGCTACAACGACCTGGCCAGCCTGGACGGACAGCTGTACTTGTTCCTCATTGGCGCCGACGACCTGTACCTGGCGCACCCCATCTTCCCACACCTCATCGGCACAGACATCAAGGACGTCGTCGGCTCAGACGGGCAGAGGCTCGGCGATGAGATAGCGCAGGCCACCGTGGACGGCGTATGGGTGGAATACCTCTGGCCCCATCCCGTTTCCCGCAGGGAACAGCAAAAGGTCACCTGGGCCCTCCGCCACGATGGACTGATCTTCGCCTCCGGATACTACGCCGGCGAGCCGGAGACCGGCCCCCCCGCGTGGCGTGACGCCGACCCGCAGGAGTACACGGTCACGTTCGTGAATGCGGCGATCGAACGGTATGAGCGCGACGGCCTTGACTCGATGCTCAACTACTACAACAGCGTCGCCAGTTTCGAGGGCGAATGGTATCTCTTCGCCACTGACGCCAATGACATCTATCACGTCCACCCCCTCTTGCCCCAGTTGATCGGCACTGACATCAAGGATGTAAAGGGTTCTGACGGCTACGAACTGGGCGTGGAACTCGCCAAGGCCACCGAGGAGGGAGTCTGGGTGGAATACCTCTGGCCCCATCCGGTCACCCTCAAGGAAGTCCCCAAGATCTCCTACGCGGTCCGGCGCGACGGAATGCTCTTCGCCTCAGGCTACTACGAGCGCGTTGACGACCCCGCGGCCCGCACGATCTCCTACGTGCAGGAGGCCATCGAGTACTACGACAGCAATGGACTGGATGCGACAGTCGCCCGCTACAACGATGGTGACAGCCTTGACGGTCAATGGGGACTCACCCTGGCCGATGCGAATGACATTCTCCTGGTCGCTCCTCTTGCCCAACATCTCATCGGCGTGAACCTCAGCAACGTGGCGCTTCAAAACCGGAATATCGGGGCAGAGATGGCGGCCGCCACGGACGAGGGCATCTGGATCAATTACATCTTCCCCAACGTCCGATCCTCAGAGACCCTGTACGCGCATACCTGGGCAGTGCGCCATGACGGCCTGCTGTTCATGTCGCGCTACTACGACGACAAGCCTGGCGACCCCTCTTCCTAGACCCTCGCACAAAACGCGCCGCAATGGACAACGCGCAGGAACAGGCCGGAAAACTCCGCGCCCTAATCCGCCGCCATGACCGCCTCTACTACGTCCAGGACGCCCCCGAGATCTCCGACGGCGAATATGACGGCCTCCTCCGTGAACTCCGCCGCCTCGAAGAACTCCACCCTGACCTAATAACCCCAGACTCCCCCACCCAGCGCGTCTCCGGCGAACCCTCCGAGCGATTCCAGACCGTCCGCCACCCCGTCCCCCTCCTCAGCCTTGGCAACGTCTTTGACGATGAGGAGCTTGAGGCATGGGAGCGCCGCGCCGCGGCCCTCATCCCCGGCGAGGCCATCGACTACTACTGCGAACTGAAATACGACGGCCTTGCCGTCGCCCTCACCTATGAGAACGGCGTCCTCACGCGCGGCGCGACGCGCGGCACCGGCGTCGAAGGCGAGGACGTCACCCCCAACCTACGCACCGTCCGCAGCATCCCCCTCCGGGTCTCCGGCGACAACGTCCCGCCCCGCTTTGAGGTGCGCGGCGAAATCCTCTTCCCCAACGACAAGTTCGAGGAGCTGAACCGCGAACGCGAGGAGCGCGGCGAGCGGACCTACGCCAATCCCCGCAACACCGCCGCCGGCTCCGTCCGCCAGCTCGACCCGCAGATCACCGCCGCCCGCCCGCTTGAACTCTACGTCTACTCGCTCGGCTGGGCGGACGGCGACGCCCCCGGAACCCAGTCCGAAACCCTTGACTGGCTCAGCCAACTCGGCTTCAAGGTCAACCCCGGCAACCGCCGCGCCGAAACGCTCGCCGAAGCCGCGACGTTCTACCGCGATGCCCTGGAGCAGCGCGAATCTCTCAACTACGGCACGGACGGCGTCGTCATCAAGGTCAACTCGTTCCGCCTCCAGCGCCTGCTCGGCGACGTGGGCCGCGAGCCGCGATGGGCCATCGCCTACAAGTACCCCGCAGAGCAGGCAACCACCCGCCTCAACGACATCGGCGTCAACGTCGGTCGAACCGGCGCCCTGAACCCCTACGCCGTCCTCGAACCCGTCCAGGTCAGCGGCGTCACTGTCAAGATGGCGACCCTCCACAACGAGGACTACATCCGCGAACGCGACATCCGCATCGGCGATATCGTCACCATCCAGCGCGCCGGTGAGGTCATCCCCAAAGTCCTCGGCCCCGTCGCGGAGGCCCGCACCGGCGCGGAGCGCCTGTTCACCATGCCCGCCGCCTGCCCGGAGTGCGACGCCCCCGTCGTCCGCCGGGAGGGCGAGGCCGTCCACCGCTGCCTCGACCCCGCCTGCCCCGCCCAGGGCTATGAACTCATCCGGCACTACGTCAGCCGCCCCGCCATGGACATCGATGGTGTCGGCGAAGCCCTCGTCAAGCAGTGCCTGGACGCCGGTCTCATCCGCGACTCCGCAGACCTCTACACCCTCACCGTCGAGCAGCTTGCCGACCTTGACCGCATGGCTGAGAAATCCGCCCGGAACGCCATCGACGCCATCGCCCAGTCGAAGGAACGCCCCCTTGCCAACGTCATCTTCGGGCTCGGCATCCGCCACGTCGGCGAGGAAACCGCCCGCATCCTTGCTGAACGCTACGGCGATATGGACGCCCTCGCCGCCGCATCGCAGGAAGAACTCACGGACATCTACACCATCGGCAGCGTCGTCGCTGAAAGCGTCTTCACTTGGTTCCGCGACGACGAAAACCTGCGCCTCGTCCAAAAACTCCGCGAAGCCGGCGTCCGCATGAGAGAAGAAATCACCCGCCCCGCCGGCGACCTCCCCTGGACAGGCGAGGAGATCGTCCTAACAGGCCGCCTAACCGAACTCTCCCGCCCCCAGGCCGAGGAAATCGTCCGCAGCCTCGGCGGCAAGGCAGGCCGCACAGTCACAAAAAAGACCACCCTCGTAGTAGCAGGCGAAGAAGCCGGCTCCAAACTGGAAAAAGCCCAACGACTCCAAACCCCCATAATCAACGAACAAGAATTCCTCCACCGCGTAAATGAGGCCCGCGCGTGACCCCCCTCCTCATCTTCGGCCTCCGCAACCCCACCGCGCGCTACGCCAACACCCGCCACAACGCCGGCGCGATGGTCGTCCAGCGCCTCGCCAAACGCCACGGCATCGACTTCCAACAAAGATCCAACGGCACAGTAATAGGACGCGCAGACCTCTGGGGCAGAGACGTCCGCCTAATCCTCCCCGGCACATACATGAACAACAGCGGCCAGGTAGTCGCCCCCATAGTCCGACGCTTCGGCCGCCGCCTCGATTCCATCCTCATAGTCATAGACGAAATGGACCTCCCCCTGGGCACAATCCGCCTCCGCCCCTACGGCAGCGCAGGAGGCCACAACGGCATGAAATCAATAATAGAATCCCTCGGCGCCGACGCCTTCCCCCGCCTAAGAATAGGAGTAGGCCGCCCCCAAACCCCCACCACCAACAACCCGCAGTCCTCCACCGGCCCGCGCGCCGCCAACAACCCTAACCGCGACGCCGCAGACCCCATAAAACACGTCCTATCCCGCTTCCGCCCCGACGAACAACGCCAACTGGAATCCGCCCTTGAACGGGCCACAGACTGCATAGAAACCCTAATCCGCCAGGACATAGACGAAGCCATGAACCAGTTCAACGGGTTGGGGCCCACCCCCCCTTGACACCCTCACCCCAACCCGTAAAATCGCAGTAGACCTCTGGCCACCTCAAGGTCTTGTCCGCGAGACTGGTGGCCGGATTATGGGTCGAGTGGACAAACGGGAACCCGGGCCGCCGCGACGGTCTTCACCACGAGACTGGCGTCCCACAACGTGGGTTAGGAGTGGAGGGAACGCCTATAGACTCACAGCGCGAGGCCGCCAGCCCATCGTGGCCGCCGTCTCGCGTTCAGCCACGCCAATTCAGGACAGCGACACAAGGAGTATAGTCGTGAGCAGACAGAGTGACATGGACAATCACGCCAACCAGTTGAACCCCAACAACGACGCCTACTGGTCGGGGCGCGGCTACGATGAGCGCCCGGACGATTGGGAGGACCGCGCCGAAGGGGATCAGCCCGCTGCGGATCAGGCCGGCAAGGGAGGCTCTGGCAAGAGCTAACCGGCAGCCTGGGGGTTCCATCCCGTGCGACACTAAGCGCGGGGTGGAACCCCCATTCGCCCTAATCGATAGCGAACACCAAAATGCTTAATCAACTAACACACCACCTCCGCCAATGGGACTACCGCCTCTTCGCGGCCATCCTCCTCTTCCTCTCCCTCCCCAACCTCTACAACCTCTACCGCGTCAGCCTCATCGGCAACGAAATCCCGGACACGGGCAGCCTGGCCATCGTCGCCCAATGGCAATTCGTCGGCCTGATCGTCGAGATTTTCCAGGAGGCGACGGTTCTCGCCGTCTTCTTCTTCCTCGGCTCACAGATTCGCTCCGGCGCCGACGTCCAGCTTGACCGCGCCAAGAGCGTCATGACGTTCATCTTCGGCGCGTCATTCCTCTTTGCGATTGCTGTCTTCCTCTTCCGAGGCGCATTCGTCGACCTCATTGACACGCCGGACGAAATCCGCGCTCAAACAAGCGCCTTCCTTGCTGTCAACGTGTTCAGCATCCCCTTCACCCTGCTTTCCGCCGCCATCGTCGTCCTCTTCCAGGCGCTGGGGATGCGCAAAATTGTATTCGCGTTGGCCATCCTCAACGTGCTGCTGCTGTTCGCCCTGGACAGCCTGCTCTTTGGCGGACACGGCTTCTCGCTCGACGCCGGTGTCGTCGGCGTCGGATGGTCCACCCTGCTGTCGAGCGCAATCCTCTTTGCCGTCGGCATCGGACTCTTGCTCGCCTCCCGCCGCATGCCGAGCGGCTACCTGACAACCCTGCCATCCTTCGCCGATATGCGCGTCTACCTGCGCGTCGGCCTGGGCAGCGGCGTGGACAGCGCGGTCAGGAACGCCGCCTACTTCATCATGATCATCCGGCTGGTCAACACCATCGGCACGACTGAAATCAGCGGCTACTACGTCGCGATCCAGATACTCTGGAGCTTCATGCTCGTGCCGATCCTGGCGTTCGCCGACTCCTCAAAGGCCCTCGTCGCGCAGGACTCCGCCAATCTGGAGCGAGTGCGACTGCTATGGCGGTCGTCGATGCTCATCACCGGCGCAATGATGATCGTCTGGATAGCCCTCACCCCCTGGCTCTCCACGTTCGCCAACGCCCTGTCCGACGATCCGGACATCGTAAACGCCGCCCTGGTCGCATTCGCGATCCTCTTCGTGCCCTACATCATGTTCTGCTTCAACACCGTGACGGACGCCGTATTCTACGGCCTCGGCAAAACCCAATACATGGCCTACCAATCGATTCTCACGAACGGCACCGTATACGTCATCGCATTCCTCCTATACGTCACCAACATCTGGCAAGTCACCTACATCGGAATCATGGTCCTCTTCGCCCTGGGAATCCTAGTCGACACCGCCCTAACCCTCTACTTCCTCCGCCGCGCCCTAACCCCAGACGACAGCAGCCCGCCCTCCGTCACTCCACCCCCCCATCCCCGTCACCCCGGCCCCCCCTCCGTCATTCCGGCGTAGGCCGGAATCCACCCCGTGGCCCCAAGGGCCACACCCCCCCCCCACAGGCGTGGCCGCCCCCCAAACCGCGAACCCCCCAGCGTCTCTCCGCCAAATAATCGCCGTACAATCGGGATACCGCTATACTGACAAACTCAGACACAAACATAAGCCGCAAGACGGAGTACGCCGATGGAACTAGACGCCTTCGATCTTTTCGGGAAATCCCACAGAATCTACTTGTACGGCGTGCGAACCGCCATCCGTGACCTGCTGGAATCCCACTATGGAGAGCAATGGTGGGAGCAGGGCATCTTACCGTCATTCTGGGGACAGCCGCGAGAACAAATCGCCGCCGAAGGGGAGAAGAACGAAGCAGGTGAACGCCACCTTCTCTTGGAGAATCGCCACTTCGGTTATATCGTCAGAAAGAACCACGAGGCCGTATTCGCCCGATCATTCCCGAACTCACTCAGGGCATTCAGGCAGTTCGGACAGCTGACCACGGTTCGCAACGATTGGGCTCACGTGCAGCAGATTTCCCCGGGCCGGTACAGGCAAGCCGCCGACATCATGCAGGACATCCTGGCGGCGTTGAATCGGCAGGAGGCGCTTGAGATCGAAAGGATGACCAAGGACGCGATGGCAGATTCAATGACAGAAATCACCCGGGAACCCATCGAAGAAGCAACAGACCCTGAGAACGAACCGGAGATCGTCATGCAGCCGCCGACCGAGCCGGTGGAGAGTTGGAGGCGACTGCAATCCTATCTGCAAGTGGAGCGCGATGTCACCATTGCGGAAGATAATCGTGTAAGGAATGCTCATATATCCGTCAAGGTGACCAACATCGCACCCGAAAGTCCCGACTGGCCCAGCGTGGTCTTCAGGAACGTAAGTGTCATTGGCGCGGGCGTTGGTGAGCAAGGTATCAACGATTTACGGCCGGGCGAAACAGCCGAAGCTAACTTCGATATGCCGGAGGCACGCCTTCTTTCGTTTGAACTCTCAGTATCGGCGGAAATCGACGGCCAAGAACTGCTGCGTTTCCGGCAGCCAGCAGATCTCCCGGCGGACGCTGCGGCCCCGATCAAGCAGCGTTTTTGCCGCCGAATTCGAGAAATTAGGCGTCAAGGATTTCGTCACAGAAGCTGTTGACACGGTCGGGAAGGCGGACGAGAACCTCAGTATGCGGGAGATGGCCGAACTGCGCGAGTCGGTTCGCGACTTTTCAGGTCGCGCAGACAAGGTTAGGGATGACCTGAACCTCATGTTCAGGGGATTTAGCATCCAAAGGAGCGATACGATCGGGAGCCGGATGCGGGAACTAAATGACGCCCTGACCAATTTCAAGAACACCGTCGAGGAATTCGACCAGGCTGTCGGCGAAACAGACATCGGCAAGATCCAGGGAGTCCAGGAAAGCCTCAAAGAAGCCCAACTCGCCGTCCTGAGAATCGAAGCCGAACTCCGCTCAGTAGGAGGAAGCTAGCCCGCCGAACACCGCTTCCAACCCTGCCCCCCTTCTTCCCCCACCCCCGTTCACCCTGAGCTTCGTCGAAGGGTTGGGCGCCCCCGCACAACACTGCTAAAATACCCCCATGGTCAAGAAGAGCAAAAAACACACCATCACGATCCCTGACGTTCCGGACGAAACGCGGGAAAAGCTCCTGGAGCACGCGGCAAAGCGCAACGAATCGCTGGAGGAATACGTCCTGCTCCAGCTGAATTCGATTGCCGACGGCGGCTGGCACACGGGCTGGGTTCCCGCTCACGAAGCCGTGGAAAAGGCGCGGGCGCGTCTGGAAAAGAACCCGACGTACGTATCGGCTGAGACCATCGTCGAAGCGATCCACCAAGACCGCCGGTGACGCAGGTCATCGACGCATCCGCGCTGGTGCTGATGCACACTGATCACGGTGTGCAGGGGGACTGGGCGAGTCGGCTGATCCATGAGGGCGGGTTGATCGGCCCTGCGTTGGTGCGCGCAGAGGTGGGGAATGCGCTGCGAAGAATGGAGTTTCAGCGGGCTATTTCTGCGGACGATGCCGAATCGGCGCTTCGAGACATCCTCGGCCTTGATATTGATCTGCGCGGTTTCGAACCATACGTCCGGCGTGTCTGGGAACTGCGCCACAACGCCACGCCATATGACGCCTGGTACGTGGCCATTGCGGAACGAAATGACTGTCGTCTCGTCACTGGAGACGAGCGCTTGAGCAATGTTCCAGGCCTCCGCTGCGAGATCGTCACACCACCGCGCATTTAGCCCACCCACCCCCCCAACCCCGCTATAATTCCCAACTGTGAGCCCTAATCAAAACAAGACGCCCCCTGCCACCCTATTCATCGCCCTCCTCCTCTTAACCCTCACGATCGCCGCCGCCTGCCAACCCCAACAAAACACCCCCACCCCCGCCGAACACCCCCAGCCCCCAGCGCCACCCCCACACCACCCCCAACAACCATCCCCTCTGACTCTCCTTTTTCCCGCGAAAGCGGGAACCCAGCCCCCCCTTCCTCCTCCCCCACCCCCCCTCCTCCCACCGCGAATAACCCCAACCTCATCCGCCTCCTCCCCACCCACACCGGCCAAACCCTCACCTTCGATACCCTCCCCGAGCCACCCCCCCTCGACATCTACTCCCTGGCCCGCCAATTCCTCCCCAACGCCGACCTGACGCCCCCCGCCCCCTACCATGACGCCATCGGCGCCCCGCGCACATTCTTCGTCTACAACCTCGACGAAAGAACCCGCGTCAAACGCGACACCGTCCTCTGCCGCTCAACACAAACCATCGACTTCTACCTCGACGAAAACCTCGGCCTCACCTGCGCCGCTTTCGCCGGAGACGTAACCCGCCGCATTGAAAACATCGTCCGCCCGTCCGTCATCGACAACTTCGCCGCCGACCCCGCCGCCGCGCAAAACATCAGGCTCGCCATCGTCCACGCAAACATCCCGGCTTCGGCGGCTACTTCGATGCGTCAGACCTCTACCCGACGGACATCAACCCCTATGCCACCGGCCGCTACACCCTCTACCTCAACGCCGCGCGCGGCCAGGCCGGCAGCCCCCACAACCCGGGGTACGAAGCCCTCATCGCCCATGAACTCCAGCACGCGATCCACAACCTTTCAGACCCCGATGAATCCACCTGGCTCAACGAGGGCCTCTCCGTGCTCGCCGGGGAAATCGCCGGCTCATCCTCCCGCGCCGCCGCCTACCTGACCGCCTGCCCCCCAACGCAGATCACCGCATGGCCCCCCACCCCCGGCGCCGCCGGATGCAACTACGCCGCCGCCGGCCTCCTCATGCGCTATATCAGCGACAAACTACCTCGGTTCGCGCGGCGCGCTGGGACGACTCGTCGCTGAGCCTGCCAACGGCCTCCGCGGCGTCGACGCCTGGCTCCGAAACATGAACGCGGACGTGGACGTCTATGAACTCCTGGCCGATTGGGGTGTCGCCAACTATCTCGATGACCGTTTCGGTATCGAGTTCCCCGGGGATGTCGATGTCCGCCCGTCCCCCGTGTCGCGTCTGGACGAAAACGGCAAACTCGCAAAGCCCTTCACCCAATTCGCCGCCGAATACATCGCTCTCCCCCTCGAACCCGGCGCCTACGCCATCGACTTCAAGGGCGATACGACGACCCTCTTATTGGGTGGCCTCGACGAAACCGCAGGCTCCTTCTGGCACGCCGGCAGCGAAGACTCCGCCGCCTACAGCCTCACACGAGAGTTTGACCTCCGCTCCGCCACGCGCGAAGACGACGCCGCCCTCACCCTCCTACTTCGCCACGACACCGAGGAAAACTGGGACTACCTCTACGCCGCCGCCTCAACCGACGACGGCCAAAACGTGGCAGGTCCTCCGCTCTCCCGCAATGCAGGACACGTTGGAGATCGCAGTAGGCAGCGCGATGTTCGACGCGGGTTTCACCGGAACAAGCGGCGAAGGCGCGCAGCCCCGCTGGATTCTCGAAGAGCTCGACCTCTCGCAATTCATCGGCCAAAAAATCCTGTTCCGCCTCCTCTACCTGACCGATCAATCCATCAGCCTCGACGGCGTATCCCTTGCCGGCGCATGGCTCCCCGCCGCCGACTACGGCTGGACCGCCGTCGACCACCCCATCCCCGCCCCCCTTGCCGCCCTCACCACCCACCCCGAACCCGATGGCGGCTGGACGCCCGACGGCTTCCATTTCACCAACAACCTTGCCCAACAAAACTACGCCGTCCGCCTAATCACACTCTCAGCAGACGGCGAACCCGAAATCACCCCAATGCCCCTCGACCAAAACAACCGCGGCGCCCTCCAATTCAACAACCCCGACGGCCAAATCACCCACGCCGCCCTCATGGTCATGCCCCAGGCCCCCCAAACCCGCCACCCCCGCCCACGCAGCCCTAATCGTCCGCCCCGCCCCCCAAACGTGATAGCGTTATCAAAGGAGAACCCCGCCCAACATGGACAGAGCCAAACTGATCGCCGTCATCGGCGGCGCCGCCCCGCCCCCCGCCGCCCTCCAAGCCGCCGAGGAAGTCGGCAGGCTGCTCGCCGAGCGCGGCATGGCCGTCGTCTGCGGCGGTCTCACCGGCGTCATGGAGGCCGTATGCAAGGGCGCGTACAACGCCGGCGGCCTCACGGTAGGCATCCTCCCTTCC